>JBQEAN010000035.1:0-17232 GCA_052109075.1 Alcaligenes sp. | reverse complement strand
GCTCGATCTCAATCAAACGCTGTTTGCGCCATAGCCCGCCCCCGTAACCCGTCAAGGAACCATCGGCACCGATCACGCGATGACAAGGAATCATCAGTGCAATCTGATTGGCCCCATTTGCCCGTGCCACCGCCCGTGCAGCCGTAGGCCGCCCCATCTGACGGGCAATGTCGGAGTAGCTGCGTGTTTCTCCAGCTGGAATGCCTTGCAGAGTGCGCCAGACCTCTTGCGTAAAGGCACTGCCACTGGTCAAAGCCAGCGGTGTCTCGAAGCAATCTGAGCGCGCTGAAAAGTAATCCGTCAGCTCGGCAGCAGCTTGTTCTGAGGGGGGCATTCCACCGATGCCAATTCCCTCTTTAATCGACGCTTGCAAGCGTTTCAGCTCAGCAGGCAGGCCCTTACGGTCCACGAACTCCAGCAAGTGCAAATAACTCTGACTGCTGACGGCAATCATGTCGCCCAAAGGAGTGGGTATCCAAGTGGCACGCAGCAAACCGTCCGTGCGCAATGCTGCTGGCGCACAGCCCAGCAGGCGAGCGAAAGCACTCCGAAACGCACTGGCAGACTCAAAGCTGGCCTGATGCTGCGCGGCGATCACATTGCCCCCTGTGGCCAGCGTCTCAAAACCCTCCCGTAAGCGGCGCTGTCGGGCCATTTCTAAAAACGTCATGCCAAAGTGCCGTTTGAAGCTACGGCGCACGGTGGACAAGTCATAGCCCATTCGTTCCAAATGCCCTTCCGACCAACGCAATCCAGGCTTGGCATCCAGTTCCCGCAGCAAGGCGATGATGGTCGGGTCCTCCAGGGCGGCGGCCTGAAGCGGATGGCATCGTTTGCAGGGCCGAAAGCCCGCCTCGATGCATTCACCAATCGAGCCGTAGAACGTGCAGTTCTCGGCTTTGGGCTTTCTGGCTGGACAAGTCAGACGGCAAAACACGCCCGTAGAGGACACGCAGACGAAGGCTTGTCCGTCAAAGCGCTCATCGCGGGTGAGCAAGGCTGTGTACAGCGTATCGAAATCGGGAAGGTCAAATAGCATGTCGAATTTTTACTCTGAATCAGACGTGCATGCAGCCGATTTTCAGGCGTTTATTCCAAGCCTCCTTCCTTGCTCCAGGGCGGTAAACCATCTTTTTCAGCACAGGGGCTGCCAAACCAAAATCCTTCCCTCCCAGCTGACTCAAACAAAAAACCCACCGCCAAGCTACCCGACAATCTAGCCAAACTCTACCCAGCTACAAGCAACTCCTTTCCCTCTTTTCCCTTTTCAAAAAATGGTTTCCCCTCTTTTTCAAATATTTATTGTTATGTTATAACATCACCAAAATTAACAAACCGGAAGATGAGATGTATTTCAAACCACGTCCCCTGCCACTGGCCCTGGCCTTGCTGCTTTGCGCCTCTGCACAAGCCAATGAGATTGAAGAACCCATCCCTCAGCTGGCCCCTATCCGCATCTCCGCCAGTCCCCTGGCCTTGCGACAAACAGAACTGGCCACGGCCACCACGGTCTTGCAAGGCCCCAAGCTGGAGCTTCGTCGCGCTGGCACCTTGGGAGAACTGCTGGACGGTGAAGTCGGCATACACGTAGACAGCTTTGGCAGCGGTGCAAGCCGTCCCGTAATTCGCGGCCAAACCGCCCCCCGCGTCAAAGTGCTGAGCGATGGCGCCGAAGTCATGGATGCCTCGGCCATTTCCCCCGATCACACTATTACCGTCGACACCTGGCAGGCAGAACGCATTGAAGTACTGCGTGGCCCCTCTGCCCTGCTTTACGGCGGTGGCGCGATTGGTGGCGTGGTCAATGTGCTGGACCGCAAAATCCCCACCGCAATTCCAGAAAGAGGGTTTGAAGGTTCGGTCCGTGCCCAAGGTTCGACGGCAGATCGCGGCAAGATTGGTGCCGTGGAGTTGACGGCAGGTGAAGGCAATATGGCACTGCACGTAGAGGGGGCCTCGCATCGCAGCCGCGACTATCGCGTCCCCAACTGGACAGATGGACGCGTCAAAGACTCCAACTCCAGTAGCGACACCGGCAGCGTAGGCCTGTCCTTCATTGGCGACCGTGGCTACATTGGCGCGGCCTACTCCTATCGCGAAGACAGTTACGGCCTGCCCGGCCATAGCCACGAATACGAGGACTGCCACCCGCACGGTGCCACTCTGCACTGCGGCGGGCACAGCCATGATCATGGCCATGACCATGACCACGATCACGGACACGACCATGATCACGAACACTCGGCCACTGCCCATCTGCGTACCCAACGCTTCGACTTGCGGGGTGAATTGCGCGACCCCTTGCCCGGTTTCAAACGCGCTCGCCTGCGCGCTGGCGCGACCAACTACCAGCACGTGGAAAAGGACGGCGATATGGCCGGCACCCGCTTTACCAATCGCGGTTACGACACCCGCCTGGAGCTGGAACACAATTCCTGGGGACCTTTTGAAGGGGTAGTCGGTCTGCAAACCAGCCAATCCGACTTTGCTTCCCGCGACGGCACAGAAAACTTCATCCCACCTACCCGCACCCGCAGCCAAGGCTTGTTCCTGCTGGAAAGCGTCAATTGGGACGACTGGCGACTGGAACTGGGCGCACGCCAGGAATGGCAGACGGTAAGCCCGGACTCCCAAACGCTGGAGCGCCGCAAAGGCACGGCCACCTCTTTCTCCTTGGGGACGGTGTGGGACTTTGCACCTGAGTACGCCGCCAGCCTGTCCGTCTCTCGCTCGCAACGGCTGCCCACGGCACAGGAGCTATTTGCCAAGGGAGTGCACTTTGCCACGCTTAGCTACGAACGCGGCGACCCCAATCTGGACCGGGAAACCAGCCACAGCGTCGATCTGGGCCTGCAAAAGAACCTGGGGGACCTACGCTTTGACCTGCGCACGTTCTACACCCGCAGCTCCGGTTATATCTACGGCCGCAGCCTGGACCGCCACGAGGACTTCCAGCTGATTCAATACAGCCAGGACAAGGCCCAGTTCTGGGGCCTGGAAGCGGAAGCCTCCTACCCCGTCACATCCTGGGCTTCAGTCAGCCTGTATGGTGATCTGGTGCGCGGTAAACTGCGAGACCCCGGTCGCGACCTGCCCCGCATGCCCGCCGCCCGCCTGGGAATCCGTACAGATTTGAACTGGCAGAACTGGTCCGGTTTCGTCGGCTACACCCACACCTTCGCCCAAGATCGCTTGGCCGAGCACGAAGAACGTTCACCGTCTTACGGTTTACTCAGCATGGGTTTAAGCTACCGCCTACAAATGGACCAGAACACCTACACCCTGTACCTGAGAGGAAACAACTTGCTGAACAAACTGGCTTATCGGCATACCTCCTTCATCGCCCGCCAGGCACCTCTGATGGGCCGCAATATTCTGGCTGGCATACAGGTAGAATTTTGAGCAAAACAGCCGTACACACGGGTAGCCGCCTTTACCAGATCGTGTCCGACATGCAGGGCGAGCGTCCCTGGGGAACCTTTCTGGATGCGGGAACCGGTAAAGGCTCACTGCGCTGGCTGTTGACCTTGGACACGGAACGCTGGACCGCTATTACGGCGGCTCCCAGCATGGCAGAACAAGTTAGTCGCGAATTGGGGGAGCAAAAGCGCTCCCAGGACCGCCTGCTGGTGGGCAACTGGAGCGATCCGGAGTTTCTGCAGGGGGAACGCTTTGATACGGTCCTGGCGGACTATTTGCTGGGAGCCATAGACGGCTTTGCACCTTACACCCAGGACCAGTTGTTCACCCGCCTGCGACCCTTGACCGGCCAAGGCCTCTACATTATTGGTTTGGAACCTTACGTGCCCTATAGCAGCACGGACCCGGCAGGCAAGCTGATTGTGGAGATAGGTCGCTTGCGCGATGCCTGCCTCTTACTGGCAGGCGAGCGCCCGTATCGCGAATACCCGATGGATTGGGTACTGCGCCATCTGCGGCAATCCGGCTACCGCTGCGTGGATGCGCAACGCTTTGGCATACGTTATGGCGATGGCTTCATAAACGGCCAGCTGGATATGTGTGATGCACGCTTGCGGCGTCTGAAAGATCGCAATGTGGCCATGGCCTTGTCCGAGCATGTCCAGGCGTTGCGTCAGCAAGCCCTGGCCTTGAATCAGACGTTAGGTGGACTGCGTCATGGGCATGACTATGTAATTTGCGCAGAAGCAGACCCCGTTTTGTCCTATGATAAATGATCGAAATCAATAGTTAGCCCACATCAGAACAGCCCTCAAAAACGGCCCCCGGCAAACAACAGCCACAAAAAAAGCAGCCATGCGGCTGCTTTTTTCGGGGTGGGCGGTAACTAAAAATACGGCCCAAGTCTTGAAAAACGTCCCTAAAGGGACGTATAACCAAAGGATTCTGGCGCGTCCGACAGGAATCGAACCTGTATCGAGGGCTTCGGAAACCCTTATTCTATCCATTGAACTACGGACGCCAAGCTCGCTATTGTAGCGCGAGTTTGGACTTTTTTTCAGTAACTATCGGGCAATTATGAGTGCGCCAAATCAAGAGTCAGATACAAGAGCGATACACTCCGCTATAATCCATGGTTGCGCGATCTTGGTCGGTGGCTTGGTAGACACGTCCTTGCGCACCCCTATTAGGTAGGCGCAAGCCTTTATTGGTGGTCTTTACAGGCCCTCCCGTCATTTCTTGTACGAACAAGCAGGATCCGATAATGAGCAACACGGAACAAAAACCCGAAGAACACA
Source organism: Alcaligenes sp. (assembly GCA_052109075.1). GTDB lineage: Bacteria > Pseudomonadota > Gammaproteobacteria > Burkholderiales > Burkholderiaceae_B > Alcaligenes. Next base: position 12,514 of record JBQEAN010000035.1, on the reverse strand, counting down.
ACGAGGGTCACTCAGCCATGATCAAAACCCCTAAACAATTGCTTGTGACCGTGGCTCTGGCTTTCTTGGTGCCCATCGCGATTATTGTCATGCTGGTCAGCCTGGTGACATCCACCATGGGTGCCGGTGCTGGCTCCAGCGCCCTGACGCCTGAAGCCATTGCAGCACGTATTCAGCCTGTTGCCGGTTTCAAGCTGGTTGACGCCAATGCCGTCAAGGAACTGAAAACTGGCCAGCAAGTTTACGAAACCACCTGTACCGCCTGTCACGGCGCTGGCATTGCCGGTGCGCCCAAATTTGGCGACAACGGTGCTTGGGGCGAGCTGCTCAAGCTGGGCCAGGACGAATTGGTCAAGAATGCCATTCACGGTATCCGCGCCATGCCTGCCAAGGGCGGTAACCCATCGCTGGATGACATCGAAGTGGCCCGTGCTGTTGCTTATATGGCCAATGCTGCTGGTGCTGATTTCAAAGAGCCTGAGGCTCCTGCTCCAGAAGGCGAGGAAGCGGACGCCGCCCAGACTGACGCTGCTCCTGCTACTGCCGCTCCTGCCGCAGAGGCTCCTAAAGCGACAGAAACTGCTGCCGCTGACGACAGCAAGGTCGACCCAGCCGGTATCAAGCTGTACGACACCATTTGTTTTGCCTGTCACGCTGCCGGGATTGCCGGTGCACCCAAGTTTGGCGATCAAGCAGCCTGGAAGCCCTATATCGAATCCGGCATGGACACTATGGTTCAAAAGGCCATTCACGGTGTAGGCGCCATGCCTCCACGTGGCGGCTCGCAAGCCTCTGACGACGAAATCCGTGCTGCTATTCAGCACATGGTTAACGCTGCCAAGTAAGGCCAAGCAAAGGTTCTGTACGTAGCATCGCTGAACCACACGCTCAACAAAAAGCCCGATGATTCATCATCGGGCTTTTTGTTTGCTGCTGCTAAGCAGCCATAACAGTACGCAACCTTACTGCGCCTTGCACTGTGCCAGCGCCGTCAAGGACATACCCAGTTGGACACGACGCTGCAGCCAGGGGCTGGCGCGATAGCGCATATCACCAGTCACCGCCTGCAAAGTATTCAACACATCCAGCAAGTCACGGGCACCCACAGCATCGCCCATGGACAGCGGACCATTGTGGGGGTAACCCAAGCCCAGACGAACAGCGGCGTCAATATCCGATGGCGTAGCAATCTGCTGCTGAGCGATATCGCTGGCAATATTCACGATGGTAGCCACCAGACGCTGGGCCACAAAACCAGCCGAGTCTTCAATCACGCTGACAGCGGTGCCATCACTGGCCAACATGGCCCAGGCTTGATCACGCCATTCTGGTGTCGTCGCTGCTGAGCACATCAGCACACGGCGTCGGCCTTGCTCCAAACCAAACAAGGTGTCCAGCGCCACGGTGCGAGCAGGGTCCAGGCCATGCAGGGACACCAGGGTGGCCACGTCTTCCCCGTATGGGGTCAACAGTATCAAGGCATCAGCAGGAGGCTGGTCGCCTTGCACCATCGTCATGCCCAGCTCTGTCAGCAATTGCTGAGCGCGAGCCTGGCCTTGCTCGTGGTAAGGCGACACCCACACTGGCGCAAAGGAGCTTAGCGCAGGAGGGGCAGGCTCTTGAGGAAGCTGTTTCTTACCGTCTTCATACTTGTAAAAACCTTCGCCATTCTTGCGGCCAAACAATTTGCCGGCATGACGCACCGCGGTGATGGGCGAAGGACGGAAGCGCGGCTCGTCGTAGAACTGACGGTAAATGGATTCCATGACCGGGTGCGATACGTCCAGCGCAGTCAGGTCCAGTAGCTCAAACGGACCCATGCGAAAGCCCGCTTGCTCGCGCATGATGGCGTCGATCTGGTAGAAAGGTGCGACACATTCCTGGGCAATTTTCAGGCCCTCGATGTTCATGCCACGACCGGCGTGATTCACGATAAAGCCCGGCATATCCTTGGCCCGTACAGGCGTGTGGCCCATCTCGCGTGATACCTGCATCAAGGCATCACCCACTTCGGGCGAGGTACGCAAGCCGTCAATCACTTCGACCACCTTCATCAAAGCGACGGGATTGAAGAAGTGGTAACCTGCCACGCGCTCGGGATGGCGGCAGGCTTGGGCAATCGCGGTAATGGACAGCGACGAGGTATTAGAGGCCAGCACGCAATCAGCCGACACAATATCTTCCAGCTGTTGCAACAAGCCTTGCTTCACATCCAGACGCTCAACAATGGCCTCCACCACCAGATCGGCGCGGGCCAGGGCCTGCAAATCAGTGGCGGTTTGCAGGCACGCGGTAGCCGACTGCACCTTCTCGGCCGTCATGCGGCCCTTTTCTTGCAAACGGTTCCAGACTGCGTGTACATCCGTCAGAGCAGCCTTGACCGAGTCCGCATTCAGGTCATAGAGCAAGACCTGCTTGCCAGCCTGGGCCGCAATCTGGGCAATGCCCCGTCCCATAGCACCTGCGCCAACAATAGCGATGGTTTGTATCTGTTTCATGATTCACAACCTGATCGAAAAGCAATAAAAATTAGACCTGCTCGCCGGAGCCAGAAATCAGCGCCTCGACCTTATCGGGCGATAGCTCCAGGACTCGGGACAAGACCTCGCGTGTATGTTCACCCAGACGCGGCGGCGCACTGCGATACTGCACTGGCGTAGCCGACAAGCGCAAGGGGCTGGCTACCGAAGGCAGCTGGCCACCTTGCCCGGTCGGCAAGTCCAGACGCAAACCTCGCGCCGCCACCTGCGGGTCCTGATAAACCTGTTCCATTGTATTGATGGGCCCGGCCGGAATGCCCGCCGACTCCAGCGCCAGTAACCAGTTATCGCGTGTCCGGCTCAACATGACGCGTGCCAGCAAGGGCACCAGTTCTTCCCGGTGCGTGACTCGCCCCGAATTGCGTGCAAAACGGGGGTTATCTGCCCATTCCGGGTGGCCCAACTCCTGCGCAAAACTGCGAAACTGGGCATCGTTGCCCACCGCCACAATCAAGTGCCCATCACTGGCCTCAAAGACCTGATACGGCACCAAATTCTGGTGTGCATTACCGGGCCGCTTTGGGGCCTGCCCAGTACACAAGTAATTCATATTCTGATTGGCCATCATGGCCACCTGACAATCCAGCAAGGCAATATCCAGATGCTGGCCCAGACCACTGCGATGGCGTTCTAGCACCGCCGCCAAAACGGCCACCGTAGCGTACATGCCTGTCATGACATCAACTACTGCCACGCCCGCTTTTTGCGGTTCGCCACCGGGCTCACCTGTCAGGGACATCAAACCACCCAGCCCCTGGATCATGAAGTCATAACCAGGGCGGCTTGCATAGGGGCCAGTCTGCCCAAAACCGGTAATCGAACAATAGATCAATGCCGGGTTGATGGCTTGCAGACTTTCATAGTCCAGCCCGTATTTTTGCAGGCCACCTACCTTGAAATTCTCCACCAAAATATCGCATCGGCTGACCAGTTGGCGCACCACATCGGCACCTTGTGCAGTGCCAATATCCAGAATGATGGACTCTTTATTACGGTTGGCAGCCCCAAAATAGGCCGCATCTTCCGTGTCCGCTCTGTGACCATCCCGGAGATAAGGAGGCCCCCAGCCACGGGTATCGTCTCCAGCCCCTGGGCGCTCGACCTTGATGACTTCCGCCCCCAGATCAGCCAAGTTTTGTGTACACCAAGGCCCGGCCAGCACGCGCGTCAAGTCCAGAACACGTAATCCCGCCAAGGGCGATTTTCGTTCAGTCGTGGTCATAGCAGACAAAAATCCTTCAAGTGAGCCATTGTGCCCCATGGCTTCTTAGTCCGGTCTACGGACAGAAAAAAGTGCTCAAACAATGGCCATTTTCGGGCCCGGACAAGTTTGTGCACCGCAACAAGCCGGGCGGCGAAAATCCATCCTAGAATAGTGACGATAGATTATCAGCGGCAGATCTTCCTTGCAGGACCCCACCCCTTCAAGAGGCGGGGCACATCATTCCATAACAGGAGACCGACCTTATGCCCTCGGCATTAACGCAGCAGCTTTACCAATCTATGACTCTGCCTGTGATGGCAGCGCCCATGTTCATCGTCTCGAACCCCGCCCTGGTGATTGCGCAATGCGCCAGCGGCATCATCGGTTCGGTCCCCGCTTTGAATGCCCGCCCCCAGGAAAAGCTCAAAGACTGGCTGGACGAGATCGACAACACGCTGGGCGAACTGCGCGAGCGCCACCCCGAGCGCCGCATTGCCCCCTACGCCATCAACCACATCATCCACCAGTCCAACGACCGCCTGGAACAGGATTTGATGGTCTGCGCCGACCACAAGGTACCGCTGGTCATCACCAGCCTGCGCGCGCCACAGGACATCGTGCCCCATGTGCATGCCTGGGGCGGCAAAGTCTTCCACGACGTGACCACCTTGCGTCATGCGGAAAAAGCTCTGGAAGCCGGTGTTGACGGCCTGATCGTCGTCGCTGCCGGTGCCGGTGGCCACGCAGGCACGCTAAGCCCCTTTGTACTGGTAAACGAAATTCGCCAGATTTTTGATGGCCCGATTGCCCTGTCCGGTGCCATGAGCCGTGGCCGCGACATTCTGGCCGCCCAAGCCATGGGTGCAGATATGGCCTACATCGGCACCCGCTTCATTGCCAGTACCGAAGCCAATGCCTCGGACGATTACAAAAACATGATCGTCAAAGGCCGTGCGGCCGATATCGTCTACACGCCCTTGTTCACCGGCATTCCCGGCAACTACCTGAAAGACAGCATCCGCGCAGCCGGTCTGGACCCGGACAAGCTGGACGCCGAAAAAGCAGCCGATACGGCCTTTGGTTCGGGTATGAGCAAAGCCTGGCGCGACATCTGGGGTGCTGGCCAAGGCATTGGTGGCATTGATTCGATTGAGCCCACCGCCGATATCGTGGCCCGCCTGCATCGCGAATACCAGGAAGCCAAGGCAGCCCTGCTGGCCTCACCCTTCGCCTGAAACGGGAGCACGCCACATGATACGTACCCATGACGCCGGCCATTGGCTGGAGGTTATTCTGGATCGCCCAGAACGACGCAATGCCCTGACCGGCCCCATGTACGAAGAGCTGGCCGACATCATCGACCAGGCCGATCAGAATCAGAAATATCGTGCGCTGATTCTGACTGGAGCCGGGGAGCATTTCTGTGCCGGTAACGACATCTCCGAGCTATCCAATGTGCGCAGCAGCACCGAGCCGCCACCAATCAAGTTCCTGCGCAGTCTGGTCAAAGCCGACATTCCCCTAATCGCCGCGGTAGAAGGCCATGCGGTAGGGATTGGGGTGACCTTGTTGTTACATGCAGACTTTGTGTACGCAGCCCGTGACGCCCGTCTGCGCATGCCTTTCACCGCACTAGGTCTATGCCCGGAAGGCGCTTCCAGCCACTTGCTGGCCCAATACGTGGGGCAACGCCGCGCCAACGAGTGGCTGCTGCTGTCACAAGCCTTCAGCGCCGAGCAAGCCATGGAAGACGGCCTGCTGACCGAGCTGACCGACCACGGCAACAGTCTGGAAGCGGCCCGCGCCTGCGCCCATATTCTGGCTGAACAGCCGCCTATTGCCTTGCGCACCAGCAAACGCTTGCTGCGAGAACCGCAACGCGAAGTCTTGCTGGAGGTACTGGAACGGGAGCGCAAGCTGTTTGCAGACCTGCTGGAAGGCGAAGAAGCCTTGCACATTCTGGGGCAAATGAGCCAGAACCGCAGCGGCAAGTAGCACCGCTGTCGGAAGGCTTGCTGCGCAAAGCCTCATGTGCAGCGATCTTGCCACAGTGCGCCCTGGACACTTAGGGTAATTAGGGGCCTGCACGAACAGGCTCCTAATTTTTTTTACCGTATTCGCAAAAAAATCTTGCGCACAAAAAAAAAATCGCTGTATTTTATTTTTTGCGCTGCAACAAATGCACCGCTTTAACACGTTCTTTGCGGATACGCCCATGACACACTCCTGTCCCCCCCAAGCCCAAGGCTTGTACCTTCCCGCTAACGAACACGACGCCTGTGGCGTCGGATTTATCGCACACATCAAAGGCCAGGCGAGCCACGCCATCATCACTCAAGGCCTCAAGATTCTGGAAAACCTGGATCACCGCGGCGCCGTAGGCGCAGACCCCTTGATGGGCGACGGCGCAGGCATTCTGATCCAGATCCCCGACCAGCTGTACCGCGAAGACATGGCCACCCAAGGCGTGAGCTTGCCGCCTCCCGGCGAATACGGCGTTGCCATGGTCTTTCTGCCCAAAGAGACCGCATCCCGCCTAGCCTGTGAACAGGAGCTGGAGCGTGCAGTGCGTGCCGAAGGTCAACATATGCTGGGCTGGCGCGACGTCCCTGTGGACAGCAGCATGCCCATGTCGCCCACCGTGAAGGCCAACGAGCCGGTGATTCGCCAGCTGTTTATTGGTCGCGGCCCCGATGTCATGGTTCCCGATGCGCTGGAGCGCAAGCTGTACGTCATCCGCAAAACGGCCAGCCACGCCATCTACCGAATGGATCTGGCTCACGGCCAGGAATACTTTGTGACCTCGGCCTCGGTGCGCACCATTGTCTACAAGGGTCTGCTGCTGGCCGATCAGGTTGGCCGCTACTACCGCGATCTGGCCGACCCCCGTGCCTGTTCCGCCCTGGCTCTGGTACACCAGCGTTTTTCCACCAATACCTTCCCCGCTTGGCCACTGGCTCACCCTTACCGCTTGATCGCCCACAACGGCGAAATCAACACGGTGCAGGGCAACTTCAACTGGTTGCGTGCCCGTGAAGGCGCCATGGAATCGGCCGTGCTGGGTTCGGACCTGCAAAAGCTCTATCCCATCGTGTACGAAGGCCAGTCCGACACAGCCACCTTCGACAACTGTCTGGAACTGCTGGTGATGGCCGGCTACTCCCTGCCCCACGCCATGATGATCATGATGCCCGAGGCCTGGGAGCAGCACGCTGAAATGGACGAGAGCCGCCGCGCCTTCTACGAGTACTACGCCGCGCAGATGGAACCCTGGGACGGCCCGGCTGCCATCGCCTTCACTGATGGCCTGCAGATCGGTGCCATGCTGGACCGCAATGGCCTGCGCCCCGCCCGCTACGTCATCACCGACGACGACATGATTGTGCTGGCCTCTGAAGCCGGCACCCTGCCTATTCCCGAGCACCGTATTGTCAAAAAATGGCGTCTGCAACCGGGCAAAATGCTGCTGATCGACCTGGAGCAAGGCCGCATCATTGATGATGCCGAGATCAAGTCCCAGTTGGCCAATACCCACCCCTACAAGCAGTGGATCGAGCGTTTGCGCCTACGTCTGGATTCCCTTCCCAGCGTGCCGGGTGTACGTCCCCAGTTGGCCAACCGCGACCTGCTGGATCAGCAACAAGCGTTTGGCTGGACCCAGGAAGACATTAAAGTCGTGCTGCAGCCCATGGCCAGCAAAGGCGAGGAAGCCACCGGCTCCATGGGTAACGATGCCCCGCTGGCTGTGCTGTCCGATAAATCAAAATCGTTCTACAACTACTTCCGTCAACTGTTTGCCCAGGTCACCAACCCACCTATCGACCCAATTCGAGAACAGATGGTGATGTCGCTGGTGTCTTTTATCGGCCCCAAGCCCAATCTGCTGGACATCAACAACGTCAACCCGCCACTGCGGCTGGAAGTATCACAACCCATTCTGAGTCCGGCGGACATGAACCAGATCCGCCGCATTGAAACCTCCAGCAATGGAAAATTCCGCAGCCAGGAACTGGACATCATCTACCCCAGCGCCTGGGGACCAGAAGGCGTTGAGGCCAGCGTGGCCGCCCTGTGCGCCCGTGCGGCTGATGCTGTACGCGATGGCTACAACATCCTGATCCTGACGGACCGACGCTGCGATGCCGAGCATGTGGCCATTCCTGCCCTTCTGGCAACGTCCGCCGTCCACCAGCACTTGATCCGCAATGGCCTGCGCACCCGCAGCGGACTGGTCGTGGAAACCGGCTCGGCCCGCGAAGTGCATCACTTTGCCTTGTTGGGTGCCTATGGTGCCGAGGCCATGCACCCTTGGCTGGCCTTTGAAAGTCTGCAGCATCTGGCCCAGGACCCCATCAATCAAATCGATGCCTCCCTGGCCGAGGGCTATTACATCAAGGCCATCAACAAGGGCTTGTACAAAGTCATGTCCAAGATGGGCATCTCCACCTATATGTCCTACACCGGCGCACAGATTTTCGAGACGATTGGCCTGTCGCGCTCGCTGGTGGACAAGTACTTTGTGGGCACGTCCTGCCCGGTTGAAGGGATTGATATCTTCACCGTGGCGGACGAAGCGCTGCGCCAGCACCGCGCCGCTTACGGCAAAGACCCTGTCCTGGAAAACCATCTGGATGCCGGTGGTGAATATGCCGTACGCGTCCGTGGTGAAGCCCATATGTGGACGGCCGATTCCATCGCCAAGCTACAACACGCCACACGTAGCCAGAATTACAGCACCTACAAGGAATACGCCCAGCTCATCAACGACCAAAGCCGCCGTCACATGACACTACGCGGTTTGTTCGAGCTGCGTCTGGACCCTGCCCAGGCTATTCCTCTGGAAGACGTGGAGCCAGCCAGCGAGATCGTCAAACGCTTTGCGACTGGCGCCATGTCACTAGGTTCGATTTCCACCGAAGCCCATGCCGTACTGGCGGTGGCCATGAACCGGATTGGCGGCAAGTCCAATACCGGTGAAGGTGGCGAGGACGAGCTGCGTTATCAACATGAAATGCAGCACGGTCACAGCGGTATCCGCAACGGCGACACCTTGGCCAGCGTGCTGGGCGAAGATCGGGTCTATGCCGACATCGCCTTGCAGGAGAACGACTCGCTGCGTTCACGCATCAAACAAGTGGCATCTGGCCGCTTTGGTGTATCAACCCAATACCTGTGCAGTGCGGATCAAATTCAGATCAAGATGGCGCAAGGAGCCAAACCCGGCGAAGGCGGTCAGTTGCCCGGCCACAAAGTGTCTGAGTACATTGCCAAACTGCGTTATTCCGTTCCCGGTGTGGGCCTGATTTCGCCTCCACCGCACCACGACATTTACTCCATTGAAGATCTGGCCCAACTGATTCACGACCTCAAGAACGTGAATACCCAAGCCGATATTTCCGTCAAGCTGGTCTCCAAGGTCGGGGTAGGGACTGTGGCGGCCGGTGTTGCCAAAGCCAAGGCCGATCACATTGTGATTGCGGGCCATGACGGCGGTACCGGTGCCTCCCCCCTGTCCTCCATCAAGCATGCGGGCACGCCGTGGGAACTGGGCCTGGCTGAAACGCAGCAGACTTTATTGCTGAATCGTTTACGTAGCCGCATCCGCTTGCAAGCCGACGGCCAGATGAAAACCGGCCGCGATGTGGTGATTGGAGCCTTGTTAGGTGCGGATGAATTTGGCTTTGCCACTGCCCCCTTGGTCGTGGAAGGCTGCATCATGATGCGCAAATGCCATCTGAACACCTGCCCAGTAGGGGTGGCTACCCAGGACCCGGTCCTGCGCAGCAAGTTCAAGGGTAAGCCCGAGCACGTGGTCAATTACTTCTTCTTCGTGGCTGAAGAAGTGCGCGAGCTGATGGCCAAGCTGGGCGTACGCCACTTTGATGATCTGATCGGTCGCAGCGACTGGCTGGATATGCGCACGGGCATTGAACACTGGAAAGCCCGTGGTCTGGACTTCTCGCGCTTACTGCATAAGGTCGAGAACGAAGAGTCCCCACGCCAGATCGCTACCCAAGACCATGACCTGGAACATACGCTGGACCGCCAGCTGATCGAGCGCAGCGCCGTTACCTTGAACCAGGGCACTCCCCTGTCCTTCATCACGCCAGTACGCAATCGCAACCGCAGCGTGGGTGCCATGCTCTCGGGCGTGTTCACCAGGAAATACGGCCATCAAGGCTTGCCGGACGACAGCCTGCATATTCAATGCAAAGGCACCGCCGGTCAGAGTTTTGCCGCCTTCCTGGCCCAAGGCATCACCCTGGATCTGGTGGGCGAGGCCAATGACTACGTGGGTAAAGGCTTGTCCGGTGGCCGCATCATCGTGCGCTCGCCCAACGACTTCCGTGGCTACGGCCCGGATCACATCATCGTGGGCAATACGGTGCTTTACGGTGCCTTGGCGGGTGCCGCCTACTTCAACGGCGTGGCCGGGGAACGTTTTGCCGTGCGTAACTCCGGTGCCAGCGCTGTGGTAGAAGGCGTGGGCGATCATGGTTGCGAATACATGACGGGCGGCACCGTCGTCGTGCTGGGCGAAGTGGGTCGTAACTTTGCCGCTGGCATGTCCGGTGGTGTGGCCTATGTGTGGGATCCCCAACGTCGCCTGCAACTGCGCTGCAACCCCGGCATGGTGGATCTGGAGCCGGTTCAGAGCAAGGCCGAGCAAGAGATGAACAGCAGCATGGCGCAATGGCACAGCCGCAGCTCGCAAAGCGAGCGTCAAACCGACGATGCCATCTTGCACACCCTGGTCCAAGAACATTTCAAGGCCACTGGCAGCTTCCAGGCCCGTGAATTGTTGAAGGACTGGGACAACGCCCGCACACAGTTCGTTAAAGTCATTGCGCGCGAATACCGCCGTGCATTGAGCGAACTGTGGCAAGGCCCGCAAGCGAGCAAAGCCGCGCCCAAAAGCAGTAAAACCCGCCGTTCGGCTTCGGCCTGAACCCTTCCCATCACCATCAGGAAACACACATCATGGGAAAGACGACTGGATTTCTTGAGTTTCAACGTCTGCAAGAGGCCGTGGAAGCTCCGTTAAAGCGGGTCAAGCACTGGAAAGAGTTTGTCCGGGTATTGAATGATGAACAGGCTGGCCAGCAAGCCGCCCGCTGCATGGACTGTGGCATTCCGTTCTGCCACAACGGCTGCCCGGTCAACAACATCATTCCCGACTGGAATGATCTGGTGTACCGCCAGCAGTGGAAAGAAGCACTGGACGTGCTGCACTCCACTAATAACTTTCCGGAAATTACCGGCCGCATCTGCCCTGCTCCTTGCGAGGCGGCCTGTACGTTGAACATTGACCGTGCGCCCGTGGGCATCAAATCCATCGAGCACGCCATTATTGATAAAGGCTGGGCTGAAGGGTGGGTAGTGCCACAAGTGCCCACTCATAAAACCGGCAAACGCATTGCCGTCATCGGCTCCGGCCCTGCCGGTCTGGCTTGTGCTCAACAGTTGGCACGGGTGGGCCACGATGTCACTGTGTACGACAAAAGCGACCGTATTGGCGGCTTGATGCGTTACGGCATCCCCGACTTCAAGCTGGACAAGGGCTTATTGGACCGCCGTGTGGCGCAGATGCAGGCCGAGGGCGTGCAGTTCTGTCCTTCCACCTATATTGGTCAGGCGCAGGATCAGGCCGCTCAGGAGCCTGGCTTAACCGTCCTCTCGCCCACCGAGCTGGAGCAACAATTTGATGCCATCGTTTTGGCAGGTGGTTCGGAAACCCCTAGGCTGCTCGATGCCCCTGGCAGTCAGCTACAGGGCGTACATCCCGCTATGGATTTTTTGCGTATCCAGAACCAGCAAGTGGCCGGATCACGCGGTACGCCGGCTATCAGCGCCCAGGGTAAGCATGTAGTAGTCATTGGTGGTGGCGACACCGGCTCTGATTGCGTGGGCACCAGTACACGTCAAGGCGCGAAATCGGTGACGCAGTTTGAGCTGATGCCACGTCCGCCCGAGCAGGAAAATACGGAGCTGACCTGGCCCTACTGGCCGTTGAAGCTGCGTACGTCGTCTTCGCATGACGAAGGTTGCGAGCGGGATTGGGCGATCAATACGGTCGAGTTGGAAGGCAAAAACGGTCAGGTTAAAGAGCTGCGTGCCGTGCGCGTGGAATGGAAAACGGATCCTGAAACGGGTCGCATGAACATGACACCGATTGAGGGTTCTGAAGTGGTTTTCCCGGCTGATCTGGTTTTGCTGGCCATGGGCTTTACCGCTCCGGTACGTCAGGTCCTGGACGCTTTTGCGGTTCAGGCAGATAGCCGTGGCAATGTGGCGGCTAATACCGATGATTATCTGACTAGTCGCACTAAGGTCTTTGCGGCAGGCGACATGCGGCGTGGGCAGTCTTTGATCGTCTGGGCTATCCGTGAAGGCCGTCAGTGTGCACGTTCTGTGGATGAGTTCCTGATGGGGAGTTCTACGCTGCCGCGTTGAGATGACGCACTGATTTGACGCTTTGTTTGATGGCCTCTTCTTACTGGTTTAGCGATCTCATGCTCAGGCTTTGAGGTGTCGCTGCTCCTGGGGGAGAGGCCTGTTTTATGCAGGCTTCGCTGTTGGCAAGGGTGTCTGCCCTATGCCATGTCTGCTCTTGGCAGCTTAGTCTGACTTCTTATGGATGGCGCTAGTTCTGGGAGTAAGGTCGGTCTGCTATGGGACAAAGCCGTTTTCTGTGTGCTCCTGAGGGGGCCGGTGCTATGCACCGGTTCCCTTGGCAGGTGATCGCTACGGGCGCGTCCTGAACTCGTGG
>JBQEAN010000034.1:26424-36620 GCA_052109075.1 Alcaligenes sp. | reverse complement strand
CCTTCGTAGTTCGGTGGGGGAACCAGCGTACCCGTCCAGGTCTTGGGATCTTTATTGTCGGGCGTCAGACCATCGATACGACCGCCGCCGCTGACCACGATGTCTTCGATGTCGAAGCCAAATGGCACTTCAGTGAAGGTGAAGGTAACGGTGCCATCGTCGTTGATTTTGACGGTAACGGATGGAGGAACCAGAGGACCGGCTTCTTCTTCGCCTGTCCCACTGTAGCCACCCAAGCGCACGTTTTCAACGTTAGGCACGCCAGGGCGAGGGTATTCCAGCGCCAGTGGGCGCGTAGTTTCCACAATGCTGACCAGACGGGTGAAGCTGCTGCCACCGCCTTCACCACCACCGGTCAATACGGCAGCGGTTGGGTCCAGTTGGGAGAATGGGTCATTGCCGGCTTCCAAAGCGGCCAACACAGCCGTAATGGCTGGGTCATTGGGATTGGCCAGGGCGGCCGCCACTGGGTCCACATCCGTTTCTGCGATATCGCCGCTAACCAGGAAGGACCGGTTATCGGAAATCGTCATGGATGGACTGCCTGGGATTTCGAGTTCGACGCTGGCGCCGGTCTCGGTGATGATCTCGGCGTTAACAGGGACGCGCATCCCTTCTTGTACAGCTACTTTTGAACCATCGCTGGTACGAATCCATGCCGTACCTTCAACTCGGGTCACTAAAACAGTATCCAGTGCCATGACTGTCTGATTCCTAAAAAAAGACTGCTGCCGCGCAGCAGTCAGAAATTGGCTTTCTTTGATCAGAGAATAGCGAGTTGCCCCGCCAATCGATATTGGCGTCGCCGCCAGTTCGCTGTTTTATTTATTATTATTGACCTAACTTAACAATACGAACGAGACGGCGAGCACGGCCTTAAGCTATGCCGTGTACTTTTAGCGCCAACATCAAACGATCTGTTACATCCAGCTTCTCAAAAACGGCTTGAAGATGGGCACGGACCGTTCTTTCGGTAATTCCAAGGTCAGTTGCAATCAGCTGATTGGAGTGACCCAGCGAGGCGCGTTGCGCAACCTCGGCTTCACGGCTGGTCAATGCGCTTTCCCAACCAGCTTTGGGTTCCAAACGACGGGTGACATCGCTGAGCAAACGGCTTAGCAAGGACTCCCCCACCCAAATCTGGCCGCTGGCCACATGATCCAGTGCCTGAACCAACAACGCCGAGGAACTATAGGCATGAATATAGCCACGGGCTCCCAAAGCCAGCACCGATTGACCCTCGGTGTCCAAAGGACGTGGGCTGGCAATAATGACTTTCATACCCTGGACGGCCTGGGCCCACTGAGGGTGGGTCCACAAAGCCAGGGCACTATCAATGACCACCAGTTCGCGCTGCTGTTGTTTCCAACGCAATAAATCGTCCATGCCCTGCCCTCGGGCTGGCAGCCAGGTCACGGAATCCAGATGACGCCAATGCTGCCACAACGCCTCATCGGCAGTCAGAAATAAAACCGAATTTACTTGTCGCATACCGCTTTTCCCTTACTGGTAACACGAGCTATAAGCCATCAGCTCTTGGTCTGACTCGGGTATTACACCTCTATCGTCAGCGCTACTCCCCCAACGGACCGATCGGCCTTAACGCTCCCTGAAGGCGTTGGATCTGGCCCTGAGAATAGGTTTGAGTAAGTACTGCATCACCGTTCTCTTACCCGTCATGATGTGCACATCGGCCACCATACCGGGCAAGATAGGACGGTTATCGTCACCGACATACACCGTATCAGTACGTACTTTAGCTATATAAAATGAATTGCCTTTCTCGTCGGTAATGGTGTCGGCACTGGTCTGTTCCAGCACGCCAGGCAAGCCGCCATAGACCGCAAAGTCATAGGCTGTGAACTTAACTTCGGCAGTTTGCCCCGAATGCAAAAAGCCAATATCGCGTGGGTTGATGCGCACTTCCAACAACAAGGTGTCGTCGGTAGGCACAATTTCCAAAATATCTTTGCCAGGCTGCAGCACACCACCCACCGTATTGGCGGCCAGGGTTTTGATGGTGCCGCGCACGGGCGAACGCACCTCAGCCAGTCGTACCCGGTCGGCCAAGGCACGTTGACCCTGCTCCAGGGAAGCCAACTTGGCACTGGTTTCAGCCAGCTCGGTACGGGCCTGGTTGCGGAAGATAATTTCCACTTCGCCAATACGGTTTTGAGCTTCCTGGATAGAGGCTTGAATCCGGCTAATCTGCGCGGAGGCGGCTTTTTGCTCACCACAGTATCGTGCGACATCACGTTGCAAACGCAGCAAATCTACTTCCGACACCGCTCCGCTCTTGAGCAAAGGACGAGTCATCTGCAACTCTTGTGAGGTCAGCCCGCAACTTGAGGCTGCCTGGTCTCTATTGGCCTGCGTTTCACGCAGTTCCTGCTGACGCTGGTTCAACTGCTCTTGTGCTACCGAAATATTGGTGCGAAGCTCTTCAGTCCGAGCCTGCCAGACACGACGTTCCATTTCAGCCAGATCGGGAGCTTTTTCAAGCACTTCGCTGGGCATGTCAAAATCCTGATTCGCTGCGATGGCTTCCAAGCGAGCGGCCTTGGCCTTCAAGGACAAGGACTCCGCTTCGTTTTCGCCCAAGGAAGACGAGGCACGCGTGGGATCAATCCGCAGCAGCACTTCACCCGCCTCGACAGACTGGCCTGGCCGCACAAGGATTTCTTCAACAGCCCCACCGTCCAGGCTTTGCACGACTTGCACTTGGCGAGAAGGCACCACTTTGCCCTCTCCCCGCACAACTTCATCAATGCTGGCCAAGCTGGCCCAGACAATCAGCACGCTAATTGCCAACAGGGTCAGCCAGATCAACAAGGTGGAACCGCGCACTTCTTGATAACGCGCCGTCCAGGATGCATTTTTGACCATATTGCTGCCAGGTGGCGGCGCACTGGAATCGTCGAGCTGAGCACGTACCC
The DNA here is from genome assembly GCA_052109075.1 of Alcaligenes sp. GTDB lineage: Bacteria > Pseudomonadota > Gammaproteobacteria > Burkholderiales > Burkholderiaceae_B > Alcaligenes. The sequence continues at coordinate 33,684 of JBQEAN010000034.1, read as the reverse complement.
AAGCAATCGGGTTTTTTATCTTCATGCTGCACTCCGGGCTTTGCCAATCTGCCCACTACGCAAGGCGGTAATAACCTGATCTTTAGGGCCATCAGCCACAATGCGGCCCATATCCATCACGATCAAGCGATCCACCAGCTCCAGCAGAGCAGTCCGGTGTGTCACCAACACGACCGTCTTGCCCTCGCACTCTTTTTGCAGGCTGCGACGCAAGGCGGATTCACTTTGGTTATCCATATTGCTGCTAGGTTCATCCAGCAACAAGATAGACGGATTTCCGATCAAGGCCCGAGCAACAGCAATGGCTTGGCGCTGGCCGCCCGACAGGGACTCACCACGCTCGCCGATCATCATGTCGTAGCCATCAGGATGGCGCCGTGCGAAATCGTCCACACCAGCCTGGCGGGCTGCTGCCAGCATTTGTTCATCGGTGGCATACGGCGTACCCATGAGCAAATTGTGTTTCAACGTGCCGTAAAACAGCATGGGATCTTGCGAGACATAGCCCATTGAACGTCGCACATCTGCCGGGTCAATCTGCAAACTATCGATGCCGTCGAGCACCACCGTGCCGCCGGTCGGTTTGTACAGACCCAGGATCAACTTGGACAAGGTGGTTTTACCGGACCCGATGCGGCCGATAATGCCGATCTTCTCGCCCGCCTTTAAGGAAAAACTGACCTTGTCCAGCACGTTCTGAGTAGCACCGGGATAGGTGAAGCTCACGCTGCGAAACTCGATAGCGCCTTCCAGATAAGGGCGTGGCACAAAGTGACGCTCTTCAGGATGCTCAACGGGCAACTGCATATAGCTATCAACCGAACCCAGCGACGTACGTGCATTCTGGTATTGCATCATCAGGCCCGCTACCTGGCCCAGAGGAGCCAGACAGCGGCCAGCAATCATGGAGGAGGCAATAATCCCCCCCATAGACAGCTTGGTTTCCTGAACCAAATACACCCCGATAATGACCACGCTGATGGTGACCATCTGCTGGAGCATTTGTACCGTGTTGACGGTGAGGGTTGAGGTCATCTTGATCTTGGCACCCTGACGAGCCAGATACTCCGTGGACTGTTCCCAGTCCCGCTGAGCATTGCTTTGGGCATTCAAGACTTTCAATGTTTCCAAACCAGCCAGGGACTCGACCAAACCTGCATTACGTTGGGCAGCCGCCTGGAAGGTTTGTTTGGTCAAACGCTCCATACGTGCCTGGGCAAACCAAGAAATGCCCAAAATAATCAAAATCGCCACAACAGGCGGAATCAGCATCCAGGGCGAGATCCACGCCAGAACGGCCAAAAACAGCAATACAAATGGCAAATCGACCAGCGTAGTCAAACTGGCCGAAGCGATGAAATCACGCACGGATTCAAACGAGCGTAAATTGGCAGCAAAAGAGCCCACCGACGGCGGTCGGTTCTCCATGCGCAAGTCCAGCACTCGCTCCATAATTCGGGCTGATAACTGGATATCCACGCGTTTGCTGGCAGCATCGACCACATAGGCTCGAACGCTACTCAGCACCATATTCATTATTAAAACCAACCCAATCCCAATTGAGAGCACCCACAGGGTTTCAATCGCTTTATTGGGCACCACCCGGTCATACACGTTCATGGTGTAGAGCGGAATGGCCAAGGCAAACACGTTGATCAGAAAAGCAGCACCAATGGCATCGCGGTACAAGCGCCAGTTTTGCACCACGGCGGCCCAAAACCAGTGTTTACCTTTAATAGGAGCCACACCATCTTTAGCGCGCGCTTCCACCCGAAAATCGGGCTGTATAACTGCCAACAAGCCTGAATATTGCGCTTGCAACGCATCCAGGCTGATTTCACTGGGACTGCCACTTTCCGGAAAATGTACGCGCGCCTGCTGATCGTCCAGACCCAACAAGACACATGCCCGGTTATTGTTCAGCAACAAAATAACCGGGAACAGATTGGTATCAAGTTCGGTGAAGGCACGACGCCAGACCCGCGCCGTGCAGTGACCACGCGCTGCCGCCCGGCTCAGTAGAGCAGGCGTCAGGCGTCCCCGCTGCAGGGGAAGACCTGCAGACAAGTGCTGCGGCGTGCAGGGATTACCGTGAATACGGGTAATCTCTGCCAGGCAGGTCAGAAGCGGATCATCATGAGTGAGATGAGGCGGGATACTGAATTCCCCGCTTGTTGGTGTCGTGCTATCAGATGAGTGGTTCATCGTCATTAATCAAATCCAGCGAATCTCGCAGACGCTGGCGAGTCAGCTTACGCTCGTTTAATTTAGCCAAAGCCTGTGGAGGCAGATCAGTCATACGAAGAACACCGTTTGCAACCAGGGCATCAATCAAATCCTCCAGCACACGGATAAAACTAGCATCCGAGACTGAAAGCTCTTGTTTGTAGTTATCTTCGTTCTGACTCATGCTTGCCTCCCTTCACAATCGAATACGCCAAAAAGCAGGTGCTTAAAGCCCGGCTGCTTTTTCACGCAGAACTGGCGGAGCCATACCGTCGCGATAATCAACCGCAACAGGCGTCAAGTTCGACGTATCTGGAACCGGCGCCATACATGCCTGGAATGCCTCTTCGGGGAAGTCCAGCTTGGTCGCTTCTTCAGGCTGCTCCGAGTATGGCTGGGACAGGCCAACCGCCGACACCAGACGGTGCGACAAGGTCAACCAACGGTATTCCGCTTGCTGCAAATCGTAGGTGGCGTTAGCCAGAGAACGACGGGCATCAAACAATTCGTTTTCGGTATCCAGCAAATCCAGCAAAGAGCGCTGACCAATCTGGAACTGCTGCATGTATGCAACGCGAACCTTGGAGGTAGCCAGTTCGTGCTGTTTCAGGAACGGCAACTGAGCACGCAAGCGCTCGATGTTGTTCCAGGCGACAGCCAGATCCTGCTGCACATTACGGCAGGTGTAATCGCGAACATCGCGAGCAGCGTATTGCTGAGCGGTGGTCTGACGGATACGGGCTGCATCAGCACCGCCACGGAACAGGTTGTACGACAGCATCAGCTGTATGTTGCTGCTTTGCGAGTCGCGGTAAGCGGAACCGGGAGGATCGGTCTTGTCTTTGCCCGTAGCAGCACGGAATTCCAACGTAGGCGACATACGGCCTTGGGCAACGTGTTTGCCGGACTCAGCGGCTTGGTACAAGGCTTGCTTGGACAGGATCGCGGGGCTGGTACGCAAGGACGGCAGGAAATCGCTAGTATTGGCGGGGATAGACTCGCTCAGGCTAGGAGCGACTTGCATCACTTCAGGAGCCGCCACGCCAACAATGCGGCGGTAGCGCTGCAGCACGTCATTCAGGTTGCCGGCCTCGGTCATCATGTTGCTTTGAGCCAGGGACTGACGACCATACGCCTGTTCCAGATCTACGCCACGACCCACGCCCGATGCGGAACGTTCCTGAATTTGGCTCAGGATGTTCATGTGCATGCCGTAGTTTTCACGGGCCAGTTTTTCCATTTCGCGGTAACGCAGCACATCAATGTGCGCATTGGCCGCTTCCAGCGCCAAAGAATCTACCGAAGCCAACAGCTCGTAGTAAGTGGCCAGTTTTTCGTAACCCAGCTGGCGCACTTGATTGATCGAGGAGAAGCCATCAAAAATCAACTGACGCAATTGCAGGCTGTAGCCATTGCGCGACCAGTTTGTGGACGGAGCACCCGAGGTGCTGCCGCGCCATTCTTTACCCACCCAACCTTGGGCATTAATTTCTGGCATCAAAGCGCCACGGCCAACATTCTGGCCTTCAAGCGCAGATTGGAAATCCTGGAAGCGAGCACCAAGTTCAGGATTGGACATGATTGCCCGCTCAATACTGTCCTTGAAGCTCAAGCTGTTTTCCTGGGCAAGCGCTGGTTGCGCCAGTAGTAACGCTGTCAGCAGCGAACTTACCGTTAAAGTTTTCTTACCACGCACGTCGGCCTCCGTAAGATCCTTGCAGCGTTCCACGACAGACGTCATGACGCCATCGTTGCAACGCATTGCCGGATCAAATTTAAGTACAAAAATGAAAAAAGAATGGGTTCGGTGTGCCGCTTAAATCAAGCAAAAAGAACACCTCCCGAGGGCCCAACACCTAGGTATTGCACATAGGCTTTACATCTAAGGTTGGCAAGCACATCGCCAACCGCAGCAGTATGTTCATAATGGACCGGGGCAAGACAAGGCGGAGCTACAGGCTTCTGACCTGTATTCTTGGAGCATAACCTTGTGTCTGATTGTGACCTTTGACGTGGTATAGACTGCAACTCTTCACGTGGATCACGGGACAAATTGTATCTTAGATTACAAGAGCTCTCGTCGAGGACAATGTTAAAAATGATAAATAGCCCGTGACAAAAACAGCAACAATGCTCTGAAATTAAACGGTTTTGGGAAGTGAGCCCCTTAACTAAAGATATTGTGTCACAGCTCTATTTAAAAACCGTTGGTAATAATCTACAAAAAAAGTTTCATCTTAATAAGCATTTAGGTTACATCCACCAAAAGCTTAGTTACCACCAAGTGATAAAGAACAATCCCGTTGTTATAAACACAGCAATCGTTCGCATCAACAATGATGCACTTGTAACGTTTTCTTATTGTGCTTTAACGCCTCTTGCCTCTTCCTTGGGGTGTTTCCAAAAAGAGATTGGAAATCAAAAACTTATAACAATTAAGCAGACTAATCCTTTTTGCGGCGACTTGTTGCTTCTCTGAACAATCGGTTGCCGCCATACTGGTCACCCACGCTTGTCTCACTTCTGGCCTCCCGATACCATCGGAGGGGTATGTATTGCGCAACATAGACAACTTGGAGGCCGCACATGTATCAACACCTGGCCCTATATATCAATGGTCAATTTCTGGACGGGCAAGGTCGCCAGACCCAGCCTGTCATCAACCCTGCTAACGGCAGCACCTTAGGCCAATTGCCCCTGGCATCCCAGGCCGATCTGGACGCCGCCTTGAAGGCCGCTCACACCGCCTTCCAAAGCTGGCGTCACAGCTCGCCCATGGACCGCAGCACCATCTTGCGCAAGGTCGCTGAACTATCCCGCCAGCGAGCCCAAGAGATTGGCCGCAATCTGACACTGGACCAAGGCAAGCCGCTAACTGAGGCTGTAGGCGAGATTTTGTCCTGCGCCGACCATGCGGATTGGCATGCCGAGGAATGCCGCCGTATTTATGGGCGCGTTATTCCCGCCCGTAATCCCAAGGTGCAGCAGATAGTATTGCGCGAGCCCATTGGCGTCTGCGCCGCCTTTACACCCTGGAACTTCCCGTATAACCAGGCTATTCGTAAGATCTGTGCGGCTATCGGAGCAGGCTGCACGATTATTCTGAAAGGCCCTGAGGACTCCCCCAGCGCCGTAATGGCGATCGCACAAGCATTCCATGACGCAGGTCTGCCTCCCGGCGTACTGAATATTGTTTGGGGTGTACCGCAAGAGGTCTCCGACTACCTGATTCGCTCGCCTATCGTTCGTAAAGTTTCCTTTACTGGATCTGTCCCGGTGGGCAAACAGTTGGCGGCTCTGGCCGGTGCGCATATGAAACGCATCACCATGGAGTTGGGGGGACACTCTCCCGTATTGGTACTGCCAGATGCGGATGTCGCACGTGCTGCCCGTCAACTAGCCCGATTCAAGATTCGTAATGCCGGACAGGTTTGCATCTCGCCCACCCGCTTTTATATCCACGATGATATTTACACCGCCTTTGTGGATCGCTTCACCGAAGAGCTGGCCAATGTGAAGGTAGGTGACGGTCTGGACCCCGATACCCAAATGGGGCCATTGGCCCACGAACGCCGTATCCCCATGATGCAAAAGTTCGTGGATAACGCCCGCTCACTGGGTGGCAAAGTCGTGCTGGGCGGTGAACAGATCAAGCGCGACGGTTTCTTTTTCTCGCCTACGGTGCTGACAGATATCCCTGACGATGCCCTGGTCATGACCGAAGAGCCTTTCGGCCCCATCGCTCCCTTAACCCGTTACAGCAATCTGGACGATGCCATCGCCCGGGCCAACAGCTTGCCTTTTGGCTTGTCGGCCTATGCCTTCACGCAATCCTTACAAGATGCGCATCGACTGGGCACAGAGCTGGAATCGGGTATGGTCAATATCAACCACTTTGGCAGCTCCCTGCCTGAGACCCCATTTGGCGGTGTCAAAGACAGCGGCATTGGCAGCGAAGGCGGTGCTGAAACCTTTGATGGATACTTAGTCACCAAATTTGTGACGCAGATCTAAGACTGGCTCCTAGCCCCGCTTTGCGGGGCTAGGGTGAACCCCTACTGTACTAACTACGCATTACCGTTACATTATTCAAACACTCGTTTGAAATTAGGAATTAACGGTGAAACGCTCTGATCGGACACAGTCCTCTATCCTCGATGCAGCCGAACATTTATTCGCGCTGTACGGTCACGAAAACACCTCCATGCGCCAGATCACGGCGCAAGCCAAGGTAAACCTGTCGGCTGTCAATTATCACTTTGGCAGTAAAGACGGACTGACGCAGGCCGTGTTCCAGCGCCGCCTGAACAGCATCAATCAAGAGCGTCTGGAAAAGCTGGCCTGTTATCGTCAACAAGCCGGTGATGGTGCCCTGAAAGCCTCCCAAGTGGTGGACGCTTTTTTTGGACCACTGATCCGCCTGGCGGGTTCGGGAAACGGCGCGCCCCGCTCCTTTATTCCTTTGCCTGGGCAAGACCGCCCAGCGCCACAAGACTTCATCCAGTCCATCTGTTGGGATGAGCAAGTCGCCATCTTCCTGCCCTTCAAGCAGGCTTTGCACGAAGCCCTGCCCACGGTGCCCGAAGAAGAAATTATCTGGCGATTCCATTTCATGCTGGGTGCCACCTCCTACGCATTGATGGGCACCCAATCACTGCGTCGGGCCTTGCAATTACCCCTTAGCGACAGCCCTGAAAGCGAACAACAACTGCAACACCGTTTGATGAGTTTCTTGTTGGGTGGATTACGAGCCCCTTTACCGGCCAGCGCCTGAGCTGAGCGGTCCCCCGACCGCCAAGCCGCACCAAGGTGACCCGTACCCCCTTTTAGGGGCAGCCAGCCGAAGGTCAGCACGGGGGTATTTTTTACCGCCGGGCCGCCCCAAGGTAAAAAGCGCCCCCTCGGGGGCAGCAAGCCGAAGGCGCAGCGTGGGGGTATTTTTTACCGCCGGGCCGCCCCAAGGTAAAAAGCGCCCCCTCGGGGGGCAGCAAGCCGAAGGCGCAGCGTGGGGGCCTTCTTTTCTTTTTTTTGAGC
>JBQEAN010000034.1:20906-26324 GCA_052109075.1 Alcaligenes sp. | reverse complement strand
GGGGGGCAGCAAGCCGAAGGCGCAGCGTGGGGGCCTTCTTTTCTTTTTTTTGAGCTAGTCCGGAGTTTCTATGTTTGTGACCTTGCTATTAATAGTGCTGGTGCTTGGCTGCGTCTACGTTCTCAAAAACCGGAGTCTGCGCAGCAAGTGGCTAAGCCGCCCAATTTACCGTGCTTTTTCGCGTGTTTTGCCCGCCATGTCCCAAACCGAGCGCGATGCGCTGGAAGCGGGCACAGTTTGGTGGGAAAGCGAATTGTTTCGCGGCAAACCCAACTGGAACACCCTGGCCTCGTACCCAGCCTACCGGCTGAGCGACGAAGAGCGTCAGTTTATGGACAATGAAGTCAACGTGGCCTGCGCCATGATTGACGACTGGCAAGTCAGCCAGGAGGACTTCGACATGCCTGTCGAGGTCTGGAATTACCTGAAAGCAAACCGCTTCTTTAGCCTGATCATTCCCAAAGAATACGGCGGTCGCGGTTTCTCTGCGCAAGCTCACTCGGCCGTCGTAGCCAAACTGTCTACCCGCAACTCTGCCTTATCCGTGTCGGTCATGGTGCCCAACTCTCTGGGCCCGGCGGAATTGCTGCTGCACTACGGCACCGCCGAGCAAAAGCAACACTACCTGCCCCGTCTGGCCGATGGCCGTGACATTCCCGCTTTCGCCCTGACCAGCCCTTGGGCCGGTTCCGATGCCGCCTCTATTCCAGACATCGGTATTGTGTGCAAAGGCGAATGGGAAGGTCAGGAAGTACTGGGCATGCGCGTCACCTGGGACAAGCGTTACATCACATTAGCTCCGGTTTGCACCTTGCTGGGCTTGGCCTTTCGCCTGTATGACCCAGACGGTTTGCTAGGTGGTGAGAAAGACATTGGCATTACCTGCGCCCTGGTCCCTAGCGATCACCCCGGCGTGGACACTGGCCGTCGTCACTTCCCCCTGAACGCCATGTTCATGAACGGCCCTACCCGTGGCAAAGACGTCTTTATGCCGCTGGAGTTCATTATTGGAGGCCCGGACATGGCCGGCCAAGGTTGGCGCATGTTGATGGAGTGTCTGGCTGCCGGCCGCTCCATCTCCTTGCCCTCCTCTTTTACCGGTATGGCCAAGCTGACTAGCCGTGCTGTAGGGGGTTACTCCGCTGTTCGTACACAGTTTCGCAGTGCTATCAGCAAGTTTGAAGGTGTGGAAGAAGCCCTGGCTCGTATTGCTGGACACACCTACGCCATGGATGCCGCCCGCACCATGACGGCAGCGGCAGTTGATCTGGGCGAAAAGCCTTCCGTGGTGTCGGCCATCGTTAAGTATCACGTGACAGAGCGTGGCCGTATTGTGGTCAATGACGGCATGGACGTGATTGGCGGTAAAGGTATTTGCCTTGGCCCTTCAAACTTCCTGGGCCGTGCGTATCAGCAAATTCCAGTAGGTATTACGGTGGAAGGCGCCAACATTCTGACGCGCAGCCTGATTATCTTTGGGCAAGGTGCAATCCGTTGCCATCCCTTTATTCTGGAAGAGATGACCGCCGCCCTGAATCCCGACCGCGAAGCCGGGCTGCGTAAATTCGATGAAGCCTTCTGGGCACACATTCGCTACACCCTGGCCAACACCGGCCGTTCTTTCTGGCTCGGTCTAGGCGGCTGGCGCTTACTCAGTGGCCCCACTGGCACATCCAAGGCCATGCACACCTACTACAGCCAGGCCAGCCGTTACAGCGCCGCTTTCTCCCTGTTGGCCGATGCCTCCATGCTGGTCTTGGGCGGTTCCCTGAAAATGCGTGAACGCCTGTCTTCGCGTCTGGGGGATGTACTGTCTGAACTCTATATGCTTAGCGCCGTCTTGAAACGCTATCAAGATGAAGGTCGTCAACAAGAAGACGTACCTTTGGCTCATTGGGCTGCTCAAGACGCTTTGATGCGTGCTCAGCACGCCCTGGATAAGGTGCTGGAAAACTTCCCAAACCGTCCTTTAGCTGCCGTACTGCGCTTCCTGGTCTTCCCAATCGGACAGCGTCGTCTGGGCCCCAATGACCAACTGGATCACACCGTTGCAAAACTGCTGACCAAACCCGGCGCTACCCGTGATCGTCTGACTTACGACACCTACCTGCCCGAAGACGATCAAGAGCCCGTCGGTGCGATTGAAGCCGCTTTGCTGGCCTCGTTGAACACCCGCGACATTGACGCCAAAATCCGCCAGTTTGAGAAAAGCGGTCAGTTGCAAGACAACCCCAAAGCCAACGTGCGCGATCTGGCCGAAGCCGTCTTCCAGGCTGGCGGTATCACCGCTCAGGAATACGAGCAAATCCAGGCACGCGACATTTTGCGTGACCGGGTGATTGCTGTGGATGATTTCCCCTTCGATTTACGTCGGGAAAAACCCGCCGCTGAAACCGCCAGCGGGAGCCAAGCATGAGTTTTCAACCGGTCTATATTATTGACGGCGCACGCAGCCCGTTTTTAAAAGCACGTAATGCGCCAGGCCCTTTCTCGGCCGGAGATCTGGCCGTGCAAACAGGCCGCGAGTTGCTGCTGCGCCAACCCTTTGACGCCCCGCAGCTTAGCGAGGTCATCCTGGGGTGCGCCGCCCCCTCGCCCGATGAAACCAATATCGGCCGGGTTTTGGGTCTACGCCTGGGCACAGGCCACAAAGTGCCCGGCTGGACAGTGATGCGCAACTGCGCCTCGGGCATGCAAGCCCTGGACTCCGGCATTCAAGCCATTCAAACTGGACGCTCGGATTTGGTGCTGGCCGGTGGCGTCGATGCCCTGTCCCACGCCCCCATTTTATTTAGCGATGAGATGGTGCGCTGGCTGGCAGTGTGGGGCAAAGCCCGCAGCGTGGGAGCACGTATCAAAGCCCTGCGTGGCCTGCGCCTGTCCTATCTAAAACCTGTCATTGGCCTGCTCAAAGGGCTGACTGATCCGGTAGTGGGTTTGTCCATGGGACAGACCGCTGAAAACCTGGCACATGAATTCGGTATTACTCGCCAGGATATGGACGAGTTCGCAGCCCGCAGCCACCGTCTGACTCTGCGTGCTCAGCAAGAAAATGCTTTTGAGGAAATTGTGCCGCTTAGCGATCAGCGCGGTAACAGCTACCCCCAAGATGACGGCGTACGCGAGGACTCCACCCCTGACAAACTCGCCAAGCTACGCCCGGTCTTTGACCCTCCGTGGGGCAACGTCACGGCCGGCAATAGCTCCCAGGTCACCGATGGCGCTGCGCTACTAATTCTGGCCAGCGAAGCAGCCGTCAAAGAACACAAACTTACCCCTATTGGCCGCATTGTGGATGCGCAATGGGCAGGCTTGGACCCGGCCACCATGGGCCTGGGCCCCGTGTTTGCCGCCACCCCTATTTTGGAACGCAACCGACTGAGCCTAAATGGCCCGGACTTGTGGGAAATCAACGAAGCCTTTGCGGCGCAAGTGCTGGCATGTCGCGCTGCATGGGACGATCAGGAGTGGTGCCAGAAGCATCTGGGTCGTGATGCCTTGGGACTGCTGGAGATGGACAAGCTCAATGTGGACGGCGGTGCCATTGCAATCGGCCACCCGGTGGGTGCTTCCGGTGCCCGGATTGTGCTGCATTGCCTGAACGCCCTGCGTCAACGCAATTTACGCCTGGGTATGGCCGCCATTTGTATTGGCGGCGGTCAAGGTGGCGCCATGCTGATCGAATCGCTGCAAGGAACAGAATCATGATGCCCGTCACCACCTTGGATTTGCAAAATTTCACGCTCTATACGGACGATCAGCAGATTAACTGGCTGAAAATTGATTGCGTCGGCAGTTCGGTCAACCGCTTATCGGCTGCCGTTCTGCAAGAGCTGAACCAGGCTTTGGACTATCTGAGCAGCCATCAACCTAAGGCGCTGATTATTTACTCCGGCAAGACCGCCGGTTTTATCGCTGGCGCTGATATCGACGAATTTTCTGAGCACAGCAACAACCCAGAAAAAGGCCTGGCACTAGTCACGCGCGGCTGGACGGTTTTCAACAAGCTGGCTAAACAAAGCTACCCCACTCTGGCGCTGGTACAAGGCCATTGCCTGGGCGGTGGTTTGGAGCTGGCCCTGGCGTGCCGCTACTGCCTGGCCGTGGATCAAACCGATACGCGTCTGGCACTGCCTGAAGTCATGTTGGGTATTTTCCCCGGCTGGGGTGGCATGTTGCGCCTGCCGGAATATATCGGTCCCGCCGCTGCCATGGACTTGATGCTCAGTGGCAAAAGTGTAGATGCCCGTAAAGCCGCCCGCCTGGGTATGGTCGATGCTTGCGTTCCCGTCCGGCTGGCCAAGCAGGCTGCCGTCAAACAGGTGCTCAGTGGCAAGAAACCACGCCGCGCCAGTGGCCTGCCACGCCTTATGAATACCAAACTGCTGCGCCCCCTGGTGGCTGGCCAAGTACGCAAGCAGCTAGAGAAGCGCGATCCGTATCAGCACTACCAGGCACCCCGAGCGATTCTGCAGATCTGGGAGAAGCACAACGGCAATGCCTTGAAGGCCCCCGAGCTGATTGAGCAGATCACCCGTTCTGACACTGCCGTCAATCTACTGCGTGTATTTCATCTGCAGGAACGCCTGAAAAGCATAGGCAAGCATTCGAGCACTCAGGAAGTGGGGCATGTCCACGTGGTGGGTGCGGGCGTTATGGGGGGTGATATTGCTGCCGTATGCGCCCTGAAAGGCCTGCGTGTGACACTGCAGGACCAGGATAGAAAGCGCATCGCTCAGGCCCAAGGTCGCGCTGCCAAGCTGTTCCAGCGCCGTCTGAAAGACCGCAGGCTCGTGCAGGCCGCCCTGGACCGCCTGATACCAGACCCGGACGGCCACGGCATCCCTTCTGCGGATCTGGTTCTGGAAGCCATCTTCGAGAACGTTGAGGCCAAACGCAACCTGTATGCCAGCATCGAACCTAAGTTGAAACCCACTGCGGTCCTGGCGACCAATACCTCCAGCTTGCCCTTATCCGAACTCAGCCTGAATCTGGCCAAACCGGAGCGCTTGGTGGGTATTCACTTCTTCAACCCGGTATCTCGCATGCCGCTGATTGAAGTTGTGGAAAGCGAACTCCTGGCCCCCGAGGTACGCAGTGCCGCCTATGCCTTCGTAAACCAGATTGGCAAGCTACCCCTACCTGTCAAAGACAGCCCCGGTTTTCTGGTCAATGCGGTGCTAGCGCCCTATATGTTGGAGGCCATGCGCTGCGTGGACGAAGGGCTGGACCCCGCTACCGTAGACAAAGCCATGCTGCAATTCGGTATGCCGATGGGGCCACTAGAGCTGGCCGACACCGTGGGCCTGGATATTGCCCGTGATGCCGGTGTCCAGTTAAGCCAGCAAGCCGTCATGCCTGCCTGCCTGAAAACCCATCTGGATCACCAGGAACTGGGCCGTAAAACAGGTCAGGGTT
>JBQEAN010000034.1:0-20806 GCA_052109075.1 Alcaligenes sp. | reverse complement strand
TGCCTGAAAACCCATCTGGATCACCAGGAACTGGGCCGTAAAACAGGTCAGGGTTTCTACACCTGGAAAGACGGTAAAGCCCAGAAGCCCCCTGCAGGGACAGTTCCAAGCGGTCTGGCAGATCGACTAATTAAACCCCTTATTGAACAGACCGAACATCAGGTGCGTATCGGTGTTGTGGAGGACGAGGACCTGGCCGATGCGGGTGTGATTTTCGGTACAGGCTTTGCCCCATTCCGGGGAGGACCTCTGCATTACAAAGCAACACAAAAACAACGCAATTAACCCAGATTGGCACAAATACCTATACGCCGATTGGCCTAGGTCATGCACCATAGAAAACAAACAGGTGTTTTAAAACCTGTCCCAAGCCTCTGTCAGACGTCACTTATACCTTGGAGAAGAGACATGAAAAAGACGGTTGTAGCTTTGCGTACCATTCCCGCCTTGCTGATCCCGCTGGGAATGAGCATGGGTATGGGCCAGGCCCATGCGGCTGGTTTTAACTTGCTTGAACAAAATGCGAGCGGCTTGGGCAATGCCTACGCAGGCTCGGCCGCCATTGGTGAAAATGCCAGCACAATCTACTTCAACCCGGCTGGCATGACCTTGCTTCCCGAGAGTAACTTCTCGGCTGGCTTTAACGTCATTAAACCCACCTTCAAATTTTCCGATAAAGGCAGCACTGACCCTTTAGCGCTGACCGGTGGAGCCAGCCGACCAGCAACCGGCGGTTCGGGTGGGGATGCTGGTAAAGTGGCTGCCGTTCCCAATATTTATTTGTCCCACCAGCTCTCTCCCAAGTGGTGGGTAGGCTTGGGTATTGGTGTCCCTTTCGGCCTGACAACGGAATATGACGAGGGCTGGGTTGGCCGTTACCACTCCGAGAAATTTGCGATTGAGACCGTCAACGTCAACCCATCGGTGGCCTACAAGGTCAATGATCAGTTGTCCTTCGGTGTTGGTGTGAACTGGCTGCACATTGATGCAGACTACCGCCTGGCCACACCCGTCGGTTACCACCCGGCACTGGGCCCACTGGACATGGACACCCGTGTCAAGATGAAAGGCGATGCCTGGGGCTGGAACGCAGGTTTGCTGTATCAAATCACCCCCAGCACACGCGTAGGCGTCTCCTACCGTTCACAGATCAAGGTCACCGCGGATGGCGATACCAAGCTGAGAAATCGCAACGTACCAACTGGCGCCCCCGACATCAACTGGGATGCCGAAGCCACCATCAAACTGCCCGATACCGCCATTGTCAGCCTGGTACATGACATGAACTCGCGCTGGCAATTGCTGGCTGACGTTTCCTGGACAGGTTGGAGCAGCATCCCACGTCTGACCATTGAGAACAGCGGCCCTGGGGCCAAAAATTCTGGTCTGGAGCTGAAGTTCAAAGATGCATGGCGCGTGGCCTTGGGTGCCAACTATCACTACAACGAGCAATGGACCTTCAAGGGTGGTGTTGCCTGGGACCAGTCTCCTGTACGTGACAAGAACTACCGCCCAACCGCCCTGCCCGATAGCGATCGTTACTGGTTGTCCCTGGGTGCCCAATACCGTCCTAGCAAGAACGCGACCTGGGATATCGGCTATACCCACTTGTTCCTGAAAAACACGGACATGAACAACAACACCGACCTGAAAGGTCGCGGTTTGACCCGTGGTACCTACAAAAACAGTGGTGACATCCTGGGCGTGCAATTTAGCTACCGCTTCTAAGGATGCACTATGGCCCGCAGTCGCCGCATGGAGCTGCTCGCACACCTGCCCCCCACATGGCGTGCGCGCTTTTTGCAGCTGGGCTTTAACTGGCACCCCGCCTTCCGGGCAACCGGGGGGCGGGTTCATAAAGTTTCAGCCAACTTGCAACACATCGTCGTACGCCTGCCATTGCGTCGTCGCACCCGCAACATCAATGGCTCTTTGTTTGGCGGGTCCCTCTTTGCAATTACAGACGGCGTTCACGCCACCATGCTGTTGGCCGGACTGCAACGCCCCGTGATTGTCTGGGACAAGAATGCAGAAATTCAGTATCGCCGTCCTGGTTATCAGACCCTGTACGCCAGCTTTGAAATTCATCCAGAAGAACTGGACGCAATACGAGGACAGCTAGACCAAAATCGCGAGGCCGAGGCCACTTTTACGGTTCAGATCCGGGACCCTGACGGCCAGATCTACACCACCGTAGAACGCACCTTATATATCGCCGACGCCCACTTCTATCAGCAGAAATCACAATCACGCTAATTTGCCGGAGGACCGCTTCATGTTTACTCCCCGCTGTGCCGCCCTGATTTTAAGTCTGTCCCTAGGGCTACCCGCCGCCCAGGCTGCTACTGTTGCTAATGTCACCGTGCCAGACACGGTCATGGTGGAGCAGCAGAGCCTGAAACTGAATGGGGCAGGTCTGCGCAAGAAAGTTATTTTTGATGTGTACGTTGCCGCGCTGTATACCGCGACTCCCTCCCAAGATGCCCAAGCGATTATCCAATCCCCGGGGCCACACCAAGTTCGGCTGGTTCTCAAGCGTGACCTGGACGCCCAAACCCTGATCGATGCCCTGAAAGACGGCATTCACAGCAATCTGACAGATCCTGAAAAACAGGAACTGGCCCCGGTCATCAAGCAGTTTGAAGACCTGATGCGTCAAGTTGGCGAGGCTAAGGAAGGCGATACCGTTGTACTGGACATGAATGCCTCCGCGGTCAGAATCCTCTTTAACGACAACATGCTGGGCGAGCTCGCTCACCCCGATCTGACCCCTGCTTTGTTGAAGATCTGGTTAGGCAAGAAGCCTGCCCAGGAATCGCTCAAAAAGGCCCTGCTGGGATTGTCTTAACCTACACGCCTCGGAGCGTTTCATGGATAAAGTCTGGCTACAGAGCTACCCCACGGGTATTCCTGCCACTATCGAAGATCAGGCCCAGCAGTACTCGTCCTTGCTGGATGTATTTGAACAAAGCTGCACCGAGTTCGCGCAACGCACTGCCTATATCAGCATGGGCAAGCGCATGAGCTACCGCGAGCTGGCCGACAACGCCCAGGCGCTGGCCAGCTGGCTGCAAACAGCAGGCGTGAAGAAAGGGGACCGCGTCGCCCTGATGATGCCCAATATGCTGCAGTACCCCATCAGCCTGTATGGGGTACTACGCAGCGGCGCCACCATTACCAATACCAACCCGCTGTATACGGCCAGGGAGCTGCAACACCAATTGAAAGACAGCGGTGCAGAAACCATCATCATTGCTGAAAACTTTGCGCACGTACTGCAAGAAATTCTGCATGACACGCCCATTAAGCGGATTATTGTGACCAGCGTAGGGGACTGCCTGGGCGGTTTTAAAGGATGGCTGGTCAATCAGGTGGTGCGCCACATCAAAAAAGGTGTGCCAGCTTGGAATCTGCCCGGCTCTATCTCCTTTAAAAGCGTCCTGGCCAAAGGCCGAACCCGCCCCCCGGCTCCGGTCACACTGACACACGATGACATCGCTTGCCTGCAATACACTGGCGGCACCACCGGAGTCGCCAAAGGGGCCGTCCTGACCCACGGCAATCTGGTCTCCAACCTGAGCCAAGCGCTGGCCTGGATTCGTCCTAATTTAAAAGAAGGCCAGATCGATTGTGTCGTTACGGCTTTGCCGCTCTACCATATCTTCGCTTTCACAGCGAACCTGTTGGTGTTCCTGCGTCTGGGTGCGGAAAACCTGCTGATCATCAATGCACGCGACATTCCGGCCCTGATCAAAGACATGTCTAAAATACGTTTTACCGCCATTACCGGGGTGAATACGCTATTTAACGCCATGCTCAATAATGCGGAATTCCGCAAGCTGGACTTCTCCTCCCTGCGCTTTACTTTAGGGGGTGGTATGGCCGTGCAGGAAGTGGTGGCCAAGCGCTGGCTGGAAGCCACGGGCAAGCCGTTGGCACAAGCCTATGGCCTGACTGAAACCTCCCCAGCGGCCACGATCAACCCACTGGATAAGCAAGAGTTCACCGGCTCAATTGGCTTACCTGTCCCGTCTACCGACATACGCATACGTGACGAAGCGCAGAACGATCTGCCTTTGGGTGAAACCGGCGAGCTGTGCATACGTGGGCCACAAGTGACTCCAGGCTATTGGCAACGTCCCGATGAAACCGCCAAGGTCTTTGACCGTGATGGCTTTTTACGCACGGGCGATATCGGTTATATGGATGAGCAAGGGTATGTATTCCTGCTGGACCGCAAAAAAGACATGATTCTGGTCTCGGGCTTTAACGTCTACCCCAATGAAGTGGAAGCCGTGGCCGCACAGCACCCAGATATTGTCGAGGCCGCTGCCGTCGGTGTACCCGATGAAAAAGCAGGTGAAGTCGTCAAACTTTATGTCATCAGCCGCAATCCCGAGCTGACTGAAAAAGACGTCATTGCCTTCTGCCGCAAGAATCTGACGGGCTACAAAACCCCTCGCATGGTGGAATTTCGTGAGGAATTGCCGCGCACCAACGTAGGTAAAATCCTGCGCCGCGAACTGCGGCCATAACACGTATTCAAGGCGCGCTTAGACCAAGAAGAAAGGGGCTTATGCCCCTTTTTCATTAACCAAGGTGTTTATAAACAAATAAGAATCGGATCGTTCGTAGCCCTGATACCGCTCTTTAGAATGGAACGAACTATTTATATAAGCGAGTGTCAGCATGCACGCCCTGTCCCGCCTCTCGGAAGCCAATCGCACCGCGATTGCCCAAATTACCGACGAGCTCGATCCGCTGTCCCTGAACTGGCTGTCCGGCTATCTCGCGGGTGTTGCGCAAGTACGCCATACCGGCCTTCCTGCTCACGCGCCTGCCGCCCCCGAATTATCTTTGGTACCCGCCGCCAACGCCCCTGCACAACGGCCGGCTACGATTGTTTTTGGCAGTCAGACAGGCAATGCCCAACGCGTTGCCGAAGCCTTTGCCCAGCGCTGCGAAGTCGCTGGTATCCCCGTTCGTTTGCTGCGCGCCGACCGTTACCCCACGCGTGAACTGAAAGACGAGCGCTTGCTATACGTCGTTATCAGCACCCAGGGCGAAGGCGATCCACCGGATGACTCCATTGCCTTTTTCGAGTTCCTGTCCGGTGCCCGCGCCCCCAAACTGCCCGAACTGAAATTTGGTGTACTGGGCCTGGGTGATTCCAGCTATCCCCTGTTCTGTGGCATCGCGGAGAAGATCGATCAACGCCTTCTGGCCCTGGGTGCGGAACGCATCGTGGACGCTGGCTTGGCCGATCTGGATATCGACACCGTCGCCGCCCCCTGGCAGGAAAAAGCGTTTGATTTACTCCAAGCCGATCATCAAGCCCATGCTGCCTCCGCTCCTACGGCCCAAAGCAGCAATGTGACCGTGCTGGAGACACAAGCACGCAGCAGCTATACACGCGACAACCCTTTCCAGGCCACCATTCTGCAAAACCAGAACATTACGGGCCGCGAAAGCACTCGCAATATCCACCACTATGAATTGTCCCTGGAAGGCAGCGGCCTGACATATCAGCCCGGCGACGCCTTGGGTGTATGGCCCACACAAAACGAGAAGCTGGTTGAAGCCCTTATCCAGGCCCTGAAGCTGGATCCACAAGAGGTGGTCACCCTTCAGGACAAGTCCCACAGTGTGCAAGAATGGCTGCGCCACTATCGCGAACTGACTCAGCTGACCAAGCCCTTTCTGGTCGAGCTGTCCAAACGTAATTCGGACGCGATTCTGCAAACAGCGGTCGGTCCCGACGGCCTGAGCACCTTGCAGGAGCTGTTGCAGACCCATCAGGCTCTGGACGTCTTGCAACGCTTCCCCGCCACATGGAGTGCTGCCGAACTGATACAGGCCCTGCGGCCCTTAACACCGCGCATGTACTCAATTGCATCCAGCCAATCCGAGGTGGATGAAGAAGTCCATCTGACCGTGGCCAATGTGCAGTATCAATTCAATGAACAGGATCGCTGGGGCGTCACCTCCGACTACCTGGCCCGTCTGAACGAAGGCGATACCGTGCCGGTATTCATTGACCCCAATACGCGTTTCCGCCTGCCTGAAGACAGCAGCCGTGACGTGATCATGATTGGACCTGGCACAGGTGTTGCCCCGTTCCGGGCCTTTGTGCAAGAACGCGGCATCCAGGGTGGCGAAGGTCGCAATTGGCTGTTCTTTGGCAACCCGCACTTTCACTCCGATTTCCTCTACCAGACCGAATGGCAACGCGCCTTGCAGGACGGTCAGTTGCAGCACCTGGATCTGGCCTTCTCACGCGACCAGGAAAACAAAGTCTACGTCCAACACCGACTGCTGGAAAAAGCCGCTGAGATCTACGCCTGGATCCAGGGCGGTGCCCACATTTATGTATGCGGCGATGCGACCCACATGGCCAAGGACGTACACCAGACTTTGCAAGAAATTGCCCGCAAAGAAGGTGGACTGGATGCCGATCAGGCTCGCAGCTGGTTGGAAGAGCTCTCGGCGCAGGGCCGCTACGCCCGCGACGTTTATTAAGAAGCAAAGACATGACAACAAAGAAAATCGCCGCTATCGAGCAAGTCAAAATTGATAGCCGCTATTTGCGCGGCGGCATCACCGAAGGTCTTGCCGACCCGATCACTGGCGCGATCAGCGAAGATGACAACAAGCTGCTGAAGTTTCATGGCAGTTATCAGCAGGACGACCGCGATCAACGCGAGGAGCGCCGCAAACAAAAACTGGAACCCGCGTTCAGTTTCATGATCCGTGCCCGCTTGCCCGGTGGCGTGGTCACACCTGCCCAATGGCTGGCCTTTGACCAGATCGCCTGTGACTGGGCCCAGTTTGGCCTGCGCATCACCACCCGCCAGACTTTTCAATGGCACGGCGTTCGTAAACCGTTTTTGAAACCCACACTGCAAGCCATTAATGACGCCATGTCCACGACACTGGCCACTTGCGGCGACGTGAACCGTCAGGTGGTCAGCGCGACCAACCCGTTGCTGTCGGAACAGCATGGTCTGGTCCAGGTATGGGCGGACAAGATTTCCGAGACTTTCCTACCCAAGACCCGTGCCTATGCCGAGATTTGGTTGGACGGCAAAAAAGTCGAAGACGCCATTGATGGCGAGGACTTTGAGCCGTTGTACGGCAAGACCTATCTGCCCCGCAAATTCAAGATTGGCATTGCCGTGCCTCCTTTGAATGATGTGGATGTGTTTGCCCAGGATATCGGCCTGATTGCCATTATTGAAAACAATCAACTGCTGGGCTTTAACGTCGCCATTGGCGGCGGTATGGGTGCCACCCACGGTGACGACACCACCTACCCGCGCCTGGGCAGCGTGATCGGCTTTGTACGCCCCGAACAATTGCTGGCAGTTTGCGAAGCAGTCATCACCACTCAACGTGACCACGGCAACCGCGACGAACGCCGTCATGCCCGTTTGAAATACACCGTAGATAAGCTGGGTGCCGACTGGTTCCTGGAAGAAGTACAAAACCGCAGTGGCCAAACCCTGGAGCCCTCCCGCCCCTACCACTTTGACCACAACGGCGACCGCTTCGGCTGGACCCAGGGCACGAACGGCCGCTGGCACCTGAGCCTGCGCGTGGACTCGGGTCGCATCATGGATACCGAGGTTGGCCCCTGGCTGACAGGTATGCGCGAAATTGCCAAGATTCACCAAGGGCAATTTCGTCTGACCTGCAACCAGAACCTGATCATTGCCGATGTTCCCGAGGCCGATAAGGCCGCGATCGACAAGCTGGTTGCGGATCACAAGCTGGACGTGTATCAGACACAAAGTGGCATACGTAGCAGCACGATCGCCTGTGTGTCTCTGCCTACTTGCGGTTTGGCCATGGCGGAGAGCGAACGTTACGCCCCCATCCTGCTGCCCAAGCTGGAAACCTTGTTGGACAAATATCAGCTGCGCGACGAGCGCATTGTGCTGCGCATCTCCGGCTGCCCTAATGGCTGCGCCCGTCCTTATCTGGGAGAAATTGCCCTGATAGGCCGTGCCCTGGGTCGTTATGACCTGCGTTTAGGCGCCAACTTCAGCGGCGAACGCCTGAACGTCATCTATCGCCAGAATATTGCCGAGCCTGAAATCTTGAGCATTCTGGACGAGCTCTTTGGCCGCTTTGCTGCCGAGCGTCTGGAAGGTGAACACTTTGGGGATTTCCTGGTTCGTGCCGGTGTCATTGCCGAACCTTCAAGTCGCTTGATTCCTCTGGTTTTACAGCCGGCCTGACTATGAACCTCTTTCCTTTATTCGCCAATTTGAAACAGCGCGCGGTGCTGGTGATCGGCGGTGGAGAAATCGCCGAGCGCAAAGTACGTCTGGTACTGGCTGCCGGAGCTCAGGTAACACTGGTCGCCCCCTATGTGGTGGACAGTCTGGAAGAGCTGGCCCGACAAGGGCGCATCACCCTGATCCGGGAGCGCTACCAAGCGCAGCATCTGCTAGGGGCTTGGCTGATTATTGCCGCTACCGACAAGCGGGACGTGAACCAGGTCATTGCACAGGATGCCCAAGAGGCTCGCACTCTGGTCAATGTGGTGGATGACCCCGAATTGTCCAGTTTTCAGGTGCCCGCTATTGTGGACCGCTCCCCGCTGATTATTGCGATCTCTTCAGCAGGTTCGGCCCCCATGTTGGCGCGGCGAGTCAGGGAACAACTGGAAACCATGTTGGACCACAGCTTGGGGGCAATCAGCCGTCTGGCGCAGGAATATCGCAGCGCCATCCGTCGGGCTCGTCCTGAACTGGGTGCCCGCCGCCGGTTTTACGACTGGTTGCTGGATGGCCCGGTCGGGGCTGCCCTGCGCAGCCATCAAACTGAGCAGGCTCGTCTAAGCCTGGAAAACGAGCTGCAACAGCCTGAATCAACCAAAGCCACACAAGGACGTGTGATTCTGGTGGGAGCCGGTCCGGGCGATCCCGGCCTGCTAACGCTGCACGCCTTGCGAGCCCTGAACCGTGCCGATGTGATCCTGTACGACCGTCTGGTTTCCGATCAGGTCATGGAACTGGCGCGTCGCGATGCTCACCGTATTTTTGTCGGCAAGCAATTGGGCGAGGATCACCATCAAACCCAAAACCGCATTCATCAGCTGATGATTGAGCATGCCCGGGCAGGCCAAACCGTCGTGCGCCTGAAAGGCGGTGATGGTTTTATTTTTGGCCGTGGCGGTGAAGAACTGGAATATCTGGCTGAGCACGGTATCGCGTTTGAGGTGGTGCCCGGCATTACGGCTGCCATCGCGTGCGCCGCCTATAGCGGTATTCCCCTGACACATCGCGATCATGCCCAGTCCGTGCAATTCGTGACGGCACACCGCAAGAGCGGTCACGATATCGAAGACTGGAATCCACTGCTGGATACCAGTCAAACGGTCGCCGTATACATGGGTCTGCAGCAAATTCTGGGCTTTAGCCATGAGCTGGTACAGCATGGCCGTAGTGCCAACACGCCCTGCGCCTTGATTGAAAATGGTTCACGTCCTGAACAACGCACCTTGCTGTCCACACTGCAAAATATTGCCCAGGATGCGCGGCAACATCAATTTGCCAGCCCCTGCATTCTGGTGATTGGTCAGGTGGCCACCTTGGGCAGCACCCTGTCCTGGTATGGCGAGTTGATTGATCAACTCAGTCCACGTATGGCGATTGTGCAGGATGCTGACAGCACGCTCGTTGCAGCCTGATCACTGGTATATATCCAGCGCATAGGCTGGCGGCGCAGCAATGGCGGTTTTTTTAGACGCATCAGACGACTAAATAAAAAGGCCCTCAATATCTCATTGAGGGCCTTTTCATCTTCGTCTTTAAGTAGAACAACTGACTGGGTGAACGTGCAGCTCAACGCTGCCCGAAAGCCGCAAACAAGGCTCGTAAAGCGCTATCCAGCAAATAGCCAATCAGGCCAATCAAAACGATCACCGCCATCAGCTCGGAATACGCCATGCGATCACGCGTATCCAAAATCAGGTAGCCCAAACCGGCGGACACACCCAGCATTTCGCAAGGCACCAACACAATCCACAACACGCCAATCGCCAGGCGACTACCCGTCAATACCGAGCCAATAATGCCCGGCAGAATCAAATACAAAAGCGTTTCCAGCTTGGTCGCTGCCAGACTGCGACCAAGCATCAACCAACGCGGATTCAAATGGCGTACGCCCGAAGCAGTATTGAGCAAGACTGGCCAGACACCGGCCACACCTAAAAGAAAATAAATTGGCGCGTCCCCAATCCCAAATGCCATGACAGCAATCGGCATCCAGGACAGGGGCGAGATCATGCGCAGAAACTGAAACAAGGGAGTCAAAGCTGCATGCGCTCGTGCAGACAAGCCCAGCAGCAAGCCGGCGGGCACACCGACACCCAAAGAGATCGCCAGCCCAACAAAAATGCGCTGCAAGCTGGCGCCCACATGCATCCAGGTCTCTGACCAACCCAGTATTTCCAGCAGGCTAGGGAAAGCAGCGCTCGGGCCAAACTGATGCATCAAGGGACTGCTGGACCAGACCGTTGCCAACCACCACAGCAGCACCCCGGCCAACAAACCGCCCAGCCCCCACAACGTGCTCGATACCCAGGCGTTCAACTTGGGCCGCTGCACCAACACAGGCCTATCAGACTGCACCACCTGCGACACGCTGGGGGAAGAAGCGGAAGCACTTAGACTCATACAACAATGCTCTCGTTACGGGTGTACTGCTCAGCCAAGCCAAACTGTGCCAGACCGCCCTGCTTTTCCAGAGCCGCACGTACAAAGCGGTCATCCACCAAATCGCCGGCTACGTGTTGCGGAGACAAACCCTCCAGAAAGCCACGCTCACCCTGAATCAAGGTGCCTTGCAGCATCTGCACCAAGGACTCGGTGTAGCTAGGGAAAGGGTAAGGCTGGAAATCAATGCGCTGATCATCCCAATCTGGGTGGCGAATCACGCCCGACTCCAGGTATTGGGCGCGATCTGCCGGGTCTGGGGACAGGACTTTCAACAGGTTTGCCTGAGTGTGCGGGGTATAGCGATTTCCACCTTCTCGCGACAAGATTTGGGCCGTTTCGGCGCGGTTACTCCGTATCCAGATCTGCGCCTTGACCAGACCATCCACCACACCTTGTGACCATTGAGGGCGCGTCTGCAAGTCCTGCTCATGCATAAAGGCCACGCAACAGGCATGATCGCGCCAGACATCGCCAGTGAAACGCAAAATGCGACCCATACCCTGCGTTTCAGCCAAGGCATTGAAAGGTTCAGCAACAGTAAAACCGGCAATTCTTCCCGAAGCCAAGGCAGGCGGCATATCGGCAGGTGCCATCACCACCAGATTGACCTCATTGGCTGCTGGCTTGCCAGAGCTTTTCACCACAGGGGTCAGACCATGTGCTTTCAGCACATGCTGCAAGACCACGTTATGGACTGAATACCAGAAAGGAATAGCTACTGTCTGCCCACCCAACTGCTCCGCAGAACTGATGTTCTGTGCCACCGTAATGGCCGAACCACTCATATGATTCCAGGCAACGACTTTCGCAGGTACTTTGCTGCCATAACGCGCCCAGACCGTCATGGGCGAGAGCAGATGCACCAGGTTGACCTGCCCAGAGATAAAGGCCTCGATCAGTTGGGCCCAGCTGCGCACCATCACCGGTTTTTCAACCGCAATGCCCGCTTCCTCAAAGTAGCCATTGTGATGTGCCACCAACATGGCGGTGGCATCGGTAATGGGCAAGTAGCCAATGCGCAATGGTGCATCCGACTCGCTTTGCGCACGGGCATTACGCTGTGCCAGCAAGGGAGCCGCACCGGCCACCGTCAACAGAGACGCCAGTTTCAGCAAGTCACGACGGGTTCGGGACGTAGGAGATTCAATCATGAAAGGCACCTTACAAAACAGTAGCGTGAACCGTCTGATACAGGCTTTGCTCCAGACAGGCCACAATTTCCAGGCGTATGGCCTGAAGCCAGTTATCCAGATGGGATCGTGGGTGAGCCGGGCAGGTCCATTCGCGTTGCAAGCCAGCGGGACGGCCCCCGAGTAGAAGCACCCGGTCGGCCAGCAAGAGGGCCTCGTCAATATCATGCGTGACCAGCACAATGGCACATCCCGTCTGGTCACGAATCGACAAAATCAGCTCTTGCATCTGGCGGCGGGTCACTTCGTCCAACGCACCAAAGGGCTCATCCATCAACAAGACCTGGGGACGTCTGGCCAGACAGCGAGCAATGGCAACGCGTTGCGCCATCCCGCCCGACAAAGCACCAGGGCGTTGATGACGGCTTTCATACAAGCCCACTTGGTGCAACGCCTGCTCTACGCGCAAACGGCGCTCTGCCGCTGGCAAAGAGGGTTGGCGGGCGAAGCCCAGACCAAAGCCCGTATTAGCCTGCACGTTCAGCCACGGCAACAAAATAGCTTCCTGAAAAGCCATGGCAAGGGCGGGATGAACCCCGCGCACGGCTTGTCCTAAAAACGAAACGTCACCCTGGGTGGGCGTCTGCAAACCAGCCAGTACCCGCAACAAGGAGGACTTGCCCACTCCACTAGGGCCTAAGAGGGCGACGATCTCGCCAGCCTGCACATTCAGGTCCAGATTCTGCAAGATAGTCTGGCCACCATAGGCCAGGCTGATGCCCCGCGCGGATAAAAGCCCGGCCTCTTCAAAATTGCGAGGAGAGGGGGCGGCGAAACTCATGGCGCATCCTGCCCAAGCTCAGCTTTCAACTGCGCCACGGTGGGCGAAATCAAAGGCACCAGCATCGCTTCGCGATAGCGACGCAGCAGTTGGGGGTGCTTGCCTTGCATATACGCCGCACCGCCAATGGCAGAGCTTTCCAACGTCACAGCCTGAGAAGCCAGACTGCTTAATTCAATCCGAACCTTGAACAGATCAGGCGGTGTAGCCGAGCCGGGTTTGCGCACGGCATCAACCAGCACATCAGACAGTTCCTGCACACGATCCAGCAAGCGGCGGGCAGGCTCTTCCTGTACCCACTGGCAGCGCGGCGCTGCTAATACTTGTTTCAGGGACCGACGCGCCAGACCGATGGTCATGCCGCATTGCAGCGCCATGAATCGTGGCCGTACCGAACGTACAAACTGGCCTGCATCCGGATGCATCAAACGCTCTGTACCAAGACGCACTGCATCGAACTGCAAGGCAGCCGTATTGCTGCCACGCAAGCCAACCAGATCCAGATCAGCAGAGCGCTCCAAGCCGGAGTCGCCCAACTCAGCAACCCAAATGCCCGCTTGATCCTCTGGCATTGCAGCCACGACCGCCACCAGGCATTTTCCAGGACGCAGATTAGTAATCCAGGGCAAACGGCCTTCAAACTGCCACTGACCCTGCTCGGGTTGAGCGCGCACTTGTAGCTCTTCGATACCACCCAAGAATTTGATGGCATTGGACAGGCCCGTCGCACCCGCAATGCTGCCATCCAGCAAACCGGGCAGGTAGCGCTCGCGCATGGCAGGGTTCTGAGCATCACGCAGATATTCAATAAATGTGCGCTGGCTCCAAAGGACAAAGCCTGCCGTCAGCGAATGCTCGGCTACGGCCACAATGGACTGGACGGCATCGCCAAAGTCAGAAAAGTTCGCTTCCAGGCCCAGGCTTAACAAACCGTCCTGTGCCAGCCGTGGCAACAAGGCCTGCGCCTGGGAGGCATCGTTATCCAGAGACAAGGCATGCTCTTCCAGCCACTGGGCCAAGCCAGGCGATAGAACAGGCCGCTCTGAGGCCAGCACAGCCTGCTCAACGCGCTTTAAGGCATTTCCCATGCGTAGGCCTCCAGCTGGCTATTAAGGGGCGTCTGGGCCAGATTATTGGCAAAGTTGCAGATCGTCGCCAAGCCAATGCCGGTGATCACTTCCAGCGCCTGCTGATCGCCATAACCCGCAGCACGGAAATCAGCCAGAGCTTGATCGGAAACCTGGCCACGGGTATCAATTACCGCACGGCTGAACAGCGCCAAGGCTTGCAGGCGTTCGTCATTGATTTTCTCAAAGCCACGGGCACGCAAGGCGGCCAGGATTTCTGGATCTAGCTTGGCTTTGTTGGTGGCGATTGCTGTGTGGCCCGCCACGCAGAAACGACAGCCGTGGGTGGTGCCGGCGACCAGTTGCACGACCTCGCGCTCGATCAAGGACAGGCTGGCTGTGGCGTTCAAGGCGGACATATCCTGATAAGCTTGCAGGGCAACGGGGGCGTTGGCTAAAACCGCGAGCAGGTTGGATAAAAAACCGCTACCGCGAACCGCTTTTTCAAGAGCAGGTTTGACCGCGTCAGGGGCGGAGTCCACAGTATGCAAAGTTAAGCGGGTCATGATCGCGTCCATTCCTTAATTAATCTGGAAAGGTTTTATTGTCGATCGTATGAGCCCTTATCTCCATGTGCGAACATAGCGGTATTCATATTAAAAATATCCACGAAAAGAAATAAGCATATTTTCCGCATGAGCGATTCTGCCTTCCCGAACAACCATTGCGTTGTCGACTCCAAAAACACAGGACACCGTCCTGTGGAAGAACTGCTGCTATCAGGGCTGGAGATTTCGGCCAGCCTGTTTCACTTGGGCCAGTACTGCAATCAATGGGAAAGCAGCCTGCACGGGCATCAACGTGCAGGCTTTCATGTGGTTTTGCATGGGCCATGCTGGCTGCATATCCACCACCAGGAAACCTTGGCCTTGCAGGCGGGCGATGCGGTGTTCTTCCTGCAAGATGTGCCCCATCGCTTAAGTTCGTCCCCGAATCCACCGGACTGGAATGCAGCTATGCAGCGGCAAACCATGCAGAGCCTAGAGTTCCAAGTACCACAGAGTACGGGTTTGCTCTGTGGTTTTCTGGATCTGGGCCGTGGCTTGAGCGAGTTGCTGTTGGCAACCGTGCCCGATGTTTTACTGATTGATGGCTCCCAAGCTGATGCGGACTCCGGCCGTCCTTTACTGGACTTGATTCAGGCTGAAATGCGGCGTCAGCCACAGGCTAACTCCAGTCTGCTGGAAAAGCTGGTGGAGCTCTTATTGTTCTATACCTTGCGCCAGCAAATCGGTCAGACACCCGCCGAAGGCGCCCTGCCTGCTGGCTTGATTCATCTGGCCAGCGACACTGCTTTTGGTAGCTTGATCGAGCAGCTGCTACGCGAACCCGCCAAGGCTTGGTCAGTGGACGAGATGGCCGCCTGCCTGAATATGTCCCGCGCGGCCTTTCACCGACGCTTTACGCTGCTGTGCGGCATGGCCCCTGCCCAGGTTCTGCTGCAGCTACGTATGCAATTAGCCAAGCGCCAGTTGGAGCAAGGTCTGACCATGGAGCAGATTGCAGAGCGTATCGGCTATAGCTCGGCAGCAGCCTTTAGCGCCGCGTTCCGACGCAGCGTCGGTGTGAGCCCGGCACAGTGGCGCAAGCAAGAGCCGCGTCATTAAATCCACCATAGCGGCTATGCCCTTGTAATGATGCTACTCATCCCATTCAAATGAGCAGACAAAAACCAGCCTGTCACCCACACAAAGCGTTTGGACATAAAAAACCCCCAACCTGTAAACAGATCGGGGGTTTTTTTAACCTACCAGGGCCAAGCCTAAGCCTGGCACCTAAGCAAGCGTTTAGATCACGCGGGCTGCTTCGATCAGACGCACAACAGTCCAGGACTTGCTGCGGCTGATAGGACGGCCTTCAGTAATCTCAACGGTATCGCCTTCGTTGAACTGGTTGGTCTCGTCGTGCGCTTTGTATTTATTGGAGCGGACGATGATCTTGCCATACAAAGGATGTTTAACGCGGCGTTCAACCAGAACGACGACAGTTTTGTCCATCTTGTTGCTGACAACTTGACCAATCAGGGTACGTTGGCGTTTTGCTGGAGTTTGAGTTTCGCTCATCTTACTTTCCTGCGGTCTCAGCCATGACGGTACGGACGCGAGCGATATCGCGACGTACTTTACCGATTTGGCTGGTGTTGGAAAGCTGTTGAGTAGCACGCTGCATACGCAGGTTAAATTGTGCTTTCAACAGGCTCTCGAGCTCAGTTTGGAGCTCGGCGGCATCTTTGGTGCGGAGTTCGCTGGCTTTCATGACGTCTCCTTAAGCACCGATCTGACGCGTTACGAACGTCGTCGAGATAGGCAGCTTGGCGGCGGCCAGACGGAATGCTTCGCGTGCCAGCTCTTCGCTAACACCTTCCATTTCGTACAAGACCTTACCTGGTTGAATCTCAGCGACCCAGAACTCTGGATTCCCTTTACCTTTACCCATACGAACTTCAGCAGGTTTCTGCGAAATAGGCTTATCGGGGAAGATACGGATCCAAATTCGGCCACCACGTTTAATGTGACGGTTAATCGCACGACGAGCTGCTTCGATTTGACGAGCAGTCAGACGGCCACGGTCAGTGGCTTTAAGACCAAATTCGCCAAACGAAACTTGCGCACCACGCGTAGCCAGACCGGTATTACGGCCTTTATGCTCTTTGCGAAACTTTCTGCGAGCTGGTTGCAGCATGTTTATTCTCCTTCGGACGTAGCAGGAGCTGCGTCTTTACGAGGACCGCGACCACGACCACCAGGGCGACGATTTTCAGGACGATCGCCACGTGGACGACGTGGGCGGCGCTCATCAGGGGCGACGGTATCTACGGGCATTTCGCCGTTAGGCAACATGTCGCCTTTGTAGACCCAGACCTTGATACCGATAATTCCGTACGTCGTATGTGCTTCAGACGTGCCGTAATCGATGTTAGCGCGCAGTGTGTGAAGAGGCACACGACCTTCGCGATACCATTCGGTACGAGCGATTTCGATGCCGTTCAAACGACCCGCGCTCATGATCTTGATGCCTTGGGCACCCAGACGCATGGCGTTCTGCATGGAACGCTTCATCGCACGACGGAACATGATGCGCTTTTCCAATTGCTGAGCAATGGAGTCGGCGATCAGTTGAGCGTCGGTTTCAGGCTTGCGGATTTCTTCGATATTAACGTGCACTGGCACGCCCAACAGGCGCTGCAGGTCAGCCTTCAGGCTTTCGATGTCCTCACCGCGCTTGCCGATCACTACACCAGGACGAGCCGAGTAAATAGTAATGCGAGCATTCTTGGCAGGACGCTCGATGACCACACGGCCAACGGACGCGCTTTTCAGCTTACGTTTCAGGTATTCGCGCACACGGATGTCGTCAGCCAACATCGCACCGAACGCAGCACCGTCGGCGTACCAACGCGAGCTCCAGTTACGGTTAACAGCCAGGCGGAACCCAATTGGGTGGATTTTCTGTCCCATTGTGACTCCTTAAGCGCCGACTTTGACCACAATGTGGCAAGTCTGCTTCTCAATACGGTTACCGCGGCCTTTGGCTCGTGCAGAAAAACGCTTCAACGATTGGCCCTTGTCCACAAAAATGGAGGTGACTTTCAATTCGTCGATATCGGCGCCGTCATTGTGCTCAGCGTTGGCAATAGCCGACTCCAGAGCTTTCTTGATGATACCAGCGGCTTTCTTAGGAGTGAAAGTCAGCGTATTCAGAGCGTGAGCGACGGACTTGCCGCGGATCAGGTCCGCGACCAGACGTGCTTTCTGCGCCGAAATATGGACTCCACGAATAATTGCTGTAGTTTCCATCACTTATCTCCGCGCCTTTTTGTCCGCAGCGTGACCCTTGAACGTACGGGTCATGGCGAACTCACCGAGCTTGTGGCCAACCATGTTCTCGTTAATATAAACGGGAATGTGTTGACGGCCATTGTGAACGGCGATGGTCAGCCCAATGAACTCAGGCAGGATGGTAGAACGGCGTGACCAGGTTTTGACCGGCCGTTTATCGTTACCCACAACGGCTGCATCCACCTTTTTGATCAGGTGAGCATCAACGAATGGGCCTTTTTTGATCGAACGTGACATAGTGTTCGCCCCTTACTTGCGCTTACGGCGCGAAACAATCATGTTGTCTGTGCGCTTGTTACGACGGGTGCGGTAGCCCTTAGCAGGAGTACCCCATGGGCTGACTGGCTCACGGCCTTCACCCGTACGACCTTCACCACCACCGTGCGGGTGATCGACTGGGTTCATTGCCACACCGCGAACGGTAGGACGAACACCACGCCAACGCACAGCGCCAGCTTTACCGATCTGACGCAGGCTGTGATCGTGGTTGCTTACTTCGCCAATCGTAGCGCGGCAGTCGATGTGAATACGGCGGACTTCACCGGAACGCAGACGTACTTGAGCGTACGTGCCTTCACGAGCCAGCAACACAGCGGAACCACCTGCCGAACGAGCGATCTGAGCACCTTTACCAGGCAGCATCTCGATGCAGTGAATGGTTTGACCCACAGGAATGTTGCGGATAGGCAAAGTGTTGCCGGAACGGATAGGAGCATCCGCGCCAGAGAACAACGTTGCACCCACTTCCAAACCACGGGGGGCGATAATGTAACGACGTTCGCCGTCTGCGTAGCACACCAATGCGATGTGAGCGCTGCGGTTAGGATCGTATTCCAGACGTTCTACTTTCGCAGGAATACCGTCCTTATTGCGACGGAAGTCGACAATACGGTAGTGCTGCTTGTGACCGCCGCCACGGTGACGAACCGTGATGTGACCGTTGTTGTTACGGCCACCGCTGCTAGATTTTTTCTCGAGCAGCGCCGCGTGAGGAGCGCCTTTGTGCAGTTCAGGGTGAACTACTTTGATCATGCCACGGCGACCTGGCGACGTTGGTTTAACTTTTACCAATGCCATGTTAGTTCACCTCAGAAAAGTCGAGTTCCTGACCGGGCTTGAGCGAGACATATGCCTTGCGCACACTGCGGCGGCGACCCATGAAACGGCCAAAGCGCTTTTCTTTGCCTTTCTGATTGAGCACCTGCACCGATTCCACTTCTACTTTGAACAGCAGTTCAATAGCAGCTTTGATTTCGGGCTTAGTAGCATCAGGAGCGACGCGGAAAGCGATTTGCTGATTTTTTTCGGCAACGAACGTGGCTTTTTCAGTCACGACAGGAGCCAGAATTACTTGCAATAGACGTTCGGCGTTCATCCCAACATCTCCTCAAACTGAGCGACAGCCGCTTTGGTGACCAACACTTTTTTGTAGTGGATCAGGGACAGCGGGTCAGCGTAGCGTGGCTCAACCACAGCAACGTGAGGCAGGTTACGCGTAGCCAAGTACACGTTCTCGTCCAGCGCGTCGGTGATGATCAGCACGGATTCCAGGCCCAGGTCTTTCAGCTTGTTGGCTGCCAGACGAGTCTTGGGTGCTTCCAGAGTGAAGGAATCAACAACCAACAGACGCTCGTCACGGACCAACTGAGACAGAATCGCGCTGATACCGGCGCGATACATCTTCTTGTTGACCTTGTGCGTGTAGTTTTCTTCACCCGTGTTGGGGAATGCACGACCGCCTCCACGCCACACGGGCGAGGATGTCATACCAGCACGAGCGCGGCCGGTGCCTTTTTGGCGCCATGGCTTCTTGGTGCTGTGATTAACTTCGGCACGAGTCAATTGCTTGCTGCTACCGCTGCGAGCATTGGACTGGTACGCAACAACGATCTGGTGAACCAGGGCTTCGTTGAATTCACGACCGAAAACGGTTTCGTTGGCCTGCAATGTGGATGCAGCTTGGCCTTGTTCGTTCAGGAGCTTCAGTTCCATGGATTAGGCTCCTTTCACAGCAGGGCGCACAACGATATTGGCATTCTTGTGACCTGGGACAGCGCCCCGGACCAACAACAAGCCACGCTCGGCGTCGACGCGGATCACGTCAAGATTCTGAACCGTACGGGTAACGTCACCCATATGGCCCGACATTTTTTTACCTTTAAACACACGGCCTGGATCCTGGGCTTGCCCAATGGAACCGGGTACGCGGTGCGAGCGCGAGTTACCGTGGCTGTTACGCTGGCCGCCAAAATTATGGCGTTTGATGGTACCGGCAAAGCCTTTACCAATCGTGGTGCCTGTAACGTCAA
Organism: Alcaligenes sp.; assembly: GCA_052109075.1. GTDB lineage: Bacteria > Pseudomonadota > Gammaproteobacteria > Burkholderiales > Burkholderiaceae_B > Alcaligenes. The sequence goes on along the minus strand of JBQEAN010000034.1, from coordinate 833 downwards.
CCTTCTGACCCGCTTCGAAAATGCTTTCCACAGCGACTACAGAACCGGCAGCAAGCTCGGCTATAGCAGCGGGATCGAGGCGGAATTCTTTCAGGATGCTGCCAGCTTCAACGCCAGCTTTTGCATAATGCCCTGCCTGGGGCTTGGTAACACGCGTTGCACGACGGGTGCCAAAGGCAACCTGTACAGCGGCGTAACCGTCAACAGCGGGCGTCTTGACCTGGGTGATGCGGTTGTTGGACACGTCCAGTACGGTCACAGGGATGGACTCGCCTTCCTCTGTAAACACACGGGTCATGCCAACTTTACGCCCAACAAGGCCCAGCCGCCATGCGGCAGGCGTAGGTGTCGAGTTCGACATCGTTTTCTCCATTCCCGACTACGATTGGTCGGGGCTAACTGAGAGTACACGCAATAATTTGCGCGACGACCATAACCAAAACTTTTTGGCTAAGCTAGTAAATATAGCACGGTGCTGTAAAGCCAAGCAAGATTTACTGCAAAAATCTGCCCTAAACTGCTTGATTGACAACAGTTTTTTTGAATTCAGGGGGATTGACCTGCCAAGCCACATCAAGAAAACTGATACTAAAATCGCTTTTTAATTACGCAGACTTATTTACAAAACGCGCGACATACTCGTTCACGGGCTCGTCCCGAATTTGTGTTGGCGTGCCACTTTGCTCTACCCGTCCTTCGCGCAAAACCACAATATGCTGCCCCAGACGCAAGGCTTCATCGATATCGTGAGTAATGAAGACGATGGTTTTCTTCAGGCTCTGCTGCAAGCGCAATAACTCGTCCTGCATCTCGTAGCGAATCAAAGGATCCAG
>JBQEAN010000033.1:34421-37850 GCA_052109075.1 Alcaligenes sp. | reverse complement strand
CCCACAGTGGTTGCGGAGTTTTGCTTGTCGCGGCGCTCGGCGTAGGCCAGGTAAATGCGACGGCTACGGAAAAAATCCGGAGCCAGGGCCACATCCAGCAACCCCCCTTGCGATTGCACATGTACTTTAGGTACACCAGCAATGGGTTCGGACAGGCCATTTTCTTTCGTCCAAACGCGCAGGCGACCTGGGCGTTCAGTAATCACAATCCCGGCGTCGTTTGGCAAAAATGCCAAAGCCCAGGGGTGCTCCAGTCCACTGATTAAGGTCTCTACGGTGACGGCAGGTCCTTTGATGGCAGGAACAGGTTCAGATTGAGCTCGGCCTGAGACGGGAGCAATGGCGGTGACCAAGCCCAGTGCAACGGCCATCACGGTAGAGGACAAGCTGAAGATTTTCTTTATACGCATAAGGCAGTGAAAGACAGATAGGTGGGATGAGGCACTCCCCTACTCTTTCATAGGGATACATAGACTAGCCTGAATAGTCAGGCATTCGCCCCAGTGAAGGGGCGAATGCCTTCAAGCATAGTCTAGACGGATAATTAGCCTGGGCGAGTCATATCCAGTGGCACAATCCACTGGTCGTATTGTTCATTGCTCAGATAGCCCGACTTCAGGGCAGATTCACGCAATGTCAGCCCTTCTTTGTGCGCTGTTTTAGCAATGGCGGCGGCTTTGTCGTAACCGATATGGCGGTTCAGCGCGGTGACCAACATCAGGTTTTGATCCAGATTGTGCTGGATCTTCTCCATAACGGGTTCCAGGCCTTGTGCGCAATGCTCGTCAAAGGCCAGGCACGCATCACTGATCAGGGCAATGCTTTCCAGTACGTTGTGCACCATCACAGGCTTGTACACATTCAACTGGAAATTGCCTTGGCTACCGGCAAAGCCGACTGCTGCGTCATTACCGTAAACCTGCACGGCCACCATGGTCAGCGCCTCGCACTGAGTGGGGTTGACCTTGCCGGGCATGATCGACGAGCCGGGCTCGTTCTCGGGAATTTGTAGCTCGCCAATGCCGCAACGTGGACCGCTGGCCAGCCAACGCACGTCGTTCGCCATTTTCATCAGGGCACCCGCCAGCGTACGCAGCGAGGCGGACAGGTTCACCAATGCGTCGTGAGCCGATAGTGCAAAGAACTTGTTTTCAGCCGCTTCAAAGGGCAGGCCGGTGATCGTGGCGATATGAGCCGCTGTGCGCTCCCCGAACTGAGGGTGAGCGTTCAGGCCGGTACCGACCGCGGTACCACCGATGGCCAGCTGGTAAATACCGTCCAAAGCCTTGTCTACGGTTTGCAAACCGAAATCAATCTGAGCGACCCAGGCACCGATTTCCTGCCCCAGTGTGATGGGCGTGGCGTCTTGCAAGTGGGTACGGCCGGTTTTGACAATATCGTTGAACTGTTTGGCTTTAGCAGCCAAGGTGTCACGCAGTTGGCCCACGTCTTTGTGCAGGCGGCGTTGACACTCCAGGCCCACAGCGATGTACATGGCCGTGGGGAAAGTGTCGTTGGAGGATTGCCCACGGTTCACGTGATCGTTGGGGTGTACGGGCTTCTTACTGCCCTTCTCGCCGCCCGCCAGTTCAATGGCGCGATTGGAGATGACTTCGTTCACGTTCATATTGCTTTGGGTGCCAGAGCCGGTCTGGAACACCACCAGCGGGAATTCGGTATCCCACTTGCCAGCAATCACTTCGTCAGCGGCGTTAACAATCAGGCGCGCCAAGTCTTCAGGGAGTTCGCCCAGCTCCTGGTTGGCCAGAGCAGTAGATTTTTTCAGGATGCCCAGCGACTCAATCATGCTGCGGCCCCACTGGAAGCGGTCGCGGCCAATGGGGAAGTTCTGGATCGAGCGTTGCGTTTGTGCGCCCCAATAGTGGTCGGCGGGAACTTCAATCGTTCCCATGGAATCCTGTTCAATACGTGTCGTACTCATCATGGCTCCTGTGAAAATGAGGATGGCGGATCGGTTAAGAAAATGGGTGTTTAGGGCTGGCGCAAAAAGCGCGCAGCCCACACACAGGCAATATCGAGCATGCGGTTGGAAAATCCCCATTCGTTGTCAAACCAGACCAGCATATTGACCAGCCCGTCCCCATTGGTTCGGGTTTGCGAGCCGTCCACCACCGCAGAGTGTGGGTTGTGATTGAAGTCGATCGAGGCATGGGCCTGATCGGAGTAGTCCAGAATACCAGGCCAGCGCGGTACCGCTTGCTGGAACAGTTGGTTGATTTCGTCCCGGTGGGTGTCGCGCTCCAGATTGACCATCAGATCAATGGCCGACACGTTTAAGATGGGTACGCGAATGGATTTGGCCTGTACCTTGCCTTTTAGCTGCGGCAAAAGGCGCTCTACCCCTGTCGCCAGTCCGGTAGAGACGGGAATCATGGATTGCAAGGCGGAGCGGGTGCGGGCCAGATCGCTGCTGTGGTAGCCGTCGATCATGGGTTGATCGTTCATGACGGAATGCAGTGTGCTTAAGAAAGCGTGGCGTATGCCAAAAGTTTTATCCAGCTCGGACAAAACCGGGATGATGGCATTGGTGGTGCAAGAGGCATTGGAGACAATCAGCTCGTCGCCCTGCAATTGCTCGTGATTAATGCCCAAAACGGCGGTGAAATCCACGTCCTGTGCGCTATTGCCGGGGTTAGAGAGCAGCACACGCGGGCAACCAGCATCCAGAAACTGCTGCAGCTCGGCGCGGCTACCAAAGGCACCGCTGCATTCAATCAGCATGTCCAGATCCAGCGTTGCCCAATCGATGGCTTTGGGGTCTGTTTCATGCAGTACTCGTATGGCTTTGCCACCCACAATCAGTTCGTGCTCGTTGTGCTCTACCTGGGCAGGAAACACGCCGTGGGTCGAATCAAAACGTGTCAGATACGCCATGGTAGCAATCGTGGCGGGCTCGTTAATCACCACGACCTCGAATTCCTGACGGCGTGGTGATTCGTAAATCGCGCGCAAGAGGCAGCGGCCTATGCGGCCATAGCCATTGATCGCGATGCGGATAGAGCGAGGTAGCGGCATGATCAAGAAAAGTCAGAAAGTAATAGAGAATCCGCCGTCTACAACCACAATATGGCCATTGACATAGGAAGCAGCCGGAGAGGCCAGAAAAACAGCAGCAGCACGGATTTCGTCAGGGTTGGCCCAGCGCCCTAAGGGGTTGCGGCCTACGACAAGCGGGCCTTTGACGGGATCATTCGCTAAGGCCGCATTGCTTTCCGTGGCAAAGGTACCAGGGGCGATACCGTTACTGGTAATGCCTTGCCCGCCAAATTCTACTGCCAGCGCACGCACCATACCGGCCAGCCCCTGCTTGGCGATGGGGTAAATAGCATCACCGGGACGGGCCAATGGGCCTGCAATCGAAGTCAACGTCAGAATGCGACCTTGCCGGGTTTGCGCATCCAGCATGGC
>JBQEAN010000033.1:13152-34321 GCA_052109075.1 Alcaligenes sp. | reverse complement strand
GAGCTTACTGGCGTGGCGGCCATGTAGTACCACATGAGCGCCGTGAGCGGCATAGGCACGGGCGATTTCCAGGCCCAAACCGGCCGAGGAACCGGTAACCAAGGCACAGCGACCTGTCAGGGAAAAATTGGCTTGATAGGAGCGTAGAGTATTCATTATTTATAACGTATGGCGTGGTTCGCCCCGGTGGAAAGCCACGATATTTTCAATCAGCTGATTGGCCAAAGCCTGCATGGCTTCCTGGCTGGCCCAACCTATGTGCGGCGTCAAAATGTAATTGGGCAAGTCTAGCAAGCGCATCAGAATATGGTCGGCAGGCGGTGGCTCGGGCGTGCACACATCAATGCCTGCCCCGCCCAGCCAGCCATGTCGCATGGCGTGATCCAGCGCCTGGTTGTCAATCAGCCCACCACGGGCGGTATTGATCAGCAAAGGACGGCGAGCCGCCATACGCTCGAACTCTGGCATGCCCAGCAGGTTCTGTGTCTCAGCAGTGAGTGGGCAATGCAACGAGAGGACGTCGGCTTGATCCAGCACTTGCTCAAAGGGCAAGCGGTCGTCTGTATTGCTGACAATAGTTTGCCCACGACGCTGAGCAAAAATGACCTTCATGCCCAACGCTCGGCCCATGGTGGCTACGGCTTGTCCCAAGGAGCCTGAACCAATTAGACCCAAAGTGGAACCAGCCAGATCGCGGATGGGATAGTCGAAATAGCAAAATTGCTGGGCTTCTTGCCAGCGACCGTCTTGCACGGACTGCCGATAGGCGCAGATATTGCGGCGCAAGGCAAAGATCAGGGCAAAAACGTGTTCGGGAACACTACGTACGGCATAGTCCCGAATATTGCTAACCACAATCTGGCGATCGCGGGCTGCATCCAGATCAATATTGTCGCTGCCCGTAGCGGCCAGCGCGATCATTTTCAGCTGTGGTGCGGACTCCAGGTGCTCGCGTCTCAGCGCAACTTTATTACTGATGACGATGTCGGCATCCGCAATACGTTCAGCCACTTGTTCGGGAGTAGTACGCCCATAAACTTGAAGTTCGTGCTTAAAGGGAACCTGTTGAAGCTGTACGCTGTCTGACAGCGTTTCCCTATCCAGAAAAACGATACGAGTCAAAGAAGTCATGCCTGTCCTTGTCCTGAGCTGCCGTCTGGCATTCTGGCCCTATTTTCAGAGGGTTCTTGCGCTTGCTTGGGATCATCATCCGATATAGTAATGGGATTGATACAGGCTTGTCCTAGGTCTGACTCTCATAACCCTGTTTTATAGGTTATTGCCCATGCTCTTGTCCCTCTTGCTTTCTTTAGGTGCCCACGCCCTGATTCCGGATAACGTTGCAAGCGTCACTCCCCCACTGTACGACATTCGGGATTTCTTCCAGAATCCTAAGCGTAGCGGTTTCCGAATTTCCGATCAGGGGCGCATGATTGGCTTTATGGAGCCGGTCAAAATCGACGGCCAGCCCGCCCGCCAGAATATCTTTGTGCAAGAGTTAAAAGGCAGTGAGCCTGTCGGTGACGCCCGCCGCATTACGGCAGAACACCAACGTGATATTGCCGAGTACTTCTGGAAAGGCGACGAAACCATTATTTATGCCAAAGACGTTAATGGGGACGAGAATTACCACGTACTGGCTGTGAACGCCCTGACCGGCAAGGTCACGGACCTGACGCCTCTGGAAGGGGTACGTGCCGGTGTTCAGGACGATTTGCCGGACGATCCCGAGCATATCCTGGTGTCGCATAATGGCCGTAACCCTGAAGTGTTCGACGTCTACAAGGTCAATGTTCTGACGGGTGAAAGCACCCTGGCCGCAGAGAACCCTGGCGATGTATTGGGCTGGAGCACCGACCACCAGGGCCGTGTGCGTATGGCCATTTCTATTTCTGGCGTAGACTCCGAACTGCGCTATCGCGACAAGGAGTCCGAGCCCTTTCGCAGCATTCTGAAAACGGACTTCCGTACTGATGTCAGCCCCCTCTTCTTCCATGCCGATAATCAGCGTTTTTACGCGCTAAGCAATCGTGGCCGCGATACCTTGGCGTTGGTGCTGATTGATCCTGCCAAACCCGACGAAGAAGACAAAATCTACGAATTGCCCGAGCATGATCTGATGGGCGCTGGCTATTCACGTCTACGTCAGGTGCTGACCTCGGTGGATTTCTACACGGATAAACCCGGTCAGCATTTCTTTGACGAGCGCAGTGAGCAAATTCATGCCGCTATCGCCCGCCAACTGCCGGGCTACGAGATCAGTGTCCAGTCCATCACGCGTGATGAAAAGAAAATGATTGTGGCTAGCTACAGCGACCGCAATCCAGGCTCGCGCTACCTCTACGATGTGGACAGCAACAGCCTGCATAAACTGGCCGTTATCAATAGTGCGTTGCCAGAAAGCGATATGGCGGTAATGCGCCCCATCGAGTTCACTGCCCGTGATGGCATGAAGATTCATGGCTACCTGAGCCTGCCTTTAGGCGTACCCAGCCGTAACCTGCCTGTCGTGATCAACCCTCACGGTGGCCCATGGGCGCGCGACTACTGGGGTTTTAACCCCGAAGTGCAGTTCTTGGCCAACCGTGGCTACGCCGTCTTGCAGATCAACTTCCGCAGCTCCACCGGCTATGGCCGACGCTTCTGGGAAGCTGGCTTCAAGCAATGGGGGCTGAGCATGCAGGACGACATCACCGATGGCGTTCAGTGGCTGATCGATCAAAAGATTGCTGATCCCAAACGTGTTGCCATCTATGGGGCCAGCTACGGCGGTTATGCCACGTTGGCCGGTATTGTCAAAACCCCGGACTTGTACGCCGCCGCTGTGGACTACGTAGGTGTGTCTAATCTGCTGACGTTCATGAATACCATTCCGCCGTACTGGAAGCCATTACTGGTAAAAATGCACGCCATGGTCGGTGATCCTGAAAAGGATAAAGAACTGTTGGAGGCCAACTCCCCGGTTCTGCACGTCGACAAGATCCGTACACCGCTCTTTATTGCTCAAGGCGCGCATGACCCTCGGGTGAATAAAGCGGAAAGCGATCAAATGGTGGATGCCTTGAAAGCACGCGGTGTGGACGTGGAGTACATGGTCAAAGACAACGAAGGTCACGGTTTCCATAACGACGAGAACAAATTCGAGTTTTACGAGCGCATGGAGCGTTTCCTGGCGCGACATCTGCACCCATAATTGTTGTGGAGTGGCGCGACCAATTCACGCCACTTTTTTATCGCACTTTTGGAAGAAGAACTTATGAAACTGTATTACATGACTGGCGCTTGTCCTCTGGTGACCCGTATTGCCTTGGAGTGGATCGGCAAACCTTTTGAATCCCAACGTGTCAGCCGCGACGAGCTGCAGCAAGAAGAGTTTCTGAAACTGAACCCCAACGGCGCTGTGCCAGTACTGGTGGATGGTGATTTGGTTCTGACCCAAAGCATTGCCATTCTGGAATATCTGGCTGAGAAGAACCCCGAAGCGAACTTGATTGGCAGCACCACCGAGCAACGCTTTGAAGCCCGCCGCTGGCTGGCTTTCCTGAACGCTGAAATCCACCGCAATGTGGGTGTAGTGTTCGGTACGCATCGCTATGCTGATCAGGACGCCACACAAGCTGAAATCAAAGCCAAAACCGCTGCTCTGTTGACCAAGCAACTGAGCGTGATCGACAAGCATTTGGAAGGCAAAGAAACGCTGTCGGGTGCTTTGTCTGTGGCTGACGCTTATTTGTACGTGGTTCTGCGCTGGGCTGGTTTGATGAAGCTGGACTTGTCGGGTATGGCGAACCTGAATGCGTTCTTTGCTCGTATGGAGCAGAACGAAGGCGTGAAGGCTGCGCTGCGCGGTGAAGGTTTGTTGAAAGACTAAGTTAGATTAAGCAGCTAGCGATATAAGTTTTTCAGCGGATGCTGCAGTCATTCATTCCCCTAAATGCTTAGGATAAGAATATCGGCAAACGACAATAGACCTTAGCTGTTGGTCCTATTGCTGCGGTTCATGTCCTGATTTGCAGCACAAATAAAAAACCTGAATTCCAGCTTGCGCTGGATTCAGGTTTTTTAAACACTTGAATTAACACACTGCTTAACATCAGTGGTTCTGTGCGGCTTGCCCGCTACACGGGCTAAGCCCCTAAATAAGCCTTCCGAATATCCGGGTTCGCCAAGAGATTCGCCCCGGTATCCTGCATCACCACTTTCCCGGTTTCCAGCACATAGCCACGGTCTGCGACTTGCAGGGCCTTATTGGCGTTCTGCTCCACTAGAAACACGGTCACACCTTCTTCCCGAATCATGCGGATGATGTCGAAAATCTGCGCAATGATCAGCGGGGCCAAGCCCAGCGTAGGCTCGTCCAGCAGCAGCAAGGACGGTTTGCTCATTAGTGCACGGCCGATGGCCAGCATTTGTTGCTCGCCACCGGACATGGTTCCGGCACGCTGCGAAGCGCGTTCTTTCAGGCGGGGGAACAATTTATAGACATGCTCTTCCCCTTCTTCGATTTCGCTGCGGCTTAAAAAGAAACCGCCCATCTTCAGGTTTTCCGACACGGTCAGGTCGGGAAAGACGCGGCGGCCTTCGGGGGAGATCGCGATGCCTTTACGCATGATGCGGTGCGTGTCGGCTTTGGTGATGTCCTCGCCCATGAAGCTGATGCTGCCTGCGGTCGCTCGGGGTGAGCCACACACTGTCATGAGCAAAGTGGTTTTGCCAGCACCGTTGGCACCAATCAGGGTGACGATCTCGCCCTGATTGACGTGCACGCTGACCTGGTCAAGCGCCTGAATGGCGCCGTAATGGGTAGAGACGGAGTCCAGCTTCAGCACTTATTCTTCCCCCAGATAGGCTTTGATGACGCGCGGATCATTGCGCACTTCTTCAGGTAGACCGGTGGCGATGGGTTTACCATATTCCATTACCATAATCCGGTCCGACACGCCCATAACTAGGCTCATATCGTGCTCGATCAGTAAAACGGCGACATCAAACTCCCGACGCAGCTGGTCGATCAGGGCTTGCAAATCACGCTTTTCTTGGGGGTTCAGCCCGGCGGCCGGTTCATCCAGCATCAACAAGCGCGGCTGAGTAATCATGCAGCGGGCGATTTCCAGGCGACGCTGGTGGCCATAGGCCAGATTGCCTGCTTCACGGTTGGCCAAATCGCTCAAGTCCATGAAGTCCAGCCATTTTGCAGCACGTGCTTTGGCTTCTTGCTCCGAGCGTTTGTAGCTAGCCAGGTTCAATAAACCAGATAGAAAGCTGGCTTTGAGCTGGCTATGTTGAGCAACCAGCAGGTTCTCCAACACGGTCAGTTTTTTGAACAGGCGTACGTTCTGGAAGGTACGCACCAGGCCTTTCTGAGCCACTTTGTGGCTGGACAGGCCATGGATAGGCTGGTCTTCCAGGGTGACGGAACCGGAAGTGGGCTTGTAAAAGCCACCTACGCAGTTAAACACCGTGGTTTTACCGGCGCCGTTGGGGCCGATGATGGCGAAGACTTCGTCTTTAGCCACCTCGAAACTGACGGAATCCACCGCCAGCAAGCCACCAAAACGCATCGACAGGTCTGAGACTCGTAGTAATGGGCTCATGTACGCAACTCCACATGAGGACGCTGCACAGGCAGTAAGCCCTGTGGACGCCACACCATCATGGCCACCATGACCAGACCAAAAATTAACATCCGATACTCCGCAAACTCTCGGGCCAGCTCAGGCACCACAGTCAGCACAATGGCCGCCAGAATGACGCCGATTTGTGAACCCATGCCACCGAGCACGACAATGGCCAGGATCAAGGCGGATTCAATAAAGGTGAATGATTCTGGATTGACCAGACCTTGGCGAGCGGCAAAGAACGCGCCACCAAAACCGGCAAACATGGCACCCATGGTAAAGGCAGACAGTTTGATGGAGGTGGGGTTCAGACCCAGAGAACGGCAAGCGATCTCGTCTTCACGCAACGCTTCCCAGGCACGGCCAATAGGCATGCGCACCACACGGCTGGAGACCAGCAAGGTAATCAGAGCCAAGGCCAAGGCCATCAGGTAGAGATACACCACAACGTCTTGATTGCTGAAGGTCCAGCCCATCATATCGTGGAAAGTGGTCTGCCCTTCTGGCGCCCGGCGTGTCATGGGGAAACCGAATACGGTCGGCTTGGGAATGCCGGAGATACCGTCTGGGCCGCCCGTTAAGTCATACATATTGATGAGCAAGAGGCGAATGATTTCACCAAAACCCAAGGTGACGATAGCCAGGTAGTCGCCACGCAAACGCAGCACGGGGAAACCGAGTAAGAAACCGAACAAAGCGGCCATGCCACCGGCCAGCGGCAGTGCTTCCCAGAAACCCCAGCCGGCATAGTGGTAGAGCAAGGCGTAGGTGTAGGCACCCACCGCGTAAAAGCCCACAAAACCTAGATCCAGTAGGCCGGCAAAGCCCACAACAATGTTCAGGCCCAGGCCCAGCATGATGTAGATCAGCACCAGGGTGGCGATGTCCACCTGGGCGCGGCCACTGAAAAAGGGCCAGACAACGGCACAAGCGACAACGACATACAGCAGGATCTTTTTGTGATGCATGCTGAGCTTGGGCAGGGTCCAGCGGCTTTCCCGCAGCTTCTTGCGATTCACGTTGGGACGAATCAGCTGAACGACAAAGACCAGTGCCATGCCGATCAGAATGATTTTCCAGTCGCTTTCCAGGTGGGTGCTCATCCCGGCGCGCACGATTTGCAAGCCAAAGACGGGAGCCACAATAATGCCTGCCAGGACAGCGGCGACAAATGCATTGCTAAAGCGGTTCATCATTAGACTTTCTCCACCTCGGGTTTACCCAGCAGGCCCGTCGGGCGGAACAGCAGGATAAAGACCAACAGCAAAAAGGCGACGATGTCCTTGTATTGCGATGAAATAAATGCAGCAGCGAAGGTCTCTGCCAGACCCAGCAAGACCCCGCCCAGCATGGCACCCGGGATGCTGCCGATACCGCCTAGCACCGCGGCTGTAAAGGCCTTGATACCGGCAATAAAGCCGATAAAGGGGTTCAGTTTGCCAATGGCGGTGGCAATCAGCACACCACCCACCGCCGCCAGCATGGCGCCGATGACAAAGGTAAAGGAGATGATTTTATTGGTGTCGATACCCAGCAGGTTAGCCATGCGCAAGTCTTGTGAACATGCACGCGAAGCCCGGCCCAAACGGGAGTATTTGATATAGACGCTGAGCATGATCATCAGCGCCACGGTCACGACAATAATCATGACGCGCGAATAAGGTGCAGTGATGGTGAAACCACCTGAACCTAGAGTGAACTGGAACGAACCTGTGACGAGCGTGGGCACGGCCATATCGCGTGCACCTTGGCCCAGCGCTACCCAATTTTGCAAGAAAATGGACATACCAATGGCCGAAATCAGCGGAACTAGCCGTGGACTGCCACGTAACGGCGCATAGGCGACTTTTTCAATCGCATAGCCGTAGACGGCGGTTACCAGGATGGCAACCAGCAACATGATAAGAATGATCAGCCAGATGGGCAGACCCGAGCCGACGCCGATGGCAGTCAGGGTTACCAGCCCAACGTAAGCGCCGATCATATAGATCTCGCCATGGGCAAAGTTAATCATTCCGATAATGCCATAGACCATTGTGTAGCCGATGGCGATCAGTGCATAAATAGCGCCCAAGGATAATCCATTGAACAGCTGTTGCACGATCTGAGGGAGTAAATCAGACATGCTTGTTTTTTTCCGTTGAGTCCGTCGTTTTGTTTTGAGGCTTCGTGGGCATTCAAAAGCAATGCCCCCGTTCTTCGTAAAGAGCGGGGGCACGTAATCCAGTCTTATTTCTCAACTAGATCAAAATTACCTTCTTTATCCCACTTGAAAACGGCAAATTCGAAATGCTTCAAATCACCCTTGGCGTCGTATTCTACCTTGCCAATGGCGGTATTGAACGCATTGGCGTGCATGTAGTCTGCTCCCTTGGCCGAATCTTCGCCGACGGCGTTGATCGTATCAGCAATAATTTGCACGGCCGCATAGGCTGGGAATGTAAAGGCTCCGTTAGGGTTGCGCTTGTATTTGGTGAAGTTTTCCATCACCTCTTTGTTAGCCGGCATCTTGGTGAAGTCGGTTGGCAAAGTCACCAGCAAACCTTCTACTGCCGGGCCTGCAATAGCCACCAGATCCCGATTGGCAACCCCTTCCGGACCCATGAAGGTGTTTTTCATGCCTTGCTCACGCGCCTGGCGCAGCAGCAGGCCTAGCTCGGCATGGTAGCCCCCAAAGTAAATCAGATCGGGGTTCACGCCCTTAAGCTTGGTAATTACGGCCGAGTAGTCGCTGTCGCCAACGTTAATACCCTCGTACATGACAATGTTCATGTCCTTTTTCTTGAGGGCATCGCGCACCTGGGTCGCTACGCCCGAGCCGTACGTTTGCTTGTCGTGCAAGACGGCGATGCTTTTGGGTTTTAAGACATCAGCAATGTAATCCGCGGCAAAGGGGCCTTGCTGGTCATCACGACCGATGGTGCGGAAAAAGTAGTGCGGCTTGATGGTGTCGGTCACTAGCGGCGAGGTGGCACCGGGAGTGATCGCAACAATCCCTTCTTGTTCGTAAATATTGACGGCAGGCACGGTGGTGCCCGAGCAAGCGTGCGCTACAGCGAACTTGGCGCCGGAGTTGAGCACGCGGTTGGCTGCAGGAACGGCCTGTTTGGGTTCGCAGGCATCGTCAATCAACACGGCTTCCAGCTGTTTGCCTTTAACACCCCCTGCTGCGTTAATCGCATCAATCGCGGTCAGCGCACCGGCCTGGATCTGGTCACCGTATTGGGTGGACGGGCCAGTCATGGGTTGAGGGATACCAATTTTGATGGTGTCTGCCGCATAGGCAGTGCCCATGGCCAAAACGGTGGCCAAGGCGGTCAGAGCGGGGGTAAAGCGTCGAGTAAAGGTCATAGCAGCTGTCTCCCGAGGCCGGGGTCTACCGGCATTGCTTTTTAGAAAGTGCTTATTCTTGGGCCTGTACATGCATTGCTTTGCATCAGGGGAACCCATTTTGGCGGAGCCGCCTAAAACTTGTCACTTCGTATAAGCCCTAGCGCGTCATGAATACTTTTTAAATGATTAGCCTGCCTATCGGTTTGGTTTCCTTTCAAAACCAGCCGCTATGCCGACGTGCGCATTTTATAAAAAAGAGGGACACCGCGGTGTCCCTCTTGGAGGTCATACTTTATTGCGCTATATCAATTCCAGCTGTGTCTCTGAATAGCGCAATGAATTCCCACATTAAGAAAATTCGTTCGCCAATTCACCGGCACGTACTTTGGCTGCTTGAACCGCCTGCTGAACCAGCGGCGTAAATCCACCCTCATTCAGAACGTTCAAAGCGGCTGCGGTTGTGCCCCCTTTAGAGGTGACACGCTCGCGCAGAATCGAGGGCTCTTCGGGGGACAGCGTGGCCAGCTGAGTGGCGCCATGCAAGGTGGCCAAGGACAGTTGTCGTGCCTGCTCAGGCGATAAACCTTGCTCGATACCGGCTTTGATCAAGGCTTCGATGAACAGAAACACGTATGCTGGACCGCTGCCGGAAACGGCCGTGACGGCGTCAATAGCGGCATCATCCTCGACCCAGACGACTTCACCTACGGATTTCAGCAATTGCTGTGCGATGGCTTTATCGCTTTCATCCACTTGTTCCAAGGCCATCAGGCCGGTGATACCGCAACCGATAAAGGCGGGGGTATTGGGCATGCAGCGAATAATACGTTCATACGGTTTGCCGGGCTCGCCCAGCCATTCGGCTAAGGCGGTAGCAGGAATACCCGCGGCGACGCTGATTACCAGGGTGTCTGCTTGCAAATAGGGCTTACAGGCCAGCACGGTTTCTTTCATGACCTGGGGTTTGACGGCAAAGACCCAGATACGTTGCTTGGTCAGGGCCGGGCTCGGTTCATTGGCAATCTGCACCCCTTGCTGCGCCCACGATTCCAGGGCGGGCGGGTAGATATCAATCGCCAAAACATCTGAGCCGCCGCAGCGCTTGCCAATTAAACCAGCCGCCAAGGCGCTGGCCATATTGCCTGCGCCAATAAACGCCAGCTTAAAAGAGGTATCGTGTGGATTCATCATCATTCCCATTAAAAATCTGTCCTCTGACACGTCGCAAATCGCGTTTGAGGGTAATTAGTCATTGCTTATAGGCCATTGGAATGGATACATTCATAAGAGCGTCATAAACAAGTCATAAGCTTGAGTTTTAAAACCTGCTACACCTTAGCGGCACCTTTTATCAGGAGAAAGCCCCGATGCGAACAAAACTATTTGCCCTGTCTCTGGCCGGTCTGATTGCCTCCATAGGCACTGCACACGCAGCAACGGAAATTCAGTTCTGGCACTCGATGGAAGGAGCCTTGGGCGAGCGAGTTAATGCACTAGTAAAAGACTTTAACGCATCTCAGTCGGACTACCAGGTTAAAGCTTCGTACAAAGGCAATTACGGCGAGTCCATGAACGCCGGCGTAGCTGCTTTCCGTGCCGGTAATGCCCCGGATATCTTGCAGGTTTTTGAAGTTGGCACCGCCACCATGATGGCGGCTAAAGGCGCCATTCAGCCTGTGCAGGAGATGTCTGAAAAGGCCGGCAACGCCATTAAGCCGGATGAGTTCCTGGGGGCAGTGGCAGGCTACTACTCGTCCAACGAGGGCAAGCTGATTTCCATGCCGTTCAACAGCTCCACCCCTGTGCTTTATTACAATAAAGATGCCTTCAAAAAGGCGGGTCTGGATGCTGAGAAGCCACCGAAAACCTGGCAGGAACTGCATGAGGCCGCCAAGAAGCTGCGGGAGTCCGGCCAAGAGTGTGGCTATACCTCTTCCTGGCCCTCCTGGATTTTGCTGGAAAACTTTGCCGCCTGGCACAACATTCCCTTTGCCAGTGAAAACAACGGTTTTGGCGGCCCCAGCGCTCGCCTGCAACTGGATAACCCTCTGTTCCTGAAGCACCTGACTTTCCTGACTGACATGTCCAAGGATGGTACCTTCTCGTACGGTGGTCGTGGCGATACCGCCAACGCCCTGTTTACCAGTGGCAAGTGCGGCATGTTTACCGGCTCCAGCGGTAACCGCGCCAATATCATCAAAACGGGCGAATTTGAGTTCGGCACCAGTAGCCTGCCTTACTACAGCGACGTACAAGGTGCGCCTCAAAACTCCATTATTGGCGGCGCTTCCTTGTGGGTTTTTGCCAAGAAGTCGGATGATGTCTACAAAGGCGTGACCGAATTCTTCCACTTCATCTCCAGTCCCGAGCAAGCTGCTGCCTGGCACCAGGACACGGGTTACGTGCCGGTGACCAAAGCGGGCTTTGAAAAGACTAAAGAGTCCGACTTCTACGCCAAGAACGTCGGTGCGGATGTAGCGGTGAAACAGCTCGATGCCAGCACTACCGAGAACTCGCGTGGTATCCGCCTGGGGTCCTTGCCCCAGATCCGTGACATTGAAGATGGTGTGATGGAACAGGTTTTTGCCGGTAAAGTCACACCTGAAGAAGGTTTGAAAGCCATGCAAAACCGTGGCAATGAACTGCTGGAGCGCTTTGAAAAGAGCGTGAAGTAAGCCCGTCCCGCCTGGGGCGGGTGGTTTACAATCGAGCGTATGAGCGCAGCTTCTGAGGGTGTGTTGTCTTGGCTTGACCACCAACGCATTGCCTGCAGCTAACCCAAGCGGCTCATACGCTTTTCATTTCCTTTCAGTCTGTCCACCCTGATGGTGGCGCTCCTTTCCCACTGCGCGCAAACCCATGGAAAAACGTGTTGTCTTTCGTCATAAGACACTGCCCTATTTGCTACTTGCTCCGCAGCTAGCCATTACCTTGATCTTTTTTTTCCTGCCTGCCGGCCAGGCGCTTTGGCAGGCTTTTCGCCTGGAAGATCCGTTTGGCCTGTCTTCGCAGTTTGTTGGCCTGGAAAACTTTGCCGAGCTGTTCAGTAGCGCGGAATATAGAGCCTCGTTCACAACGACGGCGATGTTTTCGGCTGCGGTGTCCGTATTGGGATTAGTTATTGCGCTGGTGCTGGCTGTGATGGCCAATCGCGTGGTGCGTGGCGCCCTGCTCTATCGCAGTTTGTTGATTTGGCCCTATGCCGTGGCAACTGCGGTTGCCGGGGTGCTGTGGTTGTTCTTGTTTTCTCCCTCAGTGGGAATTGTGGCCGTGTTTTTGCTGGAGCATGGTTTTCAATGGAATCCGCGCTTGAATGGCAACGACGCCATGCTGTTGGTGGTCATCGCCTCGGTCTGGAAGCAGATTTCCTATAACTTCCTGTTTTTCCTGGCCGGCCTGCAAGCTATTCCGCGCTCTTTGATTGAAGCGGCCGCCATGGATGGTGCGGGCCCTATGCGCCGCTTTTGGGCCATTGTGTTCCCTTTGCTCGCGCCCACGACTTTCTTCTTGCTGGTCGTCAATATCATCTATGCCTTCTTTGATACCTTCGCCATTATTGATGTGGTCAGTCAAGGCGGTCCGGGTGAGGCCACCTCGATTCTGGTTTATCGAGTCTACAACACGGGTTTCCGTGGCCTGGATATTGGATCTTCGGCGGCCCAGTCTGTGGTGTTGATGGTGGTAGTTGTGGCGCTGACGGTGATTCAGTTCCGCTATATTGATCGCAAAGTGACGTACAGCTGATGCGTAGCAAGGAACATAGTCATGGTTGAACGACGCCCTATTCTTGATTTCTTCACTCATCTGACCCTGATTCTGGGTGTGATAGTGATTGCACTGCCCCTGTACATCACGTTTGTAGCCTCGACCCAAACCAGTGCTGAAGTAGCCCGTGCGCCCATGTCGCTGCTGCCGGGCTCGCACATGGTGGAGAACTACGTGACTGCTTTGCAGGGCAAGGCGACTAATGCTCCGCCGGTAGGACGCATGTTGATGGTCAGCATGGTGATGGCGCTGGGGATTGCCGTTGGCAAAATCATTATCTCCATGCTCTCGGCCTTTGCCGTGGTGTATTTCCGCTTCCCTTTCCGCATGCTGTTTTTCTGGATGATTTTCATCACTCTGATGCTGCCGGTGGAAGTTCGCATTATGCCCACCTACAAGGTCGTGGCTGACCTTCAATTGCTGGATAGCTATGGGGGCCTGATCCTGCCCTTGATTGCTTCCGCGACGGCTACTTTTTTGTTTCGTCAGTTCTTTCTGACGGTGCCTGATGAGTTGATTGAGGCCGCCCGTATTGACGGGGCTGGCCCCATGCGTTTTTTCAAAGATGTGCTGCTGCCCTTATCCAAAACCAGCATTGCAGCCCTGTTTGTCATTCAGTTTATTTATGGCTGGAACCAGTATTTGTGGCCGCTGATCATCACCACACAAGAGGATATGTACCCGATTGTGGTGGGTATCCGGCGCATGATTTCCGGTGGTGACAGTGTGACGGAATGGAACGTGGTGATGGCGACGGCCCTTTTAGCCATGATCCCACCTGCGCTGGTGGTGATGCTGATGCAAAGATGGTTCGTCAAGGGCCTCATCGACTCCGAAAAGTAATTCTCTACAGGCTTTATTGAATGGCTAGCTTACGATTTGAAGGCGTCAAAAAAACCTACCCGAACGGCACAGTCGTTATTCACGGCATTAATGTAGACGTGAATGATGGCGAGTTCGTCGTCATTGTGGGCCCATCGGGCTGCGGGAAATCCACCTTGATGCGCATGGTGGCGGGCCTGGAGTCCGTTACCGAAGGCCAGGTCTATATTGACGGCAAAATGGTGAATGATCTGGAACCGGCCGAGCGCGATATCGCCATGGTGTTCCAGAACTATGCGCTCTACCCCCATATGTCGGTGTTCGACAATATGGCGTATGGCTTGAAGATCCGTAAGTTCTCCAAGGACGAGATCAAGCAACGGGTGAATGCGGCAGCGACCATCCTGGAACTGGGAGCCTTGCTAGAGCGTCGCCCAGGCCAGCTCTCGGGGGGACAGCGCCAGCGCGTGGCGATGGGCCGTGCCATTGTGCGTGAGCCCAAGGTGTTTTTGTTTGATGAGCCTTTGTCCAATCTGGATGCGAAGC
This sequence comes from Alcaligenes sp., assembly GCA_052109075.1. GTDB lineage: Bacteria > Pseudomonadota > Gammaproteobacteria > Burkholderiales > Burkholderiaceae_B > Alcaligenes. Next base: position 20,237 of record JBQEAN010000033.1, on the reverse strand, counting down.
TGCGTGTGCAGATGCGGCTGGAAATTCAAAAATTGCATCGTCGCCTGAAAACCACCAGCCTGTATGTAACCCACGATCAGATCGAGGCCATGACGCTGGCAGAGCGCATGATTGTGATGAATCAGGGCATGCCAGAGCAGATCGGTACCCCTAGCGAGGTATTCGAGAAACCTGCCTCGGTTTTTGTGGCGAGTTTTATTGGCTCGCCACCAATGAACCTCTTGCCCGTTCATGTGAATGAGCAGGGCCTGATTCGACAAGACAATGATCAGCCTGTGCAATTTACCCCTGATATGGTGCCAGCTGCGGTGCGTGGTCGTAAGGTCTTTCTGGGCATACGGCCAGAGCACATCCAGCTTCATGTGCCGGGCGTGACCACCCAGGTGGAGATGGTGGAGATTCTGGGCTCCGAGCAGCTGTTGCATTTGGGCTGTGGGGACTATCGCATTATTGTGCGCTGCCCGATTGAGCAGACCCGCAAATACCCCATCCAAATTGGTGAGGCCATTCAGATCGGCTATATGCCACCCCATCCCTTGCATTGGTTCGACCGGGATACAGGTTTGCGTATCGAGGACTGAATCGAACCTGGCAATGCGTTTAATCGCGCAATAAAAAACCGGCCCGAAGGCCGGTTTTTTACGGGCAAGAATCAGGGATTACTTGCTGTAGACAGTTTTGCTACCGTCAGCGTGCCAACTAAAGACGTCAAATTTGAAGTCGTTCAGGTCGCCCTGCTTGTTCCAGCTGATTTGGCCGATAGGTGTTTTCACACTGTTGGCGTGCAGGTACTCAGCAACTTTAATGGGATCATCAGCGCCAGCGCCCTTGATGCCTTCGGCAATGGCGACGGTAGCCGCATAGGCCGACAGTTGGAACGCGCCGCTAGCGTCACGCTTCTTGTCCTGGAAAGCCTTAACAATGGCCTGGTTGTCCGGGTCTTGCGAGAAGTCTGCAGGCAAAGTCAGCAACATGCCTTCAACGGCATTACCAGCGATAGCGTTAATGTCCGGGTTACCCACGCCTTCTGGGCCCATGAAATGGACTTTTACGCCCTGCTCAGCTGCTTGGCGCAGCAACAGGCCCATTTCTGGGTGGTAACCACCAAAGTACACAAAGTCTACGCCCGTCGATTTCAGCTTGGTGATAACGGCGGAGTAATCGCTGTCGCCCGCGTTAATGCCTTCAAACAGAGCCACTTCGGTACCGGCTTTTTGCAGTTCGGAGCGAACCGAAGCCGCAATACCCTGGCCGTAGGATTGTTTGTCGTGCAGCACCGCTACTTTCTTGGGCTTGATCTGCTCCAGGATGAACTTGGCAGCGGCTGGGCCTTGCTGATCGTCGCGACCGATGGTGCGTAGGATCATATCGTAGCCTTTGCCATCGGTGACGGCAGGAGCCGTTGCCGAAGGGGTGATCATCAATATGCCTTCGTTGTTATAGATCTCGGTGGCAGCGATGGTGGCGCCTGAACAAACGTGACCGACCACATAGTGGATCTTGTCATTCACGATACGGTTGGCAGCGACGGGGCCTTGCTTAGGTTCGCAGGCATCATCCACAGTGACCAGTTCGAGCTGTTTGCCCAGAACACCACCGGCAGCATTGATCTGTTCGATAGCCGTATCGACGCCTTGTTTGACCATATCACCGTACTGCGTCACCGAGCCTGTGAAAGGACCGGCCAGAGCAATACGAATGTTGTCAGCGTGAGCGGCACCGGACAAGAGCAGACCCGTTGCCAGGCTCATGGCCGCTGCAACAGGAGTGAAACGAATTTTCATAGAAAACACCTCCGTGAATATGCAAGAAAGCATACACCGATAACAGGGCTTTATGCCTGCCCAGCGCCCTAATTCAGGGTTTTCTATAGGAGGAACAAGAAGGGCCACCTGACGGTGGCCCTGTTTTATCGCTCTTTAAAATGATAAAGACGGCATTACTGCAGCAAGCTGCGCAGCATCCAAGCATTTTTCTCGTGCACGTCCAGGCGCTGTGTCAGCAGGTCAGCCGTAGGCTGGTCGTCTGCGGAGTCAGCACGATCAAATGCGGCGCGAGCGGTACGAGCCAAAGCTTCGTTACCCTTGACCAGCAGTTCGATCATGGTGGTGGCGTTAGGCACGGAAGTGGGCTGTGAAATGGAGGACAGCTTTTGGAATTCGGCATAGGTGCCGGGTGCATAGTGGCCCAGGGCGCGAATACGCTCGGCGATATCATCCAGGGCTTGCCACAGTTCGGTGTACTGCGTCATGAACAGCTCATGCAGTGTCTTGAACATGGGGCCGGTGACGTTCCAATGGAAGTTGTGCGTCATCAGATACACGGTGTAGGAGTCGGCCAGTACCTTGGACAACTCCTTGACCACAGCAGCACGGTCTGCGGTGGAAATCCCAATGTCAATTTTCAAAGCGCTGCTGACGGCGGCGGGCGCGGCTGGTTTGGCAGCTGCTGCCGGTTTGGTCACGGCGGGCTTTTTGGCAGCAGGTTTAGCAGCTGGCTTGGCAGCGGCTTTTGCGGGAGCTTTGGCAGCAGTGGCAGGCTTTTTGGTGACGGCCTTTTTAGCAGTCACTTTTTTGGCGGGGGCCTTAGCGGGTGCGGGTTTGAGTTCAGCCTTTACATCGGCTGCAACGGCGGCCTTGGTATCGGTGCTTGGGGCGTCTGCGGCCTTGTTGACCTTGGCGGTTTTACTCACTGCTTTCACGGCTTTTGCCATAATGGACTCCTGTTAAACAGAGGGCTAAATAGGTACTGAAGCAGAATAACACGCAGTATGTGTGCGGTTTACGCTAGTTCAGGATACGGGAAATTGCTGTTGTATTCGACCTTTAAGTAATTGACTCCACCCAAGCCACTTTCCATGATCCCACGGGTCAAGGCATCAATGGCCGAGATGCGGGGAAAGCTTTTGCGCCAGACCAATGCAATGCGACGATCCGGGATGGGTTTTTTGAAGGGTACATAGGCGAGCAGGTCATTGGCCTGACCAGGGGCATTCAAAGAGCTGGCGGGCAGCACGGTCAGGCCAATGCCGGTGGCCACCATATGTCGGATGGTTTCCAATGAAGAGCCTTCAAAGGTGCGCTGTATGCCTTCGCTGGAGGCCGAAAAGCGTGACAGTTCCGGGCACACATCCAGCACCTGATCCCGGAAGCAATGGCCGGCTCCCAACAGCAACATGGTCTGTTCTTTCAGTTGCTCCGGATCGATTTCTTTGCGCTTGGCCCAGGCATGTTCGTGGGGCATGGCAACCACAAATGGCTCGTCATACAACTCGCGGATAACTAGCCCTGTTTCCGGTAAAGGCAAGGCCACAATCGCGCAATCAATCTCGCCCTGGCGCAGCAATTCCAGCAGGCGCACGGTAAAATTTTCTTGTAATAAAAGTGGCATTTGCGGGGTCAGTTCGATCTGCTTGGGCACCAGTTTGGGCAGCAGATAGGGAGCGACTGTGTAAATAATGCCCAGTCGCAACGGCCCCGCTAAAGGGTCGTGACCCTGGCGGGCAATCTCGCGCAGGTTGGCGCCCTCTTCCAGCACTTTCTGTGCCTGGGTAACAATGCGCAGCCCAATCGGAGTAATAGCCACTTCAGGCCCGCCGCGCTCGAAGATGACCACGCCTAATTCGTCTTCCAGCTTTTTAATCGCCACCGACAGCGTTGGTTGGCTGACAAAGCAGGCTTCGGCGGCACGTCCAAAATGACGTTCGCGTGCCACCGCAACGATGTACTTCAGCTCGGTCAATGTCATGACAATTCCTTGTGCAAAACAGCATTAAGACCTTGGGTTAACTACGTAGTAATTCTTCCCGGCCCTTCATCCAGCGCTGTAAATGGTGGTGAGCGTGGTCTGGATAATCACGGCGAAAGGTGCTGGCCAATCTCTGGGCCTGCTCGATCAGATCTTCATCGGACTCCAGGCTGGCAAAACGCAAGCCTGCCTGTCCGGATTGACGCATCCCCATGAACTCACCCGGGCCGCGTTGTTCCAGGTCGCGGCGGGCAATTTCAAAGCCATCCGTGGTTTCGTACATGGCGCGCAAACGCAGGCGGGCAATGGCCGATAGCGGTGCCTGGTACAGCAGCACACAGACGGATTGAATCTGGCCTCGTCCTACCCGGCCACGTAGCTGGTGCAGCTGGGCCAGACCAAAGCGTTCGGCATGTTCAATAATCATCAGGGAGGCGTTGGGTACGTCCACCCCCACCTCAATGACGGTCGTGGCCACCAAAACATCCAGGTTTCCGGCTCTGAAGGCTTCCATGACGCCAGCTTTGTCGGCCGAGGCCAAGCGACCGTGAATCAGCCCCACGCGCAGTGGCGCCAAGGCCAACTCAAGAGCGGCATGGGTATCAACAGCCGTCTGTAATTGCAGGGCTTCACTTTCTTCAACCAAGGGGCAAACCCAATAGGCTTGTCGACCTTGGGCCACTTCAGCTCGTACGCGCGCCATGATCTCGTCACGGCGATTGTCGGCAGCCAGTTTGGTAATAATGGGGCTGCGGCCGGGTGGCAGTTCGTCAATAGCAGACACGTCCAGGTCTGCAAAAAAGGCCATGGCCAAGGTGCGTGGGATAGGCGTCGCACTCATGTTCAGTTGATGCGGCAGGTAGGCTTGGCCTTTCTTGTCTTGTGCATCGCCTTTGCGATTCAGCTCCAAACGTTGGCCCACGCCAAAGCGGTGCTGCTCGTCCAGAATGACCAAGCCTAATTGCTGGAACTGCACATTATCTTGAATCAGAGCTTGGGTGCCGATCGCCAGTCTGGCTTGGCCGGAGCTGATAGCCTCGTAGGCCAATCGTTTGGCTTTTACACCCAAGCTGCCACTTAACCAGGCCAGCTCTATGCCCAAGGGTTCCAGCCAGGAACGCATTTTCAGATAGTGCTGTTCGGCCAGAATCTCGGTCGGTGCCATCAGGGCGACCTGAAACCCGCTGGCAATCGCTTGGACTGCAGCAATGGCCGCCACAATGGTTTTGCCGCTCCCCACATCGCCCTGCAAGAGTCTATGCATAGGATAAGAGCGCTTCATATCCGCGCTGATTTCTTTTACACAGCGTTTTTGGGCAGCCGTCAGCGTGAAGGGTAAAGAGGCCAATAAAGCCTTGCTCAATTCGCTATTGCCCACTTTCATGGGCTTGGATCGCTGCGCCTGACGGGCTGCACGTGCTTGGGCCAGAGACAGTTGCTGCGCCAGCAGTTCATCAAATTTGATGCGGATCCAGGCAGGATGTCCTTGCTCGAACAAATCGTCGTAGCTTAATTCGGGAGGTGGGTAGTGCAAGAGCCGGATTGCCTGGGAAAAAGGCATTAGGCCATATTCGGCACGGACTTCTTCGGGCAACGTATCGCGCAGATCCGCATGATTCAAGGCATCGGCAATTGCTTTGCGCAACTGCACCTGGCTTAGGCCATCGGTGGTGGGATACACAGGGGTCAAGGCACTGGCCAGGGGCTGGCCGGCTTTGGTGACTTTAGGATGCACCATTTCCAGGCCATGAAAGCCCTGGCGCACTTCGCCACGCACGCGCAAAGGCAAATCGCCTTGCAGCTGTTTGAGCTGACTGGGATAAAAGTGCAGCCAGCGCAAGGCCAACTCCCCGCTGTCATCTGCAATGCGTGCATGCAATTGCGCGCGAGGACGTGCTTGGACATCCGTACTCAGGATGCGCCCTTCGATTTGCGCCATTTTGCCAGGATAGAGACGAGCAATAGGCTCAACCTGAGTCTCGTCCTCGTAGCGCAAAGGGAGGTGGACCACAAAGTCGGCAGGCTCTAGCAGGCCGAGCTTTTCAAATTTCTGATCCAGACTGAGCGCTTTGCGTGGCGCCGCCCGTTTGGCCTGAGGCGCAGGCCGACCCGCGGTCATGGCGATACGTCTTTAGAAATTGAGGATGGCCTCGACCTCGAACTGAGCGCCTTTGGGCAAGCTGGCCACACCAATGGTGGAGCGTGCCGGGAAAGGCTGGGGAATCAGTTCGGCCATGATGGCATTGGCGCTGGCAAAGCGGGACAGATCTGTCAGGAACAAGGTCAGTTTGACGATGTCGCCCAGGTTAGCGCCTGCTTCTTTGACCACGGCTTCCAGATTGGCAAATGCCTGACGGACCTGACCTTCAAAATTTTCAGATACCAGTTCGCCAGTGGCAGGCTCCAGACCGATTTGACCCGACAAAAACACGGTCTTGCCGCCTGAAGCGATAATGGCCTGAGAGTAAGGGCCTACGGCTGCCGGAGCGGCATCGGTGAAGACGACTTGCTTAGTCATAAGAAACCTCTGATGAGTGTTGTACTATCAGAGTTTAAGCGCCTATAGCTAAAATTAACAGATCTTGGCGTGATTATTTTTCGACGAAGGCGCGCTCAATGACGTAGTCACCCGGCTGGCCAACACCCGGCGAGACCACGAAACCGCGATTGTCGAGCATGGCGCTGATATCGGTCAGCATGGCGGGGCTACCGCACAGCATGGCGCGATCCTGAGCCGGATCCAATTGAGGAATGCCCAAGTCTGCACATAACTTGCCCGAATCGATCAGGTCGGTAATGCGGCCGGTATTGCGGAATTCTTCGCGGGTAACGGTGGGGTAATACAGCAGTTTTTCACGCACCACGTCGCCGAAGTATTCGTTCTGGGGCAGCTCGTTCTGGATGAAGTCCGAGTACGCCAGTTCGCTGACAAAACGCACGCCGTGTACCAGGATCACTTTTTCAAAGCGCTCGTAGGTGTCGGGGTCTTTGATGATGCTCATGAAAGGGGCCAGACCGGTGCCGGTACCAAACAGGAACAGATTGCGGCCAGCGCGCAGGTCGTCAATGACCAGGGTGCCCACGGGCTTGCGGCTAACCAGAATGCTGTCGCCTTCCTTCAAGTGCTGCAGGCGCGAGGTCAAGGGGCCGTTCTGCACCTTGATGCTGAGGAATTCCAGATTTTCTTCATAGTTGGCGCTGGCGATGCTGTAAGCGCGCATGAGCGGCTTGCCATCCACTTCCAGACCGATCATTACAAAGTGCCCATTATGAAAACGCAGGGCGGCGTCGCGGGTGGTGGTAAATGAGAACAATGTGTCGTTCCAGTGGTGGACGCT
>JBQEAN010000033.1:1863-13052 GCA_052109075.1 Alcaligenes sp. | reverse complement strand
CGGCGTCGCGGGTGGTGGTAAATGAGAACAATGTGTCGTTCCAGTGGTGGACGCTGAGCACTTGTTCGGTATTGAAAGCTGCCATGATAGTTGTCGTATAAAGGGGCAAAAGAGCCCGGATAAGTAAGCAAATATTTGACCATTGTACCGAGTTCCCCAGGTAAATCTATGCTCATTCAGCAATACGATTTGATCGCAATCAGGACTTACCATTAAGTTTTGGAAGCCGCTATTTCCCTGGCTTGGCAGGTCTGCTCCTCTGGTTTTGGGCTGATGGCCGCGCTGGCGCCTAAATAGCTCTTGCCTAGTTTCTGCATACGTTTGATAATCATTCACATTTTCCGGCTTCTTCGCTATTTTCGCCTGTTTTTGGAGTGTTGATGATGCGCTTTAATCTTCGTAATCGTGCCTTGACCCAGGCCTTGTTATTGTCCGCTCTGGGCACCATGTCGATGGCTGCCTTTGCCTCTGGCGAAGTCAATATCTACACAACACGCGAACCTGGCTTGATCACTCCCCTGCTGGAGACCTTCAGCAAAGACACGGGCGTGAAGGTCAACACGGTGTTCGTCAAAGATGGCTTGATCGAGCGGGTGAAAACCGAAGGCGATAAATCCCCAGCCGATATTTTGATGACGGTGGACATTGGCAACCTGTTGGATTTGGTAGAAGCCGGTATTACCCAGCCGGTCCACTCTGTTGAACTGGACAGCGCCATCCCCGCCAATCTGCGCGGTGCGGACAATCAGTGGTACTCCCTGTCCCTGCGTGATCGCGTGGCGTATGTGGCCAAAGATGTGGATGTGAAGAGCATCCACTACGAAGATTTTGCTGACCCTAAATGGAAAGGCAAAGTGTGTATCCGCTCCGGTCAGCACCCTTACAACACCGCTTTGGTCGCAGCGATGATTGCGCACAATGGCGCAGAAGCAACTGAACAGTGGCTGCGTGGCGTGAAAGACAATTTGGGTCGTAAGGCCGCTGGCGGTGATCGTGATGTAGCCCGCGATATTCTGGGTGGCATTTGTGATGTGGGTATCGCCAATGCCTACTACGTGGGCCGCATGAAGAACGCCGAACCCGGTACCGATGCCTACAAATGGGGTGAAGCTATCAATGTGGTACGTCCTACCTTTGCGGATGCCAAAGGCGGCGGTACACACGTGAACATCTCGGGTGCCGCCGTGGCTAAGCACTCCCCTAATAAAGACAATGCCGTCAAACTGCTGGAGTATCTGGTTTCCGAGAAAGCCCAGAGCCTCTACGCCAAGGCCAATTATGAATACCCCGTGCGCGCGGGTGTAGAACTGGACCCGGTAGTGGCCAGCTTTGGTGCGATGACCATTGACTCTTTGCCGCTGACTGAAGTCGCCAAACATCGCAAGCAAGCCAGTGAATTAGTGGATAAAGTTGGCTTCGATAACTAAAATCGCCCTACTCTTTTTCTACGACCGCCAGCTTTGAGGAATCAGAGCGGCGGTCGTCGCGCATTTAAGCGCTGGTAATACCTAGCTTCTAATAATGTCCCTTTTTCGTCGTCTGCCCCTTTGGTCTTTGGCTGCTGCATTGATTGCTCTTGTGGTGGCAGCACCTGTGATTACGCTGCTGACTTACGCGTTAGGCGGCTCGACCGAGCATTGGTCGCACCTGTTTCAGTTTGTGCTTCCCCAAGCCATGAGCAATACCTTGCTGCTGCTCTTGGGGGTAGGCGTAGTGGTCAGCTGTTTGGGGGTGGGGTCAGCCTGGCTGATTACTGCCTACGAGTTTCCCGGACGGCGTGTGTTGCAATGGGCCTTGCTCTTGCCGCTGGCGGTACCCACCTATATTGTGGCCTTTGCCTATCTGGATCTGCTGCATCCGATTGGCCCGATTCAGTCAGTCATCCGTTATGTCTTGGGCTATAGCAGTCCACGCGAATTTCGCCTGCCTGACTTGCGCTCTTTGGGCGGTGCCATTTTTTTGCTGGGTTCTGTGCTCTATCCCTATGTGTATCTGAGTACGCGAGCGATGTTTGCCACTCAATCGGCCAGCTTGCTGGAAGCAGCGCGCATTATGGGTGAGTCGGGTCGCAGCGTATTTTTCCGTGTGGTGTTGCCGATGGCTCGCCCTGCGATTGCAGTGGGTGTCAGTTTGGCCCTGCTGGAAACCTTGAACGATATTGGCGCCTCCGAATTCCTGGGCGTGCAGACCTTAACCGTATCCATTTACACCACGTGGGTGACGCGCTCCGATTTGGCGGGGGCTGCGCAAATTGCGGTGTCCATGCTTTGTCTGGTGGCTGCGCTGATCAGTATCGAGCGTTATGGCCGTCGCCGTCAGTCCTATTCCAGCAATCAGCGCTCGGAACCGATACGCCCCACAAAGTTGAAAGGCTCAGCAGCCTGTATCGCCATTGCCTTGGGCGTGGCACCGGTTGTGGTGGGCTTTGTAGCCCCTTCTTTGTACTTGCTCAATGAAAGCATCAAGCATGTGATGCAGACTGGCGGCTTATCGGCCCAATTGCTGAGCAGCGCCTGGAACACCTTATATATTGCAGCGCTGGCTACCATTGCTACCCTGTCCTGTGGTTTGATCGTGGCTTGGGCTGCTCGTGCGGTGCGTTCAGGAAGCAAACCTCGCCTGGCTCGGTTCCTGGCGGGTGTCAGTAGTCTAGGCTACGCCATTCCGGGTACGGTCTTAGCGATTGGCCTGCTGACGCCCTTGGTGATGTTCGACTCTTTTTACAATCAGCTCTTGTCCTGGTTTGGGATCTCGTCCACCGGTTTGTTCCTGATGGGCTCGACCTTGGCCTTGGTGCTGGCTTACACCCTGCGGTTTTTAGCCATTTCGGTTGGCGGTATCGAGGCCGGTTTGGCACGTATCCCCTCCTCGCTGGAACAGGCTTCCCGCTTACTGGGTGAAACACCGGCTGGCACGCTGAAACGCGTGCATTTGCCCTTGTTACGGCCCGCCATGGGTGCGGCTGCTTTATTGATTTTTGTGGATGCCATGAAGGAGCTGCCAGCGACCTTGTTGCTGCGCCCGATGAACTTTGAAACCTTGGCAACCTGGTTATATGCAGAAGCCGCTCGTGGGACCTATGAAGAAGGCGCAGTGGCTGCCTTGGCCATTGTTCTGGCTGGATTGATCCCCGTTATTTTATTGGCACGTACTCAATTGATGGCCTCTGGCCCACGCGCATCATGAACGATTTTCTGGATTTGCAAGCGATCACTCTGTCCTATGAAACGTCTGAAGGCTTTCGACCTGTCGTAGACCAGCTCAGCTTGCAGGTACCCCAAGGGGAAATTGGCTGTTTACTGGGGGCATCGGGCTGCGGTAAAACCACGGTCTTACGAGCCATTGCCGGTTTCGAGCCCTTGCGTGAAGGGCGCATTCTACTTAATGGCCACGTGCTGTCTGCCGTATCTCAACAAGTGCAGCCCGAACATCGACAAGTTGGCATGATGTTTCAGGATTACGCCCTCTTTCCTCACTTGACGGTGGAGAAAAACGTGGGCTTTGGCCTGCGCAAATGGGACAAAGGCGAGCGGCAGGCCCGTGTTCTGGAGATGCTGGAACTGGTGGACTTGGCTCGTTTGGCGCAGCGTTATCCGCATGAGTTATCCGGTGGTCAGCAACAGCGTGTGGCCTTGGCGCGGGCTTTGGCTCCCAAACCTTCTTTGCTCTTGTTGGACGAGCCTTTCTCCAATCTGGATGTAGATACGCGCGAACGTCTGGCTTTCGAGGTGCGCGATATCCTTAAACGCGCAGGTATTACCGCCATTCTGGTGACGCATAACCAGGCTGAAGCTTTTGCCATTGCCGACCGCATCGGGGTGATGCAGGCCGGCAAGATCATTCAGTGGGATACGCCTTACAGCCTGCACCATCGCCCAGTGAATGATTTTGTGGCGGACTTTATCCGTCGGGAAGCGATTATGGCGCAACGGGCTCAGGCTTTTCTACGCGGTGAGCAGACGGAGTCGTAATAACAGAACACGATGCGTTCCTCTGCTTCAGGCTGCACTATTACGCTTGCTCTGTGTCTGGGTCGCGGTACTAGCTATGTGCCTCAAGCCGTCAAGAGGGCCGGTTTGAGCATCATCCAGATTGCCATCGACACCATCATCAGGTTTTCTGTCAGGGACACAAAACCCAAGGGAACATTGCTGTCTGCACCTACGCAAGCGCATTTCAGTTCGCGCTTGTCGATATAGACGGCCTTAAAGACAGAGACCGAACCTATCGCCCCGATGAACAAAGCAAGTGGTACGGACAGCCACATCATCACCCCTGCAATCATCAAGATCCCGGCCAGTGCTTCGCCAAAAGGATATAGATAGGCGTAACGAACCCAGCGCTGTGCCAGCAAGTCGTAGTTCAGGAACATGGTGGCAAAACTATCTACATCTTTCAGTTTCTGCACCGCCAATAAACACATGGCAATGGCAATGAACCACTCGATCGCCTGAATCAGCACAATTTGGCCGAACGCGGCCCAGGAAACCGCCAAAGCCATGAATGCCGCCATGACAAACAAGGCAATCACAGGGGCGTAAGTAAGGGCATCCTTGTCTTTGATCTGACCGCCGAAGTACTCGACCAGTTCGTCATAACCCCCAATCCTTTGCCCATCAATAAAAGTCTGGGGAGTGGTGCTGACCTGATGCTTGGCTTTGAAGGCCTCAATTTCTTCCCGGTTTCTGAGCCAGTGATCCTCCAGCTCGTAGCCCTTACGTTTAAGTAGCGCGCGTGCTTTAAGACCATAGGGGCAGAGATGGTCTGCAGTCACCATGCGATAAAGCTCGGCGCGTTTGGCAGTATGTGTAGCCATATGCGATTCCTTTGACGTGATGCTGGTTGCTATATGCCCTCCCCAGGCGTTGATGAAAACGCTTATCTCACACCCTAGACCAGCCGGCTTGAGCGAGCAGTAAGCAGGTGTAGTGATTTAGTAGTGTTCGTGATTGGCTGCCTGTGTATTGCTGCGCTGCTCAGAGGGCGCAAAGCGCATCAAGATCGGCAAGGCCAAGACTGTTGCGGCTGTCAGGATTAGCAAGGTATTGAGTCCGGCTAGCGAGACCTCCTGGTCACCCAAAATAAAGGCTGGAATTGCCAGGGCGATAAAGCTGCCGATGTGGTTGACGGTCGTTTGCAATGCCATGAAACGGCCCCGCTGAGCTGGGCTCGGATAGCTGGCGCTGTGGGCACTGGCGCAAACCAGCCGGGTATAGGTCCCAGCCATAAATACGATCATGAATCCTTGCGCCGTGGCCCAACCTAGAGCCAGCAAGATCAGAGACAGGAATAAAATCAGTGTTCCTAGGTCGGCCACGACTATCTCCCCCCATTTCTTGATGCCTATCGCGCACAGGCGCGAAGCCATCAAGGCGGCAGCCCCACCCAGAATAAAAATGATCGGCATTTGGCTTAGCTGCATGTCGTAGCGCAGTGCCAATACGGGAATCAGTACTGGGATCAGCAGTAGCGAACCTGCTTGAGCGATAGCAGGCAAGCTGAGCCAGCGCAAGGCGTCGTTACCCAAAGCTCTGTTCGGTATTTGAGCCGTCGTCTGTGAGTGGGCAGGTAGAAAGAAATGCGCCAATACGCCCGCAAGCAAGCAAAGTCCGGCCAGAAGCAGCAAGGCAGTACGCCAACCCAGATTCACAGCAATGAACAAGGTAGCGGGTATGCCTGCAATGCTGACTAAGGCGAAGGCGCTAACCACAATGGCAATCGCGTCTATGCGTTGTTCGGCATTCATGCCCTTGAGCAGCAAGGTCATGGCCGCACTCATTAAAAAGCCACCCAATAGGCCAGCCCCCAGACGTAGCACAAGAAAGAGCACAAAGTCTGAGCCAAGGGCTCCCAAGGCGGTCAATAAGGCAAGTAAGCACAAGGCTAAAAGCAGTAAGGGCTTCAAGGGGGCTTTGTGCATCCACCGAGCTGCCAAGACACCCGATAAGGCGGCCGCTCCCATATACACAGAGGCGGCATAACCGGCGTACGCGGGAGGAACGTCAAAATCCACGGCCATCCATACAAATAAAGGAGTGAGCGCCATGAACTCCAATGCATGTACAAACTGGATGAATGAAACGGCCCGAGCCTGTAGCCGGGGACGCAGAACTTCAGATGCAGACATAGTGATCGCCGTAAAGAAACAAGGCTCTAGCCTAGTTCTTCACGGTTTTGATATGTAGTCTCTATAATTTTAATGTTTATTTATCAAAACCGGGATAAATGCGATGACGCCTCAGCTAAATCTGAATGCTTTACGGGTGTTTGTTCAAGTGGCGGAAAGTGGCAGTTTCACGGCTGCTGCCCAGGTACTGGATTTACCAACCTCAAATGTCAGCCGTTATGTCGCCCAGCTGGAGCGGCAAGTGGGTCAGCGACTGTTGGAGCGCAGTTCCCGGCAATTACGTCTAACCAGCGTAGGCCAAGGTCTGTTTGATACGGTGCAACCTTGGTGGGGAGCCTTGAAGCAGGCTGAACAGGATCTGCTTGATCAGCGCACGCGCCTGTCGGGACGTTTGCGAATTTGTATCCCCTCGGAAGTGGGTCCGGTTTTATTGGCAACGGTGTTGGCAGATTTTGCAGCGCAGCATCCTGATCTCGAACTGCATTGCCAGACCAATCTGGAAGGCACTAAAGTGCTGACGAAAGATTTTGATCTGGCCTTGTTAATGTGTCGAGGCGCTTTGCCAGATAGTAATTTGGTCGTGCAGGAACTGTATTCTTTTGATTGTCAGGTCGTGGCTGCACCCACCTTGATTGAACAGTACGGCATGCCTGCTCACTTGGCAGAGCTGGAGCATTTACCTTGTATTACAACGGACACGGCTTTGGATGGCCAAGCCTGGCAGTTTGTGCTGCCCGACGGAAATTTCCAGATTTTGAATGTACCTAGCCGGTTTCGCGTCAATAGCGGTTTATTGGCTGGCGCTGGAGCGGTCAAAGGCTTGGGCTTTGCGATCTTGGCGCAGCAAGGTTGTCAAAAGGAAATTGACCAAGGACGCTTGGTCCCCGTTCCCTTGCCCTTGCCGCCTGCGCCCCTGCGTCTGGTGTTGGCTTATACGCATCGACGGCACTTGTCGAACTCGGCACGTGCATTGATTGATTATTTAAAGACGCAGCGTGATCGTTGCGCTCTGCCCGGTTGGTGGACGCCAGAAGGAAATCGTGGCGCGACGTAGGTTTTCTTACCGCTACCCCCACATCGCAAGCGATTGCCTCAAACGGTGACAGCAGGCTTAACCATATCAATATGCGGGATACCGTCCTCGTTGTATATGTCGCCTACAGGCTCAAAGCCTAAAGAACCATAGAACCTCTGCAAGTGTGCCTGAGCTCCGATGCGAATGCCTGCGCCGGGATAGTGAGCTTCCGTAAAGCGAATGGCTTCGGCCACCAGGGCATAGCCAATTTTCAGGCTTCTGAATTTGGCCAGCGTCAGGACACGCCCAATGGATGGCTGCTCATATTTCAGGCCGGGTTTAACGACGCGGGTATACGCGGCCAGTTCTCCATCTTTAAGCACCGACAGATGCCAGGAATGCAAATCCAGTCCATCTACCTCTTGATAGGCGCAGGCCTGCTCCACCACAAACACCGCCTCCCGGGCCTGGATGATTGTGTACAGTTCCCGCGTGGACAGATCGTCCAGCTGCTTCCATTGAAAAACCAGATCCATCTTTACGTCCATGACGATAGTAATTTATTGACTGCGTATGGTAATCGTTTAACCGGTGGGTGCAAGTACTCAAAACACTGGCCTGTGTCTGTTGTACCAAGGCTAATGTTGATGTCAATGACCGATATCGTGTATACAGTGTCGCTGCGCAGGCAATAAAAAGAGCGGCCCGAAAGCCGCTCTTTTTGATCGTGCTGGCAGTAAGTACCAGTGCCTTCAATCTTACAGGCTGTAGTACATATCGAACTCAACCGGGTGCGGAACCATACGCAGACGGGAGATTTCGGCTTGTTTTAGCTCGATGAAAGCATCCAGCATTTCATTGCTGAACACACCGCCACGGGTCAGGAATTCGCGATCTTTGTCCAGAGACTCGATGGCTTGTTCCAGCGACACACAAACGGTTGGGATTTTCGCATCCTCTTCGGGCGGCAGATCGTACAAGTTCTTGTCGGCTGCATCGCCGGGGTGAATCTTGTTCTGTACACCGTCCAGACCGGCCATCATCAAGGCCGAGAAGGCCAGGTATGGATTGGCCATTGGATCAGGGAAGCGGGCTTCCACACGACGTGCCTTGGGGTTGCTGACGTAAGGAATGCGGATCGAGGCCGAACGGTTACGGGCGGAGTATGCCAGTTTGACCGGGGCTTCAAAATGCGGAACCAGGCGCTTGTAGGAGTTGGTCGTGGGGTTGGTGATGGCGTTCAGGGCACGGGCGTGCTTGATGATGCCGCCAATGTAGAACAGCGCGAACTCGGACAGGCCAGCGTATTCGTTACCGGCAAATAAGTTCTGACCGTCTTTCCAGATGGACTGGTGGACGTGCATGCCCGAACCGTTGTCACCCACGACCGGCTTGGGCATGAAAGTCGCCGTTTTGCCATATACATGAGCCACGTTGTGGATGGTGTACTTCATGATCTGGTTCCAGTCCGCGCGCTCGACCAGAGTCGAGAAACGGGTACCGATTTCCAGCTGGCCGGGGGCGGCCACTTCATGGTGGTGAATTTCAACCGGAACGCCTTGCTGTTCCAGTAACAAACACATTTCAGAGCGCAGATCAGCAAAAGAGTCTACGGGCGACACAGGAACGTAGCCGCCTTTAACACCAGGGCGGTGGCCCAGGTTATTGCCATTCAGTTCCAGGCCACGCGACCAGGGAGCTTCGTCGGAGCGAATCTTCACGAAGCTGCCCGACATATCGTCGTTCCAGGTAATACCGTCGAACACGAAGAATTCCGGCTCGGGACCAAAGTACGCGGTATCGCCCAAACCGCTGGAGCGCAGGTAGGCTTCAGCACGTTTGGCCAGCGAACGTGGATCGCGGTCGTAACCTTTCAAATCGGAAGGCTCGACCACATCGCAGGTCAGAATCAGGGTGGGCTCTTCACGGAACGGGTCCATACGGGCGGTTTTGGCGTCCGGGATGAGCAACATGTCCGAGGCTTCAATTCCTTTCCAGCCAGGCAAGGAAGAGCCGTCAAAAGCGACACCAGACTCAAAGCGATCCTCGTCCACCGCGTGTGCGGGGGTGGTCAAGTGGTGCTCGCGGCCCAGGGTATCGGTAAAGCGGAAATCGACAAACGTGATTTCGCGTTCGGCGATGATCTTCAGAACATCTTCGGGGGAGGACATGGTTACTCCAGCGTCAATGACGTTAACAAAAAGAGAGAAGGAGTGGCGCGGATCATTGTGTAACCCACTACGGCAGGTCTTAAATATACTTATCAAGATCGGGGCTGAATTGATGCAAACAGACCGGCATCGATAAAGTAGTTATGGCATAGGACTTACCAGAAATTAATTGTAGAGCAATTGTGCAGATGCACAATAAAAAATGTCTTAAATAAACAATTAAATGTCAGGAACCTTCATCGGGAAGGAATGCTTCCTGTAAATCATTTAGAAAGCGCCAGCCTAAATCTGTCGTCCGAATGCGGACAGGGTCGGACGCCAACAAACCTTTCTCGATATTGCGCTTGATCGCCGGCAGGATCTGCGTCAGTGGCACACCAGTGCGTTCCTGGAAGTATTGGGATGGCACCCCTTCTTTCAGGCGCAGCACGTTCAACATGAACTCAAAGGGCAAGTCTTTAGGCGTGACGCGGGCATTGTGCGCGTAGTGGCTGCCATCACGCTTAACGGCGTTCTGCATCCATTGCGCCGGGCTGCGGGTGGTGGCGGTCCGGATAATGCGGTCGTGAAAGGACAGTTTGCCGTGGGCTCCAGGGCCTATGCCGATATAGTCGCCAAATTCCCAGTAGTTCAGATTGTGGCGGCTATGGCCACCGCGCTTGCTGTAGGCCGATATCTCGTACTGGTTCCAGCCACGGCTGGCGGTCAGCTCGATCAGCCTGTCTTGCATGGCAGCGCTATCGTCGTCATCGGGCAAGGCGGGCGGGTATTTGGCAAAGACCGTATTGGGTTCCAGCGTCAAATGATAAAGCGACAAATGCTCGGGCTCATACGACATAGCCTGCAAAATGTCCTGCTCCGACTGTGTGGGCGTTTGCCCCGGTAAGGCGTACATGACGTCCAGATTGACGCGATCCACGGCTTTCATGGCGGCCTCAATAGCCTGCCTCGCCTGTTGGCTATCGTGGATACGGCCCAGCGCCTTCAGGGCTTGATCGTTAAAGCTTTGGATACCCAACGAAATCCGGGTGACACCACTTTGTGCAAAATCCAGGAAACGCGAGGCTTCCGAGGCCCCCGGATTAGCTTCCAGGGTAATCTCGGCATCGGGCAGCAAGTTCAGATGCGAGCGCAGCAAGGCCAGCATGCGATCCAAGGCTTGGGCCGACAAAAGGCTGGGTGTGCCACCACCGATAAAGACGGAGATGACCTGTCTGCCCCAGACCAGCGGCAAGGTTTGTTCCAGATCGGCCTGCAAGGCCTCCAGATACTCGTTTTCAGGCAATTCAGCTGGCGCTTCGTGTGAGTTGAAGTCACAGTAAGGGCATTTGCGCACGCACCAGGGTACGTGTACGTAGACTGACAAAGGCGGCAGGCTGGGCAATAGGGTCGCTGGCCCGGAACCAGGCCGGATGCGTACCTCGGGAGAGAAAACAGTCATGTGTCTACTCGGCAGCCAGACGTGCCAACAGCGCGTGCATAGCCTGCGCGCGGTGGCTGTATTGGTTCTTCACCTCGGGGGACAGCTGTGCCGCAGTTTGCTGGAGTTCGGGCAGGTAGAAATGTGGATCGTAGCCAAAGCCGTTGTCGCCTGCCGGCTGATCCTGAATCTCCCCTTCCCACACGCCTTCAATCACGATGGGCCGCGGGTCCTGGGCATGGCGCACATACACCAGAACAGCCACATAACAGGCGCGACGGTCACTTTGGCCTTGCAGACGTTCTACCAGCAAGGCGTTATTAGCCGAATCGGACTTTTCGCCGCCACGTTCACGCGCTGCGAAACGGGCGGAATAGACGCCGGGGGCTTGATCCAGGGCGCGCACACAGAGGCCGGAGTCGTCCGCCAGGGCGGGCAAGCCGCTTAACTGACTGG
>JBQEAN010000033.1:0-1763 GCA_052109075.1 Alcaligenes sp. | reverse complement strand
CGCACACAGAGGCCGGAGTCGTCCGCCAGGGCGGGCAAGCCGCTTAACTGACTGGCGTGGCGCGCTTTGGCCAATGCATTTTCGATGAAAGTGGCAAAGGGTTCCTCGGCTTCGGGGATATCCAACTGGCCTTGTGGAACCATACTGATACCGGCCTGGGCCAAGATGGCCGAAAACTCTTTGAGTTTGCCGGCGTTATTGGAAGCCAGAACCACACGCTTGGATTCAGTGTTCATAAGTCGCTGCAGACGCTAACGCGCCCTGTTCAGTAAAGATGGCAAGGCGCCGTGCCAGGCAGTGGGTGCTGCGCGGGACGGCACGGCGTCCCAATAGCGGGCTTGTCCTGCTGCCAGGCCGTGTGGCGCAGCGAGCAGGACAGACCCGATTCATAATTAATCAGCCCTGCAAGGCTTGTTGTTGAGCCTGCATCAACTCGGCAATGCCCTGTTCGGCTAGATCCAGCAAGCGGTTCAGCGTGGGGCGTGCAAAGGTTTGCCCTTCTGCGGTGCCCTGCACTTCCACCAGATTGCCGCTGCCGGTCATGACAATATTCATGTCCACGCCGCAGCTGGAGTCTTCCAGATAATCCAGGTCCAGCACGGGATTGGATTCGTACACGCCTACCGAGACGGCGGCTAACTGATCCAGGATAGGCGAGGCTTGCAGTTTGCCCTGTTCTTGCAGGCTGCGCACGGCCAGACTGGCTGCCACCCAGGCACCGGTAATGCTGGCGCAGCGGGTGCCGCCATCGGCTTGCAGTACGTCGCAATCAATGTGGATCGTGCGTTCGCCCAGGGCCTTCAGGTCGAATACAGCGCGCAGGCTGCGCCCGATCAGACGTTGAATTTCTTGGGTGCGACCATTTTGCTTGCCACGGGCGGCTTCACGGTCCGAACGGGTATGGGTAGAACGAGGCAACATGCCGTATTCAGCCGTTACCCAGCCCTGCTCTTTGCCTTTCAGGAAGGGAGGCACTTTGTCGAGCACGCTGGCATTGCACAGTACATGGGTTTCACCCAGACGGATCAGTACCGAGCCTTCGGCGTGACGGGTAAAACCAGTCACCAGTTCGATAGGACGGCATTGTGCAGCAGATCGACCCGAGGGGCGTGCAACGGTAGCGGTTTCAGACAAGGCAAGACTCCGGACAAAAATCAAAAGGCCTATTGTACGCCTTGCGGCACGGGCCGTAGCGCAACGCCCATGTCCATCCACTTATCAGCCTGACAGGTGAAAAGCAGGATCTGATGGCGCTGGGCAGCGTCATTAATAATGCGTTTCATGGCGCTCAGGCGTTCGTTGTCGCTGTGGACCAGCACGTCGTCCAGAATCAGCAAGGTAGGACGCCCCGCTTGCTGTAATAAATCTGCATAGGCCAGACGCGCAATCAAGCCAATTTGCTCGCGTGCGCCAAAGCTCAAGCCATCTATATCGTCCGCCAGACCTTGGCCACTGTCGCGTTGTAGCCATCGAGGAGCCAGGTATTCGTCCAGCTCGACCCGTGCCTTGCCTAACAACAGGCGCAAGTAGTGGTTGATGTGCTTTTGTAAAGGCTCGTGCAAGCGTTGAGTCAAGGTGTTGCGCTGCTCGCGCAGCACGGACAGCAACAAGCGTAACGCAGCGACGCGGCGTTCGTAGGCGGCACAACGGCGTTGGCAGTCGTGCAGGCGCAGAGAAGTCTGGTCAATTTGTTCTTCCAGTCCTTGGGCACCGTGGGTTTCCAGCTTGGTTTGCACCAGTTGGGCGGCTAGACGGGCCTCGTT
>JBQEAN010000032.1:1663-38010 GCA_052109075.1 Alcaligenes sp. | reverse complement strand
TAATGCGAAGGTCGAGGGTTCAACTCCTTTAGCCGGCACCAAAGTTATCAAGCACATACGCCACCCCTAACCGGGTGGCGTTTTGCTTTTCTGCGGACTGCCAACATCGGACATTATGGCCTCTAGGTCCGTTTTAGCTAGTAGCACTCTAAGGGCTTTAACTCGGCTCCAAATGCCTGATGCTGTGGCAGCTTATCGGTAATTTGGGATGCCACGAAGACATGGCAGCTTGCATGTTGATAATTTTGTCTTTGTGAGACCATTTCCCAGCCATATACTTCATACCTAAACAATTAAACCACCTGAGCTGTGCAAGCTCAGCATCTGGTAAAAAGGTATGACTCATGCAGCTCAATCTTGAAGATTATCGTATCGCGGCACAGCGCGGTCTGCCCCGCTTTGTCTATGACTATGTAGCAGGAGGAGCGGAGGATGAGGCCTGCCTGAAACGCAATCAGCTCGACCTGGGCAATCTCACGCTGACCCCACGCAGCTTGCGCGATACGTCGCAGCTATCAATGCAGACTACCGTGTTTGATCGGACCTGGGCCGCGCCCTTTGGCATCGCCCCAGTCGGTTTGATTGACGTTGTACGACCGGATGGCGACGTGCTGGCCGCCCGTGCAGCCGCCAAGTCGGGCCTGCCCTATATTCTTTCAACCGCCTCCAACAGCCCTTTGGAGCAAGTGCGAGAAGCCTGTGATGGGCCTTGTTGGATGCAGCTATATGTCATGCAAGACAGGGGTATGGCCAACGCCATCCTGGATCGAGCCCGCCAAGCGGGTTTTGAAGCGCTGGTGCTAACCGTCGATGTTCCTGTGGGCGGGTATCGGGAAAAAGACATACGTCATGGTTTCAAGCTGCCATTTCGCCCTGGTCCGCGAATACTGCTGGACATGCTATCTCGCCCGCGATGGCTATTGCGCCAGGCCTTGGCCGGCCAACCTCAATTCGTCAATTTGATGCCGGCTAAAGGAACCACCTCGACACAAGCACAGGCCGCACTATTGGCACGTAGCATGGATCGCAGCCTGATCTGGGAAGACATTGCCTGGCTCAGATCCAAATGGGACGGCCCTTTACTGATTAAAGGCGTGCTCCATCCTGAGGATGCTCGCCAGGCTCTACGTTATGGATTGGATGGGTTGATCGTCTCCAATCATGGTGGACGACAATTAGACTGTGCTCCTTCCAGTATCAGCGCCCTGCCCGGCATCATGGACCTTATCCAGACACGCCTGCCCGTCTTTGTTGACAGCGGCTTTCGCCGAGGGTCCGACGTAGCCAAGGCCCTCTCTTATGGCGCAAAAGGGGTATTTCTGGGCCGAGCTGTTGTCTATGGACTGGCACAGGCCGGCGAACGAGGCGTCACCCATGTACTTGATCTCATGGCCCAGGAACTCGCCCGAACCATGACTTTATTAGGTGCCCGGACGCCAACCGACTTACTGGAATGTCGACCTGGGTCTCAAGCTGGCCTTGAGCTCAACCTTTAAGCCGCCGTCGTCTATACGGGCACCTCTCAGAAGAACGGGTAAATAAGGCTAATAGTAAAGAACAGAAAAAATCGATGGGCAATAACCCGCAGCGGGTTAATTCTTATATTGACCCGAATTGGAAGCCTCTATCATTTGCCAGTCGTTTTTAAACACGTTATGAAAGAGTTTTTGCTTAATTGCAAAACGCCGAAGGAGCAACCGCCCCGGAAACTCTCAGGCAAAAGAATCGTAATGTGAAGACAATCTGGAGAGAGGCATTCAATTGCCCACCGAAGGGGACCATAGACAATCAATTTCCAATTGATCTCTGTGGATCAAGCTCTCAGGTCACAGGACAGATGGGGTCGTTGCGCCAGCGGTATGGCCAGCGCCCTGTTGACCCAAAATAATCAAAAACCTGATTGCTGATGTGTGTATTCCCTGGCTCCATTCCTTGCTTCTTAGCAAGTTACTCCCGTTATATCAGCCACTTACACGCAATCATAACAACTTGATCTGCTTGGAACACACAGCGCGCCAGCTGTTTTCACTGGCTGACAACATCGCCAGTGAAACGCGATGGCATATCTACATTCTGCTCGTCAGTTTTGCCATTGCATCGACTACTGGCAAGAGGAGGGGGCCTTAATGCTTTAAGCAGCCTTATAAAAAGCATTGGTTTCTCACGGCACTGCCACAAGCGGTGTTTTAATAACTCAATCTTGACTTATTCAGCCTGAGAGGACCAGATATATGGATGGATTAATAGCCTTTGTTAATCAGATCAATGCCGTGGTATGGGGACCACCCATGCTATTGCTGTTAGCGGGAACAGGAGTCTTTTTAACGCTCGGTTTACGGTTTATTCCGCAGCGTAAATTGGGCTACGGTTTCAAAATGCTCTGGAAAGGTCGCAAAAGCACCGAGCAAGGTGATATCAGCCCCTTTAATGCCTTGATGACGGCGCTGTCTGCCACTATCGGAACAGGGAATATTGCCGGTGTGGCCACCGCTATCTACTTCGGTGGGCCTGGGGCCATGTTCTGGATGTGGCTGATTGCGTTGGTGGGTATGGCAACCAAGTTTTGTGAAGCCAGCTTGGCCGTCCATTTCCGCGAAGTGGACCACAAGGGCCACTACGTAGGTGGGCCCATGTATTACATCAAAAATGGGCTGGGCAAGAACTGGAAATGGCTGGGTGTGATATTTGCAGTATTCGGAATGCTGGCCGGCTTTGGTATTGGCAACACGATCCAATCCAACTCCGTCGCCGATGTCCTGCAATCAACCTTTAACATGCCTTCCCTGGCTACCGGCTTGATCATTGCCGTGCTGGTTGGCATGGTGCTCATTGGCGGAATCAAGCGTATCGGCGAGGTGGCTGGCAGGTTGGTGCCTTTCATGGCCGTTTTCTATGTCGGTGGCGGCCTGATCGTGTTGGCCTTGAACGTGGAGCATATTCCCGACGCCTTTTCACTGATTTTCTATCACGCCTTCAATCCCAGCACAGCTAGCGGTGGCTTTTTGGGCGCAACAGTCTGGGCGGCTATTCGCTACGGGGTGGCCCGAGGTATCTTCTCCAACGAGGCTGGCCTGGGCAGCGCCCCCATCGCCCACGCGACCGCAAAAACAGACAACCCCATTCGCCAAGGCACAATTGCCATGTTGGGGACCTTTCTGGACACCATTGTGGTGTGTAGCATTACCGGTCTGGTCATCATCGTGACAGGGGCTTGGCAAAGCGGCGAGAATGGTGCTTCCTTGTCTGCTCACGCCTTTTCATTAAGTTTGGGTGTGGTGGGACAGTACGTCGTCAGTATCGGTATCGCCGTTTTCGCATTCACCACTATTATCGGCTGGAGTTTTTATAGTGAAAAATGCGCGCAGTTTTTATTTGGCGAGCGCTCCAACCTACCCTTCAGATTGATATGGATTGTGGCCATTCCCGTGGGTACCATCCCTGGTCTGGATCTGGGCAGCTTGTGGCTAGTAGCCGATACGCTTAATGCCCTGATGGCTATTCCCAACCTGATTGCCGTATTGCTACTCAGCCCTGTAGTGTTCAAGCTGACACGCAACTACTTCGACAATCCGACCTTGGTGTATCAAAAGGCTTAAAAACACAAAGCCAGACAAGATATGCTTGTCTGGCTTTGTTGTTATACCTGGGGCGTCGTCAGCGATGCGAGCAATCTTCAAACCCAGTATGTGGTCGTCATTGAGGGAGCAAAAACTGTGGCCCTCCATAAGCTGGGCAGTTTACACACCAGGTGACAAAGGCTTGGGGTCAGTATTAGGCCGGACGCCAGCCTTATAACTCGACCGGCGTAACAAGACGCCCTTCCGAGAGAAAGCCCTCCACATTACTCAACACCAACTGGCACATGGCTGCACGGGTTTCACGAGTTGCGCTACCTACATGCGGCAACACGACCACTCGCTCATTGCTCAGCAATTGGGCAGGCACTTCGGGCTCGTTCTCAAACACATCCAGGCCGGCACCGCCCAATTGGCCGCTTCCCAGCGCGGCGACCAACGCTTGTTCATCTACGACCGAGCCGCGGGCGACATTGACGAGGTAGCCGTTGGGCCCTAAGGCTTTCAACACCTCGGCAGAGACTAAATGGAAGGTTTCCGGGCTGCCTGGGCAAGCCACGATGAGGAAATCACACCATTGCGCCAAGGCGATAAGTGAAGGCTCGTGCTGCCAGGGAAGTTCAGGTTTTGCCGTGCGCGTGTGGTAGCGGATCTCCATATTGAAGCCAATCGCACGCCGCGCAATGACTTGGCCGACGCGGCCCATGCCCAACATACCCAGGCGCTTGCCACTGACACGCGTGCTTGGCATTGTGGGGCCAACACGGGGCCAGTCGCCGCGTCTGACGTGGCGGTCAGAAGCAGAAATGCCACGCACCACGTCAATGAGCAGACCTATAGCCAGGTCGGCCACACAATCGTTAAGAACGTCCGGGGTATTGCTCAGCATCACGCCACGCGCGCGGACTGCATCCAGGTCGATAGCATCGTAGCCCACGCCCAGACTGCAAATAGCCTGCAGGTTAGGCAGCG
Organism: Alcaligenes sp.; assembly: GCA_052109075.1. Classification (GTDB taxonomy): domain Bacteria; phylum Pseudomonadota; class Gammaproteobacteria; order Burkholderiales; family Burkholderiaceae_B; genus Alcaligenes. The sequence continues at coordinate 33,463 of JBQEAN010000032.1, read as the reverse complement.
CATCAATCAGTGCCTTGTCCGCCCCCTGTGTCCCGGTGGTGATCAGTACGGTGAACTCGCCACCACGCTCACGCAAAAAAGCGGCTTGGTCAGGGGCATCGCTAAGCAGCTCGGTCTGACACAAGGAGGGCAATTTGGCTGCCAAAGGCGGTGGCAAGGGACATGCTTGAAGAATTTTCTGGCTCATGATCAGGACTCGCTTGTAAAAACGTCAAAATCCACTTGTTTAAGAAGCGCATTGCTCTGACGTACAACATGGCCTGCTGCGGAGGCTTTGCGGCGATAGGCCAGCCAACGGGGATCAGCTTCCAGCGCGCTGCGACGGGCCTCGCGGTCCGCCATATCCTCGTAGGCCCACAGATGCACTACCTGATTCAGCTCCCCAACTTCGGTAGTGTAGTAACCATGGCAAGCCCCCAGATGCTCGATTTGTACGGCACGCCCTTCCACCGCATACAGCGACAAGAAATCTCGCAGCAAACCGGTCGGAATGGTGTAGGTTCTTTGGTCGATAATCATGTTTGAAATCCTTTTTTGCTTATCCAAGGTATCTTGGCAGCAGCAGCGAAATGACTGGGAAAGCCAAGAGCACGGCCAGGCGGAAAATGTCGGCTACCACGAAGGGGATGACGCCCCGATACAGTGTCTGCATCTTCACATCGGGCAGCAGGCTTTTCAGGACCATCACGTTCATGCCCACGGGTGGCGTGATGAAGCTGATTTCTGTGACTACCACCACGATGATGCCGAACCAGATCAAGTCAAAGCCCAGGTGCTGCACCAGCGGGTAAAAAATAGGCACTGTCAGCAAGACCATGGACATGCTTTCCAACACGCTGCCCAGAACGATGTAAATCGCACAAATCAGCAGAATTACCACGATCGGGCTCATGTCGAATTGCTGCACCCAGTCTTGCAAGTCGCCGGGCATGGAGGTGAAATTGATGAAGCTGGAAAACAGCAAAGCACCGATCAGCACCATGAACAGCATGCCCGTGGTACGGGCAGACTCAACCAGAACGGTGGAGAGCACCCGCCAGGTCAAGCGGCGACGCAGCAGAGCGAACAAGAAGGCGCCACAAGCACCAATCCCGGCCGCTTCGGTAGAACTGAAGATCCCGCCATAGATGCCACCCATGACGATGATGAACAGCACCAGCACCCCCCAGACATCACGCAGCGCACGCAGACGCTCCTTCCAGCTCATCCGCTCACCGGGAGGCCCCGCTGTTGGGTCACGCCATATCGTCCACCTTACCGCCACTAGATAAAACCCGATGGCCAGCAGACCCGGGATAATGCCGGCGGCAAACATCTTGCCTATGCTTTGTTCGGTCAGGATGGCATAGACGACCATGACGATTGAAGGCGGTATCAAGATACCCAGCGTGCCACCAGCAGCGATCGAACCAGAGGCCAGCGCACGGCTGTAACCCAGCCTGCGCATTTCAGGATAGGCCACCTTGGACATGGTGGCGGCAGTGGCCAGGCTGGAGCCGCAAACCGCACCGAAGCCCCCACAGGCCACAACGGTGGACATGGCCAACCCGCCTTTTCTATGGCCTAAGAACGCATACGCGGCGGCATAGAGTTCTTTGGACAACTTGGCTTGGGTTATGAAATTACCCATCAGAATGAACAGCGGCAGCACCGACAACAGATACTGAAAACCGCTTTCACGAACCACTGCACCCGTCATCGCATAGGCAGAGGGCCAGTTGCGCATGATGCCAACGCCGATGAATCCCACCAAGGCCATGGAAAACGCCACCGGCACGCGCAGGAAGATCAAGAGGAGCATGGCTGCAAAGCCAATAAGCGCTTCAATCATTCGTTGCCTCTTCTTCCTGATGTGTCGTGTCTGTGCGCAAGTCTCGGCGGAGCTGACTCAACTCCACGATTGTGTTGATGAACAACATGATGCTCATGAAATAAACAACCGGAGCCAGCGGTAACCCCAGCAAGGTCGTCTGGTCGGCGTACTCGGCAGCCGACTCGGCTTGCGTCCAACTCACCATCGCCAACAGGGCACTGATCCCCGCCACCAACAAGTGGCTTGAGACGTGGACAACACGAGCGCCCTTCTCCCCACCAGGAATGGGCACCAGATCCACAACAATGTGTTCGCGCTCCATGGTGGCAAATACGATGCCGCAGAAGATGACACCCACCATGAGTATTTCGGTGAGTTCTACCGCGCCCATGACCGAGACATTGAAGATATAACGCCCTAACACGTCACCCAGGGTCAGCAAGGCCAGCGAGGCGATGCATAACTCGGTCAGACGTCGAAGACCCGCTCTTAATAAAGAGAGAAAGGAGTTCATGATTTGTAGCTCCGGGGCTGCTGGCGCACAAGGCGCGCAGCAGGTTCAAGACAGTCTGGATGCGCTGATCAATTACCGCTTTCCTGCGCTTTAAGGTCGGCGCGGAACTCTGCCAACACAGCAGGCCCATCGATGCCCTTGGCCTTAGCCGCAGTTAGCCATGCTTGTTCGAACGGCGCAGTACGCTCTTTGACGGCGGCGATGAGTTCATCACTGGCAGGATGGAGCTGCACATTGTGTTCCTCCAGAGTTTTCATGGCGGCGACATCGGCATCACCCCAGGCTTTGCCCCCCATGCGAGCAATATGCTCACCGGACAGGCTCATCACGATCTCGCGGTCTTTTTCAGACAGACGATCAAAAGCGCTTGGATTCATGATGATGCCGTGCAGATCCGCATAGAGTCCGCCAGGGAAAACCGTCGCATGTTTGACCACCGTATCTAAACGGAAAGAAGCGACGGACTCAGGCGGGAACAGCACCCCATCCACCACGCCCGTGCTCAAAAGTTCATATGACTCAGAAGCAGGTTTCACAACCGCATTAACGTTAAGCGCTTTGGACAGGTCAGCTTGCATGCCGCCACCTATACGTAGCTTGAGGCCATCGAAATCCTCAATGTTCTGTACCTGTTTGGCTGTTGTATAGACACTGCCTGGGCCGTGACCATAAATGCCGAGCAACTTGATGCCGCGATGCTCCTTGGCATTTTGCAGGTACTTATCATAGATATTCCAAGCAGCCAGCGAGGTCGACTCAGCGCTATTGCCCGAAAAAGGCAACATAGCGAATTTCATTAAATCGAAGTTGCCCGGGTAATAAGAGTACGAAATAAAGGCCAGATCGACGATGCCATTACGTACTGCATCCAGGTGCCCGACCGGGTTGGTGACGGGTTTTGTCAGGAAGCTGATCTTGACGCGCCCTTCGGTGGCCTGCTCCACCTCGTTGGCCCAAGGCTTCATGAAGTTAGCCACCAGGACATGCGTTTGCGGAATCCAGGCCGAGAAGGTCAGCTCCACAGGTTTGTCCGCTTTCGCGGGGCCAGCCGCAACAACCAGGCTCGTTAAGGCGATACCCAACAGGCGAGAAATCCATCGATTCTTCATGGGGAGATCCTTATGTGGTGGTAGATAGTTATAGGTATAGTTAAGTAGGCCGTTCAGGAAACAAGGGCCTGTTCAATCAAAGTAGTGACATCGCCGTCGTGATGCATACCCAGCTGCGTGGCGATCGAGGTCGTTAAGGGCGGCCACTGGGCAAACTGCTGTTCAAACTGGGGGTTGGACTGGAAGCGCAAGCCCGCATCGGCCCCCAAGCCATAGCGGGTTTTCGCTGCCTGAACCAGGTCTGCGACCTGAAGGCGTTGAGCGGGAAGATTCCACACCCGGCCAGCAGGAAGCCGGGCGGTGTCAATCGTCGCAGCCATCAGGAGATGTCGGACGCAAGCTGGTAAGGAAAGCAGCCACATCCACCCCTGCAGTCCGATGGGACAGTCGTAGGGACTGCCTGCGGCCAGGGCGTGAATCAAGGAACTGGCAAATGAGGACAGCGCCGTTTCGGCAGTAAGAGGTCTGGCGACCACCGTTGGAAGGCGAACCGAGCGACCATCCAGAAAACCACGGCGGCTGTAATCGGCGAGCAACAGCTCCACCATCCGCTTTTGTGTGCCATAACTTAAGGTGGGTGCGACTGGTGTGTCGTCGCTCACCTGCTCGGGCAAGGGGGTACCAAAGACGCCGATACTGCTGGCATACACCACGACAGGGCACTGCCCTTGTTGACGCAGGTGTTCAAACAAGCCAATTGTGCCGTCGATATTGACGCGCAGACCCAATGCGAAATTTTCTTCGGCCAGCCGACTGGTCACCGAAGCCAGATGGAAAACCGTATCCGGCGCGGGCGTCAGAACCGTTTCCAGCACGGCCTTGTCGGATAGATCACCGCTGATGCAGCGCACGCCGGGCACCTGGTGATAGCGTTGATCCTCAAAGGCAAGATCAGTCAGCGTCAGGCTTTGAATCTCATTAGCAGCAAGGCGGTTAACCGCCGCACGGGCAAGCGCTTGCCCGATATAGCCGTTGGCGCCGGTAATCAAGACATGTTTCATGGCTTATCTCCCAGCGGCCTGAAAGCTGGCAGCGGCGTCATTGTGACGATGTGCTGTGTCCAGCACCCCACGATCACGCAAGGGCTGGCACCAGGACAAGCCTTCTGACGGTAGTCCGCGCGGCTGATATTCGCAGCCCAACCAGCTGTCGTAACCCAAAGTCGGCAAGGCGCTTAGGCCCTCAAGCAAACCATGCTGAGCAAGATCAGGCTCATAGCGCCCGTCAGCGCCAGCGATCTGTACATACCCTATCCAGGGGGCACAGGCCACAACGCTGGCAGATACGTCCAGACTTTCTTTGACGCAGTGGTAATAATCAAATTGCAGCCGCAGGCGCGGGGCATTGAAATGCTTCAGCACCGCTATCGCCTGCTCGGGCAGGTGATAGAAGTACCCCGCCATATCGCTGCGATTCAGTGCCTCCAGCGTCAGCACCAAATCGTCGGCTTCGGCCAAGGCCAGAGCGTGTTCCAGGTTATTGAGCAAGGTAGTCAGGCACGCCTCCTGCTCCAAGCCGCTCACATAGCCGGCCATGACATGGATACGACGACACCCAGTTGCCTGCGCAACAGCGCGGGCGCGATCAAACGCTTCGTGGAACTGCGGCTGTGCGTTGGGAACCGCCGCCCAGCCCAGCCTGCCCTGCCCATCGCCTATCGGCGTATTGATCAGTGTCAGCTCTAGTTTTGCAGCGTGCAATTGGCGGGCGTACCAAGCGGGAGGATGGTCGTAGGGCAACAAAATCTCGGTACCCTGGAAACCATCGGCCGCCGCAGCCTCAAAGCGTTCGCTCCAGTCCAGATGCCGATACAGCCAGCTGAGGTTAGCGGAAAGTTGCATGGGGTCGCCTGCCTTAACCGTCTATCTGTCGAAGAAAGGCCTCGCGCTGCTCAGGCAGGACCACGCTAATTACCGCAGAGACTTCAGCTTGCCCCAGCCCCATCGCGCTTGCCACGCGTAACATTTGCTGCACGCTTGCCGCCACAGGCATAGGCGCACCGCTTTGTTGAGCATTGGCGATCAAGGTATCCATATCCTTGAGCATGGTCGAGAGAGCGCCAATACTTTTTGCTTGAGCCTCTATCATGCGAGGGGCGAAGATCTGCAAAGGCTTAGAGTCTGCCCAGCCGCCCGCCAGCGCGGGTGCCAGCTTGTCTACATTGATGTTATTGCGTTGGGCGAAACCAATCGCTTCAGCCAGCGCCGCAATCGAGGTGGCGACGATAGCCTGGTTACACAGCTTGGTTGCCTGCCCTGCACCGGACGGCCCCATGTGCGTGATATTGCCGGCATAGGCGCGCATGGCAGCCTCGGCCTCGGGTATATGCGTTTCACTACCGCCTGTCATGATGGCCAGGGTACCGGCTTCCACGCCCGGAATGCCCCCGGAAACCGGGGCGTCAATCCAGTCAGCCCCACCGTGTTGCGCCAAACGAGCGGCCAGGCGGCGGGTTGCTTCTGGGTCGATGCTGGAATGATCCACCACCCATTTAAGCCCCGCTGCCTGAGCGACCCCGTCGGCACCGAACACCACGGCCTCTGCCGCCTTGGCGTCGAACAGACATAACAGGACACCATCCGCGCCTTCAGCAGCTTCGCGTGGAGTGTCCACGACCTGAGCGCCCAGCGCCGCAAGCGGCTCGGCCTTTTCTCTGGAACGGTTCCAGACTTTGACCTCATGGCCCGCCTTGAGCAGACGCTGCACCATCGCAGCGCCCATTAATCCTAAACCGCAAAAACCGAGTTGCATTTCAGTCGTCCTCGTTCTCTTCTTGCGGCCATTCGGCAGCACCCGAATGGGTTACTGCCCCCTCGTTGGTTGGCCCAACCAGGCGTGAGTATTTTTCCAGCGCACCGGCCAGTCGGCCTCGCAAATAGGGCTGCCATTGCGCCTTGCGTAGGGCCAGCTCCTCATCGGAAACATGCAGCTGCATGCTGCTTTGCGTAGCGTCGATAGTGATACGATCGCCGTCGCGCACCAGACCGATGTTCCCGCCTGCCGCCGCTTCAGGGCTGGCATAGCCGATACACATACCGCGAGTCGCACCCGAAAAACGGCCATCCGTCAGCAGCGCCACTTTCTCGCCATTGCCATGACCGTAGATCGCGGCGGTAACGCTTAACATCTCGCGCATACCGGGGCCACCTTTGGGGCCTTCGTTGCGAATGATCAGTACATCGCCCGCCTCGTAAGCTTGCTTGGACACCACCGCCATACAGTCTTCTTCAGTTTCAAAAACGCGTGCGCGACCTTCAAAAACAAGAGACTTCAGGCCAGCAATTTTCAGCAATGCACCATCGGGACACAGATTGCCCTTGAGTACGACCAGACCACCCGATGCATGGATAGGCTGATCGCTACTGCGTACGATGCGACCATCGACGTCGGGGAAACTCTCCAGGGCCTCTGCCAGGGTTTCACCCGTAATGGTCAGTGCATCGCCGTGCAGGTGGCCGCTTTTCAGCAGTGCCTTAAATACCACGGGCACGCCGCCGATCACGTCCAGATCACGTGCCAAATAACGGCCACCAGGCTGCAAGTCGGCAATCAATGGCGTGCGGTTAAACACCTCGGCCATATCGTCCGTGGTGAAACGAATGCCCACTTCGTGCGCAATAGCGGGAATATGCAAAGCCACATTGGTCGATCCGCCGGTAGCGGCGACAGCGGCAGTGGCGTTTTCCAGGCTCTTGCGTGTAATGAGATCGCGCGGCAGTGGACCACCGTTAGCCAGAATTTCCATCACGCGTCGACCCGCACGGCGAGCCAGCGCGTGTCGTTGGCTGTACACCGCTGGGGTTGTCGAAGAACCTAAAAAGGACAGGCCCAAGGCCTCGGCCACCATACCCATGGTGTTGGCCGTGAACTGGCCCGGACAGGAGCCTACGGTCATGGCACAGGTACGCTCGATGCCGTGCAGCTGTTCCAGGGAAATCGCCCCGGTCTGGTAGCGGCCCACGCCTTCAATGGCGGTCAGCACCGTATTTTCAGTACCGTCGGGCGAGTAGCCCGGCAACATGGAGCCGCCGTAAATGAAAACCGAGGGTACGTTAAGCCGCGCCATGGCCATCAAGGTGCCGGGCAGTGTCTTGTCGCAACCGCCCAGGCCAACCAAAGCGTCATAAGCATGACCGCGCACCGCCACTTCCATACTGTCGGCGATCAACTCGCGAGAGACCAGACTCATGCGCATGCCAGCGTGGTTCATGGAGGTGCCGTCGGACACGGAAATCGTGTTCATCATGACGGGCACACCGCCGCCTTGGGCAACGCCCAAACGAACACTGTCTGCCTGAGGACCTAGCGATTTAGAGCAAGGTGTGTTGTCTCCGGCGGTGCCGATGATAGCGACCATCGAGCGGTCCAGATCATCATCGTCCAGGCCGGTGGCACGCAGAAAAGCTCGGTGTGGGGTGCGGGTCGCGCCCTCGGTAACTACTTTTGATCTATGTTTTTTTAGCATGGTCTTTGGTGGATGAGGAGTCGTTGAGAGATCGATTTAATCGGCGAGATCCAGGCGGTCGAAGACCCAGGAGACATCCTCCTGAATGTATTGGCGCGCCTCGGTGAACTTTCCAGCACGTAGCGCTTTTACGGTGGATTCATGAAGTTGATCCGCGGAGTCCTTGTTGTGCAGCAACTCGCGGGTTTCACGCAGGTAAGCGCCCGACTGCAACCACAGACTCTCGATCATGGCGAGCATGACGGGGGACTGCGCCGCTCCGTAGATCGTGAAATGAAAGATCCGGTTTTTCTCCAGGCTGCTGGCAACACCTTGGGGCGTGCGGCGCTCTTGAGTAATTTCCCGCGCCAGCTGTTCAAGCTGATCCAGCAATGCCGAGGTGAGGTAAGGGCCTGCCCATTCCGTGACCGTGCCTTCGATGAGGACACGGGCGCGACGAATATCGCTCAGACACGCTTTGGTAATCAGGGGGACACGCGTGGTGCCGTTGGGCAGGGGTTCCAGCCCCTGCTGCGCGACCAGACGGCGCAGCGCTTCACGCACAGGCATCGTGCTGGTGCCCAGCGCATCGGCCAGGTACTGAATGCCGAGCACTTGGCCGGCACGGTATTCACCGTGCATCAACTTATTGCGTAAGGCTTGATAGACCGCTTCGTTGACGGACTGCCGAACGATGGGTTGAAAAGCCTCAAGCGGAGCGCTTGTGCTGGGAGCATCTGAATGTTTCATTAAATTCCGTCACAACGTGAATCCGACCAATGATTTGTGATATTTGATCAATTCTAAGGACGGACTTCACCAACAACAAATCAGAGCAAACCCTTATCACCTTCATTGGGGATACGCGGCTTGGCCAGCGCTTTTGACTCTCCACGCACCCCTATCAGTACGGCACCAAATCAAGTGATGGTGCCGGTTAGCGCAGGAATTGGCAGCTCATTAAGGCCTTTGAATTCTTGCAAAGAAAAGCTGGTTTGTGCCTGTCGAACACCCGGCAAGCGATGCAATTTGCGTTGCAGAAGCTCGGAATAGCTATCAAGATCTTTGGCAACGACCATCAGCAAAAAGTCGGCCGGACCGGCAATGCCATGGCACATCACCACCTCGGGAATATCGCGCACGGCTTCGACAAACTCGACCGAGCGGGCTTCGTTTTGGAAGTCGACACTGATGCTGACAAAGGCCACCACTCCGTACCCCAAACCGCGACGGTCAAGCCTGGCCTGGTAGCCTGCGATCAGTCCGGATTCTTCCATACGCCGAATCCGACGCCAGCAAGGCGACTGCGATATGCCCACCTTTTGAGCCAGCTCGCTCGTCGTGAGCCTGGCGTTTCGCTGTAGTTCAGCCAACAACTTGCAGTCCACCCCATCCAGTTCTATTTGCATAAAAAATCCATTTTTTAAAATTTAGAGAAAAAATTATGCGTCTATGAAAAACAGCTTGGCACAAGTCTCTTAAATACATAAGATCAACGCATAAAATTAAGTGGGCTTGTTCGGGAAACCACCGACAAATCCTATCTTTGCCCAGGCAAGCGCCTACCGGTTGACCCCACCCTGTCTGCCCATCAGTGGCGGCACACACAGCGCCCAGCGGCTATCTCCCTGAAGCGCGACAAACTCACTGGTGAAATCAGGCTACATGCGCATGCCGGGCGCTAACAAACGATAATGTTCGGCATATCACAAACGCCATTATTAACGTACGGGAGACAGAATCAATGAATGCTTCCAAAGCATCGGCTGACAAGGAGTTCAGCGACACAGAGCGCATCGTTTCGGAAGAAAAGGCGCAATTGGATTTCAGCCAATCCATGAGCTATGGCGATTACCTGCACCTGGACGAAGTGCTGGGGGCGCAGCACCCACTCTCCCCTGCTCACGACGAAATGCTGTTCATCATCCAGCACCAGACCAGCGAACTCTGGATGAAGCTGATGCTGCATGAATTGAACGCCGCCACGGCCTCAGTCGCCGCTGACCGATATGCCGACAGCTTCAAAATGTTGGCACGCGTCTCGCGCATCATGGAGCAACTGGTCAGCGCCTGGACCGTCCTGTCGACGATGACCCCGCCGGAATACACCGCCATGCGTCCGTATCTGGCCAGTTCCAGCGGTTTCCAAAGCGCGCAATATCGCTGTATTGAGTTCGCCCTGGGCAACAAGAATGCGGCCATGCTCAAACCCCATGCGCACAGAGCCGACTTGCTAAGCCAAGTCGAGGCAGCGTATCGCGCCCCTTCGCTTTACGACGAGTCGCTGCGCCTGTTGGCACGCCAGGGCTTTGATATCCCAGCCGACCATCTGGAGCGTGACTGGACGCAACCCTATGTTGCCAGCCCCGAAGTCGAAGCCGCCTGGCTGCAGGTTTACCGCGACCCATATGCTCACTGGGATCTTTACCAGCTCGGCGAGAAACTGACCGATATTGAGGATGCTTTCCGCCTTTGGCGTTTCCGTCACGTTACAACCGTCGAACGCGTTATCGGCTTTAAACGAGGTACAGGTGGCACGGGTGGCGTCAGCTACCTGCGCAAGATGCTGGACGTCGTGCTGTTCCCCGAGATCTGGACTGTTCGGACCGCATTGTGACGCAGACCTCAAAAGACCCTCTCTCTGCCGAGGTCCGAGAGCGCGAGTATTCGCCAAGCTCCTGTATAGGCGGCAACTATGCGCCGTACATTGAGGAATACGCCACGCTCAGCGCGGCCGCCTTGAAAGGCGCCTGCAGGCATGTCGAGCTTGCTTATGGCAGCGCTGCGGCGCATAAGCTCGACCTCTTTCTACCCGCCCCCAGCGACTCGGAACCACTCCCGCCGCTACTGCTGTTTATTCATGGCGGTTACTGGCAGGAACTCTCCAAGGCTTCCTCTTTATTCGCTGCCCCGGATTGCACCGAAGCTGGCATTGCCTTTGCCGCCATCGACTACACCTTGGCACCGCAAGCGAGCATCCATGACATGGTGCTTGAGTGCCGCCAAGCATTACGTTGGCTTCACCAGCACGGGGAAGAACTGGGTTTTGACTCCCAACGCATTATCGTTGCCGGTAGCTCGGCCGGTGCGCACCTGGCTGCCATGTGCTGTATGCGTGGGTGGAAGGACGACGCTGATTTACCAGCCGGAGCGCCTGCTGCGGCAGTACTAGTTTCGGGCATCTACGATCTGCAGCCCCTTATTGGCACCAGCATCAATGAGGCGCTCTCCCTGGACGAGTCCAGCGCACTGGCGGTCAGCCCGCAAGGGTTTGATTTGACGGGCTTTCCTGCCTCCATCATTAGCTGGGGAGAGATAGAAACCTCGGAGTTCAAACGACAGAGCCAGGCTTTTGCAGAGCTACTCGACGCGATGGGCGTGCAGTACGGGACGTCCATCGAAATGCCAGCACGCAATCACTTCAATGTCATTTTTGACCTGGCTCGCCCCAACACGAGCTTGGGCGATGCGACGCGCGCACTTTTTGCATCGTTGCCGGTCACCTCTACTCGGAGCAAGTAATGAAACACGTTGTCGACGTCGGGCTTCCACCCCTGAAACAAGCGTTTTCATGGGCAGTCAAAGCCAAAGGTGAAATGCTGTTCATGGTGAACGGGCCTGTGCGGCCGGATGGCAGCATAGACACAGGCCCCATCGAACAGCAGGCTCGCCTGACCTTCTCTAACCTGCAGCGCGCCACGCAAGCGGCAGGCGGGACGCTGGAGAATGTCACCCAAGTGCTCATCTACATGACTGATGTAGCAGACATGGATGTTATTGACAGGGTGTATCGCGAGTTTTTCTCCGCCCCCTACCCGAACCGCGCCAGCGTGGGCGTAGCGGCCTTGGTCGAGCCGGGCATGAAGCTGGAAGTGGTGGCTTACGCCATGATTCCCTAGCGCTAGAAAAGGCGGGCAAGCGGCGGCCACGCCCTTGCCTGCCCGCCTAATTACAGCGCATCAAAGGGGTCTTGTGTGCTTGGCAAACCGGTGTCATCACCCAGCACAAAACGCGGAATAAATTGCAGCACGTATTGCCGCATGGCCTCGACCAGACGCTGCGCATCGGGGCGCAGTTCGCGGGATCGCAAGGACACCACACCGACCATATAAGGCACGTGGATATCAATGGGGCGCAGGATCACGTTCGGCAGTGGCAGGCCGTGGGCGGTGAAGGGATCAATCAGGGACACGCCAACGCCTTGGCTGGCCAGAACCAAGCCTTCCAGGGACGAGGCAACCTCGATATGGCGGATATCTTCCGGCGCTTCCGGGCTGGCACGCAGCAAGGCGGTGGCCAAGGTGTGACGCAAGCGGTGGCGGTTCTGGATGGAGATCAAGGGCGTGTCTTGAATATCGCTCAGACGCACCAGCTCCTGCTTTGCCAATGGATGGTTCACGGACATGCCCAACAAGCAAGGACTTTGCCCGGACCAGTGTAAGGTGCAGCCATCAATATCCAGCGGCAGGCTGGTTACAGCCAAATCTGCCCGCCCTTCGTCGATAGCCTGCACCACTTCTTCCGGTTTAACCGTGTCAATAATCAGCTTTTGCTTGAAGGCCGGATCGTGCTGCTCCATGATGCCCAAGGCTTGCGGCAACAAGCCAAGAGCCAGAGCATGGGTTGCCACGATACGCAGGGGCCGCAAGCCCCCACGCGCGATTTCCAGGGCACGGCTTTGCAGCACCTCCAGGTTCATCAGCACCGGACGGGCTTCCAGATAAAACTCGCGCCCTTGCTCGGTCAGGGTGACCTGCGGACGGGTGCGCGTAAAAAGTCTGAAACCCAGCTCCTGCTCCATCTCCTGGATCTGCCGACTGACCACGGGCTGAGAGCGGTCAAGCAGTCGGCCGGCAGCAGTCACACTGCCTGCGGACATCACAGCTGCAAAAGCTTCTAATTGGCGAATTTCCATGTCGTTCTATGTGAATGCCGCATTTATCAACATGAAATATTCTAATGCGGAATAGTTAGCCGGACTAGCGTTTGACACCGAAACATTGATCCAGCGTGGGGAAAGAGCCATCACGCACTTCAGAAGCGTATTGCGCTGCGGCTTGCGAGATCAAGGCACCCACGTCTGCATAAGGCTTGGCGAATTTGGGGATTTTGCCATTAGTCAGGCCCAAAATGTCTTCCGTTACCAAAACCTGACCATCACATGCAGGCGATGCGCCAATACCAATGGTAGGAATGGAAATAGACTCGGTAATGCGGCGACCCAGACCTTCTGCCACCCCTTCCAGTACGACGCCCCAGGCACCGGCCTGAGCATGCGCCACGGCATCTTCCAGCACGCGCTGAGCGGCAGCATCGGTCATGCCTTGGGCTTTGTAGCCGCCCATGGTGTTGACGTACTGCGGCATCAGGCCGACGTGGGCCAGTACCGGCACGCCGCGCTCGACCAGAAAGCGGGTGGTCTCTGCCATGACTTGGCCACCTTCCAACTTGACTGCCTGTGCGCCGCTGGCTGCCAGCATACGCGATGCATTGGCAAAGGCCTGCTGGGGTGATTCCTGATAGCTGCCAAACGGCATATCCACGACAATACAAGCGTGTTGAGTCGCACGCACCACGGCGGCCGCATGGGCAGCCAGCATATCGACGGTAATGCTTAGGGTATCGGGCATTGCATAGCCCACCATAGCGGTCGAGTCCCCCACCAGAATCATATCCAGGTGCTCGTCCAACATACGTGCGATAGGCGCGATGTAGGCTGTTAACGCAGCAATTTTTTGTTTGCCCTTGCAGGCGGTCAGGGCGGGGACGCTTACGCGAACCTGCGTGGTATGTACGCTCATACTTACTCCAGCTGGAATCCCATGGGCAAACGCCTATATGAGATTATGAATGATGCAGATTGCAACATCTTAATAAAAATTCCAGTCGACGCCTCTATAATCGCCGCAGGACAAAAAACAATAAGCTAATTTCCTGCCTACGTACAAGCTTCGCATGTCCATCTCATGCGGATTCAGGTCCTTTTAAGGACATTCACGTTGACACTGCCTGTACGCTAGAGCCCGATCGTTCCCAATGCGCGGTGGTTGCAGCAGCCATGTCCTGGCTGTTTTGCCGTGCACTCAACCGAGGAGAGACCTATGTCGACTACCCCCCCAACAATCACCTTCCATGACGATAACCGTGCGCCACAGCTGGGTATGGGCGTCTGGCAGGTTCCTGCCGAGCAAACGGCAGATGTCGTGTGCAGTGGCATCGATGCGGGCTACCGCCTGATCGATACCGCCGCTATCTACGGCAACGAAGCCGAGGTCGGACAAGGCATTCGTCAGTCCACCGTGCCCCGCGAAGAATTGTTTGTGACCACCAAACTGTGGAACGACATGCATGGCCATGAGAACACCCGCGCCGCCTTTGAAGAAAGCATGGACAAACTGCAGCTGGACTATGTGGACCTGTACCTGATTCACTGGCCGGTACCCAAAAACCGCCAATACATGCAGTCTTGGGAAACGCTGATCAATCTGCGCAATGAAGGCCGTGTGAAATCCATTGGTGTGTGCAATTTCCTGCCCCAGCACCTGCAAACCTTACTGGATAAGACGGGTGTTCTGCCCGTGTTGAACCAGATTGAGCTGCACCCTGGTTTTCAGCAAGCAGAGTCACGCCACTACCATATTGACCACGCCATCCAGACTCAGGCCTGGAGCCCGCTGGGATTGGGCACACTATGGGACAATCCGGTGCTGAACAAGATTGCCAAAGAGCATGGCCGTTCCGTAGCGCAAATCATGCTGCGCTGGCAGATTCAGTTGGGCAATATGGTGATTACCAAATCCAACTCCGCCCAGCGTCAACGCGACAATATGGACATCTTCAGCTTCGAGCTGAGCGAACAGGATATGGCCGCTATTGCCAGCCTGGACCAGCCCGAAGGCCGTCTTGGCCCTGATCCAGAACTGTTCCGCTTGCCCAAAAGCACCGTCCAGGATTAAGCCTTAGGACGCACCCGGCGCGCTGGCCCAGACAAAAAGGCCGCGAGCAGGGGTGCCAAGGCGAACAGCCACAGCAGCGCCTGCGCCGACTGCCGTGCGCCCTGCACCCCACCGGGGTCTACAAATCCCGAGGCTGTTGTGATAATCCCCGCCAAGGCCGCTCCCAATGCCATCGTGAACAGTTGCAAGGTGGTAATGGCGGCCGAGGCAATATTCTCCTGCCCCTTGGGCGCAGAATGGAAAACCCGCGTCAGCAGATGCGGCCAGGCCAGACCAATCCCCAATCCGACCCCCAGTAAAGACAGGTACAAGGCCCAGGAGTAATCCGTGCCTTCACTCAAACCGACCCATGGGATAAACACGCCCAAAGCAGCCAGCGAAAGGCCCGAGAGCACGGGCCCGGCAATAATCAGCCTGTCCCCGGTTTTCAGACTACGGCTGGAACTGGCAATCGACCCTAAAGTCCAGCCGCCCGACATCAAGGCCGTCAGATAGCCCGCTTTAAGTGGGCTCATGTGGTGGATGATCTGCAGAAAATACGGAATGAAGATTTCCGTGGCTACGGCGACACTGACCAGGCCAATACCGGCATACAAACTGCCCAAGGCCGTGCTGATCGAATAAGTACCTTGAGGAAAGAGCCGGCTGGTGGACTGGCGGTCCGCACGAGCCATCAAATAAACCAACATTGCACCGCCCACCACTCCGGCCAGATTGATCATCCAGGACGTGGACAGGCTACCTGCCGACATCACCAGCACAGAGGCAGTCAGCAGCAAGACCTTGCCCAGGGTAGAGCCAGATTTACGGGTTTCAGGCGCACGTGCATCGCGCAATTGCGTCCAGACCAGCACCGCCAGCAAAGCCGCGCAGGGCAAGACACTCCAGAAGGCCAGACGCCATTGCCCCATCTGGGCAAAGATGCCGCCAATCGCAGGGCCGGATAAGGTTGCCACGCCCCACATACTGGACACCAGTGCCATCACCCGCGGCCAAAGGCGTTCGTCAAAGACTAGCCGGATAGAGGAGTAGCTCAGGCCCAGCAACAAGCCGCCCCCCAAACCCTGCACCGTGCGGGCAAACAGCAAGAAAGGCATGGACGGAGCCACGGCGCACAAGGTGGTGCCAATGGCAAAAAACAGCAGCGAAATCAAGAAGCTGTGTCGCAGGCCCAGTTTTTCCAGCACTTGGGGTGACAGGGCCGAACCCAAAATGGAGGCCACCACGAACAAGGTCGTGTTCCAGGCGTAGTACTCCAGTCCGCCAATATCCTCCACGACGGAGGGCAGAATCGTTGTCGCCACATACACGTTAATCGCATGGACAGCCACGCCCCCGGCCAATGCCAAGGAGCGCAAACCATTGCGGCCAGACAGTAATTCAGACCAAGACGCTTCTTGGGTATTTTGCATTTTTTCTTTTTCCAAGCAAAAAACCGGCAAGAATGCCGGCTCTTAAACACACAAGTGCGTCAGTCGCACCCTGCCACTGACGCACCTGCTGATGTGTCACAACACGCCTTGACTCTGGCCGGGCTTTACACCTTCAACAAGCCCCGCAAAACGTACTGCATGATACCGCCGTGACGGTAGTAATGCGCTTCGCTAGGCGTATCGATTCGGACCAGGGCCTCGAATTCGATATCACCGGCACGCACTTTCACCTTCTCGGGGATTTTGTCCTGATTCAAGGCGGTAATGCCTTCAATATCAAACACTTCATCACCCATCAGGCCCAGAGTGTCTGCATTTTGACCTGCGGGGAACTGCAGGGGCATCACCCCCATGCCCAGCAAGTTACTGCGGTGAATACGTTCGTAGGACTCGGCGATGACGGCGCGCACACCCAGTAACACCGTGCCTTTGGCGGCCCAATCACGCGACGAGCCTGAACCGTATTCTTTACCAGCCAGAATCACCAACGGAACAGCGGCGCTCAAGTAATTGCGGGAGGCATCGTAAATGGTCGCAACAGGTGCACCATCCTGCGTGAAGTCGCGGGTGTAGCCGCCTTCAGTGCCCGGAGCCAGCTGGTTACGCAAGCGAACGTTGGCAAAGGTGCCGCGAATCATCACTTCATGGTTACCGCGACGTGAACCGTAGGAGTTGAAATCCTGCGGTTTGACGTCGTGCTCCATCAGATACGTGGCCGCTGGCGACATACGGGCAATGGAACCCGCTGGGCTGATATGGTCCGTGGTGACCGAATCGCCTAGTTTGGCGAGAACCCGTGCCCCCAAAATGTCCGTAACCGGGCTGGGATCGCGCTTCAAGTCGATAAAGTAAGGCGGTTTGCGTACGTAGGTAGAGTCAGCCTGCCACTCGAAGCGATCCCCTTGCGGGGTAGGCAGCGAGCGCCAGCGTTCGTCACCGGCAAACACATCGGCATAGCCATCACGGTACATATCCGAGGCAATAGCCTTGCTGATCACGTCCTGCACCTCGGCCGCAGAGGGCCAGATGTCTTTCAGGTAGACATCCTTGCCGTCGCTACCCTGGCCCAAAGGCTCCTGATACAGGTCGATGTCCATGGTGCCTGCCAAGGCATAGGCCACCACCAGAGGTGGCGACATCAGGTAGTTCATTTTGACTTCGGGGTGAATCCGGCCCTCGAAGTTACGGTTACCGGACAAGGTGGACACCACCGCCAGATCGTTCTGGTTAATAGCTTGGCTGACTTCGGGAATCAAGGGGCCGGAGTTACCGATACATGTGGTGCAACCGTAACCGACCAGATCAAAGCCCAGCTTGTCCAGATACGGCGTCAGGCCAGCACGCTGGTAGTAGTCCGTGACCACACGCGAGCCGGGAGCCAGACTTGTTTTCACCCAAGGCTTGCGGCTCAAGCCTTTTTCCACCGCTTTTTTGGCCAGCAAACCGGCGGCCATCATGACACTGGGGTTAGAGGTATTAGTACACGAGGTTATCGCGGCGATCACGACCGAGCCGTGGTCCAACGTGCATTGGCTCCCATCGGCAAGCGTAAATTCCACAGCGGCTTTACGCGGTGCGGGTGGTTTGTGCGAAGGCACATCCGAGGCGGGGAAACTTTCTTCCACGGCTTCATCGTAAGTGGCTACATCGTCACCCAACAGATCACGCACAGCGGTACGGAAAGATGGTTTGGACGACGATAGGGCAATACGGTCCTGTGGACGCTTGGGCCCTGCAATCGAAGGCACAACGGTAGACAGATCCAGCTCCAGACGCTCGGAATAGCGAGGCTCATGCTGCGGATCGTGCCACAGGCCCTGAGCCTGGGCATAAGCGCGTACCAGTTCAATCTGCTCTTTGCTGCGACCGGTCAGCTCCATATAACGCAGGGTTTCGTCGTCAATGGGAAACATGGAGATTGTGGAGCCGTATTCGGGGCTCATATTGCCGATGGTCGCCCGGTTGGCCAGGGGCACAGCACTGACACCGGGCCCGTAGAATTCGACAAACTTACCGACCACGCCATGTGTGCGCAGCATATCGGTAATCGTCAGCACCAAGTCGGTGGCGGTGGTGCCCTCGGGCATTTGACCCGTCAGCTTGAAACCCACCACACGAGGGATCAGCATGGAAATGGGCTGGCCCAGCATAGCGGCCTCGGCCTCGATCCCGCCTACGCCCCAGGCGACCACGCCCAGACCGTTCACCATGGGCGTATGGGAATCCGTGCCCACACAGGTGTCGGGGTAAGCCAGCTGACGGCCCTGCTCGTCGCGCGTAAAGACCACGCGGGCCAAATGCTCCAGGTTTACCTGGTGAACAATACCCGTGCCCGGTGGCACGACTTTGAAGTTATCAAAGGCACTTTGGCCCCAGCGCAAGAACTGGTAGCGCTCTATATTGCGCTCGTATTCAATCTGCACGTTGCGCTCGAAGGAGCTGGGCTTGCCGAAATCATCCACGATCACGGAGTGATCGATCACCAGCTCTACTGGTGCCAAGGGGTTGATTTTTTGAGGATCGCCACCCAAAGCCTGCATGGCTTCACGCATGGCGGCCAAGTCCACAACGGCTGGCACGCCGGTAAAGTCCTGCAAAACAACGCGTGCGGGGGTAAAGGCAATTTCACGGTCTGGCTCTGCCGCCGGGTTCCAGGCCGCCAAAGCACGGATATCATCAGCGGTAACATCCCCGCCGTCTTCAGTGCGCAGCAAGTTTTCCAGCAGGATCTTCAGGCCATAGGGCAGGCTGGCAACATCCAGGCCATCTCCACGAACCGCATCCAACCGATAGTAGTCGTAGGACTGCCCGCCGACGTCCAACTGGTGCAAAGCCTTAAAACTATCTACGCTTTTCATATCGGGATCTCCATGGAAAAGTGCTGGCCGATACCGTCCAATTTACCCAGCCAGCGAAACACATGTGGTAATTGTCTATTGGTCTAGACCATTTCACATCTTACACTCTGAGCTTATCCCCTGCCCTGCACGCCAGGCTGTCTGTCGCTTCAGCTCACACCTACACAAACCTAGAAACATTCTTTACGTATAATGGTTTAGGCGTCTTCCGCCCCTCTTCTTGGTCTTATCTGCCCCCTTTTACCTTTAGCATTCGCCCATCCTCATGTTTTTTGTTGATCTGCGCCGGCTGATTCTCTTGCTGGCTACCGCCAGCAGTCTGCTGACCATGGGCTATACCCTATACGGGGCCTATTCGGCTGAACGTACCTTGCTCATCGAGCAGGCACTGGAGAAGAACCGTGCCTATGCGCTTAAGCTGGCCAGCAGTACCGATGCGTTCATCGCCAATTTGCAACAGCAGCTGCGCTACAGCGCCAGTGTGCTCTCGACAGCCTTGCCGCAGGCCGAGCTAATCTTGGGCGACGAAGTCAGACGTCTGCAAGAACAAAACAACAGCTTTAACTCGGTCTTGATCCTGAACGACGAGGGGCGGGTTCTGGCCAATGCCCCCCAGCAGCTCAGCCTGATCGGCACCACATTGAAAGGCGAAGGCACGCAGTTGGCCTTGCACACCAAAGAGCCGGTGATCAGCCCTCCGTATTTATCAGCCACCGGGCGTTTGCTGATCTTTATATCGCACCCCATTTTTGATGGGGACGGTAACTACAAGGGGCTGGTAGGCGGCTCCATTTACCTGCATGAACCCAATAGCCTGAACGCCTTGCTGGGCGAGCATTTCTACAGGGACGGCTCCTATATTTATGTGGTCGATCAGCACAAACGCCTGATATTCCATCGTGATGTGGCCCGTATTGGCGAAGTCGTGCACGGCAATCCCGCCATTGATGCCGTCAGCCAAGGCCAGAGCGATGCCATTGCCCTACGCAATGTCAAAGGCGTAGACATGCTGACCGGTTTCGCGCCCAGCAGTGATGTGAAATGGGGCGTGGTGGTGCAAAGTCCCACCAAAGTCGTGCTGGACGAGCTGACCGTCTTGCTGGGCAAGGTGCTGCGCAACTCCATTCCGTTTTTCGTGGCCGTGCAGATTCTGATCTGGATGCTGGCCATGTTGATCGCCAAGCCCTTGCGCCAGCTGGCCCGTCAGGCGCCACATCTGGACTCGGCCAATGCCAGTTCGCGTATCTCTCAGGTCCACGCCTGGTACTTTGAATCCCGCCAGATCAAGCTGGCTATGCTGCTGGGCTTGAAACGCGTCAATCGCAAGATGGGTGTGATGAATGTGGAGCGCAATACCGACCCGCTGACCGGCCTGAATAACCGCCGTGGCATGGCCGCCGTATTGCAGCAGTGGAAGGAAACAGATACTCCCTTTTCCGTGCTGACGGTGGATATTGACCACTTCAAGCGCATCAACGACACCCATGGGCACGATATTGGCGATCTGGTGCTGAGCTTTTTGGCTGACACGATGCGGGCATGTACCCGCGAGACTGACCTGATCTGTCGGGTCGGTGGCGAGGAGTTCTGCATTTTCCTGCCCGATCAAGACATCGACCAAGCCCTGCAACTGGCTGAACGCCTGCGCATCCTGATCAGTGAGACCAATAGCCCGGCGGGCTCCCCTATTACGATTTCAATTGGACTGGCCCACTGGCCGGTACACGCTCGCGAGCACAGCACGGTCTTAAAACTGGCCGATGCAGCGCTCTACAAAGCCAAGCGCAATGGCCGTAACCGGGTCGAGCTGTGCGACCCTATCATCAGCGATGAAGACGTGAAAACGGCTTAAAGGCGACGCAGCACCTTCACCAGCACATCTACCTGTACATCCAGGCTCGTCAATTGACGAGCCTGCTCCAAGCCTTGCGCGCTGGCGCGAAACAGATGGGGTGTCATCAGGAGCAGATCTGCAATCTGCGCTTGCGATGTCAGGCTGATCTCACAGCGGATACGCTCGCAGGCCTCCAGGCTAAAGCCTGCGGCAGGCTCCTGGGCCACGTCCTTATCCGCCTTTAAGGTTGGATAGATAATGCGCCGCAGCTCCAGCAAATGATCAGAACCGGCTTCTACCTGCACCCAGATACCGCCCGATTTCAGGGCACGCAGAAACTCCTCAGGCACAGCAAAACCAAACATGCATAGCAAGGCATCCAGGCTGCCATCAGGTACCGGCAATTGCGCATTGCTGCCTACCAGCCAGCGGATATCTGGGGAACTGCGTGCCGCCGCCATCGCTGCCCATTTGGAGATATCCAGGCCAATCAGGGCCAGTTGCCCCTCTTTGTCTTGCTGACGCAAATAGCGTGGGTAATAGCCCTCGCCACAGCCTGCATCCAGACACGCATAGGGCGCCTCCCCTTCCAGGCCATCCATCAACGCCCGCCAGACGCCGGCGGCAATTGGCTCGTATACCCCGGACTCCAGATAGCGACGGCGCGCCGCCACCATTTCCTTGCTATCGCCTGGATCGCGTGAACGTTTGTTTTGTACCAGAAGCAGATTGATATAGCCCTGGCTGGCCGTATCGAAGCAATGGCCTGACGGACAGCGCCAGCTGGGCGCCTCGAACACGAGCGGCAAGCCGTCCAACGGACAGCACAATTTCTCGAACAAGGGCGGGGAAAGGTCAGACATGAATGAATCGCTCTACGGCCACCGTGGCCAAGGCGATAGTGTAGCGCCCCGGCCTGTCTGCGCCGGGGCCAATCCTGAATTTACGTCTCAGAAGCAAAAGCCAGCGCGTCGCGTAACAAGGCCTCAAGCAAGGGCTGGATGTTACGGGCGGCATCTTCTTTGTATTCAAAGGGCCACTGCTCTTCCATATAACAGCACTGCGCCATTTCCAGCTGCACAGCATGGATGTTCTGCTCGGGACGCCCGTAGTGGCGAGTGATGTAGCCACCTTTGAAACGACCATTCAAAACACTGCTGTAGTCCTGGTTGGCCGATGCCGTTTGCATCAAGCGATCGCTCAAAGCGGAATCACAGCTGACACCGTTGGCCGTGCCAAAATTCAGATCCGGCAAACGGCCTTCAAAAAAACGTGGCACCACTGAACGAATCGAGTGTGCATCCCATAGAACTACACGGCCATGCAGGGCCAGCAAACGAGTCAGCTCTTCTTCCAGCTTCTGGTGATAGGGCAGCCAGATCGTCTCGCGACGCTGGGCGATTTCACGCTCGTCAGGTTCTTGGCCGGACTGGTAGATAGGCTCATCGCCGAACGTATCCAGGGGACACAGGCCAGTCACACTTTGACCGGGGTACAGACTGGTGTTGTCGGGTGGACGATTCTGGTCCACAACAAAACGCGAATACGTCGCCACCAGTACCGAGGCCCCCAACTGACGGGCATTTTCATACAAGCGAGGGATATGCCAATCCGTATCTGGCACCTGACGCGCCGACTCCGTAAAGCGTGCCAGTAGATCCGATGGCACGTAGGTGCCCGAATGGGGCATGGAGATCAATAAAGGCGCGGTGCCCGGATAAAACTCAAAGGCAGCAGGAACGGTCATTAGCAGACTCCAGTCTGTTTCAGCACACAATCAAGAAGGAATAGGATACAGGTCGCCCCGGCGGTGCTGCCAAGCCGGGAGCGATTCACGCATGCCTTGCACACGTGCGGGGTCCAGATCGGCACAGATATAACCCGCCTGATCAGGCATACAAGCCAGTACGGTTCCCCAGGGATCAATAATCATGCTGCGTCCCAGACAAGGCATCGCAGGACCAGGGCCACCGATCTGCGCTGCGGCCAGCACGTAGCATTGGTTTTCAATCGCACGGGCGCGTAGCAAAACTTCCCAGTGGTCGCGGCCGGTATGCACGTTGAAGGCTGCCGGTACCACCAGCACATTGGCACCACGGGCACGCAAGGTACGAAACAGCTCGGCAAAGCGCATGTCGTAGCAAATGCTCAGGCCCAGGTTCAACTCCCCAACCTGTACATTTTGCAGGTGCTCGCCATGGCAAAAATCGTCGGATTCGCGGTATTCCAGACCGTTGACTACGGCATCGTACAAATGCACTTTGCGGTACTGCGCCACAATTTGCCCATCGGGCGAAAAGGTGACACTGGTGTTGCCCAAGCGATGGTCATCGGAACGGCGCTCGTGCATGGAACCCAGATGAATCCAGGCACCCGTACTGCGCGCCAGGCTGGCCATATGCTCTGTAACCAGGCCCGGAATAGGCGTGGCGTTTTGCTGCAGCCATTCCGTGTCGCCACGAACATCACTGTATTCCGGGGTCACAATCACTTGGGCCCCATCTTTGGCAGCGGCCAACACCCAATGTTCTAGCTGATCCAGATTGGTCTGGCGGTCGCGGCCGCTATCCAGTTGCACCAGGGCAACACGTGTCGTAGACATACTTTTATCCTTTCGGACCCGCTTAGTACTGCAAGGCGCGGGCCGTTTCCAAGGCCAGACGGGACAAAACCCCCGCCCCCTGACCACCGTAGAGGGAGGTGCTGGTGCGGCCATCGGTAAAGCCATCAGCCATCACCGTCAGCACCACACTGCGCTCGCCCATCGTCAAAATCCCCGCGTCATGACGCAGGCCCGGCAAGGAGCCGGTCTTGTGAGCCAGTTGAGCGATAGAGGGCAGAATCGCCGCAAAGTGGCCGCGCTCGCGCTGATCGGCCAGCATGTCCAGCCCTTGCTGACGCAGGTTCTCGGGCAAGGCGGGCGAATGCAGCAAGTACAGCAAGGTCGAGCAGGCATCCTGGGCTGTGGTCCAGTTGTCTTTCCCGGCCTCACGCGCCTTCATGTCCATCATGTGGCGCTGTAAATCGGTATGCTGCAAACCGGCCTGGGCGCTCCAGGCGTTGATGTTATCCATGCCCAGCAAATCAATCAGGGCATTGGTGGCGACGTTATCGCTCAGGATAATCATCAGCAAAGCCAGCTCGCGCAGGCTCAGGCTGGGCACACCGGGCAGTTGGCTCAAAATGCCGGTACCCGGTGTCCGGTCACCCTCGGGCAGAGGGTAGACCGTCTCCAGCGACAGCTTGCCCTGGGCCACTTGCTCCAGCAAACACAGGAGCATGGGCGTTTTGATCAGGCTGGCTGATGGCATGACGCGCTGCGCATGCCAGTCAAACAAGGAGGTACCGTCGGTCGCGTAGACCGCCATGGAAATACGGGCGGACTCCTGATTCAGCAAAGGCTCAAGACGTTCTTGCAAGCGCTCACGAACCAGCGGCGCATCCAATAACTCGCTTCCTAAGGTAAACATACAAACTCCCTTTTTATACTCAGACCAAAATCCAGAACAGGCCGGCGAACATCAGTAAGTTGATGGCCATCACCGCCCAGCCGTTATACAACATGTACTTCAGCTGAGTGGAACGTGCCAGGCCCATCTGGCCAAACATATCCGAAGAAGGGAAGGGACCAAACCAGTCAATTTGCGAGCTGCCCAGAATGACAGCAGCTGTCGCGGCAGGACCCACACCGGCAGCAGCCAGCACAGGGCCAAAAATCTTGGCGGTAAACGTCATCTGTGCCACGGCAGCACCAGGAATGTGACCGACCACGTTAAAGGCCACAATCAACATGCACAGCACCGCACCACTGATACCGATCAGGTAAGGCTGCACCGTATCCAGCAAGGCGTGATACGCGTTCAGTTGGTCAACCAAGACCAGCACGGGGTTGAACAACCAGAACAGGAAGAAAATCCAGATCAGCTTGCCCGCACCGGCATACATGGCTTGCAAAATTTCACGCGGGTTCAGACCACCGGCCAGACCTGTCGTCGCACCCAAGGACACCATCACAATAATGGCGTAGGCAAAACCGGCCTTAGACGCAATACCGATAGCGGCCAGACCCACGATGGTGATGCAGAACGCCCAAGCAGCGCGCACAGCCTTGGGCGAAGCCTTGGCATTCACGTCAAAAGCCGCCGCACCTTGCGAGGCTTCTTCGTACTGGAAATGGTCCTTGGTCATCTTCTGAATGCGACCGGACATGAACCAGCCCGTCAGCAAGGTGGCCACAGCCATAGGCAGACCGGCAACCAGCAGATAATCGGTGTAGCTCAAGCCTGTCAGGCCCGTCACCGTCACCACGTTAGGGGTGAAGGGACCCAGCACCAGACCCGCTGAACCGGCACTTTGGAACAAGGCGGCAACCGCAGGGGGGGACAGACGCACTGCCGCGGCAATAGGGATAACCACCGCCGCAATAATGGCGTTACCGCCCGCCAGCGTACCCAGAGCGCCACAGATCAAGGTGGAGGCCACCATGATGCCCAGGCGCACACGCAGCGGATTGGACAGGCCAATACGCTTGACGATGGCGCGCACCAATTGCTCAGCGGCCCCCGTACGAGCAGCGACTTCACCCACCCCGGCGCCCAGCACAATAATCAAACCCACCACGGCAATAAACGAGCCCAAGGACTCTGCCAGCAGTTTGCCCATGGCAATAGGGGTGGTACTGGTCATGATGGCGCCCAACACAATGGCACCAATCGTGGCCAGAACAATATCCACACCCAGCAAAGCGATAAGCGCAAACACCACTACCGGCGTCAAGCCCCACAGGGAGCTTTCACCCGGCATGTAAAAGTGGGTGTACAAGGCAATCGCCATGCCTATTAAAAACACCACCATGGCCGCATTGCGCTTACCCGTTGGCATTTGTTGCTGAATGACACTCATGTCGTCTCCTTAACGATCCTTCCTGGCCAGCTTTCAAAAGACTGACCTGCATGTGATGCAATCACCCTGCCCTGGTTGACCACCCCAGACCACAGCGACTGTTTTTTTGTCCGACGCGCCGCTTACAGCGGAATAATCGGCGCATCCAGGCTTTGTGCCTGAGCGGCAAAGGCGCGGTTAAGCACCTGTCCGGGCCGCTTTTCCGGGGCGACAGGGTGAACCTGCACGCCATTGACAAACACGGTCTGCACACCTTGAGACGGTAAGGTGGGCTGCTCCCAGGTGGCGCAATCTTGCACCGTTTCGGGATTAAACACCACCAGATCCGCCCAGGCGCCGACCTGCAACACGCCGCGATTTTTCAGCCCAAAGACCGCAGCAGGCATGGCAGTCATTTTGGCGACCGCCTGCTCGAGCGACATCAGGCCATCCTCGCGTACGTACCGCCCTAGAATGCGCGTGAAGCTACCCCACAAACGGGGGTGGGGGTGCGCATCCGCAGGCAATCCATCCGAGCCCACCATGCAACATGGGTGGCTGAAAATGCGTTGGACTTCTTTCTCGTCCATCGCAAAGTAAATAGCGCCCGCCGGTAGCAAGCGCCGAGCGGCCGTTTCCCGGTCACAGCCCCACTGTTCGGCAATATCGGCCAGATACAGGCCATTGCATTCCGGGTGAGGCTCGGACCAGGTAATCCGAATCTGATCGATGGTGTGGGCACGCTCGGGGATCAAGATCGTAGAGCTGCCCGAATAGGGATAAATATCCAGGGTGGCCTGCACGCCATCGGCGCGGGCCTGATCAATATTGGCCAAGGTGTGGGCACTGCGGCCCCAGTTGGCCGGCATCATGCACTTGTGGTGCGACACCAGCGTGGCGCACTGCGTCTGACGAGCTACGGCCAGCACTTCTTCTACCGATTCCTGAACCGTATCGCCTTCATTGCGAATATGGCTGGTATGCAAAGAGCCTTTAGTGGCGGCAACACGTGCCAGACCTTCCAGCTCGGCCTGGTCAGCCATGCAACCGGGCTCATAGGCCAGACCGGTACTAAAACCCACCGCACCGTCTTGCAGTGCCTGGGCCAATAAAGATTCCATCGCAGCTTGTTCAGCCTCGGTGGGCTGGGCCAGCGGGTCCTGCATCACGGCCATGCGTAAATTGGCATGCCCTACCAGAGCAGCCACATTGATCATGGGCTTCAGATTACGCACGGCTTGCACGTACTGCGCCATGTCCTCAAACAAGGGCGAATCGCCCAGCAAGGCCAAGGCGGCGGCAGAATTACCGGGTAAAGGAGTCGGAAACGCACTGACGCCACAATTACCAACCACAACTGTCGTAATGCCCTGGCTGGTTTTCCAGTCCAAAACAGGCCGCTCGATGAACATCAGATCATCATGGCCATGGGTATCAATAAACCCAGGGGCCACAACATGGCCGCTGGCGTCCAGCAATTGATCGGCGTGCCAGGCGCTCAAATCGCCCACGGCAACAATACGCCCGTCTCGAATACCCACATCACCACGCCAGCGCGGCGTGGCCAAGCCATCAATAATCCAGCCATTGCTGATCTTGACGTCCAAGCTGCGGTCGTCTGTCTGCATATACGTCTCCACTAACCCTCCCACAAAAAGGGGAGTTGACCGCATTATCCAAAGGTATTATTAATATGAAAAATTGTTTAAGTTAATTGATTAATCACAAATTGATATGGACAGACTTCCCAAGCACATCACGCTCAAGCACCTGAACGCGTTTGTCGCGGTGGCCCAAGAGGCCAGTTTCACTCATGCCGCGCGTCGCCTTTTTCAAACACAATCCTCGGTCACGGGTCTGATTCAGCAATTGGAAGTAGCCTTAAATACCACTTTGTTCAATCGCACCAGCCGACGCGTATCCCTGACGCCTATTGGCCTGGAGTTCCTGCCACGCATCACCCGACTGCTGGCGGACTTTGATGGCGCCATCAGCGATGTCATGCGCTATGGGGAGTTAAAAAGTGGC
This sequence comes from Alcaligenes sp., assembly GCA_052109075.1. Lineage (GTDB taxonomy): Bacteria > Pseudomonadota > Gammaproteobacteria > Burkholderiales > Burkholderiaceae_B > Alcaligenes. The sequence continues at coordinate 5,593 of JBQEAN010000032.1, read as the reverse complement.
CGGGTCAGTGTGGCGGCGGCCCCTTCCGCCATTACGGATTTGATTGCGCCAGCTGCTGCGAACTTTTCGCAGCGTCACCCTGCCGTGCGTCTCTACCTGCGAGATGACAACTCGGGGCGTATTCAGCGTCAGATCGTGGCGGGGGAAATCGATTTTGGCCTGACCAGTCCCTGGGCAGATGTCCAAGGGCTGGACACTCAGCCGCTGCTGGAAGATCAGTTTGGTGTGCTCTATCGCAGCGACGACAAACAGATCAAACCAGATGCCAATAACACGGTCAGTTGGTCTGCCCTGAACGAGTGCAAGCTGGTGGGGGTGGTGGACGAAACTGGAATCATGGCTGTACTGCAGTCGCGCCCGGATTTGCCTATCGAAGCCTCGGCCCCGTTCTATGAAGCCTCCAGTACAACCTCGCAGGCCGCATTGGTACAAAGCGGCCTGGCCATTGCCTTGCTCCCTGCCTTAGCGGCGCAACGGGTCTTAATGCCCGGCCTGACGTTTTCACTTTTGCAGGCTCCCACCCTGGTGCGCACCTTGTGCCTGATGTTCCATCAAGAACACGATTTGACGCCCGCCGCAGCGGCTCTGGTGGAGGAGCTACGAGCCTACGTGAAAAAAGCGCCTTTGCCGCCGGGCTGTCGCGCTCTGTAAGCATGTGCAACTATCGTGTGAGGCGGCCTCGGGCTAAGTAACAATAAGCACAGCAAGTCGCACCCGGATCGTTTCGCGACTTGGCCTTGCCTGCTCGACCCTTTCCATCCGATAGACGAACAGCAAAGCAGGACGTAGAATCGCCCCCAAGCCTCGCCTGATCAGAATGTCGTCATGCCAGCGCTCCTTCTCTGGTATTGATTGCACATAAGGCGAACCTGTAGGCCATCGTCCTGCTCACCCGGAGAAGCCTTATGACGCAGTCCCCCGCGGCATCAAGCAACGCCAAGCCGCTACACATTGACGACATCACCGTCGTAGACAACAGCAAACTCAAAAAAGCCGTTACGGCCGCTGCCTTGGGCAACGCCATGGAGTGGTTTGACTTTGGTGTCTACGGCTTTGTGGCTGCCACCCTGGGTAAAGTCTTTTTCCCCGATGCCTCCCCCGCCGTACAAACCATTGCCGCTTTGGGTACCTTTTCGGTGCCCTTTTTAGTGCGGCCTCTGGGCGGTGTGTTCTTTGGCTTGATGGGCGACAAGTTCGGCCGCCAGAAAGTGCTGTCCATCACCATCATCATCATGGCCATCAGCACCTTTTTGATTGGTCTGATTCCTTCCTACCTGTCTATCGGCCTGTGGGCACCCATCTTGCTGCTGCTGTGCAAACTGGCCCAAGGCTTTTCCGTGGGGGGTGAGTACACCGGCGCAGCGGTTTTCGTGGCTGAATATGCCCCGGACCGGCAGCGTGGTTTCCTGGGCAGCTGGCTGGACTTTGGTTCCATTGCGGGCTTTGTTTTAGGTGCCGGTCTGGTGGTTCTGCTACAGACCTCCCTGACGGAGGCAAGCTTCCAGGAATGGGGCTGGCGCATTCCCTTTCTGATTGCCGGACCACTGGGCGTATTGGGTCTGTACTTACGCCATGCAGCGGAAGAGACGCCTGCCTTTATCGAGCAGCTGGAAAAGATGGAGCAGGAAGACCGTGCAGCCCTGACAGAGCGCCCCACCGTTTCCTTTCGCGAAATCTTTTCCAAGTACCGCAAAGCTCTGCTGATTTGTATTGGCATGGTGCTGGTCACCAACATCACCTACTACATGTTGCTGACCTATATGCCCACCTATCTGTCCAGCAGCCTGGGCTACGCCGAAGAGCACGGTGTTTTCATTATTGTGGTGGTGATGATAGGGATGCTGTTTGTGCAGCCCGTAGTGGGTTTTGTCAGCGACAAGATCGGTCGTAAACCCTTTCTGCTGGCGGGTAGCCTGGGCCTGTTTCTCTTTGCCATCCCTGCTTTTCACTTTATCGGCAGCGACAGCAATGTGCAGATTTTCCTGGGCCTGCTGATCCTGGCCGTCTTGCTGAACTGCCTGACCGGGGTGATGGCCTCTACCCTGCCGGCCTTGTTCCCCACCCGTCTGCGCTATAGCGCCCTGGCCGCCTCGTTCAACATTGCCATTATTGTGGCGGGCCTGACTCCTACCGTTGCGGCCTGGTTGGTGGAACGCACCGATAATCTGATGGTGCCTGCGTACTACCTGATGTTTGCCAGTGTTATTGGTTTGATTACCGCCTTGTTCCTGCCTGAAACGGCTAACCGCCCCTTGCGGGGTGATACGCCCACCGCGTCCAACCGCAAGGAAGCCAAAGAGCTGCTGCAGCAAGCCTATGACCACATCGAGCAAAGCGTGCAAGATGTGGAAGAAGCGATCGCCAAGGCCGAGGAAGAACTGGAAGAGCTCAAGCAAAAACGCCAGCGTTTGGTGGACCGCCACCCCGAGCTGGATTAAGACACACGCCTCTCTATAAAGGATAATGGACGCCACAAGATTTCCGGTTTGAAAAACAACTTCAAAGCCCGAATTCCTGAAGCGCCACCCTGCTTCCCATATAGAAAAAGCCTGAATCCGATTCAAACTGGATTCAGGCTTTTTTGCGTCGGCATTTCACTCAGGCAAGCACCTGACACACCGCTTTTCAGATTCGAAATTAAACCGTTAAACCACCCGACACTTCCAGCGTCGTGCCGTTGATGAAACTGGCTTCATCCGAGGCCAAAAATGCGTACACATTGGCGATTTCTTCTGGCTTGCCCATACGTCGCAGCCAGCAATGGTCGCGAAAGCCTTGCAGCACTTTTTCCGGGATGGTTTTCAGAATGTCTGTCTCGATAAAACCAGGACAGACGGCATTGACGCGAATCCCTTTGGGGCCCAACTCCCTGGCCCAGGTTTTAGTAAAACCGATCACGCCAAACTTGCTGGCTGCGTAATTGGTTTGACCAAAGTTACCGTACAAACCCACCACGCTGGAGGCATTCAAAACCACTCCGCTTTCCTGCTCCAGCATCACCGCGGCAATCGCTTGGGTGAAGTTAAAGACGGCCTTCAGGTTTACATCAATGACATCGTCAAACTGCTGCTCGGTCATGCGCACCAACTTGGCATCTTTGGTGATCCCGGCATTGTTCACCAACACATCGATGCGACCGAACTTCTGTTTGACGTCTGCCACCAGGGCATCAATCTGCATGCGGTCCGTCACGTCCACCGTATAGGCCACGGCGGTCACACCATTGCCATTCAAAGACTGCGCCGCTTTATTGACGGCATCCGTATCACGATCACACAACACCACAATCGCCCCTTCCTGGGCAAACTTCCTGGCTGTTGCCAAACCAATACCTGCTGCCGACCCGGTAACAACCGCCACTTTATCTTTCAATCGCATTCCAGCTACCTTTTAAAAATCGCTCAACGCTGTCGTGCAAACACAGGTTTTTACAGCACCCCAGCAGGCTATTTCCTGCACGCTCGTTCACACCAGCACACTGTTTTGTACTCCGATCATCAGTAGACCGCCAGTCAAGCTGAACAAATTTCGCCCAAGCAGAATGGCCCCGAAAGGGGCCATTCAAGCAGATAGCAGCATGTTTCAGTACCTGCGGCCTGGTACGCCACGAGCAGTGGGTTCTCTACCTGGTAAGCCAAGACGCAAGCCATAGTAGAAGTGACGGCTCGCACTGAAACAACGCCTAGGGCGAGCAGGGCATCTTTAACAATCAGTTCGTTTCCCACGGCAAATCGGGCGCCAGCAAAGGATCACCGTCATAACCCTGTACCACGCCAAAGCGAGCATGGGCGGCGCGCCAATCGCGCTGTGCCTGGCCAATAACATCCTGATTTTCACCAACAAAGTTCCACCACAGCACCAACTCATCGGAATACGGCTCGCCACCCAGGACAATGACCCGGCAGCCTGCACTCAAACTCAGCGTTAACC
>JBQEAN010000032.1:0-1563 GCA_052109075.1 Alcaligenes sp. | reverse complement strand
GGCTCGCCACCCAGGACAATGACCCGGCAGCCTGCACTCAAACTCAGCGTTAACCGAGTCAGTCCCCGCCCTACGTAGGCCAGTTCATTCGTCTGAAACTGTTCGGTTTGAATATCCACCGTGCCTTGAACCACTAAAAACCCGTACTCAAACTCTGGATTCAAATCCAACGTGATTTCACCGGCCTTCACACTATTCAAATCCATACCCACCAAAGGCGAATACAGCTTGCTGGGTGCTTTTCGGTTGCCATAACTACCTGCCAACAAGGTGAAATCGCATTCCCCTTCGCGCCAATGCGGCAAGTCTGGGTGATGGTCAAAAGCAGGTTCACAGGCGGCATCCTTGGCAGGCAAGGCAATCCACAGCTGAACCGCATGCAATGTATCCTCGCCGGGCAAGGATTCTTCGGTGTGGCTGATGCCGCGCCCTGCCGTCATTAAGTTGACCTGACCGGGTTTAATCACCTGTACATGGCCCAGGCTGTCGCGGTGCAAAACTTCACCCTGAATCATCCAGGTAAAGGTCTGCAGCCCAATATGCGGGTGCGGCCCGACGCGCAAGCCCGAGCCGGAACTGAACACCGCTGGCCCGGCATGATCCAGAAAACACCAGGCCCCCACCAAGCGTCGCTGCGAGGACGGCAAGATGCGGCTAACGGTAATGCCCCCGCCCACTTGTGCACTGCGCGACGCCACGCGCTGGATCTGCTTGTCACCATTGGGGCCTTCAGGACAATCAAAGGATACGGAGACTTCGGAACTGAGTGTACTCATGGATCAAACTCCAAAAAATGCGTGTGCGGGAGCTGGGCAAAGAGCCAGCAAAAAACGCTGGCCACCGAAGTGACCAGCGCTGCACCAAGACGCTTACTTACCGGAAGTGAACTTAGTGTGGCTATTGATCAGGTTGCGGTAGTCGGGGATATGGTTGGAGAACAAAGCACCCAGGCCTTCCACGTCGTTCCGCCAGTCGCGGTGCAGTTCGCACGCCACGCCAAACCAAGTCATCAATTGCGCACCGGCGGCAGACATACGATCCCACGCCGAGTGACGGGTGAACTCGTTAAAGGTACCCGACGCATCGGTCACCACAAACACATCAAAACCTTCCTCAATCGCCGACAAGGCAGGGAATGCCACGCACACCTCAGTCACCACGCCAGCAATAATCAGCTGCTTCTTGCCAGTTGCTTTGATGGCTTTGACAAAGTCTTCGTTATCCCACGCATTGATCTGGCCGGGACGAGCAATGTAAGGCGCATCCGGGAAGGTTTCTTTCAGCTCGGGAACCAAAGGACCGTTGGGGCCTTCTTCAAAGCTGGTGGTCAAAATCGTGGGCAAGTTGAAGTACTTGGCCAGATCAGCCAGTGCCAGCACATTGTTCTTGAACTTGTCGGGATCAATATCGCGTACCAGCGACAGCAGCCCGGTTTGGTGATCTACCAGTAGTACAGCGGCTTGATCTTTATCCAGTCGTTTGTAAGGCGTAGTCATCTCAATTTTCCTCAAAGGTGATGGAAAGGGATGGGTGCGGGTCACGCACCCGGTACGGCAACAGCAC
>JBQEAN010000031.1:30683-39109 GCA_052109075.1 Alcaligenes sp. | reverse complement strand
ATTTGCGACAGCTTGCTTGCCCCTATTGCGCAGCAGGCGGATGCCACATTATTGTTTGGAACCGACAGTCCGTCTTTTTTCCCTTCTCTGCTTGCAGCCCAGGCGTTGGTGGAGGTCTTGCTGGAACAGGTTCTGGCCAAAGCGGGCAGTCGTGCTGTAAGCGGTATTGAGTCGCTTGAAAATCAATTGCACCAATCGGGTGCCTACTGGAAATAGACGCGATGGCTAAGTTGTCCTATCTGGAGTTAAGTGGTGGTCCCAAAGAAATTGGCCATTCTTTGGGACGTTTCGGAGCCCCTGCAGTGCATGCCTATTTGCTGAGCTCAGCAGCATGGCAAGGCATTATGCAACACAAAGGGTCGGCTGTAGCCAGTCAACTGGCACAGTACACCGAGCGCTATTTTCCCCGAATATGGACCGAGCTCCAGGGCCTGGCATTAGGCTTGGAGCTCCCATTTGAAGACGTGTTTTTGTGGAACTGCCGGGGCGATCTTTGGGCTATGGCCCCGGATGGTTGCACCACCGTGCAGATGCCCGATCAGGGCGAGCCCCGTCTTGTGCACAACGAAGACGGCGATCCAGGCTTTGCCGGCTATTGCGGGGTGGCCAAATTCATCCCTGACAGCGGCATGTCCTTTGTATCCTTTTTATACCCCGCCTCCTTGCCAGGCCACAGCTTTGCCGTGACGCAGGCTGGTTTGGCCATGACGGTCAATAATGTGCGTGCCTGCCATGTTGCCCCCGGCGTACCGCGCATGGTCCTGACCCGTGCCATGCTGGATCAACCCGATCTGGATCAGGCGGTAAGTCTCTTGCAAGAGCATCCCCGTTCCGGGGCCTTTCATTTGAGCCTGGCCCAGCGTGGTGATCCGCGTTTACTGAGCGTAGAGTTCAGTGCCGAGGCGGTCTCGGTCCAGACCATTGGGCAAAACCGTCTGCATGCCAACCATGCGTTGCATGAAGCCATGCAAGGGTTTGAGCAGCGCATTACCCGTTCCTCCGAGTTTCGGCAGGCGCGTGGTGAGGAGCTACTGGCCCAAGCGGGTGCGGACCTTGCCCCCTTGAACGTACTGGCTGATCAGCACCATGCGGAATTTCCGATCTGGCGCTGCGCACCTGACGATAGCGATGCGGAAAATACCTTGGCTACCGTGGATATTCAGGTGGGGAGTCTGTCATTGAAATGGCAGGTCTACGAAGACCCGACGGATCAGCCGGTGCTGAATTTTTCCGACATTACTCGACTTGATCTGGCCTAAAAAGAAATAGGGCCCTTTTTAACAGGGCCCTATTCTTATTGTCGCTGTCGCTGTCGCTGTCGCTGTCGCTGTCGCTGTCGCTGTCGCTTTGCGAGTGTCAGTCTTTGTCTTGCTCGCTGCGTTTGGGCTCCCACAGTACGTCAGAGCGACCTGCATGGCGGTTCAAGGTGCGCGCCAGCACAAATAGCAGATCCGACAGCCGGTTCAGATACAGGCGCGGGCCATCCTGCGGCAACGAGGCTGTTGGCACGGCCAGGACCGTGCGCTCGGCACGACGTGCCACACAGCGCACCACATGCGCTTGTGCAGCCGCTGGGCTGCCACCGGGCAAAATAAACTCTTTGAGTATGCCCAAGGGCTCGTTGTAGTGACGGATCACTTGATCCAGCCGCTCCACATGGCTGCTGCCTATGACCTGATGGCCGGGAATACACAGCTCGGCACCCATATCGAACAAATCGTGCTGGATATCGGACAGCAAGCTGTCCACATCCTCGGGCAGCGCCATGCTGCGCAACACACCGATATGGCTGTTGAGCTCGTCCACATCACCCAAGGCGTGAATCAGGGGAGCGGTTTTGGGCAGGCGGCTGCCGTCTCCCAATCCGGTGGTGCCGTCGTCCCCCGTGCGGGTGCTGATAATGGAAAGTCGTGTGGACATAATGGCCTTTTATGCCTTGGCAGGCGTGGGTGTACCTTGGGCCAGATTGAGTAGGGCATCGCCTGTAACGCGAACGACCCGCCACTCTTCCAGCACTTGAGCACCTTGGTATTTGTAAAAGTCGATCGCGTTCTGGTTCCAGTCCAGCACTACCCACTCCAGGCGACCGCATTCTTGCGCGACGGCTAATTGAGCCAGATAGCGCAAGGCAGCGGCACCCAAACCGTGTTTTCGGTGAGCGGGGTCTATATACAAATCTTCCAGATAGATGCCGCGGCGATCCAAAAAACTGGAGTAATTGTAAAACCACATAATGTAAGAAATTGGTGTGTCGGGCTGATCTTCCGGAGTGATGACTAGACAGTAAGCACTGGGCTGACCCGAGAAGAAGCTGTTGTGTAGCGATTCGGCGCTGGCCTTGAAAATATGTTCTAGTTTTTCAAAGGCAGCCATATCGCGCATCAAGCCTAAAACAGCCGGAATGTCAGTGGGGGTGGCTGGACGCAGCACATACCCTTTAATAAATTCGCTCATACTTTTGCAAAGATTTAGCGTTATGCTTGATCGGAAATAGACGTAGTAGACGTCGGAAAATAGGCATTATGGGCTAATTGTTTAGCTCTGCCCAATTTGCAGGAGTGAAAGATGACGTGGACGAAACGAGGCGCGGCCTTGGCATTGGGCACTGTGGGTGTGCTGGCAGGCTCGGCGTATGTCGTAGTTGCCCAGGCTCAAGAGGCCAGTGCATCGGGCGAAGTGCGCCGACTGGACGCTGAAGCTGGCAAGATCACCATCAAACATGGTGAGATCAGTGATCTGGAATTACCCGCCATGACGCTGGTGTACAAGATTGATCCGGCCTTGCTTGCTAACATCAAGCCGGGTGACAAGGTTAAATTCACTGCCAAACGTGAGGGTGGTGATTACGTGGTCACCAAGATCAGTAAGTAAGCCTGGTTTGAACCATCGAGTGCTAAAACCGGGTCTGCCCGGTTTTTCCTTTCCGGCTCAGGGCGTGGTCCCGCTGATGTGATCGATTTGGCGGTGCCAAAGTTCGTAGAGTCGGTTTTACCAGGGTTAAGCCAGAGCTTGGGGACGTTTTGCGACCGGCCGTCTGGGGCAGCCTCGGGTTGATGTTGCCTGGGCCACCATAAAAAAGGGGCAGAAACAATCTGCCCCTTTTTCGTGCCCGACAAACGCCGAACTTACAGCACGTAGCGCGCCAAATCCTGGCTGGCGACTGTTTCCTGCAGCTGCTTGTTCACGTAATCAGTATCAATGACAACGCTTTGTTCACCGTAGTTGCTGGCGCTGTAGGACAGCTCTTCCAGCAGTTTTTCCATGACGGTGTACAAGCGCCGAGCACCGATGTTTTCAGTGCGCTCGTTGACCTCGAAAGCCAGCTCGGCCAGACGCTGGATACCGTCGGGACGGAAATCCAGCTGCACGTCTTCAGTGCCCAGCAAAGCGGCGTATTGCTTGGTCAGGGAGGCATCTGTGGCCGACAGAATCTGTACAAAATCCTGGGCACTCAGCGATTCCAGTTCCACACGGATAGGGAAACGGCCTTGCAGTTCAGGAATCAGATCCGATGGTCGGGACAGGTGGAACGCCCCCGAGGCAATAAACAGGATGTGATCAGTACGCACGACACCGTATTTAGTGGTGACGTTGGTGCCTTCAACCAAAGGCAGCAGGTCGCGTTGTACACCTTGGCGGGATACATCGCCACCACTACCCTGGCTCTCGCCCCGTGCGGTGATTTTGTCGATCTCGTCCAGGAACACAATGCCATTTTGTTCTGCATTGGCCACCGCTGCCGTGCGCAAATCATCTTCATTGACGCGGCGGGCAGCTTCTTCTTCCGTCAGTTGCTTGAAGGCTTCTTTGACCGTCAGTTTACGGGGCTTGGTTTTTTCCTGACCCATGCCGGAGAACATGCCGCGCAATTGCTCGGTCATCTCTTCCATACCGGGAGGAGCCATGATTTCCATGCGAGGCATGGCCTGGGTCATTTCGATTTCAATCTCGCTATCGTCCAGCTTGCCTTCACGCAAACGCTTGCGGAACACCTGGCGAGCAGAGTTGTCCTCGCGCAGGGGTTGGCCGTGGGCATCGCGAGAGGGCGGTACCAGTACATCCAGAATGCGGTCTTCAGCAGCTTCTTCGGCTTGGGTACGCACGCGGCGCATTTCGATTTCGCGGGTTTGCTTGACCGAAATATCCACCAGGTCGCGAATGATGGTTTCAACGTCGCGACCTACATAGCCCACTTCCGTGAACTTGGTGGCCTCGACCTTGATAAACGGAGCATTGGCCAGTTTGGCCAGACGGCGGGCGATTTCGGTTTTACCGACGCCGGTGGGTCCGATCATTAAAATATTCTTGGGGACGATCTCGCTGCGCAGGGGCTCGGCAACCTGCTGGCGACGCCAGCGATTGCGCAGGGCCACGGCCACGGAGCGCTTGGCCTTGCCCTGGCCAACGATATGCTTGTCCAGTTCGGAGACAATTTCTCCGGGAGTCATATTAGGTGTAGACATGGTGGGGTATCCGGCTGTCAGAGTGTTTCGACGATATGGTTCTGGTTGGTGTAGATACACAGATCGCCTGCAATCTCCAACGACTTTTTAACGATGTCGGCAGGGGCCATATCGGTGTTTTTCAGTAAGGCCATGGCGGCAGATTGGGCGTAGGAGCCGCCGGAACCGATGGCAGCCAGGCCATGTTCGGGCTCAAGCACGTCGCCATTGCCGGTCAGCACGAGAGTGTGCTCTTTGTCCGCCACCAGCAGCATGGCTTCCAGACGACGCAAAACGCGGTCGGTACGCCAGTCGCGTGTCAGCTCGACCGCAGCGCGCAACAGGTTGCCTTGGTGCTTTTCCAGCTTGGCCTCAAAGCGCTCTTGCAAGGTGAATGCGTCGGCCGTCGCACCGGCAAAACCGGCCAGGATGCTGTCGTTGTACAGGCGGCGAATTTTGCGGGCCGTGCCTTTGATGACAACATTGCCCAGCGTGACCTGACCATCGCCGCCAATGGCGACTTGATCGCCGCGACGTACACAGACAATAGTAGTGGCGTGAAATTGTTCCATGATTTCCTTCCGTTAAGATTCCCAATTGGGGGCCAGGCAGGAAATTTCAAGCGCGTAGCGGAACGAAGTTTTTGTTTCAACGTGTACTTTGGCCGGAAGCCGTGGATCAGCGTAGCGCAGCAAGTCGTTTGGAGCGGGCCACCTTGTGGCTATACAGGCAGCCATAAAAAAGCCCGCCAGACGAATCTGGCGGGCTTTATATCAGGGCAAGAAGCCGTAGGGCTTGATCAATCCCCAAACATTTTTTGACGCTTTTCGCGACGCTCTTGGGCTTCCAGAGACAGGTTAGCCGTTGGGCGTGCCAGCAAACGGGGCAGGCCGATGGGCTCGCCCGTTTCCTCACACCAGCCGTATTCACCCGAATCGATCAGGGCAATGGACTGTTGCACTTTCTTGAGCAGCTTGCGTTCGCGGTCGCGAGTACGCAGCTCCAGAGCGTGTTCTTCTTCGATCGTGGCACGGTCAGCCGGGTCAGGAACGAACTGGGTTTCACGCAGGTTTTCCGTTGTGGCACCTGCGTTAGCCAGAATTTCCTGCTCAAGCTGGCGTAAGCGGTGCTTGAAAAACTCCAGCTGGGCGGCGTTCATGTAGTCTGACTCAGGCATCGCCAAAAGCTCCTGCTCGGTCAGCAGGGTTGTAGTACTGTCATGTGACTTAGTTGCCATGATGCTTACCTCTTGTTGACGTCTGGGAGCCTGTAACTGTCGTCACGCGCAATCGCTCCGCATTTACTGAATAAGTTTTCACTTCAAGCCAGGCAATTCTCCAAGCCCTGGGTGAAGATGTCTTGTGGCAATTTGCGGCCAATAAAGACCAGCTTGGTGCCTTTTTTATCTTTGGCCAGCCAGGCATTGCCAGGCTCGGCGCTCATCATCATGTGTACGCCTTGGAAAAGCATACGGCGATTGATGCCCTTCAGATACAGAATGCCTTTATAGCGCATCAGATCTGGTCCAAATACTTGGACAATCCCCGATAGGAAATCTTCCAGACGCTCGGGATCAAAAGGACGGTCGGAACGGAACACGAAGGCTCCGATCTCGTCATTGTGAGCCGCGTGCTGGTGATGATGGTGGTGGCCGCAGCCTGGACCGCAGTCGCCATCTTCATCGTGAGCATGATCGTGATGGTGGTCATGGCCATCATCCGCATCAGGGTGTTGCTCAGCCAGGAATTGTGGATCGATGTCCAAAATGGAGGTCAGGTTAAAGCCGCTGACTTCCAGCAAATCCTTGATGTCGGTCTCACCGAAGTGAACCGGGGTAATGGTTGCGCGTGGATTAATGCGGATCAGACGGGCACGCAGGGCCTCGTAATCTACATCGTTGACCAGATCTTTTTTGGAGATCAGCAGGCGGTCCGCAAAACCAACTTGTTTCTGTGCTTCTTCTTGATTATCCAGCGTGGTCATGCCGTGCTTGGCGTCCACCACAGTGATGACTGCGTCTAGCCGATAGTAGTCGGCAATATCATCGTCCATGAAGAAGGTCTGGCAGACCGGGCCGGGGTTAGCCATGCCGGTGGTCTCGATGATGACGCGCTCAAACTTCAGTTCACCCGCTTGGCGGCGAACGCGCAAATCGTTCAGGGTGCGCATCAGGTCGCCGCGCACCGTGCAGCAGACGCAACCGTTGCTCAGCTCAACGATTTCTTCTTCGGAGTCTTGCACCAACAATTCATTGTCGATGCCCTCAGGCCCGAATTCGTTTTCGATGACGGCAATGCGTCGACCGTGATATTCGCTCAGGATGCGCTTGAGCAGCGTGGTTTTGCCAGCGCCCAAAAAACCAGTCAGAACAGTGACTGGAACCATGTTTTTCAGATCTGATGCCGCGTTCATAAACATGCCTCGCAGTGGCGGGCGAAAGGTACAAGGCACGGTTCCAACCGCGGCTTCCTGCACCTATCTACTCCGCACGAAAACAACGTGCGATTACAGCACAGCCTTGCCTGTTGGGCAAACGGTGATCTGTAAAAATTCACAGAGGTTTGCCAATAGATCGGGGAATATATACTGATTGGCGGCAAAATACCACGTTTTAGGGGGCAGATAAGGGTTTTCGCTCGTTTTTAGCAGCAACACAACGTTGGCACAGACCCCGTAATTCAGTTTCGTGGCCAGAAAGCGCAAAACCGGCCTCGCGCACGCAGTCAGCCAGTTTTTTGCTCAAGGCCGGAGCGCATAGTTCCACTACGGTGCCGCACTGGGTGCAGACAATCAGCAAGTCGTGGGGGTGACCACCGGCATCTACACAAGCCGTCCAGGCATTGACGGCATCTAAGCGGTGGATCAGACCTTCTTCGGTCAGAAAGTCCAGAGCGCGGTAAACGGTAGGAGGTTTGGCACCCGGTTGAAATTCCCGAACGAGGTCCAGCAGTTCGTAGGCGCGCAAACTGCGCTGGGCCTGAATCAGGATTTCCAGCACCTGGCGTCGAATTGAAGTCAGCCGTTTACCGCGTTCCAGACAAAGCTGTTCAGCGGTAGCAAGCTGATCTTCAATGGCGTTGGGCGTAAGAATATGTACAGGCATGGCGCTTGATAGGGTGTTTGTTATGTTATAACATCTTTGGGAAAATAAATTCCTACTCTTGCCGCATTATCCCTGTTTCATGTCCTGTTCTCAATTTTCCTCGACTTCTCGCAGTCCGGCCCCCCGCCGTTCGCTCTTGTTGGCCTCGGCTGGGCAGCGTGTGCTGGGCGCTTTATGCGTGGCCGCCGCCCTGTGGGCGATGACGGCCTGGGCATTGGGCGCGTGGTAAAAGCATGACGAACAATCAAACTTTGATCGAGCTGGACCATGTGGCGCTGGGCTGGAAAGACAAAATTGCCTTGCGGGACATTAGCGGATGTTTCATCCGTGGCTCCCTGACAGCGATTGTCGGGCCCAATGGCGCAGGCAAGTCCACCTTACTTAAAGGGCTGACGGGGCAGATTAATCCCCTGAAAGGTCGTATCGCGCTTGATAGCGGTTTTCTGCATCAGCTGGCTTTGCTGCCGCAGATGGGTGACCTGGACAAGAGTTTTCCCGTGACGGTACATGATCTGGTCGCCATGGGCGCCTGGAAGCGTGTTGGGGCCTGGGGTGGTTTTCCCAAAGCAGAACACGAACGCATTGGCCATGCTTTGGAACAGGTTGGTCTGGCCGACTTTGCCCGGCGATCGATTGGCACCTTGTCAGGCGGACAATTACAGCGTGCCTTGTTTGCTCGCATGATCATGCAAGATGCTCAGATACTTCTGCTGGATGAGCCCTTTGCCGCGGTGGACCGTGCAACCTCGGATGAATTGATGAACCTGATTCTGGACTGGCACAAACAGGGCCGTACCGTGATGGCCGTGCTGCATGATCTGGATATGGTGCGCAGCTGTTTCCCGCAAACGGTGCTGTTGGCGGGGCAAGTGGTGGGTTGG
>JBQEAN010000031.1:15587-30583 GCA_052109075.1 Alcaligenes sp. | reverse complement strand
GGTGCGCAGCTGTTTCCCGCAAACGGTGCTGTTGGCGGGGCAAGTGGTGGGTTGGGGTGAAACCGAAGCGGTACTGACCCCGGAAAACCTGCATCTGGCCCGTCATCTGTGTGCTGGGGACTACTTATGATGGCGCTGATGGATGTGCTGTTCGGTCCCTTTATCGAATTTGGTTTCATGAAACGGGCCTTGGCGGGCTCTTTTGCCTTGGCTGCTGCTGCCGGGCCGTTGGGTGTTTTCCTGGTGTTGCGTCGCATGAGCCTGATGGGCGATGCCATGGCGCATGCCATCCTGCCCGGTGTCGCGGTTGGCTTCCTGACCGCCGGTCTGTCTTTAAGCGCGATGGCCTTGGGCGGCATGATTACGGGTTTGGTCGTGGCCTTGCTGGCTGGCCTGGTGGCTCGTCTGACCCCCCAGCGTGAAGACGCCAGTTTTGCGGCTTTTTATCTGGTGTCTTTAGGGCTGGGAGTGCTGCTGGTTTCACTGCGCGGCTCCAATATGGATTTAATCCATGTGCTGTTTGGTACTGTGCTGGGCTTGGATGATGCTTCTTTATTGCTGGTTACCAGCAGTACAACGGTCACGTTGATTATTCTGGCCTTGGTATTCCGGCCCCTGGTGCTGGAGTGCATGGACCCGATCTTTCTGCGTACTCAAAGTGGCCGCGGTTCGGTTGTCCATATGTTGTTCTTGTTCATGCTGGTCATCACGCTGGTGGCTGGCTTCCAGGTTCTGGGGACCTTGATGGTGGTCGGGATCATGATGTTGCCCGCCGCCTCGGCCCGATTCTGGGTGTATTCCGTGGGACGCCAGATGCTGGTGGCGGCTGTGCTGGGCATGGTTAGTGCCTATCTGGGCCTGCTGTTCTCGTATTACTACAACGTGCCCGCCTCGCCCGCGATCATCCTGGCGGCGGGTGGCTTTTATTTTCTTTCTATCACCCTTGGCCCCCAAGGCGGTTTGCTGCGCGCTTATTCCCAATGGCGTGCACGGCGTCGGCGCATGGCCTCTCTCTTGGAGCACGATTGATGAAAATGCGAGACCTGTATTCCGGCCGTACGGTATTGGTCCTGGGTTTGCTGGCGGCTAGCCTGTCAGTGCAGGCTGAACCTTTACGAGTCGTCAGCAGCTTTTCCATCTTGAACGATATGGTCAAGGAGATAGGCGGCGACAAGGTCATGGCCAGCACGATTGTGCCGGTTAACGGTGATGCCCATTCTTTTGAGCCGCGCCCCAGCGATGCCAAAACCTTGGCTAGTGCGCAGTTGCTGGTCATTAATGGCTTGGAATTTGAAACCTGGCTGCCTCGTTTGCAGCAAGCGGCGGGCTATAAAGGGCCGCAGATCGTGGCTACCGAGGGTATTGCGCCTTTGGCTTTTGAGGCAGGGCAGGATGATCACGCTGACCATAGCAATGATCACGATCATGAGCCTGCACATGAGCAGGACCACCAACATACACACGCTGGGGAGGGCGAACAGGCCCACAGTGACCACGCCCATAGCCATCAGCACGGCAGTCAGGACCCGCACGCCTGGCAAAGTCTGGGTTTGGCGCAGATCTATGTCCGCAATATCAGTAAAGGTCTGGAACAAGCTGACCCGGCCAATGCGGAGTACTACCAGCGCCGCGCCAAGGATTACGCACAGCGTATTCAGGAACTGGACGACTCTATCAAAACCCGTCTTCAAGCTGTGCCCGTAGAAAAGCGCAAGGTGATTACCTCGCACGATGCGTTTTCTTATATGGGCAAGGCGTACGACATTCGCTTCATCCCCTTGGTCGGTGTATCCAGCCAAGCGGAGCCTTCGGCTCGTGATATTGCACAAATCATTCAGCAAGCGCGCCGCGAGCAGATCCAGGCCATTTTTGTGGAAAACACCGTCAGTGCAAAGCTGGTGGAGCAAGTAGCTCGGGAAACCGGGGCGAAAGTGGGGGGCACCTTGTATTCCGATGCCCTGGGCGTCGCGGGTTCAGGGGTGGACACGTACTTGGGCATGATGCGCTCGAACACGGATCAACTGATCAAAGCCCTACAGCCTTGAATCATTCATCCGGCTTGTCGCTGGCCCGGTTCTTGCGTTGTGCCCGAGGGTGGGCCTGATCGTAAGCCTGGGCCAGATGCTGGAAGTCCAGGCGGGTATAAATCTGGGTCGTGGAAATATTGGTATGACCCAATAGCTCCTGCACGGCCCGCAAATCCTGAGCCGACTGCAGTAAATGGCTGGCAAAGCTGTGACGCAGGCTGTGCGGATGTACATGCACAGGCAGGCCACTGGCACGGGCGTAGTTTTCCAACTCCTGCTGCACGACACGCGGGTGAATCCGCGCTCCGCGAGCACCTAGAAATAGGGCGGCACAGGCATCGGCGCTTGTCGCCAGTGAGGCCAGGGTCGTGCGCTTTTCCAACCACTGCTGCAGAGCATTCAGGGCTTGTGCGCCGATAGGTAAACGGCGAATTTTGCCGCCTTTGCCGCTGACCAGCAGTTCACGATCGTCCAGCAATAGCCAACTTTTGGACTGGTATTGAGAGTCTTGGTGATAGTGCGTATCCAGGCTGACCAGCTCAGACAAACGCAGGCCACTGGAATAAAACAGTTCAAACATGGCCTGATTGCGCCAGCTGACCGGATCGTCTTGTATGGGTGCGCTTGGCCTGTCCAACAATTGCTGGGTCTGGTCTACGGACAAGGCTTTGGGCAGGGGGCGGCCTATCTTGGGCGCTTTCAGGCTGGCGGCAGGATTCAAGGGCCAGCCCAATTCTTTGGTGCGCGATTGATAATAGCCACGCCAGGCGGCCAGAATGCGGGCCAGGCTGCGGGGGGCCATACCTTGCGCATGCAAGCGCGCGGCAGCTTGCCGTAGCTGCGTGTGATTCAGCGTGTCGGGGTCTAAGCCTGGATGCTGCGCCAGCAGATGGCGCAGATCACTTCGGTACGCACTGAGTGTGTGTTCCGAATAACGTTTTTCATGGCTTAGTTGATGCAGCCAGCTTTGCATGGCGGGGCTTAGAGCCTGAGAGACGGCTGGCTGCTCGGGGGACTCCCCAAAGGGGGAGCGATCTTGTTTTTTCAGGCCGGACATTCGCTTTGATTGACACTGCTGGGCTTGTGCAAACGTTGCAGGGCAGCACTGCACAGCTCGCCAATCCCCTCCAGAAAATCTGTGCCCATATCAGCCGTAAAACGGGTGGCTTCAGGTGAGCCCAGAACCAGCAGGCCAAACAAGGTATTCGACTCGGGGCTCTTCAAGGGCACGATCGCAACAGACTGCGCATCTTGCTGCAAATCCGCCAGGAACTCCTGTTCGCGTCTAGTCCCGCAATAGGGGGCGATCAAGGTGTAGGCCCAGTTGACGAGCAGGTCATCCGCCAAGACTTCGTCGGGGTTCCAGCAGTGTAAGCGCACCACCGGCATTTCAAAAATATGTTCCAGGCTGCTGCAAATCAGTTCAGGCAGGGCACCGGGATCGGACTGGGCCAGCATCTGGCAATTCCACTGATGTAGCTGGCGCGAGATTTTCTCGTTACCGCGGGCGTTGGCTACTAGCGTTGCCAGTTGGCGTTCCGTTTTCTTGCCGCGCTCACGCAGCAGCAGGATCTGGCGCTCGCCCAAAGAAATGGCGCGGCTTTGGTGCGGGTGGGGCACCATCAATTTGGAAAAAACATCGGCGTGCGCGTCGAAGAAATCAGGGTTGGCTTTCAAAAACTGGGCCACTTCCACGGCGCTAAGGCTGTTGGGGGTATCCATGTCTAGAAGGTTTCCTTTCTGGCTAGGGACGCACACAGCGCGTCTATATCGACTTGCCCGGTAAAGACAGTTTGGGCCGGGCCGCTCATGCGTAGCGTCTGCCCGTCCCATTCAATGCGCAGACTGCCTCCACGAGTATCCACGACAACCGGGCTTTGGAGCAATCCCCGGCGTATACCCGCTACCACAGCCGCGCAAGCGCCGGTGCCGCAGGCCAAGGTTTCGCCAGCACCGCGTTCATAGACGCGCAGCTTGATGTGATGAGGATCTACAACTTGCATGAAACCCGCATTCACTTTATTGGCAAAGCGGGGGTGTGACTCGATGAAAGGGCCCACAGTCGCAACAGGGGCCTGTTTCACATCGTCTACGACTTGCACAGCATGCGGGTTGGAAATGGACACCAGCGATAGGGCTACTGGTTCAGTTTGATCAGGTACAGGTAATAACCACAGCGTGTCCTGGCCCTGGCTATCTTGTTCCAGACTGGAACTGTCAAAACCCAGATCAGCAGGAGTAAAGCGGGTTGTTCCCATCATGACCTCCACACCGCGTTGCGGGTCGTCGTTCAGGGTAATGATGCCCGTGCGGATCTGGGCTTGAAGAGGGTTGGCCGACGATAGACCCTGTTCGTGGACAAAGCGGACAAAGCAGCGTGCGCCGTTACCACAATGTTCGACTTCACTGCCGTCTGCATTAAAGATGCGATAACGAAAATCGGCTTGCGGTACGGTGGCTGCTTCAACCAGCAAAATCTGGTCAGCCCCAATGCCAAAGTGGCGATCTGCCAGGGCGCGGGCCCGTTCAGGCGTCATTGCTATGCGCTGCGTTACGCCATCCAGCATGACAAAGTCATTGCCCGCCCCGTGCATTTTGCTGAAACGCCAAAGCGGGGAAGTGGGCTGGGGGGCGGTAGGGCTGTTCATAATCGTGTCTAGTAGATGCCGGGTTGGCCGTCAGGCCGGGTTTTGAAGCGTCGATGTACCCAATAATACTGCGGCGGGTCCTCACGCACATATTTTTCAATCAGGGCATTCATCCGCTCCGTGGCCTCTTCCAGTGAGCCTTCGCCGGGAAAGTCGGACATGGGTTCCAGCACCTGAATATGATAGTGGCCGGTCTGTGCATCCAAGCGGGAAATCACTGGGATCACCAAGGCATCTTGATTACGGGCGATCTGGGCGGTGGATAAAAGAGTGGCGGCAGGCACCTTGAAAAAAGGCACGAAGGCCGAACCCTTGCTGCCGAAATCCATATCGGGCAGGTAATAGATAGGCTGGCCTTTTTGCAGCGCGCGCATCAAGCCACGAATACCATCCTTACGGGAAATCAGCGGGACCGAGGAAAAACGGCTGCGGCCTTCATACATCAGGCGATCCACATGGGGATCACGCTGCGGCGTGTAGAAGGCCACCAACGGCGAGATTGACATGGATAGCCTGGTGCCTGCGGCATCCATACCCAGAAAGTGGGGTACCAGCAGCATGACTTTGCGCCCTTGCTCCAGTGCTTGGGTAATGTGTTCTTCGCCCGTCAGATGCAAGGTGTTCAGGATGGTGCTGGGCAGGCCAAACCAGAGCAGGCCACGGTCCAGATAGGATTGGGCCAGAAGCCGGAAATGCTGCTTTTCCCATTCGCGCCGTGTGGTCTCGGCAGTGTCGGGAAAGCACAGAGCCAGATTGGTGCGCACGATGTGGCGGCGGCGGGAAGCCAGGCGATGTACCAATCCACCCAGCACGGTCCCCCAACGCTGGCGCGTACGCACCGGGACGCGGCCAAAGTAGGAGAAAATGGATTTGAGCAGCGGGTAGGAATTAAAACTCATGGTGTGGCATCGTCAGGCAAAGGGGGCGCATCATTCGGAACCTTGTAGCGGTTATAGGCCCAGAGGTACTGGGTTGGAAAGCGCCGGATCATGATTTCCATGGATTCATTCACCAGGGTGGCCAGTTCGGTAGGATCTTCAGGCAAGGGTTCAGGCAAACGGAAGGTGTGAATGTGAAAGCCGCGGCCTTTGGGTAGACGCTCGGTTGCCGTCACGATGATGGGCACATTGGACTGGCGGGCCAGTTTGCCAGCCAGGGTCATAGTCAGGGCCGGGCGGCCAAAGAATGGTGCCCATACACCATCCCCTCCGCTGGGGACCTGGTCGGGCAGCATGCCTACCGATTCACCTCGGCGAAAAGTACGGACAAGTTCGCGCACGCCTTTTATATTGGCTGGTACGGCATGCATATTGGGCAATTCGCGTGATGCCACCATCAAGGGTTTCAAAAAAGCCTGACGTGGCGGGCGGAACATGGCGGTCATCGGTCCCAGGCCAACATAATAACGAGCGATCATCTCAAAACAGCCCAGGTGCGGGGTCAAGTACAGCACGCCGCGACCTTCGGCATGGGTTGCTTGTACCAAGGGCAAATCGTCGATTGTGCAGCGGGCCACACAGGCCTCGGGATATAGCCAGACGCGTGGAGTTTCCATAATCATGGCGCCAGCTTGTCCGGCAGCTTGTCGAAAGAAGGCAGGCGAATCATAGCCTGCCTGACGACAGTTACTTTGCAGGCGTCGGCGATAACGCCCGGGGAAGGCGTAAATCAGCCGACCTATGACATTACCGAGCGCATGCAGGACAGGTAAAGGCAGGCGAGCCATGAGACGCAAGAGAGCCACTAGCATGGGCCAGACAATCCTTAAATGTGAAGTTTTGCTGAAATGATTATGTATTTTCGCTTAAAATGCATTCTATCGCTGAGTTAAACGACAACTTGCGGAGCGATCGGGCAGCAAACTGCCCACCATAAACCGCTAAAGCGTCGCGCCCCGTCTATCGTATCCACATCGCTGGCTTCGAGGTGCAACGCAGTTTGTTCAACCTCGTGCTGACTATCAGCCCTTACCCAAGGAAGCTACGCTGTGGTAAACAACGACTTTCTCTTTACATCCGAATCCGTCTCTGAAGGCCATCCCGATAAGGTCGCCGATCAGATTTCCGACGCTATCCTGGACGCTATTTTCGAGCAAGACCCCCAGGCGCGTGTTGCTGCCGAGACCTTGTGCAATACCGGTCTGGTTGTGCTGGCGGGTGAAATCACCACGCATGCCAACGTGGACTATATCCAAGTGGCGCGCGACACCATCAAGCGCATTGGCTATGACAATGGCGACTACGGCATTGATTACAAGTCATGCGCCGTCTTGGTGGCCTACGACAAGCAGTCGCCCGATATCGCCCAAGGCGTGGATCGCAGCCCTGAAGAGCTGCTGAATCAAGGCGCGGGCGACCAGGGCCTGATGTTTGGCTACGCCTGCGACGAAACTCCTGATCTGATGCCTGCACCCATCTGGTACGCCCATCGCCTGGTGCAGCGTCAGAGCGAGCTGCGCAAAGATGGTCGTCTGGCCTGGTTGCGTCCCGATGCCAAATCCCAGGTGACCTTCCGCTACGTGGATGGCCGTCCTACCGAAGTCGACACCGTGGTGTTGTCCACTCAGCACGCTCCTGAAATGTCCCAGAAAGACATCCACGAAGCCGTGATCGAGCACATCATTCGCCCATGCTTCCCGTCAGACTTGTTGACCGAGAAAACCCGTTTCCTGGTGAACCCCACTGGCAAATTCGTCATTGGTGGCCCTCAAGGCGATTGCGGGCTGACAGGCCGCAAGATCATTGTGGACACCTACGGTGGCGCATGCCCTCACGGTGGTGGTGCTTTCTCCGGTAAAGACCCCTCCAAAGTAGACCGCTCTGCGGCCTACGCAGCCCGTTACGTGGCCAAGAACATTGTGGCTGCGGGTCTGGCGCGTCAGTGTCAGGTGCAGTTGAGCTACGCCATTGGTGTGGCCGAGCCTATCAATATCACCATCTACACCGAAGGCACCGGCGTGATCTCGGATACCGAAATCGCCAAACTGGTGCGTCAGCATTTCGATCTGCGCCCACGTGGCATTATCGACATGCTGGACCTGCAGCGCCCCATCTACACCAAGACGGCAGCCTACGGTCACTTCGGTCGTAGCGAACCCGAGTTCAGCTGGGAAGCTACGGATAAAGCCCAGACTTTGCGTCAGGCGATCTAAGTCACCGGTTTATCGGGCTTCCAGAGCCTTGATAGGGAAAAGCCAGTCAGTTCAATCCGACTGGCTTTTTTGTTGCGAGTTCACTCTGTGCGGAAAACACATGTGGAGCAATTAGCCCAACGGGTAGAGAGGGTGCAGGTCACTGAGGTGCAGAAGGAAAAATCTTGAAGTAAGCTGGTTTTTACGATAAAAATATCAGCCATTCCCCTGTTAGGCGGCTTCCCAAGGCGAGCCAAACGGGTACAATCACCCACATTAATTTGCCATCCCTGAGGGGCGTTGCGACAAGACTACGGTCTTGCCAGGCTCGGGGCATGGATAGGTGGTTTCCACCTTGGAGAACGACGCTCACCACGACCTGCATGGCGGGCTGCTGGTGAGATTCATTTGCTCTCCGTGCAGTCTGCGTGCCGTATAACGGAGCCCGACTGTGACTTTTACCGATTACAAAATTGCCGATATTGCCTTGGCTGAATGGGGCCGCCGCGAGCTGACCATTGCCGAGACCGAAATGCCTGGCCTGATGGCCACCCGCGAGGAATTTGCTGCCTCTCAGCCCTTGAAGGGCGCGCGCATCGCCGGCAGTTTGCACATGACGATTCAAACCGGGGTTTTGATTGAAACCCTGACGGCCCTGGGCGCTGAAGTGCGTTGGGCATCGTGCAATATCTTCTCCACTCAAGACCACGCTGCTGCCGCCATTGCTGCCTCCGGTGTACCTGTGTTCGCCGTCAAGGGCGAAACTCTGGCTGAGTACTGGCAATATGCCCACGACATTTTTGATTGGCCCGGTGAGCAGGCCAATATGATTCTGGACGACGGTGGCGACGCCACGTTGTTGCTGCACCTGGGTGCCCGTGCTGAAAAAGACTTGTCTGTTCTGGATAAACCCGGCAGCGAAGAAGAGCGTGTCATGTACGCCTCTATTCGTGCCCGCCTGGAAACCGACAACACGTGGTACTCCACCCGTCTGAGCCAAATCCAGGGCGTGACTGAAGAGACCACCACCGGCGTACACCGTCTGTACCAGATGGCCAAGAAAGGCGAGTTGGCTTTCCCCGCCATTAACGTGAACGACTCGGTCACCAAGTCCAAGTTCGACAACCTGTATGGCTGCCGCGAGTCCCTGGTGGACGGTATCAAACGTGCTACTGACGTAATGGTCGCAGGCAAGATCGCCGTAGTTTGCGGTTTTGGCGATGTGGGTAAAGGTTGTGCCCAGGCTTTGGCCGCGCTGCGCGCCCAGGTTTGGGTTACGGAAATTGACCCCATCTGCGCCCTGCAAGCCTCGATGGAAGGCTACCGTGTTGTGACCATGGAAGAAGCCGCCGACAAGGCGGACATCTTCGTGACCGCTACCGGTAACTACCACGTCATTGATCGCTCACACATGGAGCGCATGAAAGACCAGGCCATCGTGTGCAATATCGGTCACTTCGATAACGAAATCGACGTGGCTTCGATTGAAGATCTGGAGTGGGAAGAGATCAAACCTCAGGTTGATCACATCATTTTCCCTGACGGCAAGCGCATCATCTTGCTGGCTCAAGGTCGTCTGGTGAACTTGGGTTGTGCTACTGGTCACCCTTCGTTTGTGATGTCGGCTTCGTTCACGAACCAGACCATCGCACAAATTGAATTGTTCACTCGTGGCGATCACTACGAAACAGGTAAAGTATATGTACTGCCCAAGCACCTGGACGAAAAAGTGGCACGTTTACACCTGAAGAAATTGGGTGTAAATCTGTCCACCTTGTCCCAGGCGCAGGCGGATTACATTAACGTGCCTGTGCAAGGGCCATTTAAGGCTGAGCACTACCGCTACTAAACGCATCGGCGTCTTCGGACGCCTATTCTTGGAGTCCTATCATGACTTTGCTACTTGTCTGGATCCTGAATGCAGTTGCTTTGTTGGTCGTCGCCTATATCTTGCCCGGTATTACCGTGGCTTCATTTGGCTCGGCACTGATTGCTGCGCTGGTATTGGGTCTGCTCAATACCTTGGTCAAACCTTTGCTGATTGTGCTGACCTTGCCCATCACCATTGTGACCTTGGGCTTGTTCCTGCTGGTGCTTAACGCCTTGGTATTCTGGTTTGCAGGCTCTATTCTCAAAGGCTTTCAGGTTGAGGGCTTTTGGTGGGCCGTGATTGGGGCCATCGTCTACAGTCTGGTTTCCGGGCTGCTGTCGGGATTGTTAATGAAATGAGCAAGAAGCAAACCTTGAGCCTGGAGTTTTTCCCGCCGCGAGATATCGCGGCGCAGGAAAAACTAGTGCGAACCGCCAAGTCCCTGATGGACTTGAATCCGGCCTATGTCAGCATGACGTTTGGAGCCGGTGGCTCCACGCGTGCTGGCACGGTCGATGCGGTAGCGCTGCTGCAAAAGCTGGGCTTTGATGTAGCGCCGCACTTGTCGTGCATTGGTACGGCACCGGCACAGCTAAGCGAGATACTTGATAACTACCGCGACCAGGGCATACGACGTATTGTTGCCCTGCGCGGTGACTTGCCCTCGGGTATGGGGGGCGACACGGGTGAATTGCGTTATGCCAGCGATCTGGTGGCTTTTATTCGCCAGAACTATGGAGAGCACTTTCACATAGAAGTGGCTGCCTATCCCGAAATGCATCCTCAAGCCACGGGTTTCGGGGACGATCTGGGTCACTTTGTGAACAAGGTCAATGCGGGAGCGCACGGCGCGATCACACAGTACTTCTTTAATCCGGACTCCTACTTCAGCTTTGTTGAGCGAGCCCAGGCACAAGGCGTCACGATCCCGATCACGCCGGGCATCATGCCCATTACCAACTCCTCTCAGTTGCTGCGTTTCTCGACGATGTGCGGAGCGGAAGTGCCGCGTTGGGTTCGTTTGCGTCTGGCTGATTTTGGTGATGACCGCGCATCGATTCGTGCGTTTGGTATCGATGTGGTGGCGCGTTTGTGTCAGGACCTACTGGACGGTGGAGCTCCAGGCATACATATGTACACCTTGAACGGGGCAGAAGCGAGCATGGCCATCCTGCCGAATCTGACCTGGCGTTAAGTACCTAGAGACGCTGAATAACGAACCCGCCACGTATTGAACTACCCCGAAAGCTGGAAACATACCCAAATTCGGCGTGTAGATCACCATCTGTGGCGGGTTTTCTTTAAGGAATCTTGTGAGCAGCGTTAATGCTGCACGATCATTCAGCTTGTACGGTGCCGGTTTGACCTGTGTTTGGTTCAACCAAGCTCAAGCGTTTGCACCGTTTTCAGCTAAGCTGCGGTTTACAGCTCCGGCGCAGGCACGGCCCAGCCCTTATCCGTCAAAACACTGTCCAGGCGCTGGTCGTGCTCGGCGGGTTGGTAGGGTTGACCTGATAAGTCGCCTACTGCCCAGGCAATGCCAATGCTGGTAAAAGCATGGTTTTGTTTTTTCAGTGCCGCTAAAGTCCGGTCGTAATACCCTTTTCCATAGCCCAGCCGATCACCCTGACGGGTATAGCCCAAGGTGGGAACCAGGACGATATCCGGCTGCATGGTTCTGGTAGAAGTGGGGATTTCAATCCCGTAACGCCCTTTTTCCATTTCGGTGTCGGGCGTCCACTCCACAAAGCGCAGCGGCGCATCTGTTTCGTTGACCACGGGCAGACAGACGTTCAAGCCTTCCTCTTCTACCCATTGAACCAACAAGGGGCGCAGGTCAGGCTCTTTGTCCATGGGCCAGAAAGCGGCAATAGTGGTGGGTTCGGCACGACCTTGTTCACGCAGGCGGCGGCGGTTGGTGGCCAGCCAGGTGAACAGACGGCCCCGGATCAACAAAGCGCCCCGGTTGGTATCAATAGCGGCTTGTCCTGCACGCAGGTCTTTTAGTCGCGTGCGCAGCGCGGCTGCGTTATGCTCTACGTTCTGAATCATGGGTGATTTTCTAAAGGCCGTCACTATGGGTATCAACCAGCTAAAGTACCAGAAATCCCCGGCTTGGGGCATGGCATCCGCGCTTCCTCGCCCGTCCTTGAGCGCCCTGGTGGTGTTTGCATTGGGGTTGGTCGGCTGTGCGGGTTCGCAATCGCCACAAGCCCAGACCCATTCTTCTGAGCCTGCCTCTGCGAAGCAAACGGTCGTGCTGCAGCCCGCGAAAGAAGCGGTGCGTCGTTGGGACCGTGTGCCGGCTGTTCCTCCGGTCGCGCGTCAGGCTCTGGTCGATGCCCGTGATGCCGTGCAGGCCAAGCGCTGGACTGCACTGGATGCCTTGGCTCCGGTGGCTGCCGACGATCCTGTGCTGGGTTCTTATGCACAGTATTGGCGCCTACGCCGCACGCTGCAAGATGCGGCAACACCAGTGCCCGATGAGCAAGTCCGTTTGTTCCTGGCCAGCAATCAAGACGAATACCTGGAAAATCGCCTGAAGTCCGACTGGATTGTGGCAGCAGCACGTACCGGCAACTATGCCCTGGTGCGTGACTTATCCCCTGTGCATGCTCCCAATTCAGCGGTGAAATGTGCCGTTGCTACGGCCCAGAATGTGGCTGGTCAGCCTGTGGATGTGACCGATTTGCTGGCGTCTTTTTCCCCCAGCCAGGCTTGCTGGTCGGCCTTGGATCAGTTGTACGCCCGTAAAGTGGTCAGTAAGAATCAGGTCCGCGACCTGATGCGTGATGCGTTGGAAAGTAACCGCTCAGCCCAGGCCCGTCGTCTGGCTGCGATTATTTTTACCGCACCGCAAATGAAGGATTACACCGCCTTGATGGCCGCGCCGCAAAAGTGGCTGGATCGGAACGTGAACAATAGTGCGGTCAATCCAGAGCTGGTGGCCTTGGCCTTGTCCCGTTTGGGACGTGGTCAGCGGGATACGGCAGCGGCTTATATCGATCGCAGCTGGGCAGGTAAAATTCCTCAGGAAGACCTGAATTGGGTGTGGGGCCAGTTTGGTCTGGTCAGCGCTTTGCGAGTAGAGAGCGACGCGGCCACGTGGTATCGCCGTTCTGGCCGCACTGCGATGACCGACTACAACAATGCCTGGCAAGTGCGCGCTGAACTGCGCCAGCCCACCATTGAGTGGAAGCAGGTCTCTGCCGCCATCGACAAGATGAATGATGCGCAGAAGGCCGAGCCGGTTTGGGTGTACTGGTCGGGTCGTGCTCACGAGGCTTTGGGCCATAAAGACCAGGCTCGTGCCAAATTCCAGTCTATTGTGGGCGACTTGAACTTCTACGGTCAGTTGGCCACGGAAGAGTTGGGTCTGACGCCTTCCTTGCCGCCTCAGCCACAGCCTTTGACTCCTTTGGATATGCAAGATGCACGTACCAATGCCGGTCTATTGCGGGCCGTGGAGTTGTTCAAATTGGGCTGGCGTCCTGAAGCCGTACCCGAGTGGAACTTTGCCCTGCGCGGCATGAATGACAGACAGCTACGTGCTGCTGCCGAGTTCGCTCGTGAACAGCGCATTTACGACCGGGTGGTCAATACCTCCTTGTTGACCAAGAACGAGATCGACTTCAGCCAGCGCTTTATCGCGCCCTTTGAAGGTCGTGTGACAGAGCAGGCCAAGTCCATCAACCTGGACCCAGCTTGGGTATATGGTTTGATTCGTCAGGAGTCGCGCTTTATTACCGATGCGCGTTCGGGTGTGGGGGCATCGGGCTTGATGCAGTTGATGCCTGCGACGGCCAAGTGGGTTGCCAAAAAAATTGATATGCACGACTTCTCGCCCACACGTGTGAACGATTTTGAGGTGAACACGGTACTAGGTACTAACTATCTCAATATCGTCCTGGCTCAGTTGGGAGGGTCTCAGGTCTTGGCGTCGGCAGGCTATAACGCAGGCCCTGGCCGTCCGATTCAATGGCGCTCGCGTTTGAACAGTTCGGTGGAAGGAGCAATTTTTGCTGAAACCATTCCCTTTACCGAAACACGTTTGTACGTGAAAAATGTGCTGTCCAACGCGACTTACTACTCCATGATGTTCAGCGGCCAGCCGCAGTCGCTGAAGGGGCGTCTGGGCACCATTTCGCCTTGATGAGTCAGCCCATGCTTGATGATAGACAGAAAATGGCATTGGCAGCCCTGATGGGGCCGCCCGATCCTGTGCTGGAAGGCTTGCAGGTCTATGTGGTGGGTGGCGCGGTGCGCGATGCCTTACTGGACCTGCCGGCGGGCGATAAGGACTGGGTAGTGGTTGGAGCCCGACCTGAGGACATGGCCGCCAGGGGTTTCCTTCCCGTTGGTGGTGATTTCCCTGTCTTTCTGAATCCTCATAGTAAAGAGGAATACGCGCTAGCCCGAACAGAGCGCAAGTCGGGGCGCGGTTATAAAGGCTTTACGTTTTATACCGGCACAGACGTTACCCTGGCTGACGACTTACACCGTCGAGATCTGACCATTAATGCCATGGCCGTGGATGCCGCAGGCAATCTACATGATCCTTTGAATGGTTTGGCCGATTTGCAGGCCCGCCTGTTTCGGCATGTGGGTTCTGCATTCAGTGAAGATCCGGTGCGTTTGTTGCGCTTAGCACGCTTTGCAGCGCGCTTCGCCGAGTTCAGGGTTGCCGACGACACCTGGGCCTTGGCGCGCGAACTGGTAGAGCAAGGCGAGGTCGATGAACTGGTGGCTGAGCGCATCTACTTGGAAATTGCCAAAGGTTTGTCGTCCAAGCAGCCTGCCCGCATGTTCGAGGTATTGCAGGAAGTCGGCGCTTTGGAACGAATCATGCCCGGTTTGACCTATAACGACCGGATTGGCGAACAAGTTCAGGTAGCAAAAGACAGGCATTTGGGATTGGCAGGCTGCTTCGCGGTGCTGTGCCATATTTCTGAAATGCCTGCACAGGTTGCAGAGCAGATTCGAGCACCTTCTGAATGGCGTGATCAGGCCCGACTCTTGCCGGAGCTGTTGGCCTGTCCCGCTTTATTGCAACCCCGCTCCGATGTAGAGTCGGCCCTGCAAGTTATGGAGTCGCTCGATGCTTTGCGCAAGCCCGAGCGTTTTACTCAATTGATTAGCGCTGCCGCTTGCCTGAGGGCTGTCCCTGAACTTGAATGGGATGTTCTGCGCAAAGTTATGGCAAGTGTGGATGCAGGGGCTGTAGCCGCGCAATTCAAGGCTGAGCCGGACAAGATCCGGGCGGCTGTTCGTGCGGCCAGATTGGCCGCTTTGGAGCAATTTGTTTAGCTTGGTATGAGCCG
>JBQEAN010000031.1:12352-15487 GCA_052109075.1 Alcaligenes sp. | reverse complement strand
TTCGTGCGGCCAGATTGGCCGCTTTGGAGCAATTTGTTTAGCTTGGTATGAGCCGTTTGTGGTGCTCAAATAGATAAGCGGCCTATTGGCCGCTTATTGTTTTCGCATCCGGCCCGTGGCAAAGAGCTTACAGACGCTCGCGTCTATCTCCGTTCATCGTGCCTAACAGGGGCGCGGGAATATCGCGGCCGATGATCAATACTTTAAATAGTTCGCCCATCTCCGCTTCAGACAGCAGCTTGTTAGCCGCGCTCATGGTTTGTGCCCATTGCCGCTGTACTGCTGGAGCCGGATCTTCCGGCGGTGAAGCCAAGAAATTGGTGATGCCGCAGTTCATCAAGAAACGAGCCTGACTGGTATAGCCCAGCACATCCAATCCGGCTTCCAGGGCTGCATCTGCCATGGCGGTAAAGTCCACGTGGGCCGTGATGTCCTGCAGGCCTGCCAGAACCAGAGGTTCGGCATGTGCAAAGTGACGGAAGTGGCACATCAATGTGCCTTTGTCGCGCTGGGGATGGTAGTACTCTCGTTGGGGAAAGCCATAGTCGATCAGAATGGCGGCACCGTGCTTCAGCCAAGTGCCCATGCTGCGCACCCAAGCTTCGGCTTGCAGGTTGATCTCTGACAGGTAAAAAGGTTGGGCCTCCACGCGCTCAGCTACTAAAGAGGCCAGATGTTCGGGAGCCGGGCGGGTGGCCAGATAAAAAGGCGCGGGCAGGCCCTGGGCTGTGCTGTCGTCTGCAGCGATAACACCCACCTCCAGCACCTTGCCTTCTACATCAAACGTGAACAGGCTGGCTGGCATGGCATCCAGCACTTCATTGGCAATAATGCAGCCGCGGAAGGTGTGGGGTGTGCTGTCCAACCATTGCACTTGGGCTTGCAAGGGGGCCAGACGCTCTTGCTGACGTGCGCGCAAATCAGGGGAGACTTCCAAAATGGAGTATTGCGGCTCGATTCCTTGCTTTCGCAGTTCGCTAATCAACGCTTCGGCCAGCGCACCGCTGCCTGCGCCAAACTCCAGAACAGACAGGGATTGGCTGCCTTCCAGTACTTCCATCACCTGACGGCTTAAGGTTTGCGCAAACAGGGGCGAGAGTTCTGGTGCCGTCGTAAAGTCGCCCGTAGGCTGGTTGCTGCCAAACTTGGTGCTGCCGCCGGTGTAGTACCCCAGATGCGGTGCGTACAGCGCATGGTGCATCCATTGGTCAAAGGCCAGAAAGCCACCTTCATCTTCAATGCGGTCCAGAAGATAACGGTTAACCTGCGCGACGTGTTTTTTCAGCTCGTCTGACAGGGGCGGTAAACCGTGTGGCAGGGCGGGGGCGGACAATACGTTCATGGCGTCAGTTAGGCTTGTCGTTAGGGGTCTCGGAAGAAGCCGGGGCGGCGCTCTTGGCGCGGGCTTTTTTGGCCTCAGTCACTTGGTGCAGGGTGCGAATCATGCCGACCAACATCCCGATCAGGATGGAGGCGCTGGCAGCCAGGATGAAGTTGCCGAAGATAACCCACAAAGGCAGGCACAGAACGGCCATGAGCAAGATGGGTTTTTGCAGCAAGACTTTCATACACCCTCAAAAAATAGCGTGGAACCGGGGCCAATTGTAGCCCAGGCCAGCCAGCATCTTGAGCTTGGCGGCGGCTGCGTTACCATGAGCGTTTTGTCTGGATAGCAAAGGGGTAGGGATGAACAACAGGGGACAGGCCAGCGCCTGGTTACAGGCATGGGCCCACTTGATTCCCAATCCAGGCACCGTCCTGGATGTGGCCTGTGGTCGTGGGCGTAACGCTCGCTGGTTGGCCGAGCGCGGCAATACCGTGATCGGTGTGGACCGGGATCCGGAAGCGGTAGCGGCCAGTGCGTCCTACGGCGAGATTATCCAGGCAGATATTGAGAACGGCCCCTGGCCTTTTGCCGGACGCAAGTTCAATGCGCTGGTAGTGACCAAGTATCTGTGGCGTCCTTTGATGCCCACTTTGTTGGAGAGCCTGGAGCCTGGCGGGGTACTGGTTTACGAAACCTTTGGGGTGGGTAACGAGCAGTACAACACGCCACGTAATCCGGACTTTTTGTTGCAGCCGGGAGAGTTGCTGCGCTGGTGTGCGGACCTGGATATCGTGGCCTATGAGCATGGCTTCCGGGCTGACCCGGACCATATCGTTCAGCGTATTGTGGCCGTACGCCCCAGTGAGGGTGGCTCTTTCAGCGATTACCGTCTGAATCCGCAGAACGGTGGCGGCAGTATTTGTGAATAAGCCGTGATGTGCTCAGTCTTGAGCCAGGTGTAGCGCCTGGTTCAGCCAGATTGGTAGCCGCTTTCTTGCAGGCATCGTCTGCAGTGAGAGGCTTAAAACAGGTAGGTGCGTGCCAGCATGGACAGAGCAACGAAAGCAGTCAATATGCTGAAGCCTTGTTGCAGGCGCGCCGAAGGAATATGGGGGGCGAGTTGGCGGCCTATTACCATCCCGCCCATCGCCGCGGCTACAAATACCCAGCCGCTGACTGGAATCACGGCACCATGAGCCAGACTCATAGCTGATGCACTCAAGGAAATCAGGGCGATCAGCATCAGCGATGTTGCCACGATGCTGTGCATAGACAGGTCGCTGAAACGCTTCAAGGCTGGCACGATTAGAAAACCACCTCCCACTCCCAACATCCCGGAAAATAAGCCCGCAACGGCCCCAATAGCAGCCAGCGTAACGGTGCTCGCTGGCGTCCAGCGCAAGCGTCCCGTTTCGGGATTCAGGCAGCAAGGGGTATGTGTATGTGGGACTGCCGCAGGACGACGCAGCATCTTAGTCGCAATCCACAGCATGATGGCGACAAACAAAGTCACCAGAACTTTCTCGGGTAAAGCATGGCTGATGCGCACACCCAATGACGTCACCAAGGCACCCGTCACTGCCATGAACATGGCGGCGCGATAACGCACGATATGTTTGTACAAACCATCCAAGGCGCCGAGTAAAGCAGCGGCTCCCACGGCTAACAACGCTACGGGAGTGGCGGCTGTCATGCTGTAGCCCATGCCTAATACCAAGGCAGGTACGGCCAGAATACCGCCGCCCGCGCCAGTTAAACCCAGCGACAGGCCAGTCAGAACTCCCAGGATGATTGCAAGCAGCATAAGC
>JBQEAN010000031.1:0-12252 GCA_052109075.1 Alcaligenes sp. | reverse complement strand
GGCCGTGCCCATACCGTACCAACCGGGAATAGGCAGACGGCATTGCGCCCAGGAGAAACTCCAGGGGATAGCACGCAGGTCTTCAATACTTTGCGTGGCTTTGCGCGACGAGGGTCGCGAGCCGATATTCAGTCCCGCAATTTCCTTGATCGGGGTGGACTGGAAGAAGTACTGATCAAAGTTCGGTGTGCCATAGACCAGCTGGCGATAGCTTTGATGCGCTTGTTCCGACATCCAGGCCATGGCTTCACCATAGGCGGCCAAGTGCTCATCATCATTGGACGAACCCTTGCGCGAGCCCAGGCTGGCCTCCAGCGTTGCGGCTACAAACAATTCCAGATGCCAGCGACCTACGTCTGCGTCTTTGTAGCGGCCTTGGATCATTTCACCTTGCTCGGTCAGACGAATCTGGCCATTCACAGTGCCGGGGGGTTGCGCCAGAATAGCGTCGAAACTGGAACCACCGCCTCGGCCCACCGAGCCGCCACGGCCGTGGAACAGGCGCAGGCGCACTTTGCGGCGCGAAAAGACTTGAGCGAACTCACGCTCAGCACGGTACAGCGTCCAGTTGGACGTCAGGTAGCCACCGTCTTTATTGCTGTCTGAGTAGCCCAGCATCACTTCCTGCACGCTGTCCTGAGCGTGGCGCACACGCTGGCGGATTTCAGGCATATCCAGCCATTCCTGCATGATCTGCGGGCCACGCTCCAAGTCAGGAATAGTCTCGAACAGCGGCACGACCATCAGGCCTTGGTGCTCAGGCTCGTTGGAGTTGGGCACGATCAGCCCGGTTTCCTGTTGCAGCACCAGCACTTCCAGCAAGTCGCTGAGCGTCTCGGTATGAGACACAATGGTTTGTTCCAGCGCACGGGCCCCAAAGCGACGACGGCACTCGGCGGCTTTACGCAGAATGGACAGCTCTTTCTCGGTTTCTTCCGAGTAGCGATACCAGGGTGAGACCAAAGGGCGATGGTGACGCAGTTCCGAACGTAGCAAGGTAATGCGGTCTTCTTCGGACAACTGGCGGTAGCTGACCGGCTCGTCCTTGTACAGAGTCCCTGCCACGCGAAAGAGCTCATCGAGCACACGCTCGTGTACGTCGGAGCTTTGGCGCAGGTCCAGCGTAGCCAGATGAAAACCGAACACTTCTACGGCTTGAATCAATTCATTCAAGCGCAGGCCAGCAATCGCACCGCCTTTGTTCTCAGCCAAGGAGTCGGCAATCACTTGCAGATCGGCCTGGAACTCTTGGGGATTGGCATAGGGTGGGGCGGCGTACGTGGGGCGATCCGCCAGATCGCGGCCCAGCAAGGCTTGCGCCGTGGCCGCCATGCGGGCGTACAGATGAATAAAGCTGCGGCGATAAGGCTCGTCCACACGGTGGGGGGACGGATCCTGGCTATTGGCTGACAAAGCAGCCAAGTCTTTGCTGACGCGGTTCAGCGCGTCAGACACCGAGATTTCTGTACCTAGCAGGCGAATCTGCTCCAGATAGTGTTGCAGCGCGCGCGTGGATTGACGCAGCACGGCTTGTTCTACTGTTTCAGGACCGACATTAGGGTTGCCATCGCGGTCACCGCCAATCCAGCTACCCATGCGCAAAAAGGCGGGCAGGGCGCGGGTTTTCTGATCCAGCAGGCTTCTCTTGCCCGGCTCCAGCAAGCGGTCCAGATCGTGGTATAGCTGCGGAATGGTGGGCAGAAAGGTCGAACCGTAATAGGCCAGCGCGTTGTCGATCTCGTCCATGACGGTCAACTTGTGGTCGCGCAGCATGCGGGTTTGCCACAGCAAGGACACCAGGCCAGTCAGCTTTTCCTGGGTGCGGGCCGATTGCGTAGCCGTGGCTTTATGGTCCAGACCGTTCAACTGGTCAGCAATGGCCATATGCACGGCCAAGGTGCTTTGGCGCTGGACCTCGGTGGGGTGGGCTGTTAGAACCGGCATCACACAAGCCTCTTGCAGATAGCGGCGAATTTTTTTGGCGCTCAGGCCCTGATCCATCAAGGTCTGAATCGCGTGTTGCAAACTGCCCAGCAATTGCTCGGGGTCTTGCTCCATGCGACGGCGGTTTTGGTCCCGATCTTCAGCAATATTGGACAGGTGCAGAAAGTAAGCGAAGGCACGGGCCACGGAACGGGCCTGTGCATCGTTCAGCTTTGGAATATCTTTTTCCAGAATCCGTGCTTGCTGCGGATCGTGCTCACGTCTGAAACTGACAGCGGCCCGGCGCAGGGCTTCAATCAGCGTGAAGGTCGCCTTTCCTTCGCTGTCACGGATCACTTCTCCCAGGGCTTTGCCCAGAAAGCGGATGTCCTGTCTGAGCAGGTTGGAAAGGTCAGGCACGGCCTGCGGCATAATATATCTCCTGTGAAATAAGGGGTTTTGCTGCAAAGGATTCTGGGTGCCAGATCGGTAGCCGCCCAACAGTAAGACGCCTGCCCGACCATGAAGCGCACAAAGCGCCTTGGGACGTTTATGATAGGTATCTTTACATAATTTTCCTGTTCAGAGAGTAGTCATGCCCCAATATCGCTCCCGTACCTCGACCCACGGTCGTAATATGGCCGGCGCGCGTGCCCTGTGGCGCGCCACCGGTATGAAAGACGAGGATTTCTCCAAACCGATCATTGCGGTGGTGAACTCCTTTACGCAATTCGTACCCGGTCACGTACACCTGAAAGACATGGGCCAGCTGGTTGCCCGTCAAATTGAAGCGGTCGGCGGTGTGGCGAAAGAGTTCAACACCATTGCCGTGGATGACGGTATCGCTATGGGCCACGGCGGCATGTTGTACTCCCTGCCTTCGCGCGAACTGATTGCCGATTCGGTGGAATACATGGTCAACGCGCACTGTGCCGATGCCATGGTATGTATCTCCAACTGCGACAAAATCACCCCCGGTATGTTGATGGCTGCCATGCGCCTGAACATTCCTGTTGTTTTTGTGTCAGGCGGCCCAATGGAGGCCGGCAAGGTTTATTCGCCTGATGGCAAGACGGTGCTGCAAAAGCTGGATCTGGTGGACGCCATGATTCAAGCGGCCGACCCTAACGTAACGGACGAACAGGCTGAAGCGGTTGAGCGTAGCGCTTGCCCTACCTGTGGTTCCTGTTCGGGCATGTTTACCGCCAACTCCATGAACTGTTTGGCTGAAGCGCTGGGTTTGGCCTTGCCCGGCAACGGCACCATTGTGGCTACCCACGCTCGTCGCCAAGGCTTGTTCGAGCGCGCAGGCAGCCTGATCGTGGATCTGGCCAAACGCTACTACGAGCAAGACGATGAGTCCGTTCTGCCACGTAACATCGCTACTTACCAGGCTTTTGAAAACGCCATGACCCTGGATGTGGCCATGGGCGGCTCTACCAATACCGTGCTGCACTTGCTGGCAGCGGCCCAAGAAGCCGGTGTGGAATTTACGATGGCCGATATCGACAAGATCTCGCGCCGCGTTCCCTGCCTGTGCAAAGTCGCTCCTGCTACTCCCGAATATCACATGGAAGATGTGCACCGTGCCGGTGGCATCATGGCCATTCTGGCCGAGCTGGGCCGTGCGGACTTGCTGAATCTGGATGTGGGCAACGTACATAGCGGCACTTTGCGTGAAGCCATTAAGCGTTGGGACATCAAGGGCGAAAACGTCAAGGCGATCAGCGACTTCTACCGTGCTGCCCCCGGTGGTATTCCTACGCAAGTGGCGTTCAGCCAGGATCGTTACTACCAAGACCTGGATTCGGACCGCGTTGCAGGTTGCATCCGAGACAAGGCGCACGCTTACTCACAAGACGGTGGTTTGGCTGTGCTGTACGGCAACCTGGCAATTAACGGTTGTATCGTTAAAACCGCTGGCGTCGATGACAGCATCCTGACCTTCACTGGTACCGCCCGAGTCTACGAAAGCCAAGATGATTCCGTCGCTGCCATTTTGGACGGTGTGGTCAAAGCTGGCGATGTGGTCATCATTCGCTACGAAGGGCCTAAAGGTGGCCCTGGAATGCAAGAAATGTTGTACCCCACGTCTTATTTGAAATCCATGGGTCTGGGCAAAAGCTCGGCCTTGTTCACAGATGGCCGCTTCTCCGGTGGTTCGTCGGGTCTGGTCATCGGCCATGCTTCACCTGAAGCGGCTGAGGGCGGCAATATTGCCCTGGTGCAGGACGGGGATACCATCGAGATCGATATCCCTAACCGCCGTATGCATTTGGCGATCAGCGATGAAGAGCTGGCTGCACGTCGCGTCGAAATGGAATCGCGTGGTGCCAAGGCCTGGAAGCCTGTGAACCGTGAGCGCGTTGTCTCGCAAGCACTGAAAGCCTACGCCGCCTTGGCGACCTCGGCTGACCGGGGTGCGGTACGTGATGTGTCGCAACTGGATCGCTAAGTTGATTTAGCGTGTAGTTGATGAAACCCCATCTGTTTTAGCAGGTGGGGTTTTTTTATGGGTATCGTGCGATGTATGAGGCATCGGTCTTCGTAGAGACGCCGCCCAAGCCCGTTGCCCTGGCTCCAGGCGGACTGCTTGCCGGTGCTGCGCACCGGTGCCTTTGTCGAAGTCTCCCTTCGGGCGCACTCTGAACTCGCGCGATAGCTCGTCCCCCGGACGAGCTATAAGCGTCGCGCTCAAACAGCAGAGTGCTTGTATCCCGAAGAGAGACTCCGCCTGCGGCAAGCTGTCTGACTCGCCTAGAGCCAGGGCAACGGGCTTGGGCGGCTCTAGAGGAACAGCAGCCTATACCTTGTTCTTGTGTTGGGCTTTCAGGCTTTGGCCATCTTGATTACGCATTAAATAATGGGAGACGCCGATACCGTCTGGCACAGTTCCTCCAGTCCTTTACAATCGAACTATTGTTCACTTTCTTTAGAGAGCCTGCGCCATGACGGATGATCAACGCGCTTTGCAAGCCAGTATTCGTGCGGAATTGGGGATGATGGATCATTTCGATGTTCAGCAAGAAATTGAGCGTCGTGTCCGCTTTCTAAGTGACTATTTACTGCGTACCGGCTGCCGTAGCTTAGTCTTGGGGATCAGCGGCGGTGTGGATTCCTTGGCCGCGGGATGCTTATCCCAGCGAGCTGTAGAGCAGGCGCGGGAACAAGGCCATCAAGCGCAGTTCATTGCCGTGCGTTTGCCTTACGGTGAGCAGGCCGACGAGAGGGATGCCCAAGGCGGCTTGAAAGTCATTAATCCGGACCAGACTTTGGTGGTTAATGTGAAGCCCGCCTCTGATGCGATGCTGGAACAGTTGCTGGCATCCGGCCTGACATTCCGCGATGCTGCGCAACAGGATTTTCTGATGGGCAATATCAAGGCGCGCCAGCGCATGGTGGCTCAGTATGCGATTGCAGGGGCGCATGGTGGCTTGGTGGTCGGCACAGACCACGCTGCTGAGGCCTTGATGGGCTTTTTCACAAAATTTGGTGACGGTGCAGCTGACATCACACCCTTGGCGGGCTTGAATAAGCGACGGGTACGCGCGTTGGCGAGCGCCATGGGGGGATCGGATGCGTTGGTCTTTAAAGTACCTACCGCTGATCTGGAAAGCCTGACTCCCTTGAAGCCTGACGAAGATTCCTTTGGTGTCAGCTACGATCAGATTGACGATTTTCTGGAAGGTAAAGTCACTGATGACGAAGCCACGCAGATCATCATCAAGACCTTTCAAGCGTCGGCCCATAAACGGGCTTTGCCGGTAGCGCCCTGACCATGAGCACCAAACCTGCCGAGAGCAATGTCAAAACGGCGTTGCGCGTCATTGAAATTATCGAGCTGTTTGCCCGTGAGACCCGGCCCTTAGCGCTTTCTGAAATGGCGCGTTTATTGGATGCGCCCGTGTCCAGTTGCCTGGCCTTGCTGCGTACCTTGTCTCGGCAAGGGTATATCTATGAGACGGGACGCCGACAAGGTTATTACCCGACAGGTCGTTTATTGGCGATGGCGCAGCGTATTTCCCAGGCAGACCCAATTCTGGAAAAAGTCCGCCCCAGCCTGGAAGAACTGCGTAACACCACGCAGGAAACGGTTGTGTTCGGCAAGCTGAATCTGGACAAAAAAGTGGTCTATGTGGAGGTGATTTCCTCTCCGCATCCCATTCGTTATGTGGCGGTGGCGGGGACTCAACGCCATGTTCATGCCAACTCTATTGGTAAAGCGCTGCTGTCCCAAATGACCTTGGAAGAACGCGGCCAGCTTTTGGGCGATGGGCCTTTGGAAGCGTTTACACCCAAGACGCTGGTCAGCCTGGATAGTTTGAATGCCGACCTTGACGCTTCCGCGCAACGCGGTTGGTACGGCAATATGGGCGAATCCATGTCGGACGTGGGCGGTATAGCTTGGCCCATACGAATTTCGGGCGGTAGTTACGCGATCTCGATTGCAGGTCCTGTTTATCGTATTGAACAGAACCTGCAAAGTTATGCGGAGCGCTTGCGTGTGGCGTGCCGCTTTATGGAAGAACCTTGAGGCGGCGCTTAATAAGACTTGGGCAGCCCCAGCACCTTTTCCGCGATATAGCACATGATGAGCTGCGGGCTGACTGGAGCTAGCCGCGGAATAAAGCTTTCACGCAGATAACGTTCCACATGGTATTCCTTGGCGTACCCCATACCACCTAAGGTTTGAATGGCGGTCTGGCAAGACTGGAAGCCTGCTTCGGCAGCCAAGTATTTGGCTGCGTTGGCGTATTCCCCGCAAGGTTTGCCAGCATCGTAAAGAGCGGCTGCTTTCAGCGTGACCAGATCAGCTGCTTCCAACTGCATCCAAGCTTGAGCCAGCGGGTGCTGTATCCCTTGATTTTGTCCAATCGGTCGTCCAAAAACGTGTCGTTCTTTGGCGTAGATCGTTGCCTTCTCCAAAGCCGCTCTACCCAAGCCAATGGCTTCGGCCGCAATCAGAATGCGTTCTGGATTCAAACCGTGCAGTAAATAGCTGAAGCCTTTGCCCTCTTCACCGATGCGGTCTTCAACAGGGATACGCAGCCCGTCGATAAACAGCATGTTGGAGTCCACCGCATTCCGTCCCATCTTATCGATGTGGCGCACTTCAATCGTGCTGCGATCCAGGTCTGTATAGAAAAGCGATAGCCCATCCGTTGGTTTTTTGACGTCGGAAAGTGGGGTGGTGCGTGCCAGCAGCAGAATCTTGTTGGCGACTTGGGCCGTCGAAATCCAGATCTTGCGGCCATGCACCTGATAGTGGTCGCCGTGCAAAACGGCGCGAGTTTCCAGCTTGCTGGTATCCAGTCCGGAGTTTGGTTCGGTGACGCCAAAGCAGGCCTTGTCTTTACCTTGGATCAGAGGCGGTAGAAAGCGGGTACGTTGCTCATCGTTGCCAAACACCACCACCGGATTCAGGCCAAAGATAT
This sequence comes from Alcaligenes sp., assembly GCA_052109075.1. GTDB lineage: Bacteria > Pseudomonadota > Gammaproteobacteria > Burkholderiales > Burkholderiaceae_B > Alcaligenes. The sequence goes on along the minus strand of JBQEAN010000031.1, from coordinate 4,894 downwards.
TCATGTGAACGGCAGAGGCACCGGAGAATCCTGCGCCTGTACGAGAGATGGTGTGCATCATCAAAGCCGCTTCCATCATGCCCAAGCCTGCCCCGCCGTATTGCTCGGGCATGGCAATGCCTAGCCACCCGCCGTCTGCCAACGCTTTATGAAAGTCATGGGGATAGACGCCGTCCTGATCGCGGGCCAGCCAGTATTCATCATCAAACTGCTGGCAAACCGATTCAATGGCCTGCACCAAGACGCGTTGATCTTCGCTTAATTCAATATTCATACGATTTGCTCTCGGGGTGAGGGGTGAACGCTGGCCAGCATGGCTTGGATGTCCTGCTCGCTGTAACCCAGTTCAGCCAGCACCTGGGCGGTGTGTTCGCCCAGGCCTGGAGCATGGCGTCGAATGCTTAAAGGGGTGCGCGAGTATGTGCCCAAGGGAGAGGGCGTGCAGATAGGCCCCTCGGTAGGGTGATCCATGTGCTGCAGATGCTTTACCGCCTGTAGATGCTCGTCATCAATCAATTGTTCGATGGAGTACAAGGGAGCGGCGGGGATGTCGACTTGGCGCAAGGCATGCAGCCAATAGGCGGTGTCCTTTTGCTTGATCTGCGAAGCTACAAAGTCATAGACCTCGCCAATATGAATGGCACGGGCCGAGTGCGAGCTGAAACGTGGGTCTTGCTGCAGCTCGGGCTGGCCGATCAAGGAGAAAAAGTTGGCCCAATGCTTGTCGTTATAGATCAGCAGGACCAGAAAGCCGTCACTGGTTTGATAGGGCTTGCGCTCCTTGACCAGCAGGCGGGCATAGCCGGTGGGGCCCAGTGCAGGCTCAAAGGAGTGACCACCCAAATGATCACCCAGCACAAAATGCGCCATGGCCTCGAACATGGGGATTTCAATTGCCTGACCTTGACCGCTTTGGCGCGCGTCAATGACCCCGGCCAATACAGCAACCGCTACATGTAGACCTACGGTGCGGTCGCATAAGGTCAAAGGCGTGTAACGCGGCACATCACCGGATTGCTGTTGATAAAGGTGTCCCAGGCCTGTCATGCCTTGGATCAGGTCATCGTAGGCGGGGCGGCCTGCGTAGGGGCCGTCTTCCCCGAAACCATAAGCACCTACATAAACAATGGCCGGGTTGGCGGCGGCGATGCGCTCATAGTCCAGGCCCAGACGTGCCATGGCAGCCGGGCGCAGATTGTAGAGTAGTACGTCAGACTCTCGGATCAATTGCAGGCAGGCCTGCTGACCGGCTGGGGTTTTCAGATCCAGCACGATGGATCGTTTATTACGGTTCAGGTGTAGAAACAAGGCGCCCATGGCTGCATTGCGCATAGGGCCGACTGCTCGCATGGTGTCCCCACTGGGAGACTCCACCTTGATCACATCGGCCCCCAGATCCGCCAGGATCTGCGTGGCAAAAGGCCCCATCACCACCGAGCTTAAGTCCAGAATGCGGATACCGCTCAGGGGACCAACATTGTCCTTCTTGTGTTCAGTCATAGCAGGTGTCCAAGCAATTATTGAGGGCCAAGCTTGGCGTCATCAATCAATTTTCCCCACAGCACATACTGCTCTTGAACAAACTGAGCGAATTCCTCAGGCGTACCGCTAAAGGCATCAAAACCTAATTGAGCCAACTTCTGGCGCACGGCCTCGTCCTGAACTACTTCATTAATCGTGCGGTTGAGCAACTGGACATGTTCCGGGTTCATACCCGCTGGGCCAAAAAAACCATTCCAAGAAGTAATGTCGAAGTCAGACAAGCCGGCCTCTTCCATGGCGGGCAGATCCGGCAGCAACGCACTGCGTTTTGCTGTCGACACGGCCAAGGCCTTCAGTCGACCACTATTGATAAACGCCAGCCCGGAGGTGACATCGGTAAACATGAAATCCACTTGCCCGGCAATCAGGTCGGTCAGCGCTTGAGGCGTGCCTTTGTACGGAACGTGCAGGGCTTTCATGCCCGCTTGCAGGTCCAGCGTCCCGCCTGCCACGATGCCGGTGCTATTGCCCGAGGCATAGGTAATCACACCAGGGTTGGCTTTGGCGTACTGCAGTAGCTGTTCGACGGTTTGGTAGGGGCGGGCGGGATTCGTTACCAGAATAAAAGGCAGGTTGCCGCCACGAGCGATGGGCGTGAAGTCCTTGATCGGGTCATAGGGTACGTTCTTCATCAGCCACGGGGCGGCGGAGTGAGAGGTATTGGTGGTGATGAACAGGGTGTAGCCATCGGGGGCGGCCCGCTTCACATAATTGGCAGCAATCGAGGCATTTGCGCCGGGGCGGTTCTCAACAATGATGGTCTGGCCAACCCGTTTGCCGATCTCTTCCGCAAAGATCCGACCCACTGCATCTGTGCCCGAACCCGCTGGAAAGGGCACGATCAAGGTAATGGCTCGCTCTGGATACTGAGCCCAGGCATTGCCTCCCATCAACAGCATGGCAGCGCTACATGCCAATACGGCCTTGCAGCGTAACCGTAGCGAGAGCAAAAGATTCTTTTTCTTGAAATTCATAGCGGTCTCCTCAGGGTGGAAAGGCAGGGCACGCCAGCCCAAGCCAGCAAGCACAAGCGGACTAGCGAATAACCCGATCGGGGTGCTCTTCATAAGGCGGGGAGTAAATCACCAGTAGCTGGGCAGGCTCATCGCTGGTGACGGTGAAAACGTGTTTTTTGTCTGGCGGCAAATAACAGCACTCGCCTGCCTTCATCTGACCGCGCTCGCCATCAACTTCCACATCGGCAGTCCCACTGAGTAGATAACAGACCTGCTCAATGCCAGGATGCGCATGGGGCAGGGCACCTTGATTCTTTTCAATAACACCCAGCAGCACTTCCACATGCTTAGCACCGACATTGTCCTGGCTGATCAGACGACGATTCACTGTGCCTGTGTGGTTGGCCGGAGAGTACGCAACCGCGTCTTCGGGACTAACAATCCAAGATGGTTTTTTCATTTCTAAATTTCCTGTGTGAGAAAAATATTTTACGTATGTGAAAAATTAAAAAAACTGGGGTTTACCTGTGGATGGTTTTTTGGAGGGTCACGGGGGCGCTATCAGTTGCCAAGACCAGGCAAACTCTCTTGCTTCACGCTGAAGATTTCATTTTCTGTAGGTCTTTCAGTGGGCAGGGGGGATACTTGCTAAGTCAGCGCATGCGATCGAGGTTTGTGGCCAGGACCCATGCAAACGCAATAGGCGTAAGACATAAACGCCTTAGCGAGTGGATTCTGATTACAGTGCAGAGGGCGCCGTATCAACTGCTCAGCCTTTAAACCCGAAGCAAGCCCTTATCTCGGGCCCACTCGGAGCGAAGGTTAAAACGCCGGTTTTGCCCGATACCGATTCCCGTATCAAACACCCCGCTCAGCTTGGTGTCAGAAACGGGTATTCCTCGGGCTGCGATCATGCTATCGTCAAAAAACTTTCGGGCACCGACCCATGCCCAGACCAATAGACAAGAGGGTCTCCACCGTTTATGCAACCCGTCTTACCCGCATTTCTAATCGCCCGCTGGCTATTGCTGCTTGTGCTGGCCGCAGGCGTTTACTTTTTGAAGGGATTTTTGGTCCCTGTACTGGCCGCGCTGATCATCGGCCTGGCCGGTTGGCCCTTATATAAACGACTGGTTGTGCGCTGCGAAGGCCGCACCGCGCTGGCCGCCACACTTGCACTGCTGGCTGTCATCCTGGTCTTGGTCGTGCCCCTGTCCCTGGCCTTGTCCTTTGCGATCCAGGAGGCCAGTAGCTTCATTACCTGGGCCTTGGCTGCCAACCGATACGGCACGCCTACACCCGAATGGATCAAAGCTATGCCCTTGATGGGCGAGCGCCTGACCGAGTACTGGCAAATCTATCTAGGTGAACCCCATGCCTTGGGCGAACTGGTCGAGATGGTCAGCGGCCAGCATCTGGGCAATATCTACCGCATGGTTCTGTCAGCGACGGGGAACGTCTTTCACTTGTTGCTGACCGTCCTTTTCATGCTGATCACCCTGTTCTTCATCTTTAAAGATGGCGACAGATTGCTGCTCCAGCTGGACATCGTGGGCGAGCGCGTCCTGCCAGGCCGCTGGCAGCGTTTTTCCCGTGTCGTGCCGGCGACTGTGAACTCCACAGTCACAGGGATGGGCCTGATCGCATTGGGCGAAGGCTTGGTCCTGGGGATTGCCTATTGGGTTGCTGGCGTTCCATCCCCCGTGTTGTTAGGTGTCATTACCGGCTTCATGGCACTGATCCCTGGTGGTGCGCCGCTATCCTTCACGATGGTTTCCCTGTACCTGATCGGTTCTGGTCACTTGGTAGCAGGCGTCAGCCTGTTCCTGTGGGGCGCTATTGAACTGTTCATCGTAGATAAGACGCTACGACCACGTCTGGTCGGTGGCCCAGTCAAACTGCCATTCCTGCCTACCTTCTTTGGTTTGGTGGGCGGTGTGCAGACCATGGGTATCGTGGGCCTGTTCATCGGCCCGGTGCTGATGGCTCTGTTGGTCGCGATCTGGAGAGAGTGGATTCGCAATGGACAGCACGTGGCTGTTGAAGAGTAGAGAAGTAGGGTGTCTTATTGGCAGGCCAGGACAGGGTACCTGGCCTGTTTTTATTTTTGGTTGATGAGGCTTAGGTGCTCCGGAAACACGCCGATGCAGGCTTCTAGTGAAAGCGGCTTTTTATTACTTAACCAGCTGTGACAAAGCAGGTGGAAAACAGGCCCCAAGATAGGTTTGTCGTAGAGATTTCTTCAGACCAAAGTCCAAACACAAAAAAATTGTTCAAGCGCTTGCCAAAACCCCTAGTAATCTGCGTATAATAACTATCTTTCCTTCCAAGCCTGGATTCCCAGGTTGCCATACCTAGCCCGGGTGGTGAAATTGGTAGACGCAGGGGACTCAAAA
>JBQEAN010000030.1:38332-40036 GCA_052109075.1 Alcaligenes sp. | reverse complement strand
ACTTTCAGGTATGCTTGTGACATTCTTTGGTCTTGGCAGTCACGCTCTTGAAAAAGTCCCCCTCTTCAAAAAACACCTGCCTCTGCGGCAATCCCAAACAATACGAAGCCTGTTGTGGCCCCTGGCATCAAGGCCCGCAGTACCTGCAAGCCCCCGATGCCGCTACCCTGATGCGCTCACGTTACAGCGCCTTTGTGCGCGACGATCTGGACTACCTGCTGGCCACCTGGCACAGTTCCACACGCCCTCACTCTCTGGAAGCCAATCCAGACGGCTTGCAATGGTTAGGCCTGAATGTACGTCGGCATGAGCGTGTTTCGGACACCCAATCCATTGTGGAATTTGTGGCGCGCAATCGTTTGAATGGCCGCGCCAATCGCCTGCATGAAGTTAGCCGTTTTGTATTTGAGCAGGGCCAGTGGTTTTATGTGGATGGTGACTTTTCATGAGTCAGCCCCATGGCTACGGGCCAGTTAAGCAGGTACATGGCCTAGGTCTGCCCCTATCTCTCTTGCTGGAAGCGGACCCCAGCGCTCGCTTAATTGATGGCTACCGGGATACGCCTTATGCTTGGCAAATTAGCGATCAAGGGCAAACCGTGGCGGCCGCCATTGCGCAGCAAAGAAATCCGCAGGACTGGGAACTGATGAATATTGCTGTCTTGCCCGCGCATCAAAGCCGTGGGCTGGGTGCACAACTGCTGTCCACCTTGATCCGCTCGGTGCGCGAGCAAGGCGGACAGTTTTTATATGTCGCCACCGGCACAATAGGCTACCCGCTGTGTTTTTATCAACGAGCGGGCTTTCGGGTGGTGGCGGTAGAGCCTGACTATTTCCTGCAACACTACGACGAGGCCCTGTTTGAAGACGGTCTGCAGCACAAAGATCGTCTGATCCTACGCCTTGCCTTGAACTAAAGAACGGCCTGCTGCCGTCCCTTCCTTCTGATTGATATGCTGAGCACCTTAAGTAATTTTGCGGAGCAAGCCACCGCGCTGATCAGCGCCCATCCTCAATGGGTTGCTCCGGCCGTTTTTGCCTTATGCCTGATTGAGTCCCTACCCTTTCTAGCCTTGATTGTGCCCGGTACCGCCATTCTCCTGTCGGTCGGGGCCTTGGTAGGCGCGGGTGACATCAATTTGCTGCCGGTTTGGCTGGCGGTGATGCTGGGTGCAGGCATAGGCAATGCCATCTCCTTTTATCTAGGCCAGCGTTACGGCGGCAATCTATTCCATTTTGAGTGGGCCCGCAAACGCTTGCATCTGTACGCCAAAGCGCAGGCGTTTTTTGCACGCTGGGGATGGTTTAGTATTGTGGCCTGCCGTTTTATTGGCCCCTTACGCTCGACTGTTCCTTTAATTGCCGGCACCTGCGCCATGTCGCCCGTCAGCTTTCATCTGTCTTCCTGGGCGTCAGCCGGCTTATGGGCCAGCGTCCTGCTACTGCCCGGCTGGTTCAGCTTCCAACCCTGATTTTCAATGACTCCTGTAAGCCTCGCCTACCTGCATTTATTTATTGCGATTATCTTCGAGATCATCGCCACCAGCCTGTTGCAACGATCCGAACAGTTCACGCGCCTGCTTCCCAGCTCATTCACAATCCTGTTCTATGCTGGGGCTTTTTACTTCTTGTCCCTTAGCCTGCGGGTCATGCCCGTGGGTATCGCCTATGCCATCTGGAGCGGCGTGGGCATTGTGCTGATTTC
>JBQEAN010000030.1:35585-38232 GCA_052109075.1 Alcaligenes sp. | reverse complement strand
GCGACATCCCTATAATTGCGCAGGGTGTTTTGCTGGCATTGTGTAGCAAGGCAGGTTAAATACATACGCAAGGTCGGGCCGCCTTGTGGAGATTGGCCGACCATGTCCCACCCTTCCCCCGGCGCACCTTTACCGCGCGCCCATGTTCTAACCCGCCAGCTACAAGCACAATTGCAGCGCCTGCTGCATATCGAAGCCCTAGGCGGTGTCGTTTTATTGCTGGCTGCTGCCCTGGCCCTGATCTGGGCCAATTCGTCTTTTGCAGACAGCTATTCGGCCTTGTGGCATACCCAAGTTACCTTAGAGCTGGGTTCCTGGCGCTTCTCGCAAGATCTGCACTTTGTCGTCAACGACATTTTGATGACCCTCTTTTTCCTGGTCGTCGGGATGGAGATTCGCCGCGAGATTCATGATGGGGCCTTATCCGACTGGCGCTCAGCCATGTTGCCCATCTGTGCCGCCTTGTCAGCCATTACCTTGCCTGCCCTGATTTACGCGGCCATGAACCCCGACCCTCAAGTCTTGATGGGCTGGGCGATTCCTACCGCCACAGATATTGCCTTCGCCGTTGGTGTACTGGCTCTGTTGGGGCGCTCGCTTCCCCCCAGCCTTCGGGTTTTCTTGTTGGCACTGGCCATTATTGATGATTTGGTCGCCATCCTGATCATCGCCTTCTTTTACTCGGGCGGCCTGGATTACAGCGCCTTTCTGATTGCTGGCGTGGGTGTCGTGGCGGTGCTGGGTCTGCAAAAAATAGGCATAGGCTCGGCCTGGGCCTATGTCGTTCCCGGTGCCGTTCTTTGGTTTGGGTTGCTGAAAACCGGCGCACACCCTACCTTGGCCGGTGTCGTATTGGGCATGATGAGCCCCGTGCGCGCCCTGCCTCTGCCTCGCAAGGCACGTCACCTGAATCTGGAACTGGCTGCCAAGCTGGAAGGCCAGCACGATACCCAAGAAATCATGCACACCCTACAGAAAATGCAGCTGGCCCAGCGCGAAATTCTGCCCCCGGTACAGCGTATTCCTGCTTTGCTGCACCCCTGGGTGGCCTTTGTGATCATGCCGGTGTTTGCCCTGGCCAATGCCGGAGTCAGCCTGAATGGCTTGAACTTGGATGCCAGCGGCGCGCAAAGTGCCTTGTTCGGGGTAGCGATCGCCCTGATTGTGGGTAAACCGCTGGGCGTCTTGCTGGGCACCTGGCTGCCGGTGCGTTTGGGCCTGTGCAAGCTACCTGCCGGCATGGATTGGGCTGGCGTGACGCTAATCGGCCTGCTGGCTGGTATCGGCTTTACCATGTCCATCTTCGTGGCCAACCTGGCCTTTGGCGAACCCGTACTGCTGGATGCTGCCAAGCTAGGCGTGCTGTGCGGCTCCTTGGCCTCGGCAGTGTTGGGACTGGGCTGGGGTCTGATCGTCCGTCGTCGCTATCAACAATCCGCCGTCACGGCCTACAGCCAGGCATAACAAAAAGGCCCAAGCTAGCTTGGGCCTTTTCTTTATTGTTGAACGATATTAATCAATCGTCAGTACACGCTCGTTCAGGACACGACGGCAGTCCATTTCGTACTCCAGGTCCTTGACCGGCGGGCGGGCCAGATGCCAGCCCAGGCCGTGCTGAATCGCGCCACGGCTGGCCAGCTCACTGGCCATGAAGGGATGCAGATTGTGAACGGTGTAGGCATGCACAGCAGTCGTATCTGCCCATTCGTGCTCCAGCACACTTAAGCGACGTTCCATTTCACCTAACACCCACTGTGCCTTTTGCAGCAGGCCTTCCGGTGATACATCCTGATAAGCCACGATGCTGTCTATATAGTCACCGGGGGTTTCTGGCACTTCGCAGCTACCGGCAATCACAAAGGTGGACTCTTCAATATCGGTTTCGACCGTGTAGCTGAATGCATAAAAGCTGGGCTCATCCGGAGCGCCGACCAACGGGGACACATTGCTGCGAGCCACAGGATTATGCTTGCCTTTGATCAGGCCCCAATCCTCCAGTGTTTCCAGATACAGCGCATTGAACTGGTTGAACGCGCTATCGCTAACGGGCTCGGGCGAGCGCAGCTCGCACGCGCACAGGGCCGTCAGCGGGCGTTCCTCGGCTTCGAGCACAGCCTGAATCAAATCAAAGCCTTCTTTCAGTGGTACAGGCGCGGAAAACACGACCCGACAGATCTCGTAGCCAGGCTGAGCAGCCACTCCGCCCGAGAAGCGATTCACGCCGGTCGGAATGAAGCGGTAATTGCCTTTGTCAAAATTAATTGCATTGCTCATGGTTGTTCCTGATCTTGTAGCGGACGAAGTCGCCCTAGCGTGAAAATTTCTGTTCTGCAGGTGGGGCGAAAGCGGGCACTATAGCATCGACTGCCCCACAAAAAAGCCCGCAAACCAGGTTCGCGGGCCTTTTTACATTCCTAGCGGCTATTTATCGAACGATCGTGATCGCTTTGACATCCACTTCGGAGGTTCCTACGATGGCCTTGTCCATCTCGCCAACGATTTCCACGGTCGTGTTAGCATCCACGGGCTCTTTGGGGAAAATCTTGTCATCAATCTCGACCTGGATCTCACCGGTCTCGTCCGCGAACATATAGGTTTCGTTAGACACCTTGCGCACTAACTTGCCACGCAAAGCCACCGGATCGTC
>JBQEAN010000030.1:30449-35485 GCA_052109075.1 Alcaligenes sp. | reverse complement strand
CAGGCTTTGCTGGAAACGCCTGAACTGCGTTGGGCCAGTGCCATTTTGTTGGAGCTGACCCGCCCGGAGCGGCTGCCAGTGCTGGAAACGTTGGCCGAAGACCGGATGGCCGATTTGCTGCAGGACCTGGACCACCAGGACCAGGAGCAGATTCTGGGCCGTCTGACCCAGCCTACCCGCACCTCCATCATGCGGCTGATGCACTACCCGGCTGATACCGCCGGCGGCATCATGACGACCGAGTTCCTGCAGGTCCCCATGAGCTGGAACGTGGCACAGACCCTGCAACATATCCGAGAAGTGGAAAGCACCCGCGAGACGGTCTACGCCATTTATGTAGTCAACGAGCTGCAGCAATTGGAATTTGTGGTGCCCTTGCGCAAACTTGTGTGTGCCGACCCGCAAGCAGCCCTGACAGAGCTCTGGAGCGGGGACAGTCCCATCGCTGTCCAGGCCCTGACCGATAAGGAAGCCGTCGCCCAACTGATTCGCCGCCACGACTTTTTAGCCATCCCTGTCGTGGATGAGGCCAATGCCATCATTGGCATTGTGACCGTGGACGACGTGATCGACGCTTTGATGGATGAGGCCGCCGAGGACATGAACCGCTTCGGGGGTGCCGAACATATCGGCAAACCCTATTTACAAGCGGGCTTTAGCACCATGATCCGCAAACGGGGCGGCTGGCTGGCTGTTCTGTTCCTGGGTGAAATGCTGACTGCCAGCGCCATGCAGTACTACGAAATACAGCTGGAAAAAGCCGTCGTCCTGGCTATGTTCATTCCCCTGATCATGAGCTCCGGCGGGAACTCCGGCTCGCAGGCCACTTCCTTGCTGATTCGTGGCCTGGCACTGGGCGAAGTCCGCGTAGGCGATTGGTGGCGTGTTTTGCTGCGTGAGTTGCCTGTGGGCCTGGTCCTGGGCACCATGCTGGGGGCCATCGGTTTCATCCGTATCGAAGTCTGGCAACATGTGGGCCTGTATGACTATGGCGAACATTCCCTGCTGATTGCCTTTACGATCTGGCTGGCACTGGTGGGGATTGTGACCTTTGGTTCATGTATTGGCTCCATGCTGCCCTTCATTTTGCAACGGGTTGGTTTTGACCCGGCCAGCGCCTCAGCGCCTTTGGTGGCAACACTGGTGGACGTGCTGGGTCTGGTCATTTATTTCTCTGTGGCAGCTATGTTGCTGACAGGAACCTTGCTTTAGCCATGAAATTTTTTGTTCAATCCATACAAAAAATTGCACAGCTTGAGACAAACTCGGTAACCTATCCGGATTTTACCGTTACATCCCTCCTCTAAGACTGAGGGAGCCCGACACATTTAGTCTAACTTGGCCCTGCGGGGCCGCTTCGGACGTAAGCACCTATGCGGATACTCGACCAGTTCTTCATCAGTGCAGACCAAATGGCTCCCTTTTTAGTCGGTAGCTATAACAGCGGTCTGGTCATCCTGTCGCTGCTGGTTGCGATTTTCTCCTCGGGCATGGCCCTGCAAACAGCGCACATCGCCCGTATGGCCGATTTGCGACCGCATCGCCAGATAGCCATCTGTACCGGCGCCATTGCATTGGGCGGTGGCATCTGGACCATGCACTTTATTGGCATGCTGGCCTTTGATCTGTGCACCAGCGTCCATTACGACCCGGCCATTACCATGCTGTCGGTCTTGCCCAGTGTGGGGGCCTCCTGGGTGGCCTTGCAGATTCTGTCGCAAGCCCGCGTCCAGCGCTCGCACCTGATCGTCGGCGGCATACTGGTTGGCCTGGGCATAGGCACCATGCACTACAGCGGGATGGCGGCCATGCAGATGGCCCCCATGCTGCGCTACGACCCCTTTACCTTCTTCCTGTCGATTGTGCTGGCTGTTGTACTGGCCACCCTGGCGCTGTGGATACGGTTTCGGCTGCATCGCACCCGCCTGACATTGCTGCTGCGCGTGGTGATCAGCGGCATTGTGCTGGGCCTGGCCATCTCTGGCATGCATTACACCGGCATGGCTGCGGCACGATTTATAGGCCAGACTACCCCGCCAGATGACATGATCATCTTCAACAGCACCTTTGCCTCTATGGTGCTGTCCACCTTCACCATTACCGTTACAGTACTGGTAACTGCCGCCAATGGCCTGCTGCGCTACCGCCAGCTCTTTCTGAAGATGGAAGAAAGTGAATCGCACAACCGTGCCATTGTGGACACTGCGATTGACGGCATCATTACCATCAGCAGCCACGGCACGATTCTGGACTTCAACCACTCTGCCGAGCGCCTGTTTGGCTGGAAAGCCGGCGAGGTACTGGGCCGCAACGTGAATATGCTGATGCCCGAGCCAGACCGCTCGCGCCACGACAGCTATCTGTCCAATTATCTACGCAGCAACGACCCGAAAATTATTGGTGTAGGTCGTGATGTGACCGGGTTGCGCAAAGATGGCAGCCTGATGCCGATGCGCCTGGCCGTGGGCAAGGTGCGTCAGCCCGGCGACCCGCTCTTTGTTGGCTTTATCACAGACATGAGCCGATACAACGCCCTGACCGAATCATTGCGCCAAAGTGCGGAAAAGGCTGAACAGGCGGCCCAGGCCAAGAGCGCATTCCTGGCCAATATGAGCCACGAAATCCGTACGCCACTTAACGCAATTATTGGTTTTAGCGACTTGATGCTGAACGAACAGCTCACTGCGCAACAGAACAAACATCTGGCCATTATTAATCAGTCGGCACGCTCTTTATTAGGCTTGCTGAACGACATTCTGGATACCACCAAACTGGAGCGTGGTTCAGTAGAACTGGAACAAGTCGATTTTTCCTTGATTGAATTATGCAAACAGGTCGTGGCTTCACTGCGCTTGGCGGCAGATGCCAAAAACCTGGAATTCCGCCTGAACTATGCCCCCGAGCTGCACCATTTTTACCGGGGCGACCCGCTGCGTATCCAGCAAGTGCTGAACAACCTGATCGGCAATGCCATCAAATTCACACAAAGCGGTTCTGTACGCGTGGATGTCAACCCCGAGGCGGGGCGCAATGCTATTTCCATTCGCGTGACAGACACCGGAATTGGCATGTCGCCGGATCAATTGCGCCAAGTGTTCACCCCGTTCACCCAGGCCGATGTCTCCATCAGCCGCCGCTTTGGCGGTACCGGGCTGGGCGTGTCCATTGCCCGCCAATTGGTAGACCTGATGGGCGGAACGATGAACGTGCAAAGCAACTTGGGCGTGGGCAGCATTTTTGAAGTCACCATCCCTTTAGAGCCGGGCAAAGAGCCCAGCCTGAACCCAGACGACCATCACCTGCCCCTCTTGCCACCGTTGCGAATTCTGGTGGCCGATGACGTCAGCCTGAACCAGGAACTGCTGACCTTGGCGCTAGAGCAGCACGGGCATTCCGTTACGGTCGCCGACAATGGCCACAAAGCCCTGGAGCTGCTGAGTAAAGAAGACTTTGATGTGGCTTTGCTGGACGTACACATGCCCGATATGGACGGCTTGGAAACCGCCCGACGATGGCGCGAGCAGGAGCGTCGGGAAGCACGCTTGCCCTTGCCCTTGATTGCCCTGACGGCCAGCGTCATGGAGTCCGACCGCCGCGCCGCCCAAGAGGCAGGCATGAATGGCTTTGCCACCAAACCGCTGGATCTGCCTTATCTACTGCAGGAAATTGCTCTGGTCATGGGTCTGGACCCAAGCAGCCACACGGAGCACAGTGTGGAGCCGCAAGAAAGCAGCCTGATTGACTGGGAGCTGGGCCTGGGCCTATGGGGCTCGCAAGTACGCCTGCGTCGGGCCATTCTGAGCTTTCTGTCGGATCTGCATACGCGCTACCCACTTGATGAAATCAAGCGAGACACCCCTAACTGGGAAATTGTGCTGGGCAGCCTGCATGGCATTCGTGGTACCGCCGGCAATCTGGGTCTGCCACAAGTGTCGGCGCTAAGTACCGAGCTGGAAGAAAAAATCCGCCACGGACAAACCCGCCAAATACGCGGACGGATTGAACAGCTTCAGGACATGTTCAACCGCATCGCCCACGAATTAAGCCACAACGGCCCGCCCACGCCATACTCGGACCCACAAACCATCGTGGAACATACCCCCGATGTGGCCTTGAATTATCTGCACATTCTGCATAACAGCGTGCTGCTCAACGAGCTTGATGAGCCCGCTTTACAGGTGGCCTGCCAATATTTGGAAAGCACAGGGCAAGTCAATGCCCTGAATGATCTCAACAAAGCCATTGATGCGTTCGACTTTGTTCAAGCCAGCCTGATCCTGTCTGCGTTGATCAAAGATTTGAATGCAAGCTTGGTCAAGGATCCGCCCCGAGATGAATGAATTTACCCTGCTACGCCCTACCCTGTTGCTGATTGACGACGAGCCAGCCAATCTCCAGATTCTGCGCCACACGCTGCAACAGGATTACCGGCTGCTCTTTGCCAAGGATGGGGTCAAAGCCTTGGAGCTGGCCCAGCGGGATCTGCCGGATCTGATTTTGCTGGACATCATGATGCCGCAGCTCTCCGGCTACGAGGTCTGTCGCGCGCTAAAGGCCGAGCTCAAGACCCGCCACATCCCCATAATTTTCGTCACAGCGCTCTCGCAACCGCATGACGAACAGATGGGCCTGGACATGGGGGCGGTGGACTATATTTCCAAACCCATTAACCCTGCCATTTTGAAGTCACGAGTTCGCAACCACTTGTCGCTGGTACAAATGCAGGAACTGCGCGATAGCCGCCTGCAAATTATCCGCTGCCTGGGCACGGCCGCCGAATACAAAGATAACGAAGTAGGCCGCCATGTCATCCGCATGAGCCACTACACCCGCATTCTGGCCCACTGGCTAGGCTACTCCAGCGAAGCGGCCGACGACCTCTTGCACGCCGCGCCCATGCACGATATTGGCAAGATAGGCATCCCCGATTCCATCTTGCAAAAGCCCGGCAAACTGACAGCAGAAGAATGGGAAGTCATGCGCACGCACACCTTGATAGGCGCACGCATTATCGGCCAGCATTCGCATGGTTTGCT
>JBQEAN010000030.1:0-30349 GCA_052109075.1 Alcaligenes sp. | reverse complement strand
GCACGCACACCTTGATAGGCGCACGCATTATCGGCCAGCATTCGCATGGTTTGCTGAAGCTGGCACGCACCATTGCCCTGTACCACCACGAAAAATGGGATGGCAGCGGCTACCCGTATGGCTTGAAGGGTGAGGACATTCCCCTGCCTGCCCGTATTGTGGCGGTGGCCGATGTCTTTGACGCTTTGGCCAGCGATCGTCCCTACAAAAAAGCCTGGAGTGTGGAGCGCTGTATCAGCTATTTGCGCGAACAGTCCGGCCTGCACTTTGACCCTCAACTGGTAGCGCTACTGGATAAATGCCTGCCTGAAATGCTGCATATTAAAGAAAAATGGGCCGATGATCCCAAGCTGATGGCCCTTTAAAAAACAAATAATACTTACGAGACAGCACCTGAATGCCCCTGAATTCACACGCCACCCAGGCAGCCTGTATTCAAACTGCGCCGGCAGATACCCGCAACACGCTCCCCGACGTGTCAGGCTTGTCTTACAATTACGGCTTTGCCACTTAGCCCTCGCTCCTACATGGCCGCTTTGCGTATTCGCCAAGTTCGACTTCATAAAAAACTATCTCTGCGCAAGCTCGCCGAGCTGGCTGAAGTCTCCCCCGGTTTGATCAGTCAGGTTGAGCGTGGCTTGACCCAGCCCAGCCTGGATACCCTACGCCAGATTGCGCGTGCCTTAGATACGCCCTTGTTTTCCTTGCTGGATGACAATGTGGAGCAAGTGGCGGTAGTGCGCCAGAACGAACGCATGAGCATTCAATCTGCCTCGGGCGTGCAGTATCAGCGTGTGTCACCCGGTTTTGGCAGTATTGAAATGTTGGCGGGCTTTTTGCCGCCGGGGGGAAGCTCTGTTGGGCAGCGTTGGAGCCACCCAGCCGAGGAATGTGTGCTGGTCACCGAAGGCCAGCTTCTGGTCGATATAGGGGATGATCAGCACTGTTTGCAAACGGGCGACAGCTGTTATTTCAACTCCAGCCTGCCCCATGCGTATCGCAATCCTTACGACAAGGATGTGCGCTTTATTGTGGCGATCACCCCACCCAGCTATTAAGCAAGCGCAGCGGTTATGCCGCGCTGTGCAACTGGGCCTGGATCAGATCCAGCTCGGTTTCATGGCAACGCTGCAAGCGCAGCCAACGGTTTTCATCCATGTCGGCGCTGCGCGTGGCCAGCATAATCAGCACGCAGGAGTCATCGTCCAGTGCTTGCACCATGGCGCTGATGCGTGGCGTACGCCTCGTGGCACTGCCCACCCAATAACGGATCAGACCTTGCTCGGCCAGAAGCTCTACGCTGACATGAGTTTGCCCGCCATCAAACAAAGAAGTCCCCACCACCAGGCCGGGCTCCACCGTTTGCGTGTCAAAACAGCCCAGGGACCAGCGCCCCAAGGCATCCAGATCCGCCATATAGTCCATCACGACCTTGGCAGAACATTCAATACGACGGCTGGCCTGATGGGCCCAGGTTTGGCTATCCATACGGTTCCCCTTTTACCAACCGGCTTGCAAAGTGTCGCACAAGCGCAGCACATCTTGCTCGGTACATACATTACCGGGGGACAGACGCAACACGCCGTCACGCTGGTCGCAATACAACTCTTGCTCGCGCAGCTGATCCACCATGGCCTGGGCGCGCTGGGGGCTGCTGGCCCGCAACATGATGCTGCCACCCCGTTCGTTATCGGCCAGCGGGGTCAGCACAGGCCAATTGGCCTTAGCAGCGTGATCCAGCAACACGGCCGTCAGGGCCCGGTTTTGTTCCAGGAGTTTTTCCACTCCGGTTTCCAGCACAAAACGCATGCCGGGCAAAGAGGCAATACTGCCCAAAATAGCTGGTGTACCGTGGTCAAAGCGGCGTGCGCCATCCGCATAGCTGAACTGATCCAAATTCCAGTTAAACGGATTTTCCTGGCTGAACCAGCCCCGGAATTCGGGTTCACACTGCTCGATCAAATCAGCGCGCACATGCAACAAGCTGGCCCCTGACACCCCGCAGGCCCATTTCAAAGAGGCAGACAGGGTGAAGGCCACGCCCTCATGCACCGTGAACGGCACCAAACCGGCCGCTTGCGTCAAATCCAGTGCCATCAGGCTGCCATGTTCGCGGGCACACTGGGCCATGCGATCCACATCGACCCGGTGCGAAGACGTAGAGCTGACCCAGGTCACCAAGGCCACGCCCACGCTGTCATCCCAGGCATTGATGAAGTCATCATCGGTCACATAGGACAGACCCGCGCTTAGTGGCACTGTGCGCAGGGTAAAACCCAAACGCTGTGCCAGCTTTTGCAGCAGAAAATGCAGGCTGGGGAAGCAGTCAGCCGCCACCAGCAAGGTGCGTCCTTTCAGCACATGCGATGGCAGAGAACCTAGAATGCTGTACAAGCCACCCGTCACGTTTTCACTGAGGGCAATATCCTTGGAGTCAGCGCCAATCAGACTGGCCCACGCATCCATAAAGGCCTGCTTATGACCCAGGGCGTAGCCCCACTGGCCATCATCCTGTGCTGACCAAACTTGGCTGAACTGATCCAGTTCGGCACGCATGGCGGCTTCCTTGCCCTCGAACATGCCAATAGAGTGGTAAAGAAAATATCCGGACATCATTCACTTCCTTGAAAATCAATCGGCCAACTGACGGCCAGAGGTTTCCTGCACGGTGCTCAAAGCCACCATCCCGACCAGGGCCGCTGCCATCACATAGAAGGCCGGAGCCATGCTGGAACCGGTCAGGCTCGTCAGCCAGGATGCGACAAAGGGGGCAGTCGCACCACCCAAAATAGTGGCCACGTTAAAGCCCAGCGACACGCCGCTATAACGCACTCGGGTGGGGAACAATTCGGCGTACAGGGGGTAGCCCACGGCCTGAACGACGATAAAAGGCACAATCGACACAGCCACAGCCATGACGGCCAGCGGGAAACTGCCCCAGGACGCCACCCACATGGTCAAGGGCACCAGCAGCAGATAGCCAAGAAACCCAATCGTCAGCAACGGTTTACGACCAAAGCGATCCGACAAACTGCCGGCAAAAGGCATCACAAAGGCGGAACACAAAGTCACCAGGGAAATCAGCCAGAACACGGCGGAGCCATCGTATTTCAGGGTGTGAATCAAATGGGTGCTCAGGTAAACCACACCCACGTAACCGGCTGCATTTTGGGCAAAGCCAATAGCGATCACCTGCAACAAGGGACGGCGATAGTCACGCACAATCAGTGACAGGGGCGAATGTTCGGGGCGATGCGTCTTGAGCATTTCCTTGAAACGGGGCGAGTCCTCAATGCGCGAACGGGCCCAAACGCACAGGATAATCAAAGGAATAGACAGCAAAAAAGGAATTCGCCAGCCCCAATCCACCATGGCTTCCTTGCCCACCAGCGTGGTCACCAGACCGGCCACGCCCGTCGCCAAAGACAAGCCCAAAGTGGCTGCAGCCGGGTTAAAGGCCCCGAAGAAACCGCGCTTTCCAGGAGGCGAACATTCGGCCACATAGGTCGCCGCGCCGGTAATTTCACCACCGGCAAAAAAGCCCTGCAGCAGACGGCACAGCAAAAGCAAGGCGGGAGCCGCCAGGCCCAAGGTAGCGTAGGTGGGCAACATGCCCATCAAGGCACTGGCAACCCCAATCCCCACGATGGTGAACATCAAGGCGGCGGTGCGACCATGCTTATCACCGAACCAGCCAAAGAATATGCCGCCCAAAGGCCGAGCCAGAAAAGCCCCGCCAAACACGGCCAATGTAGACAGCAACGCGGCGTTTTCATTACCTGTCTGGAAAAACAGCAGGCTCAAGGTAACCGCTAATACCCCGTAGAGCTGAAAATCGTAATACTCAATCATGGTGCCCAGGCCTGCAGCGCTGGCGGCACGCCACGGCGATACGGGAGCCCCGGCTTGAGCGGACTGTTTTGTACTCATGTCTCATCCATCCTGATGCGCATAGCGCGCTCTTCTGTTTAGTGTGGCTAAACAAATTATACGGATGAATATTTCAGCTTTCAATCACAGGGAAATCCCTAGAGATCGGACTCTTGGGGTTTGTCCTTGTCCATCGCCTCTTGTACCCAACGTTGCGCAGGATGCAAGGTGATGCCTTGGCGACGCAGACGGCGCAAGATCTCCAGCATCAAATTGCTGCGCACCCGGCGCTGTACCCGCATGTTGTTGATGAAACAGCGCGTGCTAAAGGCCAAGCCGTCACCAAAAATACCGTCACACGACAAGATGGGAGCAGGCTCGTCCAGAATTTCCGGCTCCGCCTGTATGGCATCACGCAAAATCTGCATGATCAAATCCGCGTCCACATCCAGCGGGAACAATAAGCGGGACTCAATCGCGCCCAGGGATGTGGGGGTATAGGTCAAGTTACGTACCTGTCGTCCCATCATCTGGGAGTTGGGAACCATCACCATGGTACGGTCAAAACGCTCTACATACGTGGCCCGTAGGCGAATCTGGCGCACATTGCCTTCACTGCCTTCTACCTCCACCCAATCCCCTATTTTTACAGGGCGCTCCACCATCAGCATCAGGCCAGAGGCAATGTTCTGCACAATGCCGCGTAAGCCAAAACCCAGACCCACCGTCAAGGCAGTAAAGATCCAGGTGACCGACTCGATCGGCACACCCAGCATGGACAGGCAAATCACCAACAAGACAAAATAGGCGATAGAGCCCACCATGCCCACAATCGCATTTTGCAGGCCCGGTTCCAGCGTAGTGTTGGGCATGTAATGCTGACGCAGCCAAGCGCGCAGTAAGTGGATCAGCACAGCGCCTAGCAGCATCACACCCAAGGCAATCAGCCACAAGTCCAGCCGCCACTGCACTGCCCCCAGGCGCAAGGCCTCGCGCGAGACATCCAGCCCCGATTCCAACATCTGTTTGGGTTCAGTCAACCAATCCCCGCTGACCATCCAGATGGCCAAGCCCAAGACGGTCATACGGGCGATAGCAAAAAACACCACAATGAACTGACTTTGCACGCGAATCGGCGCGGTGTCCGGATCGCGGCTACGGTTGTGCAAGTACGTCAGCAAAGAATCCGAAATGTCCTGCAGCCACACCATGAGCACATAGGCCAGCAAGCCCAGCACCAGGGGCATGGTGATGAAGTGCGACATCAAATCATCAGACAGGCCTTGCCAGCCAGCGACGAACAAACCCAGAACCAGCATGTAAACGACAACAGCCCCCTTGAAGGCCGGACGCGCCCAAGCACGCGCCGCTTTGCTGGCCCCCTGCCCCTGCTGCTCGGTTCGACCAAACAGCTCGCCCCGCAGTATCCACAAACCATAGCCATACAAGACCAAATACAGCAGACTGATCATCGCATCCAACAGGGCCTGAAAAGCGTCCGATATGCCTATCGAGCCACGGAAGAAAAGGTCCGTGATGTCTACATAGCCGATCAGGAAAAAGGCAGGTGCAAAATAACGCAGCCGATCTCGAGCCTGATCCGAGATAGGAATCAGGCGCCAGGAAGCGCGAGGCTGCATCACAATGCCTCGGATAGAGGCCAGCACAATGGCAGCAAGCAAAGATGCCGCCTTGAGGTAGGCCAGCAGCTCCAATTGCGTCGGTTGCAGGTCTGGCCGGTCAAACAATAGTTCGACCACCTGATCCAGCAGAAACCAGCTAACGCCAAACCACAACAGAAAATTGGCAATCGTCAGGCTGGAACGACGCAGGCGTCCCGCAGGTAAATAGCGGATCACCCATCCTGGGATGACGCGCAACAAAACGACCGTCATAATCAGGACCGCGGCCGCCATCCACAAGGATGCGTTACTGTTCTGCCAACTGCTGTTCTGCCACGTTTGACGCCACTGTTGCGCGAAGTCCGACAGTTTTTGTCGGTCCGCAGGCCAGGCCTTCTTGAACTCCGGCGCGCTTTCCAGCAAGACTAGGGACGGATTGCGTTGCCAGCGTTTGCTCTGTTCGTAACGCTTGGTCGCTTCCTGCAGCAACTGGCGGGTCTGCTGCGCCTCCAACTGCACCAGGCGCGCTACGCGTAAATCCGCACGCAAGGCGGCATCGGCCCGCCGTAACTGTATGCGCTCGTTATGAAGGGTGAGCTGATCCGCCTCATCCCCGGCATCCTCGCCCAGTTCCTGAAGACGTGCTCGCAGCAAACGACTGCGCCGCTCCAGCGACATCACGACCCGGTTGGCCAAACTCTGGGCTTCCATCAGTTTCAGATCCTGCTCGTAACTGCGTTCGGGCCGTATCGAGACCTGGTTGCCTTCCAGCCGGTACTGCATCAGGCGGATTTCATCCTGAGCCTGCTGCAGCTCCCGTATCATCTGACGTTCTTGCTCTACCTCGGAGAGTGTTTGTGCCTGCGCGTGTGACCAGGCCCCCAGCAGTCCCAGAAACAAGAGCAAGACCTGCACACATAGTCGTAGCGTCTTCATGGCTATTGTCTCCCTGGGGCCTGCCTGTTGTTTTTATCGAGGTTCAATCGTTCAGCAAGGGGTTGCCGCTCTCATTCTGGCTGGCCACGGGTGTGGTGGGTAACACCGTCATGGTTTGAGTATGGTGCAGCGCCAGGCCTTCTTGTCGTAATTCATCCAGAATATCGAACATCAGAACACTGCGTACCCGGCTACCAATTCGTGGCGAGGCCACATAGCAAGTCGCCGTAAATTGCAAGCCGTTAGCATCAAAGCCATCCAGCGTTACATCCGGTGCAGGATCGGCCAGCACATCGCTATAGTTCTGCATCACATCCAGCATGATAGAACGCACCCGTTTAGCGTCCGTGTCAATGGGCATATTGATCTTAACCTTCACCACGCCCAAAGGATTGCTCAAGGTCACATTACGCACGGTTTTAGTGATGAACTCGGAGTTCGGCACGATCAGGGTGGAACGGTCGAACATCTCGATTTCCGTGGCACGGGCATTGATCTTGCGCACATTGCCTTCCACGCCGTTCAGGCTGACCCAATCACCAATCTTGATGGGGCGTTCGGCCAGCAGGATCAGACCCGACACGAAGTTCTGCACCACCGCTTGCAAGCCAAAACCAATACCCACAGACAAAGCTGAAATCACCCAGGCCATGCGCTCCAGGCCGATTCCTAGAGACGAAATCGCCGTGGCCACCACAATGAAGTAGCCCACATAGCTAAACAGATTAGCAGTCGATACGCGCATGCCGGGGTCGATACGCGTGGCGGGCAGGAGTTGATTAGCCACCCAACGCTGCAAGGCTTTGACGAACAAAATACCCAGCACCAGAATCAATACAGCCAGTAAGACGGAGCTCGGTTTTAACTGAACCTGCCCTAAAGAAAAGCCCTTGACCAAAAAGCCCAAACGACGCTGTAGCCACTGCGTGGGGTCTTCACCGAAAGGTAGCAAGACCAGGGTAATCGCGGTAATGATCAAGGACAAGCGCAGGGCCCCCGACAGCACAATCACGATCTGGCTGTAGCCGCGTAATTGCGTGCTGGTCCAGACATTAGCTGCACGTTTTTCTTTAAACTGCAGCAGCAGACTTTGCCCAATGTCGGCTACCAGCGCCACCAGCACATAGCAGGTACAAATGACCAGACCCAGCCATAGCACCTCTTGCACGATCAAGCTGCTCAGCGCGATGTAACCCAACAAAAAGGCCACCAGCCCAATCGAAATCACCACACCCAAGGTCATGGGAATGGCCCGTAGCCACGTGCTGCCCTGCTCGACCGGCGCTGCTTTCGCAGTGCCCTCACCACTTTCCACTACCGCCGTCTTCTCGCGTCCCTGGCTTAAATTCCAGGCGGCAATAGCAATGAAGATGCTCAACGTCAGCGTATTAAAGCTATTGACCAATAAAGTAGTGCTCAAGGTGGCGTTGATCAGGCCCAGCAATTGCTGAGACATCCAGGTCAAGGCCACCATCATGCCCAATGCAATCGGCAGCCACGCCAATTTCAAGGCTACATGGCTTGGAATTGGAGGCAAGCGCCAGCTGGGGCGTTGAGCCGACAGCAGCACCCGGCCCATACCCGTCACAAAACCACCTAAAAACAAGGCAAATACAGACTTGGATACAAAACTGGCCAAGTCTGGCGCTAGATTGCCATTCCAATAGAACAGCCCCGCCGCTACTGAAGCCAACAAACCCGGTGTCAGGCAATAAAGCACAATCAGCGCACTAGCATAAAAAGAGCGCCGCAAGCGTGAAGGTTTGGTGTGGTTGATGGTGAAGCTCTCCAGCCCCCGCACTGCCCACATCGACAAGCCCAGCAAAATCGCGGCCAACGCACCGGCGGACCACAAAACATACGCTGGCAAGTCCGTCACCCGTTGTGCCAGATCCTTGCGCATGCGCTCGACCCGCGCCAAATCACCGGGAAGATCACGCGACACATTACGCCAGAAGCGCGGCGTCAACACAGACTGTGACTGCCGCCCCAGCTCTGCCTGAAAAATCACCCGGCGCTGCTTGGAGACCTGATCCAGACCCTGCGTCGTTTCCACCCCAATCAAGCGCGCCAGCTTGATCATGCCGTCCAGTTCGGTAGCCGCTTGCTGCAACTGACTACGCTGACGAGCAATATCCTCGGACTCTCCAGCCGGATCATCCACGGGTCCTAGCTGATTCAAACGTGCCGTCACACTCAATAACTCGGGTTCCAGACGTACGCTCATATCCTGCGCCTGCTCTTGCGCCAGCAATAGCTGATTACGCAGAGCCACCAGATCCGAATCGCCCAAGCCATCATTTTTCTGCAGTCGCTCCTGCACCATTTGCAGCGTGTCACGCAACTCATTCAGGGACTCACTGGTCTGCGCGGGTGTCAAGGCCACTGTCTCGGCCGCTGCGGATACGGTACCGGCTGCCAGCACAATCGCCAGCAAGCACAAGGACAGAAAGGCACACAGGCGCGAACGGCGAAAAGCGTGCATCAAGAAAACTCCGGCTAAACGATAAGGCCCCGCAACTGAAACCAAAGGGGGCAGGAGAAAACATGCACAGAATACCCAACTATTGTCTGCTTGGCGTATGAGGTACGCACGGGAAAGCAGATTTTTTAAGAGATGAGCGCCCCAAAACGCAGGACTTTGCCGTTTCTGCTGCCTTCACACATCGCCTTGCCCCCCCGGCCTGTTCTCAAACTAATGATCTGAGCCAAACAAAACGGCCGAGATCGGTGTTGAACACCTGTCCCGGCCGGTCTCTTGGCCTGCGGGCTATCTGCCTCAAGGCCGCTATGCAATCTTGCTTATCGAATCTGCTCCGCCACCATAAAGCCCGACGCCCCTGCCAAGCCTGGGCCTGGGTGGGTTGACGCGCCGATGTGGTAGACGTTCTTGTACGGTGTTGCATGGGAACGGGCACCGTTGCTGGCCGCAAAGGGACGCATCCAGAAGAACTGGTCGGGGGAACAAATGCCCGAGTACGGATCGCCGCCCACCAGGTTGCAGTTGATGGACTCCAAATCCGCTGGCGACAACACTTTCTGGCCCACGATCTGTTGGCGCAAGCCCGGCATCACAGCTTCGAGTTGGTCGATGATGCGCTCGGCGACGGCATTACTAACCGCTTCCGTCCATTTACCATCCTCTGGTACATCAATCTTGCCGGCGGCATCGCCCCGCAATTTGGACGGCATGTTCTGCATCTGCATCCACAAAATCCATTTACCTTCAGGCGCACGGCTGGGGTCCAGAGAGCAAGGCTGGCCAATCGCCACGGTGAATTTTGCCGGGATTAAACCATTATTGGCTTGGGCTACGCTCATGCTGACGTCTTCCAGGCTGTCGGACAGGTGCAGCAGTGGCACTTTCAGCAGTTCCGGATCGCTCCAGTTAGGCATGCTGTCCAAAGCCAGGTGAATCTGCATGTCTCCACGACCAAAGCGGTAGGCATTGGCCTGCTCACGTACTTGGGCGGGAGCGCCAGGCAACAGACGACCATAGAGCTGTGGTGGAGTTACGTTACACACCACATGGCTGGCTTCATAGATTTGCCCACCGGCGCGCACGCCACGGGCCTTCTGCCCTTCCAGAACGATTTCTTCAACTTCGGTATTAAGCTGAATGCGACCACCGGCCTTTTCGATAATGGCGCACAAGGCGCGCACCAGATTCTGGCCACCGCCCTTAACCACGGGCATGCCACCGGCGACCACGGCTGCAAAGGTCAGCTTGCCGATCAAGGCCGAGCAAGCGTCATCTGGCCCCAGGCCCGAGTGCAAGACCCAGGGGGCCATCATGCCGCGCACGCGGTCGTCTTTCAGTTCACGGTCGGCCCAGCGGCGGAAGGACTCCAGAGACTCGCGGCCATATTGCACCATGCCGTCCATGCGGCGCTTGCGCCATTGCGAGAACAGCAACCCCAACAAGCCTCGGCTATAAGGCTCAGTGCCCAGCAAACCAAAGGTCAGTCCGGCATCGCGCTCGAACAACTGGCTGCACATGGCTCCGAAGGCATCGCCATCGCCCGCTTGCAAGCCGTTAATGCGCTGAATCGAATCGCCCACATCATGGCGCAGGGCCAGACCTTTGCCATCGCTGCCGACCACGCCGGTGGTGTAGCCGTTTTCCAGAAACTCGACACCTTCCGCCGCCAGATCATCTTTCAGGCGCGCGTAGGCAGCACCGGAAGTAAACAAGGGATACCAGGACGACAGCAGTTCGTGGGTAAAGCCTGGAAAAAGCTCCTCGGTACGGATGCAGCCACCCGCACGATCATTACGCTCCAGCACCAGGACTTGCTTGCCCTTTTGCGCCAGCAAGGCCGCACACACCAAGGAGTTAATGCCACTGCCCACCACAATGACGGCATATGACTTTTTATTTGTTGAATCTGTCATCCCACACCTTTTTTAAAATTACCCTGAACGGGGTCAGGGCTTGTGAACACGCAGTCAGACA
Organism: Alcaligenes sp.; assembly: GCA_052109075.1. GTDB lineage: Bacteria > Pseudomonadota > Gammaproteobacteria > Burkholderiales > Burkholderiaceae_B > Alcaligenes. Next base: position 19,465 of record JBQEAN010000030.1, on the reverse strand, counting down.
TCGGTGTTAACAAGCCCTGAGCATCTTTTACCGCACTTTTCTATTTATGAGCCAGACGACTGCGCCTGCCAGCGTTCAAACCAGTGACGGGGCGATTTGCCTTGTTCGGGCCCCAAAATGGAAAAGCCACCATCCACAGGCAGATCAATTCCTGTCATCCAGGACGCTGCACCCGACACAGCAAACAACACCACTTGGGCCACTTCCTCGCCCGAGCCCACACGCCCTAAAGGATGAACTTGAGCGCCCACCTGATTGGCCAGCTCGCGCGAGCCACCGCTCATACGTTTGACCGAGGGCGACCAGGTCCAGGCAGGCGAGACCGTCAGCACGCGGATACCGGAAGGAGCCAGTTCCACCGCCAGACTCTTGGTGAACTGCAAGATCGCTGCTTTGGAGGCCGGGTACAAAGCACGCCCGGCGACACCGAATTTACCGCCCGTACTGCCCATATTGATGATGACCCCGCCCTGCCCCATATGCGGCGTGGCTTTCTGGGCCAGAATCGCGCTGGAGATCAGGTTCACATCCAGCGTCTGATGCCAAAGCTCGCGACTGGAGGCCAAGCCCTCATCCCCGTAAGAACAGGCATTATTGACCACAATGTCAATACGGCCGGTCTGTGCCAGAGCCGCCTGCACACAGGCCTCCAGCTGCGCATCGTCACAAATATTGGCGGCCAGAAACTGGGCCTTGCCTACAGCCTGCAAACGCGCCTCGGTACGCTGGCCTTCTTCCTGGCTGCGGCCCACAATCAGCACCCACGCACCGGCCGCGCACAAAGCCAGGGCGATATCTGCTCCCAGCCCTTGCGTTGACCCGGTCACGATGGCGACCTTACCCTGTAAATTCACCTTCATGTCCTGCTGCATGTGCTTCTCCTACTGTGCTTGTGGCGCGCCAAAAACGGTCGCCCAGTCTTCGTCCCGGTCTATATGAGCGATCAGGCTCATGCTTGCCAGGGAGGCCTCATGGGTGGCGGGCGGTGCGCCGCAGGCGCTGGCCACCACAGCCACTTCATAGCCCATATCCACCGCATGACGCACCGTGCTTTCAACCACGGAATGGGTGGCCACGCCAGCAATGACCAGACGCTCTACACCCAGACGACGCACCACCGGCTCCAGCGCCGAACCAAAAAAGGCATTGATGCGAGTGTGATGGACTTCAAACTCGTCGGGCAAGGGAGCCAGCCCCTCAAAGAACTGGGCCCCCCAACTGCCGGTCTGCATGGCGCCGATACGCTTTACATTGTGCAAAATCGGGGCGTTACACAGCAGATCGGCGTAGTCAGGCCGGTAGCCCACCCGCACATGCACAATAGGCACGCCCTGTGCGCGGGCCTGCGCCAACAAACGGCCTGCAGATTCGATCAGAGCCTGACGTTGGGGGCTATTGGCCTCAACCCCCACACGAATAAGGCCATCAGCATGCAAAACATCGTTTTGATAATGCAGGGCCAGCAAGGCGGTGTGATGGGCGACCGACATTAGATGTACACCTGAATCGCGCCGTGAACCGCGTCCCTATCCACCAGATTGACCTGCTTCATGCGCAGTTTCCAGCCACCGCCTTCTTGCGCTTGCAGCTTGTGAATCAGGCTGCCTACACGGTAGACCGGGTCTTTACCGCGCCATTCCATGGCGTGGAAGCTGGAGCGCACGACCAAGTAACCTTCAGGGTCCGTACCATCGATCATCAGATTACCCAGCACGCGGCCCGACTGGGTAATCGGCTGCTGGGACCAGTTGCGGTGGTTTTCCAGGCGGCGGATACGCAGCTCACGCAGCAGCTTATTTTCCCAGCACAGGGAAATGTGCTCGTAAGGGCTGTCCTGATCGTAGCTATGCGGAATCCAGTACATGCCTTCCTCGGTCCACAGGTCCAGCCACTCTTGCCAGCGGCGCTCGTCAAGCAGACGAGCCTCGTGGTAGACGAACTGCTCCACCTCGCGAATGGCCTCCAGGCTCAGGTTCACGGGCGTGACCTGATCCACACTTACATCAAAATCAATATCAAACAACATAAGAATTCTCCTTGGCTCGGACAGCAGCCCGCTTAAGCGTGTGTGGCTGGGGCGATAGGCTCGCCTGAAGCCGAACGCACGGTAGCCTTGCCGCTTTCTTCGCTCTGTGCAGGCGCGTCATACAAGCTGGTGGTCATGAAATGCTTCCAGGCACGGAACTGATTTCGCATCGGCAATTCACTGGTGCCGTTGGTGGCAACCATGCCGCCTTCGATAGGCTTGTCGGTCCCGTTGTAGCGGTGCATGCTGATCCAGTCGCCGCCATTGTTCTGGTTGCCTTCCTGGCAACGGCCATAGACTTCGATATCGTCCGGCATCACGTTGGACGAGGGCGAGTTGATCAGGTTGGCGTACATCAAGCCCCGCTTGTAAATATCGTCAGGTGCGCCTTTCAGGCGGAACAACTGAATCTCCACATGAGTACGGTCTACCGCGACGGGGCGGATCACGCGGAACTGCTGGAACACGGTATGTGGCGAGCCGCTACCGTAAATAATGCTGTTATGACGGTTCTCGCCCAGAACGCTCAGGGCTTTTTCTTCGCCATAGGCTTCTTTCAGCGTTTCGTAGTGCGCCTTGGTAATGGGGTCGGTTTCAATGGCACCAGGATTGAAGATGCCTTCCATATAGCCGTGGCCGTTATCAAAAGCGTACAGATCCAGCTTTTCCCAGAAACCGTAGGGCTCGCCATTACCGTCCATGATGTGCAGTTCCAGCGGCATGGAGCCATAATCTTCTGCCTGTTCACGGGCAGCCACGTAAGACGATTCATGCGTTACGTTGGCATGCATGGTGTCGTGCAGGTTCTCGTAGAACACCTTCCAGTTGGAGGGCTGCCAAACCTTGAAGCTGCCACCGGCCACTTCCACTTCACCCACGGGCGAGCGGTCGCACAGATTGTCGATAGAGGTAATGATGGGGCCCAAAAACTCGTGCAGATCCGGGCCGTGAGCGCTTTGACAGGCAAACACAAAACCACGATAGCTTTCAACACGAGCCACACGGCGCATAGAGAAGTCCGGGTGCTTAGGATCAAAGCAGGTGTTTTCCAGGCCATTTTTCATGGGGGCGGCCAGGTGCTGCCCATCCAGCTTGAACGTCCAGGCGTGGTAAGGACAGCGGAAAAATTTCCCAGCATTGCCACACCCATCGGCCACCACTTTGGCCCCCTTGTGCGGGCAACGGTTGTAGAGCACATACACCTTCTTGTCGCTGCCGCGCACCATGATGACGTCCTGCCCACCCAGCAAGGTGGTGTGGTAGTCGCCCGGATTAGGCACCTGGCTATCATGACCGATGTAGATCCAGGCACGGCCATAAATGCGTTCCATCTCCAGACGGAAGATCTCAGGGTCGGTATAGACCGATTTATGTACGCTGTCTCCCCGCACCAGTGCGGACAGCTGTTCGTTGCTATAGCTCATCATTAGCTCCTTGCTGCCGGATGCTGTGCGCATCCTCTTTATTACTTTTCCATCTTGCACTGCGGTGCAAAATGATCCTGGAACTGCTCAAATACGGTGGACACGATCTTGTTGCTCATCTGCCCCTTTTCATTCAGGGCCACTTCGCGCATGTAGTAGGTTTGCACCGGGTACTGGTTGTTGTTAAAGGCAAAGGCTCCACGCACGGACTCGAACGGCGCACTGCGCAAGGCCTTACGCAAGGCGTCGCGATCAGTCGCCGCCTTGGGGTCGGCTTTCAAGGCGCCATCCAGCAACAAGGCAGCGTCGTAGCCCTGGGATGCGTACATGGAAGGCAGACGGCCGTAGGTCTTCTCAAAATCCGCGACAAAACGCTTGTTGACCGCGTTATCCAGATCCGGCGACCACTGCGCGGCGTTGGCCATGCCCTTCATGGACTCGCCAATGGCGGCAATGGTGTCCTGGTCGGCCGAGAATCCGGGGGTGTACACCGCCAACTGCGAGGATAGGCCCGAGTTAATCAGCTGCTTGATAAAGGACACACCCATGCCACCGGGCAGAAAGAAGAACACCGCATCCGCACCCGAAGCACGCATCTGTGCCAGCTCGGCGGCGTAATCCATCTGGCCGACCTTCACATACACTTCGTCGGCAATCTCGCCCTTGAACAGTCGCTTGAAGCCTTCAATGGACTCACGGCCACCGGGGTAGTTAGGGGCAATCAAATAAACTTTCTTGTGCGCCTGATCCGTGACGTACTTGCCCATGGCAGCTGGAATATCTTCGTTTTGCCAAGACACGCTGAAGAAATTGGGGTGACAACGCTCGCCCGCGTAATCGGCCGGGCCGGTATTGGCCGAAATGTAGACGGTGTCGCTGTTCAAAATTGTGGGCATCACGGGCAGCAACACGTTGGAGAAGGCCATACCGGTGATGACATCCACCTTGTCACGCTTGACCAGACGGTCCACGGCCTGACGGCCTTCCATCGGTTTTTGCTGGTCGTCCAGCACCGTCAAGGCTACATCTACCCCACCTAGCTTGCCGCCCGAATGGTTCAGGCCCAGCTCGAAACCATCACGGATTTCAGCGCCAATGGCGGCGCCTGGACCGGACAAGGTAGTCAACAGACCCACCTTGAACACTTCCTGACTGGACGCGGGGCTACAGGCCAAGGCCAACGCCAGCGTGCTCATACAAAATGCGAATTGTTTTTTCATGATCGTCTCCGTCCTCTGTCTTTCAAAAAAACTGGACTTGTAGCCTGCTCTGGACCACCCCCACTACGCTGGAAGCTGTAAATCACAGGTGCCCGTCTCTAAATGGGCATTTATCCTGCAGGCCAGAATATATGGGCCCCAAGGACTACGTGAATACATCAATTCCCAGTCGTATCCCAATCTGCTAAGGTGCCGGGGACAGGATACTGCTTTAGGTTTGAAATACATTAGACCGGCTCGGAACGGGCGGCTATCCAGATACGGCAAGCCTTATCCCTAACCGGCAATAATTTGGAGACACCTCATGCAAGCGTGGTTTATGTCAGGGCTGGCCCCCTTGCAACACAGCGCGCCGCGCTTTGAATCGCGCTGCCCGGATCAGACGCGCAGCGAGACCGCCGGGGTTTTGACCGAACACCGTTTGACCTGGAATGACGGACCAGTCGACGCGTCCCTACGCTACGCCAGCAGCCACAGCTTTTCTTTTGTTTTGCTGAAATATGGCGCAGCGGTGCAGGTGTCGCCCGGCATTCTGGAAGACTTTTTGCTGTTTCAGGTGCCGATACAAGGACGATCCTGTATCCGGGTTGGTCGGGAGTACGTCCAGGCCAACCCGAAAATTGCCAGTGTGATCTCCCCTTCCCTGCAGGTAGAACTGGATTGGGAACAAGGCTGTGAGCAGTTTTTAGTGAAAATCCCGCGCCACAGGCTAGAAGAAGTGGGTCGTCAAACGCTGGGACTGACACTGGATCGGCCGATTGAATTCGCAGCCGCTATGTCCTTGGATTCACCGCATGGTTGTGCCTGGCAACATCAAATTGGCAGTTTGCTGGCCTATGGTGCCCATTTACCACCTGAAATGGATCAGTGGTCGCGTCAGGCCGAAGATAATTTGTTGATGCATCTGTTCCATACCCAGCCGGGCAATTACAGCCAGCAACTGCAACAAAGCGTGCGCCCCGCCCATTCGCGCCGGGTACAAAGAGCCGAGGATTTCATGCGGGCCCATCTGGATGAGGCCCTGACCTTGGAGCAGATTGCGACCGCGGCCTGTGCCAGCGTGCGCAGTCTGACCTTGGCGTTCCGTACGGAACGGGGGCTAAGCCCCATGCAGCTTTTAAAGCAGATTCGTTTGGAAGCGGCCCAGCAGGCGATTCGGCACGCTGTGCCCGGCACCCAAGTCAGCGAGGTTGCCTTGCGCTGCGGGTTCAACCATTTCGGCCGCTTCTGTGCAGACTACAAGTCCCGCTTCGGGCGACTGCCCTCGCAGGACTTGCGTATCGTGGATTAATCCTTCAAGGCTTTGCCAGGAACCCACAAACGGCCATCAAACAAGCGACGGGCCGTGCGGTAGAAAGAACCGGCTTTGGCAAACCATTGGCCGTCTTTCTTTTCCACTTCCGCGCCTACGGTCAGCACGCCAGAAGGCATGCCCAAACGCAGCGGACCGTGGGGGGCGACCGAGTCCGACAGGCACTGGGATGGCAGGCTACCCGTCAAACGAGCGGCCACCGCCGTACACAGCGAGATAGTCAGCGGCAAGGCACGATGCGGTTGGCCGTTGGAGATCACACGAGCGACCAGATCAATATCCTTGGCAGGGACCACATCACCCGACAAGGTGGGATTGTCCTGCGCAGGAGACACGATGCAGACAAAGGGCACAATACGAATCTGGCGCGCCGCTTCTACATCAGGAGCAATGCCCATGCGTACCGAGGCTTGAACACGAATCGCGTCCAGACGCTCCAGCACCTCAGGGTGGGCTTCCAACCAATCGGGGAGCTCCAGCCCCGTCAGGCCCACGTCGGCAGCGCGTACAAACACAGCGGCATTGGCAGCATCCACCAAAGACACTTCAATGCGGCCTACACCGGGCACGTCCAGCCACTCACTCAACGCACCGCTGGGCAACAAGGAACCAGTGGAGGCGCCACCGGGTTCCACAAAGTCCAGGCGGATAGGCGAACCCGTACCACCCACACCAGGAATGGACAGATCACCGTCATAACGGGGTTGGCCGTTTTCCACGGTGAAGTGGGCGTGAATAATTTTGTTGGTATTGGTGTTCAGGATGCGCACACAAGCGTCGCCATCCTTCACCTGGACCAGACCCTGTTCCACCGCATAGGGGCCCACGGCCGAACTCATATTGCCGCAGTTACCGCGATAGTCTACTTTCTCTTCTTTGATGGCGACCTGTGCAAAGGTGTAGTCCACATCGGCGTCCGGATGGCTGGACGGGCCGATAATACAAACCTTGGACAAGGACGAAACACCACCACCCATACCGTCCAGTTGACGACCATAGGGATCCGGCGTACCCATCGCCGCCGAAAACAAGGGCGTCCAATCATCCCGTTCAGCCGGTAGGTCCGCAATATTCAGCATCAAGGCTTTACTGGTGCCACCCCGCATGAACACGGCGGGAAGAGATTTTTGTTTCATCACATTATTCCTGGTTCTTGGCTTGCGCCATTAAAGAAAACTGCGCCGTCTCCTCCATGGGATCGGCGTGAGAGACAATCGGTTCACTAAGAGGTTTGAATCGGGGTGTACTTTGCTGTTGTCGCTGCAGTTGCTGCACTTTTTCCTCGCTGGCATTGCCCAAATGGCGGGCCAGTAGCGCAGAAGCCTGGGCGCGCTCACCTTTTTCCAGTAAATCCAGAATCGCCAGATGTTCCAGACATTGGCGACGGATACGTTCCCGATCCAGCGTTTCCTGATATTCCAGTAAGCGCCGCAGCTGGTTCTGGCGCGTGACTGTCTGGGCAATAAAACGGTTGCCCGACAAAGAGGCCAAGGCCTCATGAAAAGTGGCATTGGCCTGGTACATTTCCGCGTGCCCGGCATGACGCCAGCCTCCGTCAGCCAAGGCTTGTTGTTGCAAACGCACCCGGCGCAGAACGGTGGAATCAATGGCGAAATCGGGTAACAGCATGGCGGCCGGTTCCAGCATCTGGCGTAAGGTGTAACTTTCTTCGCAAGCCTGGGGACCATCGATCATGGGCAGAAAAGACCAACCTTTGCTGGCACGTTGTTCCATCCAGCCTTCATTGGCTGCACGGGCCAGAACCCGGCGCACACGCTCCCGCGTCAAACTGTAACGCCGCATGGCGTCGTTTTCCGACAAAGTGTCGCCCCAAATGCCTGACAGCTTGTCACGCGCCAGTTGCAGATAAATCTGATCGTCCTGACTAGTGCCCAGCTCTTCTTCAATAACCCCTAATTGATCCACTCCTTTCAGCAGGAACAGGCCACGTCGAGGTGGCTGCGCACCCACAATACCTTTTTCCGCCAGATACGCCAGTGCACCCCGTATGGGCGAGCGTGACGCGCCCAGCGCTTGGGCCAGCGATTGTTCCGTCAAATGATGCCCGGCCTGCAAATGCCCTGCTCGCACGTAATCCAGCAGGCGATGTGCCAAGGTGACATGCAAAGAATTGGATTGGCTTTTCATGCCGACATTCCTAAAAATCGAAGCGATCTTGGATCGTTTTATTGTATTATATACAAACAAAATACAATTTAATTGTTTTATCAAGGCTCCAGACGCATAATTTTATGGATTATTCTCGCTAAGGTCGGCGCCCCTTCCCAGCTTCTTTATTACGGATGAATCGTTTGCCATGTCTCAGTCTCTTGCCCTAGAAACGCTCTCCCTGAACGGACGTTCCATGCGTTACGTTCCTATCGCAGACATACCCGGTCTTGAAACCCTGCCGTATTCGCTGCGTGTTCTGCTGGAAAACCTCTGTCGTCAAAAGGCCATGCGTCAGGCTGATGTGGATCAGGAAATTGATTCCCTGCTTAAGCGTAAGGTGGGCGACGGCATTACGTTTTATCCTGCCCGCGTCTTTGGTCAAGACATTCTGGGTCTGGTGATGCTGCTGGACATGGCCGCCCTGCGCGAAGGCGTGCAAGCCGCCGGTGGAGACGCTAGCCGTGTGCGCCCACAAGTGCCTATCGACGTGATTATTGACCACTCTTTGCAGGTGGACAGCTGGGCCAACCCGAAAGCCGCCGACGTTAACCTGGCGCGCGAATACCAACGTAATGGCGAACGTTTTGCCTTCTTGCGCTGGTGTTCCAGCAATTTTGATGGCGTGAAAGTTGTGCCGCCCGGCAAAGGCATCATGCACCAATTGCACATTGAGCATATTGGTCAGGTGGTCTGGACCGAAGAAGGCAAGGACGTGGACCTGATCTACCCCGACAGCTGTGTGGGCACCGACAGCCACACACCGATGGTCAACGGCCTGGGCATTCTGGGCTGGGGGGTAGGCGGTATCGAGGCCGAAGCGGTGATGGTGGGCCTGCCCGTCGCCATCGCCCTTCCTGCCGTGGTCGGCATCGAGCTGACCGGCAAGCTGAATGACGGCGTACTGCCTACTGACTTGGTCTTGGTCATTACCCAAAAACTGCGCGAAATGGGCGTGGTCGGCAAGTTTGTAGAGTTCTTCGGCCCCAGCGTGGACGAGCTGTCTCTGGGTGACCGCGGCATGATCGCTAATATGGCCCCCGAATACGGCGCCACTGCCGTGTTCTTCCCCATCGACGATGCCGCCCTGCACTACATGCACATGACAGGCCGTCCGCAAGAGCAGATTGATCTGGTCGAGCACTACAGCAAGGTTCAAAAGCTGTGGCGCGACCCTGCTGCTCCCGCGCCTGTGTACGACACGGTACTGAAGCTGGATCTGAGCAGCATCAAGCCCAGCCTGGCTGGCCCCAGCAATCCTGAAGATCATCTGGATCTGGATACCGCCGCCCAATCCTTCCCTGCCCATCATCAAAAAATTGCTGGCCGTCCTTACGACCCGCAACGTGCCGTACCCGTCGAAGGCGAGGACTTTGTGCTGAATGATGGCGACGTCGTTATTGCCGCCATTACTTCCTGTACCAACACCGCTAACCCCGCCAATATGATGGCCGCTGGTCTGCTGGCGCGTAATGCCGTGGCTCGTGGCCTGCGCAGCAAGCCTTGGGTCAAGACTTCGCTGGTGCCGGGCAGCCAGGTCACCGCTGACGTGCTGGAACGCGCCCAACTACAAGACGATCTGGACGTCTTGGGTTTCAACATCGCCGGTTTTGGTTGCACCACGTGTAATGGTGGTTCGGGCCCCTTGCCTGCCAATATCGTCAACGCTATCGAGTCGGAAAAACTGATTGCCACCGCCGTCTTGTCGGGCAACCGCAACTTTGAAGGCCGTATCCACGCCAATGTACGTGCGGCTTACTTGGCCTCCCCGGCTCTGGTCGTGGCCTACGCCTTAGCGGGCAACCTGAATGTGGACCTGACCCGCGACTCGCTAGGCAAGGATCAGGACGGCAAGGATGTGTACTTAAGCGACATCTGGCCCAAATCGGCTGAAGTCCAAACGGCCATCCACGGCGCTTACGAGCGTGACCTGTTCATCGAACGTTATGCCGAGCTATACGACGGCGGCGAACCTTGGGATGCGCTGGCCCGCGAAAGCAATGGCGGCCACTACCCGTGGGAGGCCGACAGTACCTACATCCGCAAACCACCTTACTTTGATGGCTTACAGCGCGAACCGGCCCCTGTGGCCAACTTGCGCGGCATGCGTCCACTGGCGATTCTGGGTGACTCCATCACCACCGACCACATCTCGCCCTCGGGTTCAATCAGCCTGGGTACGCCTGCGGCCGATTTCCTGCTGTCCAAGGGTGTCGAGCAGAAAGACTTCAACAACTACACCACCCGCCGTGCCAACCACGAAGTGGTCAAACGCGCGACGTTCGCCAATATTCGTCTGCGCAACAAGATTGTTCCCGGCGTGGAAGGCGGTGTCACCAAAGTGATGCCAGAAGGCGAAGTGATGCGTATTTTTGAAGCGGCCCAGGTTTATCAGGAACGTCAGGTTCCCCTGCTGGTTATTGCCGGCAAGAACTACGGTTGCGGCTCCTCGCGTGACTCGGCGGCCAAAGGCCCGGCTCTGCTGGGCGTGAAGGCTGTGGTGGCCGAAGGCTTTGAGCGCATTCACCGCACCAATCTGGTCGGTATGGGTGTGCTGCCCCTGCAATTCCAAGACGGCGTCAATGCCGACACGCTGGGTCTGGATGGCACGGAAACCTTTGGGGTAAATGGCCTGGAAGAAAACCTAGGTGTACGCTCGCAGGCCGAACTGGTCATCCAGCGTTTGGATGGCAGCACGCAGTCTGTACCCGTCATCGTACGTCTGGATACGGTCGAGGACATGGAGTACTGGCGTCATGGCGGCATCTTGCCCCGCGTCTGGCGCTCCTATCTGGAGAACTAAGCCTGTACAGGCTTAGTTCATTCCGCTAGCTAGCCGCTGTAAACGCCAGGGTTCATGCCCTGGCGTTCTTGTTTGGCCAGGCGCAGCCAATGCTCGATCCGACCTAAAGCGTAGTGCGCACTTTGTTGACGAATCTGCTCACGGGTACCCGCAAACACAATGATTTCGGTATAGATTACCAAGGGATCGAACCTATCTTGCGGCTTGAACAGCCAGGCAAAACATTGTGTTCCGGCCGGAATTTGCGGCTCGGCAATATCATCGGCTACGCCTGTATTCGCAATGATCAGATTGGCTGGAGTCAGTTCGGCTGCCCCCTTGGCCATTGCCCTTGCTACGGCCTCACTGCATAAATTATTTTCCGCCAGCACCCTTTGCTCCACGCCCAGGCAGCGGTACTTGGCCTGCGGTGAATACGTCACAAAAGCACAATCCAGCACAGCGGCAGCGCCCTCCTGATCAGCCAGGGTAGAGGCAATCAAACCCGCCGTACATGATTCGGCCGTTGCCAGCGTCAGTTTGGCCTCGCTCATGGTCTTAACCAAGCTAGCCAGATCCACATCATTCATGACAGACCCTCCTTATTGATAAAACAAGGACGGTTTATTCAAGCATAAAGAAATACGACGGGAAACCAGATTGGGGGTTCTCTCACCATCTGCAACATGCGCTTACGCAGCTCTGGGCGCATCCGGTTCAGTCCCCAAACAAGCTGGACATATCCGTTGCCTCCAGGCCCAGATTGTTGGCCAGCGCATCAAAGCAACGCAAGGCGGCTTCTATATCTTGTTCGGCAATGCCCTTAAACAAAGGGGCGCGAGACTGGCGCAACAATTCCAATAACCGCTCGTGAAAGTCACGCCCTTTTTCTGTCAGGGACAACAAACGCGCCCGCTTGTCTTGCTCGTCAGGCAGGCGTTCCAGCAAGCCACCGGATTCCAGCTGATCGATCAGACGCACCAAGGTTGGCCCTTCCAGGCGCATCATGCGCGCCAATTGCCCCTGCCGTATGGGTTCACCCAACTGCGCCAGATAACGGATAGGTAAGATGGTGGCTTCGGAGACGCCATAACGCACCAAAGTCTGATCCAATTCACGACGATACAGACGTGCCAGCACAATCATGGACAAGCCAAACCGTTCATAAAGTTGGTGATTCATCAGGAGGTCTCCACAGCACGAGGCATCGCATTAGGCGGGTAAGCATAAACCAAAACGGCTTGCGCTCCCTGCAAGGACTGCGCCACATCCAGAATCGCCTGTGCCAGAACCGTATCGGCACAAGACTGGCTGATGCGCTGCAATTGCTGGGCCAGTTCCTGCGGCTGGTGCTCAAACCCTTCCAGCAATTCGCAGACTAAACGTACACAAGCCTGCTGCTCCGATCCACGTTTCACCAAACGCTTCAAAGCCACCACGCCATGTCCCAGATTGATGAGCGACAACAGCCCTTGGGGCGTTTGCTCCCCCATCCAATGCAGCAGACGCACCCATTGCCGGGCGACACGTCCACGCCATACCCGGAACAAGCGTGGGCGAGAGCGGCGTATCAAGGGATAAATCTCGCGCACCACACGCCGCACCAAAGCCTGCCCACGCGGATGAGTGCGCCGTGGCAGTAGAAAGAAAGCGCTGCAAACCACTGCTGAACCTGCCAGTAAAGGCAGAGACTGCTTCATAATGATGGGCCAGCTGACCGCCGCCATACCCGCCTGACTGGCTAATTGAAAACACATATTGGCATCCAGCGCCCAGGCCGACGTCGGTCGGTTAGCGCGCAACAAACCACCAATCACCAAAAATGGCAGCACGGAGGCGATGACCTGCCAATCTGTCACTAGATCCCCCTGGATCACGTAACGATAAAAACTGGCCACCAGTACCCCCACTGCGATGCCGGTAAACATGGTTCGACTCATCAATTGTGGCCGCGGCATGGAACCCAGGATGATGGAGAAGGTACACACGCCGATTGCCATCAGCTCCAGCGCCGGACTAGCTAAAGCGTAGGCAATGCCGCCTGCACTAAAGGCCGCCAAGCCGCTGATCAGGCCGGTCCGTGTTGCCAATGGCCAATCAACAGAAATAGCCGGAATGGTCAGAAAACGATGGCGGCCACGTCGGGCGGGCGCACGGGCCGCAAACAAACCCTCTTCTGCTCTTTGAATTTGCCCCATGGCACGGCGCAAACGCGCCAGGCTGATTTGCCCCTCTTGTCGAACAGCAACTTTTCTTAGCACCCTTAAGGGCTGGCCGTCTTGCAGGCGCTGGGCTTGTTCCAGCACTGCTCGCTCATAGTCTGCTGCAGGCGCCAGCCCCCTTTCTCTTTGGCGCACAATCACTTCGCTGGCGGCCAGAAGTTCGATCACTGCATACAAAAACGCATCTACATAGGGCAAGCGGCGATAGGCGTCCCAAGAACCCGCGGCCAGAAGGCGGGCCTGCGAGTCCAAATCTACGATTTCCTGTCGAATCCGACGAAATAAAGCTAGATCTGGCTGGTCGTAAGATGGCCCCAAGGCCTGCGCGGCCAGACCTAAGGCATCAGCCGCCAGAACCCGCACCCGTTCGTAATAATGCTTGCGCTGACTGCGCGGTGTGGTCCGGGAGCACAGCAAGGTCGTGACCAAGACCCCGATCAAGGTGCACTCCACCCGCGACAAAGCCAGATCCAAAGACGCATCCGGAGTCAACACAGAAGGCAAGACCACAACGCCTATCGTAATTCCCGCCAGCATGGGCAAATAGGACAAGGCACCGCGAAACACATGCGTCAACGCTGAGGCCACACCCACTACCAAGGCCATCCCCAGCAATTGCAGATAAGGGTTGGGCAGATGCAAAAAAGCCAAACCCAGCCCTGCTCCCACTAGAGTCCCCAGGATTCGCCACAAGGCCCGCTCGTACACCAAACCTCGATAGGCCTGGGACAGCACCCACACGGGCATTGCCGCCCAAAACGGATTATCAACAGAAAGCAAAACCGCAATGCTGAAAGACAGCCACGCCGCTAAGGCCAAATTCAGGCCATGTAACAGCGCAGGCCGATCCAACTGGATCAAACGAGCAAAAGCAGACATAAGGGAAAGGAAACAGAATAGAGGCTAAAACATGATTATATAGATAGCTTACCTATCTATCCAATTACAGGCAGCTTAATGTCATTTTTGCCGCAGCCTGAGGCGAGCCCGCTCTATTCGTGTGCTTCAAGAAAAAAACGGCCTGAATGCTGCGTCGCAGCAGGATCACCGCTTTCTACCTATCTTGAATAGTTAAACAATCCAAGCCTGATTCATGCTTGTCGAGTTACAGAACCTTTCATTGTTAGTTTTCATAAACTATCCGCCACCAAGCATGGTCAAACCGTACGGCCCCGTTCTATGATGTTGGCATCCTGATGGGCGGGTACCCGAAATCCTGCTCCATCACCCCGTTTTCTTGGCAGGAGTCATTATGCAAAAGTGGCTGACACGCTACACCGCCTTCTACATCATCATCGGCCTGACCGCCCTTTTCTTGCTGCTCTCTCTATTTAGAAGCGCAAGCTGGCTATGGCTGGCGATACCGGGGTTGGCCCTGTGCGTGCAAGGCCTGGTGGACATCACCCAGACTCGACACGCCATTCGCCGGAACTACCCCGTTATCGGTAATCTGCGCTTTATTTTCGAGGCCATCCGCCCCGAAATCCGCCAGTACTTTCTGGAAAGCGACGCACAGCAACTGCCCTTCTCGCGGGCTGATCGCTCTTTGGTTTACCAGCGAGCCAAGCAACAAATCGACAAGCAACCTTTTGGTACCCATCAAGAGGTCTATAACAATGGCTACGAGTGGATCAACCACTCCATGACGCCTACCCATATCAAGAACTCACAGTTCCGCATTGATGTGGGCGGGCCGGACTGTACCCAGCCTTATTCCCTGTCGGTATTGAACATTTCAGCCATGAGTTTTGGGGCGCTGTCGGCCAACGCCGTGCTGGCCCTGAACAAGGGCGCCAAAATGGGTAATTTTGCGCATGACACCGGCGAAGGCGGCATCAGCACCTATCACCTGCGCCACGGTGGGGATCTGATTTGGAATATCGGCTCGGGTTACTTTGGTTGCCGCGATGAACACGGCAACTTTTCGCCTGAACGTTTTGCCGAGCGTGCGACCCAGGATCACGTCAAGATGATTGAAATCAAGCTGTCGCAAGGGGCCAAACCCGGCCACGGCGGCATCTTGCCCGGCACCAAGGTTTCAGCAGAAATTGCCCTGGCACGGGGGGTGCCCGAGGGTGTGGACTGTAACTCGCCCCCTAGCCATAGCGCTTTTCGCACACCGGTTGAATTGCTGGAATTCGTGGCCAAACTGCGCACCTTGTCCGGCGGCAAACCCGTGGGTTTCAAGCTCTGTATTGGTCATGCCTGGGAATGGTTTGCCATTGCCAAGGCCATGCTGAAAACCGGCATCACCCCCGACTTTATTGTGATTGATGGCGCGGAAGGCGGCACCGGTGCCGCTCCGGTCGAATTCATCGATCACGTGGGCACACCCTTGCGCGAAGCGCTGCGTTTGGTACACAACACGCTGGTGGGTATTGGCTTGCGCGAGCAAATCCGTCTGGGCGCATCAGGCAAGATCATCAGTGCCTTTGATATGGCCCGCATCATGGCCCTGGGTGCGGACTGGTGTAATAGCGCCCGCGGCTTCATGTTCGCCGTAGGCTGCTTGCAAGCCCAAGCCTGTCATACCGACAAATGCCCGACCGGCGTAGCGACTCAAGACCCGCAGCGTCAAAAAGCACTGGTGGTGGACGACAAGTCCTTACGGGTGGCCAGCTTCCATGGCAATACCTTGAAAGCGCTGGCTGAGTTGCTGGGTGCGGCCGGTCTGGAACACCCTGACCAACTCCGCCCTCACCATATTGCCCGCCGCATCAGCAACGGCGAAGTGCGTGTGATGTCGGCCCTGTTCCCCGATCTGAAAAAAGGCGAGCTGCTGCGCGGCCACTATAGGCAAACTATTTTCCGCGTAGGCTGGCCTATGGCTAATCCCGATTCTTTTGAGCCGGCTTACAGCCTGAGCAAAGCGTTGTCGCACTTGAATGACGAAGCCGAACCTGACGATATTCTAAAAAAACAGGACGCTGCAGACACGGCAGGCCAAGCACTGGCCTAACGCCTGCAACAGGCGGCAGCTTCCTTAGCGGGACTGCCGCACTGTCCCTATACCCGCATCCATTTCTCCATAGACTTCCACCCCGGAAGGCCGGCTCCAACTACTGTCGGCGGATCGGTCCGGTGTTGAACAAGCTGCCAGCCCCAACACAAGGGTCAAGGCACTCAGCACCCCATAAATCTGTCGCATATCAAGCTCCTTGATGATAGGCGTTCACTGTGCCACAGAATCTGGGCAAACAGATTTCCATCTGTACTAGAATGCTCTGATCATGATCAGGCACTGCGCATCCCCCTTCTCAGGTACACGCAGCCGGTTTTTACTGGTGCTGGCCCTATGCGCCCTGCTGATCCGTGGCCTGATCCCCAATGGCTACATGCCCAGCGCCAACCCGGACAATGCCGCGGCCCTGAGCCTGTGCGTACAAGGTGATCCTTTCCTGGCGCAATGGAGCGGTCAGCTACCCGGCCCCGAACATGATGAGCAACACAGCCTGCACGCCGCCTGTTTGTTTGCGCAGGCCCAGGCTCAAAAGGCCCTGAACGATGAGCCCAGCCCTGCCTGGACGCCCAGCCCAGCCCCCATTCATACTTGGAGCAGCGTCCAACTGGCAGCTGCCCCCCTGCTTCCCCTGACCGGCCCGCCATTAAGTGCCCGTGGTCCGCCGGCCTCCCTGCTTGCCTGACCCGTTCCGGCCGCCACGCGCTGCCACTTTACCTTGTCAATTAGCAGGATATTTTTATGAACGTCCCCTTCTCTCGCCGCCAGCTTTTGCTTGCTATGCTGGCAACCCCTTTGGTCCTGACCGCTTGCGGCGACAAGGCCCCCAAGCAGCCCGCTTTTCGCAACCTGGAAGGCGTGGACATGAGCAGTGCCGACTTTGCCAAGGATTTCAGCTTGCTGGATACCGAAGGGCAACGTCGCACCATGGCCGACTACCGCGGCAAGATCGTATTGATCTTTTTTGGCTTTACGCAATGCCCCGACGTCTGCCCGACAGCCTTGATGCGTGCCGTCGAGATCAAGGAACAATTGGGTGCGGACGGAGACAAACTACAAGTCCTGTTTATCTCCATTGACCCGGAGCGCGACACGCCGGAACTGCTGCGCGTTTATATGCAGGCCTTTGACCCGAACTTCGTGGCCCTGCGTCCCACTGAAGAAGAACTGGCCAAAACGGCCAGTGACTTCAAAGTCTTCTACCAAAAGGTTCCTACCGGCTCCAGCTACACCATGGACCACAGCGCCTTGACCTATGTGTACGACACCCAAGGCAAGCTGCAGATCGCCCTGCGTCACACGCAAACGGCTGAAGAGGCCGTGGCTGATATCCGCCAAGTGCTGGCTTTGAGCAAGTGAACCCCAACAGGATTACCGACATGAAACGTACTATTGTTAGCTCCCTTTTTTCCCTGGCCGCAATGCTGAGCCTGCCCACCCTAGCCCAGGCCGAAGTCACCGTAAACGATCCCTGGGTACGTGCCACGGTACCCGGCCAACAGGCCACGGGTGCCTTCATGGTGCTGCACTCCACGGACAATGCCCAATTACTGGGTGCCAGCAGCTCCTTGAGCAAGCAGGTGGAAGTACATGAAATGGCCATGGAAAATGACGTCATGCGCATGCGACAGGTCGAAAAAATCGAGCTCCCTGCTGGCAAGGCCGTAGAACTGAAACCCGGCGGCTATCACATCATGATCTTGGGCCTGGACAAGCAAGTTGAAACGGGCAGTTCGGTGGACATCACCCTGCACATTCAGAACGCTGCTGGCCAGAAAGAAGAAATGAACGTGACTGCCCCGGTGCGTGCTCTGAATAGCAAGCCAGGTCAAGCTCACAAAGGCGGTCACGGCCACTAAGAGAGCGCGATTCGCCCTTTGCAAGCCGCCTTTTTACAGGGTTTGAAAAGGGCTGTTTCAGATTTACGGGTTTTCCATAGTTGGCTGGATTTGATTAGCTAACGTACAGTGGAATCACTGACATAGTGTCAGTAAGCTGTCTGAAACGCAGCTTTCCCAAACTGCCATCATGGCAGTTCAGCGCCGCCAAAGCGGCCATATAGGCCCTACCGCAACGGTAGGGCCTTCGCGTTTCTGGCCCTTCCATTTTCATGAAAAAAGAGCCCTTGCCCCTGCATACCGCTAGGTCCTTGCACAGGTCTGGAGTACAGTTAAGACCGTAGCGTCGGTTTAACCTTGCAAGGAGTACAGAGATGGCTTTAAGTCCACATGACAACAATCGCTCTGAGTTGCTACGTCAACTGCCCCTGAAACCCGGGTGGTTCATTGGTCTGGGCATTGCCTTGATCATTTTGGGCCTGATTGCCCTGGCCTATGTTGTTGGGGCCACGGTTGCCAGCGTAGTGTACGTGGGTATTTTGATGAGCATCGGCGGCGTGCTGCATCTGGCTCATGCCTGGAGCGCCAAAGGCTGGCGTGGCTTTCTGTTCTGGAGCCTGAGCGGCATCTTGTATCTGGTCGCTGGTCTGATTGCCATCAGCAACCCCTTGGTAGGCGCCACGGTACTGACCTTGGTTTTTGGCGCTTTCCTGATTGCCTCGGGTGCGTTCCGGCTGTGGATCTGGTTCCAGAACCGCGCTCAAGCTGGGGGCGGCTGGATCGCTTTTTCCGGCCTCATCACCCTGGCAGCCGGCTTGATTATTGCCGCTGGCTGGCCGGGCAATAGCGTGTGGATTCTGGGCCTAATTCTAGGTATTGATTTGCTGACACAAGGTTGGGCTAGCCTGCTGATTGGCATGGCAATCAAACGTACACAGAGTTAAACCATCGGCAAGAATCAGATCACTGCTTATTGAGCAGTTGGATCCTTGCTTAATAAATCACTAACAATGACTCCATAAACAATGCCCGACCAGAACTTGATTCTGGTCGGGCATTGTTTTGTTTTTAGCAAAGGCCTGGAAAATCCAAGCACAGCTCTCTAGCTCTCTAGCTCTGTGCTCAGGACTAGTCTCAGGCCGCCAAGTCTGGCAAAGCCACATCACGCCCTCTTAACCAAGGCTGATGCGTGTGGGCCAGCATCTGCGCATCACCGGGACTATCGCCATACGCCATGTCCAACTCTACCGGTTTATCTCCCAGCCAAGCCTGCAGACGATTCACTTTTTCCTGCCCCCAGCAATTGGCACTGGCCATGCCCACGCAACCTTTCTGCTCGTCAAAAGCCAGCTCGGTCGCCAACACCTGAACCATGCCCTGAGCTTGTGCCCAAGGCTGCAAATAAATAGACGGTGAGGCACTGACCAAGACCACGGTGTCGCCGCGCTCTCGGTGTAGACGAACGCGCTCCATCATTTCAGGGCGCACAATCTGCGGCACGTAATCCCGCACA
>JBQEAN010000029.1:19869-40972 GCA_052109075.1 Alcaligenes sp. | reverse complement strand
CTATGCACCGGTTCCCTTGGCAGGTGATCGCTACGGGCGCGTCCTGAACTCGTGGGGTGACTCGTCCCCCGGACGAGCCACAAGCGCCCCGCTCAAGCAACAGGACGCTTACACCCCTTCGCAATCACCCACCGGCGGCAAGTACTCTGAATCGCTCCTACCCCCTCAGGACCACACAGAAACGGCTGGCTTAGTACGGGCAAAGTGACTGCGCTCTACAACTTTTGCCCCCCTTTAGGGGGTGTTTTTTCCTGCTTTTCTAGGTAGTTTTGAGACTACGGTGTGTTTGTACAGGCTGACCCAATCGCTCCTTCTTTCATATTGCCGATGCCCGTCGGCCTACGGCCTGAAATTGTCTAAAACGGCTGGAACCCAGCATTTGTAAGCCTTTGATTCTTTTTTGCTTTCCTTGGAATCCTAGGGTTTTCCCTTAAAAACTACAAACAAGCCAGCAACTAGGGTTTACCCTTGATTAACGGCTAGGGAAAACCCTATAATGAGGATTCGTAACCTAGACCTTCACCTTAAAGGGAAAGCAAATGTCTACCATGACCACTTACTCGCACTACATTCACTGGAGTGATGCTGTTGAGCGTGGGGTAATGCAAAATGCCCTGGAAAATGGTGAATCCGTGTCTTTAACTGCACTGACCAAAGCAGCGGCCAAACAAGTTTCCAAAGCCGCAAACGTGGTGTTCAATTACATGGTCGAACTGACCCGTGCCTTGAACGAAGCCCGCATCCGTGATTCCCGTATGTCGGCCAGCTACTGGTAAGCCACGCATCACCGTCGTAACGCTCAAGCAAAACACCGCTTGATGTTGAAAAGCCTGCTGATTTAGCAGGCTTTTGTTTTTTGTGCATTTGTTAACACGGTGCTTTGTGGCTGCTTATCGTATTAATGCACAGCTTATGACGTTGCCTCACTAGGCTTACGTTCCTGATTACTTATCCGTCCCCTATTGCCAAGAGCGGGATGTGTTTCTACGACGGACTCACATCTCTAGCTGTACAGGCATCAGCCGTCCGAGCATAGATAAAGGCCAGCAAAAGCTGGCCTGAAGCACTAAGGGGTTTTAAAGCAGGGGCAAAGTCCCAAATAAGCCTCGGTCTCTGGAAACGAGTTAGGACTTGTTCAACAAATTCTTGAGCATGTCCAAGCGCTGTTTGGGGCTTAAGGCCGCCTGCGCGGGATCTTCCTGGGCACCAGGATCTTCGATCTTCATTTCATCAATAAAGCGGGAACGTTCACGCACCAGGTTCTCGCGTGCGCGTCTGCGCTTTTTACACCAACTCAAGCGCAGGCTGCGTTGGGCTCGGGTAATACCTACGTACATCAGGCGTCGCTCTTCTTGGATACGTTGCGCCAGAATATCGGCCTCTTTATCCGGGTCGATATCTTCATCGTCACGCCCAATGTGCGGCAGCAAACCTTCTTCCACGCCGACCAAGAACACATGCGGATACTCCAATCCTTTGGAGGCATGCAGGGTGGAGAGTTTGACAGCATCCGGGTCCTCGTCTTCACCACGCTCCAGCATGGTAATCAGTGCAACGCGTTGCACCAGATCGTTCAGACTAAGCTGGTCGTCTGCCGCTTTGGATTTCAGCCAGCTAATCAACTCCAGCACGTTTTCCCAGCGGCTTTGCGCGGGGCGCTCGTCGAACATATCGTAAAGATAGCGCTCGTAGTCGATGGCTCGCAGCAACTCGTCCAGTAGCTCGCTCACGGCCGTGTCATGCCCTTCCTGATCGCTTTCCACCCGGTCCGCTCTTTGCTGGATACGGCCTATGAACTGCCCAAAAACGCTGAGAGGCTCTAACTGCCGCTCGGCCAAACGGTCGGTCAAAGCAATCTGGGGAACGGCCGCATACAAGGACAGCTTTTGTTCGGCTGCGAACTGGCCCAGCACTTGCAAGGTGGCTTGCCCGATACCACGCCGTGGCGTGGTGGCGGCGCGGATGAAAGCGGGATCATCGTCTTCGTTGGCAACAATCCGCAGATAAGACAAAATGTCGCGGATCTCGGCCTTGTCAAAGAAGCTCTGGCCACCCGAGATAGTGTAGGGAATGCGTAAGTTACGCAGTGCCTGCTCAAAAATCCGGGCCTGATGGTTGCCACGATACAGAACCGCAAAGTCGCGCCATTCAGCCTGACGCTCAAAGCGTTCTGCCGACAAGCGCATGGCAACAGTATCGGCCTCGTTTTGTTCGTCGTCCGTTACGTGAACCTGGATAGGCTCACCAAAACCTAAGTCAGACCAAAGTTTTTTGCCAAACACGACGGGATTATTGCCAATGACATTATTGGCAGCCTGCAAAATCCGTTGAACCGAGCGATAGTTTTGCTCCAGTTTGACGACTTTCAGATCTGGGTAATCGCTGGGTAGCTGCGCCAGGTTTTCTACCGTAGCGCCCCGCCACGCGTAAATGGCCTGGTCATCATCGCCTACTACCGTAAACATATTGCGCTGGCTGGTCAGGGAACGCACCAGCCGGTACTGACACAGATTGGTGTCCTGATACTCGTCCACCAGCAAATACTGCACCCGCCGCTGCCAACGCTCGCGAACTTCTTCGTTGTCTTCCATCAGTTGGGCAGGCAGACGAATCAAATCATCAAAGTCCACCGACTGATAGGCGATCAAGGTGGCGGCGTAGTCGCGGTAAATACGGGCGGCTTCGATCTGGCTGGGCGAATTGGCAGCACGTTCGGCATCGTCCGGCCCCATCAGGGCATTTTTCCACAGGGAAATTTCTTGCTGGACGGACCTCAGGCGGCCTTTATCCGTAGTGGCCAGTAGCTCCTGAATAATCGCCAAGGCGTCGTTAGAGTCCAGAATGGAAAAGCGCGGCTTCAAACCGACGTGCTGCGCTTCTTCACGCAACATGCGCAAACCCAAGGAGTGGAAGGTGCTGACCGTCAGGCCACGCAGCAGTTTAGGGTCTACCAAAGCGCGAATTCGCTCGTTCATTTCACGAGCGGCCTTATTGGTAAAGGTCAGCGCCACCACTTGTCGACCCGTGTATCCGCACTCACGCAGTAAATAGGCAATTTTCTGCGTAATGACACGTGTCTTACCACTCCCCGCCCCGGCCAGCACCAAACAGGGCCCGTCCATATACAGCACGGCCTGACGCTGCATGGCGTTCAGGTCGGTGGGGACAGTATGGCCGGGAGTATTGACGGAGGAGGACATGGTGGAACCAGTGAGTACTAAACAGGAAAACGACGTTCAACTCTTAACGCTTTTTATACGGGTACAAGGTGCAGCCGGGCAATGCCGAATGCGGTATCACGCAAAGACGGTATTGTCGTGGCGAGGCAAACTAATGTCAGGGCGGCATGGCCGCGCCCCTTTCTACCTGACCTTTACAGGCCCTAAATTTCAAGAGGATCGACCTCGATCGTAATACGCACTTTATGCTGCTTAGCCAATTGCGCAACCCGTGGCCCCCAATGTCGCACAAAAGCCTGTAAAGCCGGGCGATGGGCACTTTCCAGCAGCAATTGAGCACGCTCGACTTTGGCGACACGCAGAACTCGTAAAGGCACAGGATCGTACAGGAAAACCTGATCCGCACCCGGAAATTCGTTGGGGTAGTCTTCAGGTAAACGCCGCGCTTCGGTCAACAAACGAATGGCCTCGGCCAATTGTGGTGCTTCGGCTGACAGGAGCACTTGATAAGCAAAGGGTGGCAAGCCTACCGATTCGCGTTCGCTCAAGGCGCTTTGGGCAAAGCCTATGTAATCGTGCTTGATCAGGCTTTGATAAACAGGCTGATCGGGATAGCCCGTCTGGATGATGACATCGGCCCCTTCTGTGTGACGGCCTGCACGGCCTGCCACCTGCATCAGCTGAGCAAACAAACGCTCGGGTGCGCGGAAATCGTGGGCGAATAAGGTGGCGTCGGCATTCAGAACACCCACCACGCTTAGTCGCGTGAAGTCGTGGCCTTTGGCCACCATTTGAGTACCCACCATGATGTCTACTTCGCCGGCATGCACTTGCTCGAATAGTTGCTGCGCACTGCCCTTCAAGCGCGTGCTGTCCGCATCGATGCGCACCAGACGCGCATTGGGAAGGCGTTCGCCAAGGAACTCCTCAATACGTTGCGTGCCCCGGCCCATGGGCTGCAAATCCTGGTCGCCACAATCCGGACAAGCGTGTGGCACAGGAGCTTGATACCCGCAGTGGTGGCACTGCAAATTATGTTTGTAGCCATTTTGCCTATGCAGCACGGTATAGACCGTACAACGCGGGCATTGAGACAGCCAGCCACAAGAGGCGCAATGTAATACAGGTGCGTAACCGCGCCGGTTAATGAAAACTAAAGACTGCTCGCCCCGCTCCAGGCAAGCCTCCAAGGCATCCAGCAGTTGAGGGGAAAAACCGGATTCCAAGCGCAAATGACGGGTATCGACCAGCCGCACACGCGGCATGGACACTTCCCGAGCACGCTTGGGCAAGCTCAATAGGCTATAGCGCCCTTGGCGAGCATGGTTCCAGCTTTCCAGCGAGGGGGTTGCTGAACCCAATACCACCGGCACTTTCAGATCGTAGCCACGCCAGACGGCCAGATCCCGAGCGGAGTAACGCAGGCCGTCCTGCTGTTTGTAGGAGCTGTCGTGCTCCTCGTCCACGATGATCAGGCCCAGCTCTGGCATAGGCGTAAAAATGGACAGGCGCGTTCCCAACAAAATACGCGCCTGACCGCTGTTGACGCGCAGCCAGGAGCGTAGCCGCTCTCCTTCGGACAGACCGCTATGGAGCACGGCCAGCACATCGCCGGGTAATACACGCGCCAAACGAGCCCGCAAAACTTGCTCAAACTGCGGCGTCAGGTTGATTTCGGGAACCATGAACAAAACTTGCTGACCGGCAGCCAGCACTTGTTCCAGTACCCGCATATAGACTTCGGTTTTACCGCTGCCAGTCACCCCATGCAGCAAGAGGCAACTGCCAGGTTTTGCCGCCACAATGCCATCGACCGCCGCCTGCTGCTCGGCATTCAGAACAGGCAGAACATCGCTATCTACGGGATCGACCTTCTTTTCCTTGCGCTTGGCCATGCGCAATACCGGACCACCAGCAGAACGCTTGCCCAGATAAGCAGAGGGTTTGCGCAGCGGCCCTGGCAGAGCCGGCATCATGACCTCGCCCAAGGGACGGTGGTAGTAAGTGGACGCAAAACGCGCCATGCGCAACCAATCGGCAGGAAACGGCGGCAAATCGTCCAGCACCTGCTCAATCGCCTTGACCTGCTCCGGCGGGTACGACGGTTGCTCCGGCAACGCCACCACCACCCCTATCATTTGACGCCGCCCAAACTGCACGATGACACGCTGCCCCACCAAAACCGGCTCGTGGTGCTGGTAATCAAACACCCCATCCAAAGGGACGTCCAAAGCCACGTGCAACCAGAAAGGTCCGGTGCTTGCCGAAGCAGAAATAGCGTCAGGAATGGCGGTCATGGATGGTGTTTCAAAAAGGAGCGGGCCGGGCTGAAAGCCTGATAAGTCAAGAGCTTAGAGATCTGTGGATAACTTTGGGGAAAATGTCAGAAACAAAAATAACAAAGAAGCAAGCCCAGATACAATTTAATTTCCAATATCGCTGAACCAAATATAAAACACAACAATATCAAGTAATTAAAACCGGGTATTGAAATTAAATCTTAAATAAAAAAGACTCGAATTCCAGACTATCTGTGTGCATAACTTTGCGCACAAGCTGCAGCAGCCGGTGCGCAAAAGTTATCAAACGCTGTGGTGACGAGGGCTGTAAGAGTGCACTTCATCAACCAAAATGCCTACGGCTTCCGGGTCAGTGAAACGTGAAATACCGTGTCCGAAGTTAAATACATGACCGCCCTGGCCCACAGGGCCGAAGTCGTCAATAACACGACGGGCTTCACGACGAATGGCTTCTTCGCCACCGAACATGGTCATGGGGTCCAGATTGCCTTGCAGGGCCAATTTGTCACCGATACGAGCGCGTGCACGAGACAGGTTCACCGTCCAGTCCACACCCATGGCATCCGCGCCACAGCCTGCGATATCTTCCAGCCACATACCGCCACCCTTGGTAAAGACAATGACGGGGATGCGCTGGCCATCGTGTTCACGGATCAGGCCATCGACCACTTTGCGGGTGTAAGCCAGGGAGAATTCCTGGAACAGGGAATCGGACAGCACACCGCCCCAGCTATCGAACAACATCACAGCTTGTGCACCGGCACGGATCTGGGCGTTCAGATATTCCTGGGTGGTCCGGGCATTGATTTCCAGCATGCGGTGCATCAGGTCTGGACGCTGATACATCATGCTTTTCACCAGGCGGTAATCGTCCGAGCCTTGGCCTTCTACCATGTAGCAGGCAATGGTCCAGGGGCTGCCCGCAAAACCGATCAGCGGTACTTTGCCGTCCAGTTCCTTGCGAATCAGCGAGACCGCATCAAACACGTACTGCAGCTTGGACATATCAGGCGCTTCCAAAGCCATGACATCGGCTTCGTTACGCACGGGGCGAGCAAAACGCGGGCCTTCACCAGCCACGAAATCCAGACCCAAGCCCATAGCGTGCGGCACAGTCAGGATGTCGGAGAACAGAATGGCGGCATCCAGATCGAAACGACGCAGGGGCTGCAAGGTAACTTCGCACGCAAACTCAGGGTTCTGAGCCAATTGCATGAAAGAGCCGGCCTGGGCACGGGTCGCATTGTATTCAGGCAGGTAACGCCCTGCTTGGCGCATCAGCCAGATGGGGGTGTAGGGCACAGGCTCACGCAACAGCGCGCGCAGAAAAACATCGTTTTTTAATTGAGGTAAAGACACGGCAATCCCTATTGAAAAATGCCTGTTAATTTTAACCATCGTGTTCGTCGTCTGGGTTTGACGCGGATCGAAAGCGTGCAGCATCGATATGGTGTTTGCGCATCAGTGCCCAGAAAGCACGCCGGTGCTTTTGCGCGGAGCGGGCCGCCATGGCGATATTGCCGCTATGGCGATCAAGGGCGGCATGGATATAGGCCTGCTCAAAGCGGGCCACAATCCGTCCCTTGGCAACTTTGAAGGATTCCTGGCTGCATGCGTAGCGCGAGGCTACCGCAGCGGCATAGGCTTCCAGCGTCGTCCCTTCCTGTTGCAAGATAGTTTGCGACAGGCGCTGCTCCGTGGGGCCGGGGTGCAGGACCAGATCCTGGTTTTCCTGCACCCTATAGTGTATCCGACCCGACAGCCCCGGTTCATTCAATGCGTGGGAAGACGCTTGCAAACGCTGACGATTGATGCGGGCGCGCAAATCGTCCAGGCATAAAGGCTCGCGGACGTAGTCTGCCAAACCCAGTTCCAGCAGATCCGTCAGGGCCGCTGCCTTGATGGCGCGCACCAAACCAAAGACCGGTACGGGCAAGAGCCCCCGCGCCACCGACAAAGCACGACGCACATTCACCAGGGAAGCGGCTTCGATGGGAATCAGACAGGCGTCAAAGCGCAGCAACAGCGCTGCCGAGCGGCGTAAAAACAGATATTCCTGATCGGGTTGTGCTGCAGGGGGGAGTTGCAAGGCTTGCAGTTGCAGACGCTCGCAGGGCGGGATGATGGCCAGCAAATTCTGGGCCCAACTAGGCTGCGTGTGCAACAGGGCGCAATCGAGGTGTAGACGCATGAGACTGTCCTTGAGAAGCTGGGCAAGCCACACCGGCTGCCCCAATCGAGAGCTTCTAGAATAGAAATCCGACCTGTTTGCGATAAGTCGGAGTTGCGTCTACGTACCTGTACTTAATCGCCGCAAATGCGGCTGCGTCGCCATTCGCTGGGCGACATACCGAAGCGTCGCCGGAAGGCATGACTGAAGACTGCCGCGTCTGAAAAGCCCATTTTCCAGGCCAATTCACTGATCTGTAGACCGGGTTTGCCGTCCACCAATAATTGGCAGGCACGCTCCAGTCGGGCGGCCATGATGTAGTCGGCGGGGGCTTGACCGCAAAACTCGAACAACTTATAGAGATAGCGGCGCGAAATGCGAAACTGCAGCGCCAAAGATTGCGCATTCAAGCCGGTATCGCCCAGATGATCCTGCACATACTGCTGGATTTGCAGCAACTGCCCACGCCGCACTTCGTCCAAGGCCGATTCGGTCGTCACCGGGCGGCCATCAGCCAGGCTCATGGCCATCATGCGAATCACGGTTTGGGACAGCTCGTTCAAGGCGGAAGGCGACAAATGCCCTCGTTCTTGCAAGCCCAAACGCAGCATGTCCATGGCAATCCGGGCCGGGCCTGCGGTGGCCGAGAAGGATCGGGCTACCGCATCGCTTAACCAGGGCAGCCAAGGCAGCAGACGCTCTTCCTCGAACTGCAAAACCAGAAAATGAGATTGATCCTGCACGGACACTTCGTAAGGACGGGTGGTGTCATAAATCCCCCACTCGCCGGCATGCAAAATGCCGGTACGATTGTCCTGTTCGATTTGGCTGCTGCCGCTGATCTGCAAGGTGACTTTATAAAGCGCCTGCTCCGACTGGCTGGCCAGTGCCTGTGTGCGTCGCACCCGCTGAGCGCTGGTACACAGTTCCATGACATCCACCGAGCCCATGCGATCCGTCGCAGCCCGGTTGGAAAAGCCTCGCAGCGACTCCGGTTGAACTTCCAGCGGCACGAAATACGCGCACACCACTTCCTGCCAGGCAGCCAGGCTCTTGAAAGAGGCAGCAGGAGTGCGCAATAACATAGACATTGCCTGTGGAGCCCTTGCGGTCAACGCTATTGATCGGGGGATGGGAGGGCAGAAACGCCCTCTTTCTTATAGTCCTAAAAAATTCAAGCGTCTACGGTCGTTAACCCGCTGTATCAGCGTTCCATGGAACCATACAGGTAGGGAGCAGGCTCCAAACCCAGCTTGTTCATCTGGACGGTTAGTTCAGTACGCGCTTTGAGCACGTCATCAAAACGGTGACGTCGGGACGCGCCGACCTCGGCAGAGGTAAAGGGCCGATATTCGGGTGTCACTTCCTCGGGGCTGAATTTAGCCACGATCCAGTTCAGCACGCGAGCCAGATCCGCATTATCCAATTGCGACTGCGAGGCACCGGGCACCCGGATCATATAGTCCCGCCCGGCTGGCAAGCGTGTAAACAAGCCAATGGACTGGTTGAAATCGGGAATACCGCGATGCGTCAGGCCCTGGCCGTCGTAGCGATGGCAGCCCGCACATTGCAGCATATAGTCTTTAAAAGCCTGAGAGCTTTGCAGGTAATCGCCCGTTCCGGCCATCTCTTCTTGGGCCTGGGCCCAAGGCGTAAACGCCAGGAGTACGGCGCCCAAACAGGCCAGGCGCAAAGATGTCCACACAGTGATGCCTCCTTAAGTAACCAGACGCCATCCAGGCCATCCGGCACCTTGTTCAACGCCAGGGTCTGCCCGCAGAGCGAAAGAACATGTCGAAACGACAGATCCTTACACCGCCCGGGCAGCCCCGGAGCCTTTTTTAGTTTTTGGCCAAGCCAACCAGCACAGACGTTGTGCAATGGAAGGTGCTGTTCTCATTTGCCATGCACCAGTTCACGTCGTTGTGCAGGAAGAACTCGTAGCCTGGACGTTCACGGGTTTGTGTATTGCACTGGCAGCGACCGCAAGCCGTCTTGCCGCAGCAGTCGTGGTAGCTGATCAGGTAGTCTTTGCCATCGTGCGGGTTGTGGCAGGTGCCAATCCACGAGATGGGCGATGGCGTCGAGCCCGGAGGGCAGGTGGTGGTTGTGCCGCCGCAGCAAGAACACAAAAACCCATCCACCGCGCAGTGACGCCAGTAGTCGCAGGAGTTCACTTCGTCTTCATTCGCCAGATCGGGATTCAGACTGATGTGATCTGCGCCACTGCTGCTGCCGCCTCCACCGGCGGCACGAGCCACAGGCAGTACCGGCAGCACAAAGGCCGAACCGACCATTAATTTGCCCACCGAGCGCAGTACGCTGCGACGCGAGGTCTTGTGGGCGACAGAACGGGAGAGACTCTCCCCAAATTTATCCAGCCAACGCATTGACGTTCTCCTTTCGTGATACCTGCACTTGCTTCATGCCCGAGTCACCGGCCAAATATTCCTGCGCCGACGCAACACCCAGGTCTTTAGCGGTAAACAGGCTTTCCAGCTGTTCACGCGAATTGACCAGACCCTTGCCGCGCACGATACCGTTCTCGTCGATCAACACCGCATAAGGCAGTTTGCTGATCTGAAAGCCCATGCCCAGCTGTGTGGACAACACGTAAGGGAAGCTGTCCAGCTGCGCCTTCTGGTAGAAAGCCAGATGCTCGGGCATCTCACCATCACTGGCCAGCACGATATCAACCCACTGACCCTCCGAACCCTGAATGGATCGCAGAATCGGCAAGAGCTTCTTGCACACGGGGCAGGTAGGCGACATGAAAAAGATCAACTGGCTACGGGGGCCAGCCACACCTACGGAAACAGCACGACCACGCAGGTCTTGCAGCTCCATCACCGGGGCAGCGTCACCCACTTGCGGGCCTTTATCCATCGTCAAGGCCCCCATGGGGGCAACCCGTTCGTACAACACGCCAATCTGGCGCGAAAGGGCAAGCACAACCAGCACCAGGGCCAGTACGATTACCCACAAAATGACATTGGAAATCATTAAAGCGGTCATTGAGGTCTCCTAAGAATTCTGCATTTTCTGGAATTTAAGATGGAATTCGATCAACTGGTTGGCCGCGTAGTACAGGCCCAGCAAGGCCAAGGTGGCACCAAAGAAGGTCAAACCATCTATCCAGACCAGTTCACGGGCACTGTTGATGGCCCAGTCACCACTGGCCAGCGCCAGCACGGCCAACAAGGCATTGCGAGCAACCAGCCACCAGGACAAACCACCCGAGGACTCTCCCAGTCCGGAGCAGCCGCAATCGACATCGCGACGGCCACGCAGCAGGTTAATCACAATGCCACTGGTGGCGACCAGCAGCACGCACAGGGCCAAGACAGCCCCCAGCGAACGGCTGGCTGGCCACAGTAGCAAAGGCGCGCTAAGCGCCTCGGCCACCACAAACAGCACACTGAACGGTCGTAATAACACTTCCGGCAACAATCGATACCCGCCGACCGCTGCCTCGAACAGGCTGAAGTGACGCAATTTATCCAGCGCCCCCAGCCCCATCAGCACGGCCAGGCAAGCCAGGCTGGCATAAGTCAGGACCGGGTCCATATCAGAGCCCCCCAACCGGGTGGAACTGAACTTGCAAGGAAGCTTCTGCAGCGCCTTCAATAGTGCGCAGCAACTTGGGTTCAGGCTGGCTGATGTCGTAGACGTTCACATTGCCACCGTCCAATGTCAGCATCAGGTTGCGCTGCTGATCAATAGTCATGGACAAGGCATCACGTCCGGGAACGCGGGCAACGCGCTTTTTAGTCTTGGTATCCATGACCCAGATCTCTGCGGCGGGGAACTTGTGAGTGCCCTCTTTGCCATCGGGGTGCATGAATACGTACATGCGACCACTGGCACGATGCAAGCCCACCAGGTTGTAGCCACCAGGCACCCAGTTCTTGGCCTTGTCCTCATCGCTCAGCAAGGACCAGGGGCCGTCAACCTTGACTTCGTCTCCGCTGAAATCAGCACTGTAGACATTGCCGTAATAGGACACGAAGTGAGCCTTGTCCTTGTCCAGGGCAGGAGCAATAAAGATCGGGTCGTCTTTGACCGAGAACATCTGCTTGCTGCGCGACTGGCTGGCCACTTTGCCGTCCTCGCCCAGGTTGATGGTCAACAAGCCACCATCGCCGCAAATAGTCATGAAGCTGCGTGGGCGATTAGGCTGAGGAATCACGCTCCAGCAACCAGCGGCAGCGGTGACGTCTTCCACATAGTCGCCCTTGGCTACGTCCACGATACCGATGGAGGTCGCAGGCGAGGCGTTTTGCAGCACGATGAATTTGCCGTCAGTCGTCTGACGGAACATGCCATCGTAGTTCAGGCCCTGAACACGCTTGGGTGGCAGAGAAATTTCTTTGTCAAAGGTCAGCTTGTCGGCGTCCCAGACTTCCACCACGTCCGAACGCTTACCTCGGGTGACGCGCTCGTGGTAGGTGGTCATGGTGTAGATTTTCTTGCCGTCGTTGGACAACTGCACATGGCCGTTGAACGCGGTAGGCACCATGCCCAGGAATTTGCCGTTGGTGTAGTCATAGACATGCACGCGGCTTTCAGTCAGGTGGTTGAACACCGAGTCCATGACATAGATACGATTTTCCTGGGGGGCAGACACGCTATGGCCACCGGTCAAAACCTCAAGCGGCTTGTCCTGGGCTTGCGCTCCACCGGCCAGTACCATCAGCCCCAACATAGCGGCGGCGGTCGTTAATTTAAATTTAGACTTCATTGGATGTCTCTCCTCATGGGCGTCCACGCTGTCAGAACGCATAGGCATAACGGAATTGCAGGCCGCGCATGCGCGGGCCATTCTCGACTTTCAAATCATGGATGTACTGCAATTGCACTTGGTGGGCGTCGGTGAGCTGATGGGTAATTTCAGCCGCCAGTTGGTGGTTGCGTGCCCGCGTCACCGTGGTTTGGCCATTGACCCGCTCGCGCCCGCCGGTTTCATAGCGGTAGCGCAGACCCACATAGGTCTTTTCAGTCAGGTTGGTTGAAACAAGAGCCATCAGGCGAATTGCCGTGTCTTTTTTCAGGGTCTGGCCGTAGTAGTTCTTGTTATTGCCAAAGAACTCGAATTCCGCCACGCCTTCCACAAAGGAGGATTCGCCAAAACCTTTCACAATCGCGAAGTCTTGAATGGTGCTCCAGCGGTTTTTACCCGAGGACACATCCGCGTGCGAGCCGTGGTAACGGCCTGTAGGAGCCGTAATGAAGGGCTCCCAGGCAAACCAGAAACGGTTTTCCGGATCGTTATGCAACCAGACCGCCGCCCCGGCAGTCACGTCACCAATACCCGTCATGCGATCGCGGTCTGCCCCAGGGACGTCCAGCGTGTTGCGAAAACCGGGCACAATCAGCTCGTACTGCACCGTTTTACCGGCCAGTTCACGAAAGTGCATCTGGCGGTAAATCATGCCTTGCACATTAAGTTTGGGACTCTCGCCAATTCGTGAACCCTGATCATAGAAACCGTGCGACTTCAGGCCCATCATGTAGACGGCCAGGATATTGGTACCTACCGGAGCCGGTATCCAATCCCGAGCACTGGGGTCGCCTGCATGGGCAATCCCGACACTAACACCGCTCAAGGCCAAGGCCAGAGCGGTCCGCTGCACTATTGCGTACATTATTTTTGTCTCCTCGAAGAAGGCGCGAACTGTATCGTTATTGTGTTCGCGCCTGTATACCGAACCTGTTCAAGGCCTTTTCATGGTTCCCGCAAGGCGTTACATTGCCGCAATCTAGACGCGTGCCGCCGCTCATGCTCATTGGCCTGGGCAAGGCATGCAACGACGAGTGCGGCAATGTAACGCCTTGCCCGAAGGGTTGCCCCGCAAACACAACGTCTGCTGTGTTGCAAATCCTCGCCGGACGAGCGGACCTGCTGCGGTTTGCGCCTTGCATCCATTGCGTTTGCGGGGCAACGGGAACCATGAAAAGGCCTTGATCAGGTTCTTACTAGGCTGCCGGGTAAGCCATGCAGACCGATTTGGTCTCCAGATAGGCTTCTACCGCGGCGCGCCCGTGTTCCCGACCCAGGCCGGACTGCTTGTAGCCACCAAAGGGCATGCTGGGGTCCAGCATGTTGTGCGTGTTGACCCACACCGTGCCCGCCTTAATACCGGCGGTCAGACGTTGTACGCGGGCCAGGTCCTGACTCCAGACGCTGGCACCCAGGCCAAAGTCTGTATCGTTGGCCAATGCCAGTGCCTGCGCCTCGGTATCAAACGGGGTCGCAACCACGACAGGTCCAAAGATTTCTTCACGCATGATGCGGGCATCGGGTGCCACATCGGCAAACACAGTGGGGCGTACAAAGTAGCCCTGCTCGGGGCGTGCGCCCTCGCCTGCCAACATGCGGCCGCCTTGCTGGCGACCCACATCAATGTAGTTCTGCACGCGCTGCTGGTGGCGTGCCGAGATCAGCGGAGCAATCTGGGTGGACTGCTCAAAACCCGAGCCCAGTGTCATGGAAGAAGCCAAGTCAGCCACGCCCTGCACCACACGCTCGTAAATACCTTTTTGTACAAACAGACGCGAACCGGCGGTACACACCTGTCCCTGGTTAAAGAAGATAGCGTTGGCCGCCCCTTGAATGGCCATGTCCACATCGCAATCGTCCATGATGACAACGGGGGACTTGCCACCCAGCTCCAGGGACATGCGCTTCATATCGTTGATGGCTTGATGACCAATCAGCTTGCCCACCTCTGTGGAACCGGTGAAGGAAATCTTATTGACGCCAGGGTGGGCCGTCAAAGCAGCGCCGGTACTCTCGCCACGGCCTGTAATCACGTTGATCACACCGGCCGGGAAACCAGCTTCCAGAGCCAGTTCAGCCAGGCGAATGGCGGTTAGCGGGGTTTCTTCAGCAGGCTTCAGAACCACGGTGCAACCGGCAGCCATGGCAGGCGCGATCTTCCAGACGGCCATCAGCAGCGGAAAGTTCCAAGGCACGATGGCGCCGACCACACCCACTGGCTCCTGGCGCGTGTACGCGTGGTAATTGATACCGGGAGGAAAGGCGATGGAGGGCGAGAGCAGTTCACCGCTGATCTTGGTGGCCCAACCGGCCATATAACGCAGCCATTGGGCGCTGGCAGCCACTTCCAAGCCGTAGGAGAAGAACAGCAGTTTGCCGTTGTTCAGGGTTTCCAGACGGGCCAGTTCGTCTGCATTGGCTTCAACCAGATCAGCCAAACGCAGCAAGAGACGTTCGCGCTGAGCGGGCAGCATTTTGCCCCATTCGCCCTGCTCCAGAGCCTGACGGGCAGCACGCACAGCAAGGTCTACGCCTTGAGCGCCAGCCTCAGGCTGATGCGCAATCACTTGTCCGGTCGCCGGGTCATAGACGGGAATAGTGGGTCCCTGAGATTGACTGACGGGCTTGCCGTCAATAATCATGTGTTCGCGAATCGCGTTGCGCTCGACTTGTACATCCTGGCCCATAGTCTGTCTCCACACGGAATAGTTGATTCTTAACGAATCCAGTATAGGGACGAGGACCAGCCCAGACTTGTGATTCTGTGCACGAGGGCTTGTTGATTTGGGTACGGAGTGAAGCGTGGACTGCGCTAGAACAAATCCAGTTGGGCGGGCATGCTGAGCTGAAAATCGCCCACACCGGTCAAATGCACACGGCGTTCAAAGTCCAGCAAGCTGGCTTTGCGATGCAGACCGGAGCTAAAGCCGGTCAACATGCCATTGGCACCCTGCACGCGATGGCAAGGCACGATGATGCTGATGGGATTCAGGCCGCAAGCCTGGCCTACGGCGCGAACGGCTTTAGGACGGCCCAGGTGTTCGGCCATTTGGCCGTAAGTCCAGGTCTGGCCATAAGGGATGGTCTGCAAAGCCTGCCAGACCTGTTGCTGAAACTCTGTGCCTTGCAAGCTGAAAGGCAGGTCAAACTGTTTCAACTTGCCGGCAAAATACGCGTCCAACTGAGTCTGCACAGGTTCGGCCAAAGCAGGTTCGTGGATCAATCCGGCCAGTTGCTCGGGAGTCAGACCATGCACGGTCTCCTCTTCAAAGTCCAGACGCAGCAAGGCTCCTTGAGCATCGACCAGCACGCGCATCACCCCTAAAGGCGTATCAAAGCAGGCAGTACGCAGCCCGACATAGGCAAACATGGCAATCCCTATCCGAGAGCAGAATGTTCGATCATACTGCGCGGACAAGGGCATTTCAAAAGTGTGCACAAACCCTGAAAGGATATGGAATCGGGATTGAACAGGTGGGGATTACAAGCGAGCAGTAGGAGCCCGTTTCTCTATATTAAGTGGGGCACCGGCCCGGAGCTGCGCCAAGCAAAGAGCCAGGCAGCGGCGAACACAGACGGAACAAAGAAGCACGGTAAAACAATAAAAAAACCGGATAAGTTCTTGGAACGCCCAAGTGACTTATCCGGCTACAACAGCAAGTACAGCAAATACTACAAGTACAGCAAGGTTCTATACGGCTTGTACGCCTTGTACCGACAGGTCCAGACCAACACGGCGCACGACAGCCTCAAACTCGTCACGACTGATGTGATCCAGAGCCGTGGCCGGGTCGCGGGTAGCGTCGCAAGCAATGATGCCACGGCGCATATAAGAGTATTTACGCAGCGCCAGCGCCACCAGCGGTTGAAACTCGTAGCGAATCAGCGAGCAATAACGGTCAAACACCCGGGCGGCTTCTTCTTGTTCACCCTGGCGATGCAGCGCATAAACTTTCAACAGAATTTCCGGGAAGGAGAAACCGGTGACCACGCCATCGGCACCCCGCTGCAACTCTTCCAGAAAATGCATGCCCCCCAAACCACTCAAGATAGGCAGGGCATCGCCTGTCAAACCACGCACAGCAGTAATTTTCTGACCCACTGGTGGATCTTCAGAGTTCAGAATAGACACGCCCGCCTCGCCTTTCAGGCGCACGGCCAATGCGGGGCTGATACGAGCAGCAAACAGTTCTGGAAAGTCGTGAATGACGACAGGAAGGCGGATAGCCTGCACGATCTGGCGGTAGTAGGACACCTGCATCTCGTCGTCTGCTCCTGCCAAGGGAGCGACAAAAATCGCATCGGCGCCCAGGTCCTCGGCACTGCGGGCCTGTTCAACTGCGGCGGCTGTACCCAAAGCACGCACGCCCACCCAGACGGGCACCGCACCACGCACCGCCGCCACCACGGTTTCAATGACACGGCGACGCTCAAAGGTACTGAGCTTATGCAACTCGCCCATCACCCCCAAAATTGCCAGCCCGTGAATACCGGCTTCCAGCTGGAAATTCACCAGGCTGACCAGGCTTTGCAAATCCAGCTCGCCACCCGGCTTGAAGGGGGTGGGGCAAATGGAAAAGACACCTTTATTTTTCATAGTTACGCTTAGGCTCAACGAGGAATAACAAATGGCTTTTGCATACGCGAAATAACGCGCACCAAGGGCCAGAGAAGAATGAAGTAAATCAGCGCCGCCGCCACCAGCGGGGTCTGACTGTAGGTCTGCCCCTGCACAATCTGGGCTGAACGCAGCAGCTCGGGCAAGGCGACCGCCGAGGCAATCGAGGTCTGCTTGATGGCCTCCAACGTGTTGCTGGCCAGATCAGGGATCACATTGCGCACTCCTTGGGGCACCACCACATAGGCCATAGCCTGACGGGCGTTCAAACCCGTGGAGCGTGCCGCTTCGTTCTGGCCGGGCGAGACTGACTCCAGTCCGGCACGAAAAATCTCCGCAAAGTAGCCGCTGCTGTTCAAGACCAGCGCCAGTACGGTGGCAGAAAACTCATTCAGGGGTACACCCAGGAAGGGCAGACCGTAATAAATGAAGATCAGCAGCACCAAGGGCGGGAAGGCCCGAAAGAAGTCCACATACAAGAGGATCAGCCGGTTCAACCAGCGATGCTGCTGGTAGTGCAGGCAGGCAATCACCAAGCCCAGCAAGGCAGCCAGAGGCACAATGATCACAGCCAGCTTCACCGTCAGCCACAAGCCTTGCATCAGCAAGGGCCAACTGGCCGCAATGATTTCCGGGTTTAGAAAAGTATCGATCAGTTCCATAGCGCATCTCTCCTACGACTTGATCGCGTAGCGCCGTTCGAGCACCCGTGTCAGGTAAACGAAGGGGAAGAAAATCAGGCAGAACAAAATGGCCCCCGCGGTAAAGGCGGTGGGGTTGGCAATATTGGACTGGATATTGCTGGACACATTCAGCAGCTCCGGCACGGCAATCACCGAGCCCAGCGTAGTGCCTTTGGTAATCCCGATCGCGCGGTTAGTCAGCGGTGGAATCGCCAGCCGCACGGCCTGGGGCAGGATGATGGCAAACAGCGTCTGACTAAATCCCATGCCGGTCGAGCGCCCGGCTTCCCACTGCCCCGTCGGTACTGAAGCGATACCGGACCAGAAAATCTCTTCGGCAAAGGCAGACAGCACCAGACTCAATGCCAGAACGGTCGCGGGGACGGGATCAATCACAATGCCTACCGAGGGCAAGGCGAAAAAGACCAACACAATAATGACCAGCTGCGGAATGGCACGGAATACGTCCACATACAGCGTCATCAGAAGATTGACGGGTCGCCAGCCATAGCAGCGCAACACAGCCAGCGCCAGACCCAACAGGGTACCCAGCACCACGGTCATGACGGCCATTTGCAGCGTCACCCAAAAGCCCTGCATGATCTCGGGCAAATGGGGACTGATCAGCGTCCAGTTAAAGAAGTAATAAAGAATCTTCTCCATGGCGGGCCTCAGTGCATGCGGCTCAGAAAATCCTGAATGCGCTTGTGACGCGGCTTGCTCAGAATTTCCTCGGGACTGCCCTGATCCAGAATCACGCCCTGGTCCATGAACACGATACGGTCACCCACTTCGCGGGCAAACTGCATTTCGTGCGTGACAATCACCATGGTCATGCCCGCATCGCGGGTACGTTTCATCACGTTCAAGACCTCGCCGACCAGCTCCGGATCCAGGCCCGAGGTAGGCTCGTCAAACAGCATGACTTTGGGTTCCAACGCCAGGGCGCGGGCAATACCCACCCGCTGCTGCTGGCCGCCGGACAACTGGCTGGGGTAGTGCTCCATGCGTTCGGCCAGACCCACTTGGTCCAGGTGCTGGCGCGCCTGTTCTTCGGCCTGTGCCTTGGACACTTTTTTGACTTTGCGCAGCGCCAGCATCACATTACCCAGCGCGGTCATGTGCGGGTACAGGTGGATGCCTTGAAACACCATGCCTATGTTTTGCCGCACCTGATTCAGGTCGGTGCGCGGACAGGTCACATCATTGCCTGCCACCACAATCGTGCCGCTGGTGGGTGTCTCCAAACGGTTGATGCAGCGCAGGCAGGTACTTTTCCCCGAGCCCGAGCCGCCAATCATCACCACGACTTCGCCGGTGTTGACGCTCAGGTCTATGCCTTTAAGAATTTCGGCCTGCCCAAACGATTTGCGCAAGCCCTGGATGCGGACAATTTCACTCATGGTCGCTCCTTAACCGCCTGCCAGTCGGGCAGGCGGGGACCGGCCCCTACAGGGCCATATAGCTAGAGAAACGGCGCGATGGCGCGTTTACGGACGGGAGCAGTCGGGAGTGTGCTCGGTGGGCTCGTAGCCAGGGAAGTCAGGTACGCCATAGCCAGGGAAAATCACGGTCATGGCCGTACCGGCATTGGGCTCTGTACCGAACCACTTCACATGCAGCTTGGACAAGGCGCCGTCTTGCTTCATGCATTCCAGCACTTCATCAACGCGATTACGCAAAGCGGTGTCGTCCTTGCGAAAGGCAAAGGCGTAGTTGGCCTCGGTCGTCATGTCGTAGACCGGCGCCAAAGCAGGGGTTTGGGTAGCGATATAGCGTGCCAGCGGAGTCTCGGACATATTGGCAAAGGCACGGCCAATGGCCACAGCCTGCACAGCATCCGTGTTTTTGTTGAAACGCTGGATCTTGTAGCCGTATTTTTCCTGATTATCCTGTAGCCAGCGATCCGAGAAGCTGCCGTTATTGACGGCAATGGTCTTGCCCTTCAGGTCTTCCAGCGAATTGACAGTGGCGCCCTTTTTAGCCAGAAAGCTCAGGCCACCGGCCATATAGGGCTCGGCAAACAGCATTTGCTGGGCACGCTCCTGCGTGGTGTTGGTGGGCGCGGCCACCATGTCGTAGCGGCTGGAAAACAGGCCGGCGAAAATAGCGGAAAACGGGGTATCGATCACTTCCGCGCCGTCATAACCCATGCGCTGGGCGACTTCCTGGCTTAGCTCGTTGGAAAAACCGTCCATCTTGCCGTCAGTACCACGCATGAAAAAGGGCACCAGGCCCACATCCGCGGCTACTTTGAACATCTTTCCCTGATTGGGGTTAGCTGCGTGGGCGGACAGGCTTAAGGTCAAGCCCGTTACTACTGCTGCCAACAGCAGGCCTGCTTTATGTCCCAGACGGGCATGTCCCAAACGGGCATGTCCCAGACGAGACGGGGTGTGTTTGCGAGAAACAGCCGCGGCCAACGCGGCGATTGTGTTTACGCCTTTCATAAGGTCTCCTTGCCATCATTTTCTGTTTGTAGTTCTTTAATTCTAGGGGTGGCAAAACCTTGATGTCATATGCTTTTTTATTAACTCTTCATAACACAGGGTTAATCGAATGCCCATATCCCTTATTCGTGGCTGAATCCACGAACACCGCTTGTTTCCTGCCGGCCTCTCCTAAGGGTAAGTCCCCCTTTGGAGAGGCTGCCTAGCGAAGGCGCAGCGTGGAGGATGGTGTATTGATTGGTGAATAACTCAGGCCCAACCGGCGCGCATCCCTCGGGACGCGGTTGAGATCACCACTTCCATAAAGTCGTGGGCCAATTGCGAGACGGGCACCACATTGGAGTGCAGCATGTGCAAGGGCATGGTGGTGCGTGGATTGATGGGGCGTACCACAACATCAGGCCAGACCCGGCCTGCGACGGCCAGTTCATCTACGATAGCAATGCCTGCTCCAGCCTGCACCATGGCACAGGCAATGTGCGTCAAACGCACTTCTACAGCCAGTTGCGGCACACCCGGACGGTTACCAAATAACTGCTGCACCATCTGCCCGTAGGGTGTGTCATTGCCATAGCCAATCAGGTCCAAGCCTTCCAGATCCGTTGCGTCCAGCTCCTGCTTGTCGGCCAGGGGATGACTGGCGGGCAATACAGCCACCAGATGGTTTTCGTAGATGGACTGGGCGTGCAGGCTGGGGTGCGTTAAGGGCACAATCGCCACGCCCACCTCGGCCTGCTGCGTGACTAAAGCCTGAACCAGATCGCTGGAAATCAAGGTACGCACATATACCTTTACATCCGGGAATGCCTTACGAAAACGGGTGACCGCCATGGGGATCAAGGTCTGCCCCAAGCTGGGGCTGACGGCAATGTGCAAGCTGCCGTGGCGCTTTTCGATCAGGTCGGTCGCCACCTCGTTAACCC
>JBQEAN010000029.1:17079-19769 GCA_052109075.1 Alcaligenes sp. | reverse complement strand
ATGTGCAAGCTGCCGTGGCGCTTTTCGATCAGGTCGGTCGCCACCTCGTTAACCCGCTGCACGCTGTTATGGACTTGCTCCACCTCCTGATAGAGCCGCCGCGCCTCGGGCGTGGGGTACAGCCGGCCCTTGATGCGCTCAAACAGCACCAGGCCTATGCGTGATTCGGTATAGGACAAGAGGCGGCTGATGGCCGGTTGTGACACATTCAGCAGTTGCGCGGCCTTGCTGATCGAACCGGTCAGCATAATGGCGCGAAAGACCTCGATTTGACGAAGATTGAGCAGCATCCCTTAACGTAGCCTTATGTTTCGAGCACAAATAAGCATAAGACATTTTGATTTGCCTATGTTTCAATTTTTTCAAGCTGCCACCCCGGCGCAACTTGTTTGCAACGGGCCCAAAGAGCAGCTTCATAACTACGACACGGAGACAAAATCATGCAAACCCTGCTTGCACGCACCCTGGCGGTGTTGGGCTTGGGACTGGCCGCCGCTGCGCCCACCGCCCACGCTGCCGACAAAGTTCAGCTGATGCTGGATTTCATTCCCACCGGCGACTATGCCCCTTACTACTCGGGCATCGCCAACGGGATTTACGAGAAAAACGGCATAGAACTGAAAATCACCCGTGGCACAGGCTCGGGCGATACGGTTCTGAAAGTAGCCGGTGGCGCGGCTGATATTGGCCTAGCCGATATTTCCGCCATCCTGACCTCGCGCCAGAACACCCAAACCCCCATCAAAGCGATTGCTTCCACCTTCTCGCACTCGGCCCATTCCCTGTTTGTGCTGAAAGACTCGGGCATTACCGACTTCTCCGGTCTGGAAGGCAAGAAAATTGCCGTCTCGCCGGGTAATAGCCACAAGCTTTACTTCCCCATGGTGGCCCGTAAAGCCAACACCGATCCCGACAAAATCCAGTGGGTAACAGTGGATGGTTCTTCCATGGCGCCGCTGCTGATTAATGGCAAAGTGGATGCCGCCCCTTTCCTGGCCACCAACTACTACTACCAGAACAAACAGGCCAAACGCTTTGGCAAAGAAATCGTGGTGCTGCCCTTTAGCGACCAGGGTTTCAACATTTACGCCCTGTCCGTATTTGCCACCGAAAAGACGCTGACAGAGCGCTCCGAGATGGTGCAGAACTTCCTGAATGCCACCATCGAAGCCTGGGATGCCGCCCGCAAGGACCCGGACACGGCCTGCCAGGCACACGTCAAAGCCAATCCCGAAATCGATCTGGATGACTGCATGGGCAATCTGAACGCCGTGCTGGACTACATCTACACCGACTTCAGCGCCGAGCACGGAGTGGGCAGCCTGGAAGAAGGCCGCATGAAAACCACCTACGAGGCCGTTGCACAAGCCCAAAGCCTGGACCCAGCCTGGGACTATCACCAAGCCTACGACACCCAGTTCATCGTTAAAGCCAACGGCACCGCTAAACCCTGAGCTGAGTTGAGTTGATTTTCGCGCGCGCGCAGGCTGGCCCAGGCGGGTCGGCGCGTGCCTAGGAGCGCATTGTGATACGCATTCAAGACGTCAACCTGGTCTACGGTCGTAATACCGAGCGAGAGACTCAGGCGCTGAAACAGATCGATCTGGATATTCAGGACAACGAAATTATTGCCATCGTCGGCGCCTCGGGCTGTGGGAAGTCCACCCTGCTGCGCCTGATTGCTGGCTTGCTGATGCCCACCACCGGCAGCGTCAGCATTGATGATGAAGTCGTCGCCCACCCCCGCCAGGACACAGGCATTGTGTTCCAGGCCCCGACCCTGGTGCCGTGGGCCAATATTCTGGACAACACCCTGCTGCCATCAAGCATTATGGGACGCCTGGACGATCAGGCCCGCAGCCGCGCCACACGCCTGCTGACCACCGCCGGTCTGGGCAGTTTTCTGCATCACCATCCCAAGCAATTGTCAGGCGGTATGCAACAACGCGTGGCCATTTGCCGCGCCCTGGTTCACAACCCCAAAGTGGTGCTGATGGACGAGCCCTTCGGTGCTCTGGACGCGCTAACCCGCGAAACCATGACACTGGAGCTGCTACGCCTGTGGTACGAAGACCCCAAAACCATCGTCTTTGTGACGCACTCCATTTCGGAGGCCGTCATGCTGGGCCACCGCATTGTGGTGATGTCGCCGCGCCCTGGCCAGATTACCGAGATTCTGGATGTGAACCTGCCCCGCGAACGCGACTTTTCCCTGGTGGGCACACCTGAATTCACACGCTGTGCCGCCGCCGTCCGTGAACTTATTTTCCAACACGAGGTGGCTTGATGAGCGAGCACACTCAAACCCTGGCCGTTGCGCCCGTGCGCAAGCGACGCCTGCGTCTGCGCGATTTCAATGAGATTACCGTCCCGGCTCTCACCCTGATTGCCGTGGTCATTCTGTGGGAACTGGCCAGCCGCCTGTTTGATATACCCGAATACCTGGTGCCCGCCCCTTCGCGCATCTGGGCCGATTCCATGCAAATGAAAGAGGCCATGTTGATGCATACGCTGGTGTCCACGCGCACCATCATGCTGGGCTTTTTACTGTCCATTGTGATCAGCTTCCCGCTGGCCGTGCTGATTACCTATTCGCGCTTTTTCGAACAGGCCATTTACCCGCTGCTGATTCTGACCCAGTCCATCCCCAAGGTGGCCCTGGCTCCGATTCTGGTCATTATTTTTGGCCC
>JBQEAN010000029.1:14672-16979 GCA_052109075.1 Alcaligenes sp. | reverse complement strand
GCCTTTGGTGCCATGGCTATCTTGTCGGTGCTGGGCATTGTGTTCTTCCAGGTGATTTCTGCCGCTGAACGCATCCTGTTCCCTTGGGCAATTAAAGACAATCGGAGCTGATCATGACATCACCTTATACCGTCATCCGTGGGGGCCTGGTATTGGCCCACGCTCATGCCAAGGCCGAACCTTTAGACATTCTGATCAAGAATGGTGAGATCTTAGCCATGGGCCCACCCGGCCTGCCCGCGCCCGTTGAAGCCACGGTGGTGCAAGCGGATGACCAATTGCTGCATCCCGGTTTGATCAATGCGCACACCCATGGCCACGGCACTTACGCCAAGGCCATGGGAGATCGCTGGTCATTGGAGCTTTTGCTGACGGCAGGCCCCTGGATTAACGGCGACCGTCATCTGGAAGACAAGTACCTGAGCACCCAGCTGAACGCGGCAGAAATGCTACTGAAAGGCTGTACCGCCAGCTACGACCTGTACTCCGAAGTTCCCATCCCTACTGCAGAGGGCATGAACGCCG
The DNA here is from genome assembly GCA_052109075.1 of Alcaligenes sp. Classification (GTDB taxonomy): domain Bacteria; phylum Pseudomonadota; class Gammaproteobacteria; order Burkholderiales; family Burkholderiaceae_B; genus Alcaligenes. The sequence goes on along the minus strand of JBQEAN010000029.1, from coordinate 16,454 downwards.
TGGCGCAAGCCTATGTGGATGCGGGTATGCGAGCCACGGTGGCGCCCATGATGGCAGACCTGTCCTTTTACCAATCCGTTCCTGGCCTGATCGAAGCCTTACCAGAAGAATTGCAGAAGTTTGTGGCCCAACTGGCACCGCAGTCTTTCAGAGCCACCCTTTCCGGCCTGACTGACTTTCTGGATAAGCAGCGCAACCCCGACCGCATTCGTTTAGCCTTGGCCCCGACCATCCCCATGTTGTGCTCGGACGAGTTCCTGCAAACCTGCGGAGAAATCAGTGCAGAACGCAATATCGGCCTGCACAGCCACGTAGGCGAATCCTATGTGCAAGCCCTGACCGGCATGAAACGTTATGGCAGCACCATTGTTCAGCATCTGGATAAGCTGGGCCTGATCTCACCCCGCTTCACACTGGCGCACGCCATCTGGCTGGACGAGCGCGATCTGGATATTTTGGCTGAGCGCGGTGCCATGGTGGCCCACAACCCCGGCAGCAATATGCGTTTGGGTAATGGCATTGCCGATGTGAACTCCATGCTGGAACGCGGTATTACCGTGGGCCTGGGCACGGACGGCTCCAACAGTGGCGATAACCAGAATATGTACGAAGCCATGCGTCTGGCCTCCTTCTCGTCCAAGGTGCGTGGCCCCGATACCGAGCGTTGGGTAACAACAGAACAGGCCTTGTACGCCGCCACTGAAGGCAGCGCCCACTGTCTGGGCATGGGCGAGCAACTAGGCCGTCTGGAACCGGGCCGCAAGGCCGATATCGTGTTTCTGGATCTGGCCCATATCAACTGGATTCCCCATAACAACACGGTCAATCAGCTGGTGCATCTGGAAGACGGCCTGGCGCTGCGCCATGTGATGGTCGACGGCCAGTTTGCCGTGCGCGACCGACAGTTAACCCAAGTGAATATGCCGCGCCTGCGCCAGCAGGTAGAGCAGGCCCAGGAACGCATTGCGCGCAATACCCATGACAAGCGTCACATCACGGAAAAGCTGGCCAAAGCCGTAGGTTCTTTCTGCCTGTGCATGGGTCATGACCGCTACCACGTGCAACGCTGGGCACACCCCAGTCAAAACTTAACATGACGTTATGTTTTACAGATAAATAGGCATACGACATTTATGGCTGGATTTGCTTCAATCATAGAAACAAACACGATTGCGGGCACGCGAGAGGCGCGGGTCCGAGCCATCCAAGGAGGAAGATAATGAGTGACTTCGATCTGGTAGTACGAGGAAATATTGTTGAGCGCGACCGCATCATCACTGACGGCTGGCTGGCCGTGCATGAGGGCCGTGTGGCGGCCCGTGGTGTGGGAGCAGCGCCTTCGGCCCGCGAGCAAGTCGATGCGCGTGGCATGTGGGTCATGCCCGGTGTGCTGGACGGTCAGGTCCACTCCGGCAGTCAGGCAAACCAGGAAGGTCTGGGTTGGGCTTCGCGTGCAGCGGCGGCCGGTGGTGTCACCACCATGGTTGAAATGCCGTACGACGATCCCGAGCCGGTTGCCTCCCGTCCCCAGCTGGAAGACAAGATTTCCCGCATTGAAAGCGAGTGCCACGTGGACGTGGCCTGCTACGGTACATTGAACGACCAGCACGGTCTGGAAGCCGCCGCTGGCCTGATTGAAGGCGGCGTGTGCGGTTTCAAATTCTCCACTTTTGAAGCCAGCCCTAATCGCTTCCCACGCGTGGAAGAAGACATCCTGATGGAAGCCTTCCGCCTGATCGCCCCTTCTGGTCTGGCCTGCGGTGTGCACAACCAGGATCAGGA
>JBQEAN010000029.1:0-14572 GCA_052109075.1 Alcaligenes sp. | reverse complement strand
TCCGCCTGATCGCCCCTTCTGGTCTGGCCTGCGGTGTGCACAACCAGGATCAGGAGCTAACCCGCAAGAACATCAAGCGCATGGTTGAAGCCGGCGATACAGGCTGGGATGCCTTCTTGCGTGCCCACACGCCTTTGATCGAAAACCTGGCCACCAGCGCTATTTACGAAATCGGTGCCCAGACCGGCGCCCGTGCCCACGCGGTGCACGTGTCCTTGTCGCGCGGTTTTGAAATTTGCAATATGTACCGTCAAGCCGGCCACAAGGCCTCGATTGAAACCTGCGTGCAGTACCTGATGCTGAACCACGAAGAGCACACCCGTCGCTTTGGTGCCAAGACCAAGCATTACCCACCGATCCGCCCCAAGGCGGAAATGGATCTGCTCTGGACCCATATTGCCAACGACGAATGTACCTTTGTGTCCTCCGACCACGTTAGTTGGGGCCTGGAGCGCAAGCAGTTTGATAACGTGTTCCAGAACTCCTCCGGTGGCCCGGGTCTGGAAACCCTGCTGCCCGCCTTCTGGACTGGCTGCGCCGAGCACGGCATTTCCCCCACCATGGTCGTCAAGCAATTGTGCTGGGGCCCTGCCCAACACTTCCTGCTGGAACACCGCAAGGGCACGCTGAATGTGGGCGCAGATGCTGACATCGTTATCGTCAAACCTGAAACGTACCGCTTCGATCCCTCCAATAGCCTGTCGGCCGTAACTTGGAGCTCGTTTGAAGACCGTGAATTCCAGATACGCGTGGAAGCCACTTATGTACGCGGCCAACTGGCCTGGGACGGTAAAACCGTGCGTAACGCAGCGGGCGACGGCCAGTTCATCCGCCCGCACAAGGCAGGCGAACTGTCATGAGCCTGGCCATGCCCTTGTTAAATCAGGAGCGCCTGTGGCGCAGCACCCAGGAGCTGGCCGCGTTCACGCTGCCCGACCAGCCCTGGACGCGCCGTGCCTTCTCCGATCTGTTTCTGCAATCACGTCAGTGGTTGCTGAAACAGTTCGAGGAAGCGGGCCTGAGCGTACGCTTGGATGCCGCTGGCAACTTGATCGGACGCCGTGAAGGGCGCAAGCCCGGTCTGGCGCCGATTACAACCGGCTCGCATTGCGACACCGTGATGTACGGTGGCCGCTACGACGGCATTATTGGCGTGCTGGCCGGGCTGGAAGTGGCCCGTTGCCTGAACGAGCAGAATATTCAGCTGGACCATCCTTTCGAGGTGGTGGATTTTCTGTCCGAGGAACCCAGCGACTATGGCGTGTCCTGCGTAGGCAGCCGCGCCATGGGTGGTGTGCTGTCTGAAACCATGCTGGCTGAACGCAATCCGCAGGGTGAAACACTGGCACAAGGCATTGCCCGCATCGGTGGCCGCCCAGAGGAACTGCGCCAAGCCCGCCGAGCCCCTGGCGATACCGCTGCTTTTGTCGAGCTGCATATTGAGCAAGGGCCGGTACTGGAATCACGCAATCTGCCTATTGGCGTGGTCAGCAATATTGTGGGCATTTGCCGCCACCGCATCATCGTCACAGGTCGCCCTGACCATGCCGGTACCACACCCATGGACATACGTCGTGATGCCCTGGTCGGTGCCAGCCTGATCATCAGCGAGGTGGACCGCAAGGCACGCCGTGCTTTGGGTGGGCCGGACTATCTGGTGGCCACTATCGGCAACCTGAGCCTGACACCCAATGCGTCCAACGCCGTTCCCGGACGCGTGGAGATGATGGTGGAAGTGCGCAGCGACCGTCAGGAGCTGATGCAGTCCTTTACCGAGGAACTGCTGGCCCAATTGCGCCCCGAAATCGAAACGATGGGCCTGGGTCTGGAAGCCGCCCAAGTCAGCCTGGCCAAGCCCACGGACTGCACGCCTGATGTGATGAGCATCATCGAGCAAGCTGCCAGTGCTTTGGGATACCAGAGCATGGTGATGCCTAGCGGAGCCGGCCACGATGCGGTGTACATGGCGCCCAGCGGCCCTATGGGCATGATCTTTATTCCCTGCTTGAATGGTCGCAGCCATTGTCCCGAAGAATCCATTACCTCCGAGCAATTGCTGGACGGTACGCGGGTTCTGTACCAAACCGTTGTCATGCTGGACCAGAGCCTGGAGAACTGACATGGACTGGTCCTGTGATCAGCTTAGCGAACGCGAACGCTACCGCTTGTTGGTCAACACCGTGTTGCCGCGCCCCATTGCACTGGTCACAACGAGCGACCAGCAGGGGCGCGTGAACACGGCCCCCTTCAGCTTTTTTAATGTGATGGGTTCTGAACCCGCTGTCATTGCTCTGGGACTGGAAAACGATACGCAATCGGCTGATGGCCTGAAGGACACCACGCGCAACATCCTGGCCACAGGGCAGTTCGTGGTGAACCTGATCAGCGCCAAGATGGCACGGGCCATGAATATCTGCGGCATTGCCTACCCGACCGGGCAGGCCGAGCATCTGCAGGCGGGTCTGGATCTGGCCCCCAGCGTGCAAATACAACCGCCGCGCATTGCCCAGTGTCCGGTGCAGTTCGAATGCCGTCTGCACACCGCGCTGGATATGGGCCCGCTGCGCCACATTGTGATCGGAGAAATCCTGCATCTGCACTGTGACGACGCCATCCTGACACCTGAAGGGCGCATTGACATAGACGCTTACGACCCTATCGGGCGCATGCATGGATCTGACTGGTATGTCGGCCTGCAAGGCCGTTTTCAGTCAGAAAAACTGAGCCACCCAACCGGGCCACAGCCCACCCAACCATAAAAACATCATGAATCGTCGTCCTCATATCTACGTTCTGAACCCCAACTCCAGCCAGATCGTAACGGATGGCCTGGACCGTGCTGTCCAGCCCCTGCGCCTGAGCGATGGCCCGGCCATCTCCTGCCTGCGTCTGCCCGAAGGGCCCGCCGGTGTGCAAAGCCAGACCGATATCGACACCTTGATTTCCCATCTGCGCGCCCAGGCTATGAGCGTGCAAGACGACGCCTCTGCTTATGTGGTGGCCTGCTTTAGCGACCCTGGCCTGTACACCTTGCGCGAAGCGGTGGACGTACCTGTGCTGGGCATTGCCGAAACCGGCGTGCTGACAGCCCTGTCGCTAGGCCAACGTTTTGGAGTGCTATCCATTTTGCAAGCGTCCATTCCACGCCACCTGCGCTATTTTGGCGCGATGGGCGTCACCGACCGTTTGGCCGCCGATCTGGCCATCAATATGGGTGTGTCGGAGCTGGCTGACGAGAAAAAAGCCCTGCAACGCCTGACAGAAGTAGGCCAGCGCCTGCGCGATGAACACGGTGCCGATGTGGTGGTGCTGGGTTGTGCCGGTATGGCTAATCAGCGTGATGCGCTGGAACAGGCCTTAGGCATTGCCGTTGTCGAGCCCACGCAAGCAACCGTCGCCGTTGCGTTGGGCCGTTGCTTATTAGGCTGGTAAGTCTGGATGAACGCCCTTTTGCAAGCCAACTGCTTGGCAACCGCGCAACGGCTGCTACAGGCACGCCAAGAAAACCGTCCCATCGAGGATTGGCCCGAGGCATTGCGCCCCACGTCTTTTGAACAGGCCTATCGCGTCCAGACCCTGCAAATGCAGGCCCTGGGCCCCATAGGAGGCTGGAAAGTTGGCGCAGCCAATACGGTGGCATCACCAACCTGCGCTCCCCTGCCCCAGCGCTTTCGCTATGCCAGCCCGAAGACGCCAGCAGGCGAAGGGTTGTCTTTACGCGGCATAGAGGTTGAAATCGGCCTCATCCTGGGTCAGGATTTGCCCCCAAGCCAAACGCCGTACTCCCTGGAACACATCTGGGGTGCCATCAGCCAGGTCTGCGTAGCAGTAGAAATTGTGGAGTCCCGTTTTGCACGGCGCGACACCGTAGGACGGCTATCCACACTGGCTGATCTGGCTAGCCACGGTGCGCTGATCCATCCGGCACAAGGCACGGCGGCCCAAGACATGCGACTGCTCGAACCCGAATGGGCTCGAGTACAAGTGGGACAGCAAGCACTGCTGCAAGGCCCCACTCAAAACCCGGCTGGCGAGCTGACACGTCTACTGCTCTGGCTGGCCAATCAAGGTAGCCATCACGGTGGCGGCTTACAACAGGGCCAGGTGATCATTACCGGCATGTGCCTGCCTATGCTGTATGCCGCCCCCGGCGACCGAATTCAGGCCGCCATTCAAGGTATCGGCGAACTGGACTTTATCTGTGCCTAAACGCTTTGCCGGTACTGCGATACAGGCTGGCAAAGCGATATAAAGACCGAATGCCTGCCTTAGAAAAACTCGTCCAGCAGGAAAAGTCATGCTCAAGAACCTTGTCAAAAAACCAATCAAAAAAGGGGGAGTAGATCAGGCTTGATACTGCAAATGAATCAGCGGATAAGGCTTGCCTTGATCGTCGACTGGCGAGCGGCCAATACGCTGGAAGCCCATTTTTTCGTAAAAGCCTACCGCTTGCGCATTCTGCTCGTTCACATCGGTGCTCATGGTGGGGTGCAAGCTCAAACCGTGCCGCACCAAAGCCTTGCCTACGCCCGTGCCCCGGCTGTCCGGGTCCACAAACAGGGCCTGCATATGGCCTTCGTCAATCAACATGAAGGCCAGCGGGTAATCATGCTCGTCCACCGCCAGCCAGAGGCTGGCCTGGGGTAGGAAACCACACACTAGCTCATCAATTTCCTGACGGTCCTGGGCAGATAAAAAATCGTGTGTGGCATCCACGGCCTTGCGCCAGATTTCAACCACACGTTGCCCGTCTTCCGGACACGAATTGCGAATTCTCATGGTGTTCATCCTGTAAGTACAGCAACGTTTATCAGCAAGCCGTCCACGTTCTGTGGGGGGTGAGCTTATGACAAGCAAAGGCCAAAACCACGGCTTTGTCCTAATTCAACAGCCCTTGTGACTGGAAGATTTTTTGATAAACACCCCGAACCACGGCCTGCTTTCTTTGGTTGTAGTCCCGCACATTGTCTGCCCCCTCTTTGGCCTGCATTTTGGCCTGCGCATAACACTGCAAATCATCCGGGTGCGTGCTGAGCCAATCACGGAACAGAATATGGCGGATATGCTCGGGGCAATCCGGCCCAAACACATGCAAGTTCACGCGCGGCCGCTCTTGGCGCAACATGCGATGCTGATACCAGGAGCGCTCACGTATGCTCAGCTCGTAGCCCAAGGTATTCAAGGCAGGGACATAGTTCTCTTCTTGCTCCGGGTCTGCCACCAGTACATCAATATCAATCACAGGTTTGGCAGGCAGCCCTAATACCGCTGTCGAACCCACATGGGCAATAGCCAATGCCTTGTTTCCCAGCGCATGCAAAATTTCCTGGCTCAAACGCTGGTACAGAACAGGCCAGGACGCATCGTAGGCCTGGACCTCGATCGCTTCCGCTTTAGGCTCGCCTGTCACCCAGGGATTCTCGTTGGGATCACCATCCTCGAAAATGGTGATTTTGTTTAGTGCCCATGTAGGCATCATCTTTTTCTCACTATTCAAACAACGTCCCCTGAATGCCGAAAATGCGGTTCGGCTTGCTCTGACGTCAAATCACTCGAGCCAGTCAACAACACATTAGCCAAGCCGTGGTACAAGGCCGATAAGCGCAGCGCAATTTCAAGGGGACCAGCAGCCTGCCACAACCCCTGTTCAGCCCTACTACTCAACAATCTCGCCAGAGATCAAACCGCTTTCCAGTGCTGCCTGGCTCAGGTTCTGGCACTCGCAGATCAGACAGAAAGCGTGTAGCTCGGCTAGCATCCAGTTATATGTTTTGTAAATATCAGATAGCACGCTGACAACACCTCAAATCGCTTTTAGCTCTCTATTATGTGTACTGAAAATAGTACAACGACACACCGAATTGCCACTACGCCACAATAAAACTAGGAGGGAAGCCCCATGAGTACCAATGAAATCACCTGGTCCAATGGCCAATGGAACAGCACCAGCACACCCCTGATTGGCGCTACCGACCATGCTTTCTGGATGGCAACCACCGTATTTGACGGTGCCCGTTCCATTCAGGGCCATACCCCGGATCTGGACCTGCATTGCGAGCGCCTGAATCGTTCAGCCGTCACCCTGGGCATGGAGCCGGTGATGACGCCTCAGCAGACCATGGATCTGGTGCGCGAGGGCCTGAAAAAACTGTCTCACACCCAGGACTACTACATCAAGCTGCTGTATTTCGCACCCGGCGGTTTCCTGTTGCCCGACCCTGCGACAACACAGCTGGCCATCCACATTTTTGAATCCCCACTGCCAGCGGACAGCGGCTTTAGCGCCACTTTCAGTGAGTTCCTGCGCCCTGATCCATCCATGGCTCCTACCGATGCCAAGGCCTCCTGTCTGTACCCGAACACGCAACGCATCTTGCGAGATGCCAGCACACGCGGCTTTGACAACGCCATCGTGCTGGATTCCAAAGGCAAGGTAGCGGAGTTTGCAGTAGCCAATCTGTGGGTTGTGCGTGACGGCGTGGCCCTGACCCCAGAACTGAATGGCACCTTCCTGAACGGTATTACTCGCCAGCGCGTCCTGCAATTGCTGCGCGACAGTGGCATCGAGGTGCGTGAAGTGAGTCTGACACCACAAGATGTGCTGGACGCCGATGAGGTATTTAGCACCGGCAACAATGGCAAGGTTCTGCACTGCAATCGCATCGATGATCGCCACTACGCTCGCGGCCCGGTAGAAACGCGTGCCCATGAGCTGTACATGGCCTACACCAAGACCCACTGATACCCGCTCTTGCTTCCCATAGAAAACGGCTCATGATTGAGCCGTTTTTTGTCATCAGGCTTCAGAACAAGCCGCAGCAGCGTCCTGCGGAAGGTCCGGTATTTGGCCGCCCTCCTGCTGAGCCTGCGCCTGTTTCATCTGATTCAACAAGCTATGCAACATCTCGGTAGACAGGCCGTGCAGCACCAGTCGATACCCTGCTCGTAACGTGGACATGGGCACCAAGGGGTGGCCGTTGTTCACCAGAATCAGATGCTCGGGCGCCTGCAAAATCTTGGCTGCATAGATACCAATGGTCTCGTCCAACTGCAAGGAATTGGCCGCACGCCAGAAGTCGTTGTCAGTCAACAGCAATTGGTACAAAGGCGTGAACAACTCAATGGCGCTTTGCAGGTCCATCTTGTTCAGCGGGCCTTGCGGCATATCATCCAGAGCCAAAGGCACGGGCTGAATCATGGAGAAGTCCACCCGTTCCGGCGGGCCGATTTCCTGATTATTATCCCGCAAGGTCTGGTTCAAGCGGATCACGAAATTGAACAGATTCAAATCGTGTTTCACAAAGGTGTGATCATGCAATTCGTCGATGTTCATCGGCGTCAATGGCGTGGTCGGCACCTTGGTGGGCGAGTTAGCCGCAATAAAAGCCAGCACCTGCGAACCCAGATGGAAGTGGCGCAAGATCAGCCAGTTTGCCTGAGGCGAGACAAAGCGCTTCAAGCCCCATACCAAGATGCGATGCAACAGGCCCGAGTGCGACCATTTGCGTGGCAAGAAGGTTTTAACGATCTGAATCACGATAATCATCAGACGCGCCAGTGGCCGCAGAAACGGCAACAAATACTGGCGCGATGAAGAACTGGAATCGGCCAGCCACGCCTGTTTTACCTCATCAGGCAACGGCGTGCTGCGATCCAGATATAAAGCCCGCCAGGGACTGGGGTCTAGGGGGTCATGCTCTTTACTTAAAAAATCCGGAATTTTATCCATGATTTAAAACTCTTTCGCGTATTGGAACTGCATCAAGTACAGGGCTGCCGTACGGCGTGCGGTTTCAATAATAATCTGTTCGGCGCGACCTGTTTCATCGCAATCCAGCGCCAGCTCGACCGCCACCAACCAACGGGCCAGATGATGTTCGTCGTTCATGCCGTGATAGTGCAGGAAACGGTACATATTCGGTTCCAGCGACAGCGAAGATTTCAACAAAGGCAGCAAGGCCGGCACAATGCGCTGGCCCGTGCCTTCAATAATATAAATCGCGCCCAACAAACCAATCGGGTCCTGACTGGCTGCCAACGCATGCAGATAAGAGTTCAGGGCCTGACCACCAGGGTTACGCGACAATTGCTCGATCTCGGTAGCCGTACCACCGGCCTGCTGATAGTCCTCGAACAAGATCTTGAAGTCGTCCTGTTCTTCACCGGCGTGCAAGCGAATCAGCTCGGCCAGCGGTGCATAAGTAGGCGACAAGGAATCGCAGGCTTCGCGCATCCATTTGGCCCCTTCACGTACCTGGGGAATCCAGTCCGCCATCCACTTTTGATAGTCCTGCATGCGCATGGAGCCATCGTGCAAGCTGCGCAGCAAAGGCGTGCGCCAGACTTGGGAGCGGTAATCGTGCCAGATAGGGGCCAGTTGCGTCAGCAGATCGCGCAAGCCTTGCGGGGCGGTAGCCGGGTCATGCGGGGGGGCAATATCCACCTGATCCGTAGAGGCGGACTGTTTGGCAGCGGGGTAGGACACTGCCGCTGCAGGCGCATCGCAGGCTTCCACTTCCAACAACATGTAGGCTGTCGTGAAGCGGCCCGACTCGGGCACGTAGCACAGGACTTGCTCGCCGGGCGTCAGGGTCCGGTCGCGCATGAACTCGGCCAGCATGATCAGGATGGACGCTGCGCCCGTATTGCCACGCCAGCGCAGATTGCTGTACCAACGCTCGGCAGGAATGGCCAGCCCGGCTTGTTCCAGCAAATCAGCCACGACGGGAATGAATTTCTCGGACGAGTAATGGCATAAGAAATGACTGATACGCTCGGGGTCCACCCAACCATCACGTACCAGCTTCACGTACTCGTGAATGCCGATATCAAACAGATGTGGCAACAGGCGGATGTCTTGACGCAGGGACAGGGCCCCCGCCTGTTCGGCCTCGGCCCAGGAGTCGTAATCCAGATGGCTGCGGCTAGACTCGCGCGTCGACCCTAGCTGCATGCACACGGGGTAATCGCCCGAAAAGGACTTTTGATGAATCCAGCGCAGGCGCAGACGCACACCAGATTGCGTGGTGGGCAGCACCTGATCTTTATGGCTGAGCAAAGCGGCACCCGCGCCATCGGAAAGCATCCAGCGCAAGAAGTGCGCATCAAAGTCCGCTTGATAGTCTTGCGAGGCAAAGCGCGAGCGGCGGAACAGACGCGACGGCATTTCACTGGCCACGGCCAGGCCGTGGCGGTGCGCTCCCAGCTCAATCCCTTGAGCAACGGTTTGCAAGGCGGTAACGCCAGCGGCGCAAATTCCATGGACGGAATGTACTTCCAGCGGTGGCGCGCCCAGCTCGCCCTGAATCGCATTGGCAAAACCGGGCATCAACAAATCACCACCCGAAGAGCCGCTAGCCAACAGACCGACCTCGCCCATATCCAGGCCCGCTTGCTCCAGGCAAGCACGTATCGCGTTGGCGGCCATGGTCGTGTTGCTCCAGCGGGTTCCCCCGTCTTCAGCAATGGCGTAGTAACGCTGCTGAATGCCGTTTTCTGCCAAAATGCGCTGCTTGATACGCCCCGATATACGGTTCAAAGGCGCAATAAAACGATCCATCTCAGTGTTATCGACCGGCTCGCCGGGCATAAACCACTGGGCCTGATGGATAACAACGTGCTCAAAGGCCACGGGCATAGAAATACTCCTGATTACACGGAATCACGCCGACGCTCGGTCTGGCCCACGGCGTTCAAAGATTGACTGCGGTAGCGGGGCATAAACAGGCCCAGCACAAAAACACGCAGTATATAAGGCACCAGCCCCCCTTCGTTCAAGGCGTCCGGGGTGCGGGCTCGGTATTCAGTGTTGTGCAGCCGGGTCAACTCAGACCAGTGCGCACGCGAATGTTCATGGTGGGCCACATGCAGGCCGATATTGAACAGCAATGGATTCACCAGCCCCTCGAAATTACGGGCATAGGCCAGTTGCTCACCATGCCGGGCCTGATGGCTGCCATCGGCATGGGCATGCTGCAGGTAATTGGTGGTCAGCAGCCAATGCAAACCATGCAGCTGCGGCAGGATCACGTACAAAAAACCTTTGACCGGGTCCAACGCCAGAGCCAACGTCCAGCTTCCCAGCCACAGGCCGTATTGGGCCATGCAATAGGCCCACACACCCGGCCAGCGGCGATGCAGGCTACCCAGCCAGCCAAAAATAGAGGGATACAAGGCAGGCGCGGCCTCAAAAGGATGCATCAGCCAGCCCAGCGTATCGTTGGTGTCGCCCCGCCAGAAACGGTAAGTGCGGGCCACGTCTTTTTCACCATGCTTGTAGCGGTGGTGGTTGCGCCCATGCGCAGGCCAGAACACACAAGCGGGGTGGCCTTGCACCAGAGTCAGCCAAAAGTCCGTCAGGCGATTGGGCAGGCGGCCCTGCCACATGCGCAAATGATGATGGTTGTGGTTGATCACCCCGACACCCAGTGTCAAAAACAGCAGCAAGCCGTACAGAAGCCAGGAAAAACCGCCGCGCCACAGAGCAAGGACCAGAACGGGGTAGGCAATCAGGTACAGCAGACTTTGCCAATCTCGCGGCTTACGCAAACGCCACGCTGCACTCATCCCCGCGCCTCTTCGTGGCGGTCAGGCAGGCGGGTACCAAACAGGCGGTCCATAAAGCTGAACTGAAAGCCGTAATTACCGTTGTACTGAGCGTGATGGCGCTGGTGTCGACGGCTGGCCGCCAGCCAGTTGCGGCTGGAGACAGTGGGAAAAAAGTCGTAATTGGAGTGGCCGATGCTGTTGAAGAACAGGCTGAACAGGGGCACGGACAGCAAGGACCAGAAGCTGAAATCATGTACCAACATGGGCAGCAAAATCACATTGCCCAGCATGATCGATTCCAGCGGGTGAAAGCTGTAGGTAGAAAACGGTGTCACCACCACAGAGGAGTGATGCGGGCCGTGATAACGGCGCAACCAGCGGGTATGCAAGAGGCGGTGGTTCACCCAGAAATGCACATCATTCCAGATCACCAGGACCAGAATTTCCAAGGCAATGCGTGTCGCGCTGGCATCCGGCGTCAAATGCGCCCAGCCTAGCTGCAAAAAGCCCCAGGGGAATATCATACCGGTGCCAAAAATCAGAATGGCCGAGCCGGATTGCTTTAATTCCCGACGCAGTTGGCCCGGGCGCAAAGGGCGCGTGTCCAGGGGGCGTCCCCACCCCAAAGCAGGGAAAAGCCAGTGTGTCAGCGCCAAGGTGCCCAGTGCGAACAGCACGTAAATGCCGCCGAAAAACAATAAGCCCGCGCCCATTACCTGCCAGACGCTCAAGGCCTGAAAAGCCTGCCCCATGCCACTCTCTATGTATCAAATTGTGCTCATGCTAGCGCGGGTCGAATCATTACGTTGGTTAATTTGGTTACTAATTGCAGAGACTTGGCCACGCCATTCAGGCCCCACTGACGGTACCTCTGTGCTTAGGGCCCGCTTACGATATACTGATCCGTCATCGACTTTCCTTAGACACCATGAGACGCTGGTTCGTCGTCGTCTTACTTCTCATCCTCCCCTTCCAGGCGTATAGCTCCCACTTTCACGCTACCGTGCAAGGTGGTCAGTCTACATTGGTCGTCCAGCAAGACGCCCATGCGACCGAGCTGCGTGTCGAAACTGGAAAGCATCCCTTGCAACAGCTAAGCGCCATCCTGACGCCAACGCCCATGCAGCAGTACGCCGATCACGCGGATACCCCCTTGCCTTGCCCGGTACAGTCTTGCTGGCTGCATGCCTGGCCTTCGGCGTGTCCACCTTTTTCCCTGCCAGCTGTTTGCTGCGAATTCGCACCGGAGCACCGCCCGCCGCGCGTCTGACCCCTGGCGCGCTACCCGCCCTGCTCCCGCTTTTTTGCACTTATTTTTCTGTCTAACAGGACAAAATCATGGAATGGCTACTCGATCCCAGTATATGGGTCGGCTTATTAACTCTGGTGGTGCTTGAGATTGTTCTCGGCATCGACAACCTGATCTTTATCGCGATTCTGGCCGATAAACTGCCCCCGCATCAGCGCGACCGTGCTCGTCTGATCGGCCTGTCGCTGGCGCTGATCATGCGCCTAGGTCTGCTGACTATCGTCTCCTGGCTGGTCACCCTGACCACCCCGCTGTTTTCTTTAGGGCCGCTAAGCTTTTCAGGCCGCGACCTGATCTTGCTGCTGGGCGGTCTGTTTCTGTTGTTTAAAGCCACCAGCGAACTGCACGAACGCCTGGAAGGCAGTGGTCACCATTCCAGCACCAATAAGGCTTACGCCAGTTTTGGCGTGGTCGTGGCGCAAATTGTGGTGCTCGATGCCGTGTTCTCGCTGGACGCGGTCATTACCGCCGTGGGTATGGTGGACGAGCTGCCCGTCATGATGACGGCTGTCGTCATCTCCATCGGCTTGATGATCTGGGCCTCCAAGCCCCTGACCACCTTCGTGAACAACCACCCTACCGTGGTGGTGCTGTGTTTGAGCTTCTTGCTGATGATCGGTCTGACGCTGACTGCCGAAGGCCTGGGCTTCAAGATCCCCAAAGGCTATCTATACGCAGCCATCGGTTTCTCGATCCTGATCGAGTTTTTCAACCAAATTGCCCGCCGCAGCTTACAGCGCTCGCAGTCGCGCCGCCCTTTACGCGACCGTACGGCAGAAGCCGTGCTGCGCATGCTCGGCAACCGTCACAAAGAAGACAAGGACGACAGCAATAACGACGGTCAGCTGGAGCTGGACGAGCAGGGTTTCCGCACCGAAGAACGCAATATGGTCAGCGGTGTGCTCAGCCTGGCTGAACGCCCCATCCGTTCTTTGATGACCCCTCGCCAGGAGATCACCTGGCTCGATATCGATGACTCCACCGATACCTTGCGCCAGCAATTGCGCTCCACTCCGCACAGCTTCTTACCGGTGTGCCAGGGCGATCTGGATCAGGTAGTGGGTGTGGCTCGCGCCAAGGACTTGCTGGCGGATCTGGACGATTACCCACAAGTTCAACTGTGGCCGGACTTGCGTGAACCCATCATCGTGCATGAACACACCGATGTGCTCAGCGCCATTGCCATGTTGAAGCAATCCAATGGCCAGTTCGTGCTGGTAACGGACGAGTACGGTGCCATTGAAGGCTTGCTGACCCCTATCGACATTCTGGAAGCCATTGCTGGCGAGTTCCCCGACGAGGACGAACAAGCAGCCATCCAGCAGATTGGTCCTAATCTGTGGCAGGTGGACGGCGGCATCGACTTGCTCTTGCTGGCCCAGGCGGTCGAAGCCGATGATCTGCTCTTGAAAGACAGCAGCTTTAACTCCGTAGCTGGTTTCTTACTGGAACGCCTGGATTCGCTGCCCACGGTTGGCACGGTGGTCGAGGCAGATGGTTTGCGCTTTGAAGTCACCGAAGTCAGCCAGCGCCGCATCGCTACCGTCCATGTTAGCCGCCTGCATGCGCCAGAGGAGAGGCAGGACTAAGACGCTGAGGAGCTAATAAACAGCGAGCCACGCAGGCTCACTGGCCAATAGCCAATAGCCAATAGCCAATAGCCAATAGCCACGCAGTATAAAAACGGCCAAGGTATCACTACCCTGGCCGTTTTTTTATGCTTTTTGCTTATGTTCCTGATGAACTGCTATTGCCGCGATCAGCCACCATCGTCAATCGGTAAAGCCAAGCAGACAAGCTACCGTCAAGCACGATCCAATAAGGCGATCCCGCCCGGAAAGCGCATGACATCCAGCCCATACAGTGCCTGCAAGACATCCAAGGCTTCAGGCAAGTTGTCCAGATCAACGGACAAGTTAACCAGGATGGAGCCCAGGGAAGCGTCTTTCAAAATCAGATGCCCTGCCCAATAACGGTTCAATTCGGCCAGCACCTGTGACAAGGGCTGTTCATGAAAGGCCAAACGGCCCTGACGCCAGGACGGGAAATTGTCCGTTGCCACGGTCTGCACTGAGCTGATGGCATGGCGTCCATACACCAGTTGCTCTCCAGCCCCCAGCCTGTAACCCTGCCCGTCAAAATCCACCTGGGCACTGCCAGACAGACAAGTCACCTGCGTTTTGCCATCCAGGTAACGGATATTGGTACGACCATTAAAGGTCTTAATGGAACCCCCTCCGGCAAATACCGTGCACACCACCGCCGAGCGCTCGGCCTGACGCACCTCGACCTCCCCCTCCAGCAAGGCCACGACCCGGCCCAGATGCGCATCGTCACTGACATTTAAGCGACTGCGGGTATTCATATCCAGCCAGACATGGTCCAGCAATTGCACCCGTCGCTGCTCGCCCGCGCCGGTGCGGTAGTCGGCACGTAAATCGGCCAGCGAGGGCCATAACTGCAGGGGCGGCTTGACGACCATATACAGGCCTCCGCCCAGGAGCAAACCGCCCAGCAAGGCGCGACGCAAGGGTTGGTGGCCACGTGCTTTGGTCAGCTTGGCTTCACGCAGCCACTCACCACGATCTTGAGGCAGGGCATCCCACTGCTCACGGGCGTGCGCGAAGGCGGAGGCGTGGGCAGGGCTACGCCCACACCAGCGGCGCAGCTCTCGGGCCTGACGCGGGGTCAGCGAGGACGTTTTCAGGCGGCTGA
>JBQEAN010000028.1:3183-44712 GCA_052109075.1 Alcaligenes sp. | reverse complement strand
CTTGACGTTGCGGCCAGATGAGGTGGTGCCACAGTAGTTGTGGAGCCACCGCCTCGACTTCGTTTGGGTCTGTGTTTCACGCAGCTGATCACGTTTGATACCCCTGATTGCTGCAGTCTGCCCATGCAAAACGATAGTCGTAATGACCATGTCAGGCCTATCACGATAAGACCGGTTGCAGAGCCACTTAAAGATTCTGCTCTAGAAGTGGTCTTTTTATATCGATTGTCCCAAGGACCAAACACCTGCCCCCCTATTGCTTGCAAGCTTGTAGCTGCAGAAACAAAAAAGCCCGACATTGTTCTAATGCCGGGCTTTTTTTGATGATCAGAGAGAAGCAAATCAGCCCTCTACAACCTCACCACCTTCATCCTTCTTGACAGGCTTGAGCAGATCTTCACGTTTTACGCCCAGCCACATGGAGATGGCAGCGGCCACAAACACGGAAGAATAAATACCAAACCAGATACCAATGGTCAGCGCCAGCGAGAAGTTATGCAGTGTTGGGCCACCAAAGAAGAAAATCGACAACACCATCATCTGGGTAGAACCGTGGGTGATGATAGTGCGCGAAATATTCTGGGTGATGGACAGGTCAATAATGTCCGACACCGACATCTTGCGCTGCTTGCGGAAGTTTTCTCGGATACGGTCCATCACCACGACCGACTCGTTCACGGAGTAACCCAGCACGGCCAGTACACCGGCCAGAACCGATAGCGAGAACTCCCACTGGAAGAAGGCGAAAAAGCCCAGGATGATGACCACGTCGTGCAAGTTGGCAATGGCACACGCTAGCGCAAGCTTCCATTCAAACCGGAAGCCTAGGTAGAGCACGATGCCCACAACGACGAAGGCCAGCGCCATCAAACCGTTATTTAGCAACTCCTGCCCGACCTGCGGCCCCACAAACTCCACACGGCGCAGCTCTACGTCTGAGTGTTGCTGTTGCAAGGCATTGATAACCTGTGCGCTTTGCTGGGTCGAATCCTGCCCGTCCAGCACGGGCAAACGAATCATGATGTCCTGAGAAGTACCGAAGTTCTGTACTTGGAAGTCGGTATAGCCCAAAGCCTGAACAGAACGGCGTACTTCCTCGACTTGCACGGTTTGCTGATAATGCACTTCCATGACTGTGCCACCGGTAAATTCGATGGACAGGTGAAAGCCGCGCAAAATAATAAAAACGACTGCTGCAATAAATGTCAGAAGACTGATCAGGTTCAGCACCAACGCATGGCGCATGAACGGGACGGTGCGATGAATACGAAAAAATTCCATGATGCTCTATGCCTGTAGTTGGGCCTGGCCGGTTAGCACCGGCCCTGGCGCTTTACTTCTTGTCCTGTGGTTTCCAGACCTGGCCGATAGAAATCCCTTGCAGGCGACGACGGTTGCCATACCAGAGATTGACCAGGGCACGAACCCCAACCACCGAGGAGAACATGGAGGTCAGAATGCCGATCACGTGGACCACTGCAAAGCCGCGGATAGGACCGGAACCAAAGGCCAACAAAGCGACACCCACAATCAGACTGGTCAAGTTGGAGTCGAAAATAGTGGCCCAGGCACGATCAAAACCCAGATTGATGGCTTGCTGCGGTGAGGCGCCATTGCGTAACTCCTCTCGAATACGCTCGTTGATCAGCACGTTGGCGTCAATGGCCATACCCAGCGTCAAGGCAATAGCGGCGATACCTGGCAAGGTCAGGGTCGCTTGCAGCATGGACAGCACAGCCAGCAGCAAGAGCACGTTGAAGGTCAGGCCAATCGTAGAGAACAGACCAATCAAGTGGTAGTACAGCATGATGAAGATCGCAATCGCAATAAAGCCATACAGCGTGGCGTTAAAGCCCTGGCGGATATTGTCGGCACCTAGGCTGGGGCCAATGGTGCGCTCTTCGATGATGCTCATGGGGGCGGCCAGCGAACCGGCACGCAGCAACAGGGAGATATCGGCGGCTTCCTGAGCGTTCATGCTGCCGCTGATCTGTACCTGGCCATTGGGGATTTCGCTGCGGATAACCGGCGCAGTCACCACTTCACCTACGCCATTTTCAAACAACACAATTGCCATGCGCTTGTTGATGTTGTTGCGGGTGATGTCGCGGAAAATGCGCGAACCCTTATTGTCCAGCGTCAGGTTGACGGTGGGCTGTTGGGTTTGCGAGTCACGGCCGGGCTGGGCATCTTGCAGGTTTTCACCCGTCAGGATGACTTGGCGACGCAGCAGCAAGGGCGCACCACCACGTTCGGTGTAGCGTTCCAGACCAAAGGGCACGGTGCCCGAGTTCAGCGCGGCAACGGCAGCGGGGGAGTCCTCCACCATGCGCAGTTCCAGCGTGGCGGTACGGCCCAGGATTTCTTTGGCCTTGGCTACATCTTGCACACCCGGCAATTGCACTACGATCCGGTCGGAGCCTTGCTGTTGAATCAGCGGCTCGGCAACGCCCAGTTCGTTGATCCGATTATGCAAGGTGGTGATGTTTTGCTTGAGCGCATTGCTCTGTACCTGGATGACAGCGGTGTCGGTCAGGCGGGCGTTCAGGCCATTGTTACCGGACGGAGTGAAAGCCAGATCAGGCATGGAACGGCGCATTTCGGTCTGGGCACGGTCGCGCTCCTCTTCCGAGGCAAAACTCAGACGCAGGGCCTGACCATCACGTTCAATGTTGCCAACCGGTATTTTCGCTTCGCGCAGCACGCTGCGAGCATCGGCCACCATGGAGTCGTAGCGGGCCGTCAAGGCGCCCTGCATATCGACTTGCAGCAGGAAGTGCACGCCACCGCGCAAATCCAGACCCAGGTGCATGGGGTGCGCGCCCAGGGCACTTAGCCAGGCGGGCGAAGCGGGCATCAGGTTCAAGGCGACGGTGTAGTCCGGCAAGCTCGCGCCCTTGTTCAGGTCGCGCTCGATCAGGTCTTTGGCCTTGAGCTGAACATCGGTGGAGTCAAAACGGAAACGCGCTGTGGCGCTGGGTCCGTTTTGCTCGAAATACGAACCCGTCGTAGGAATATTATTGTTCTTGAGCAGCTCTTCAACATGACTGATCAGGTTGGTTTCAAGCCGGACCGTGGATTTGGCGCTGGAGACCTGGACAGCAGGAGACTCACCAAACAGATTAGGCAGCGTATAGATCAAGCCGATCGCCAGCGCGACCAATACGATGAGATATTTCCAGAGGGGATAGCGATTCATGGGGTATCTACGACGGGTGCAGAAATGGCAACCCCGGACCAAGGTCCGGGGTCGGAGGCATTACAGCGACTTGATGGTGCCTTTAGGCAGCACAGTCGTAACGGCCACGCGTTGGACCAGAACTTCGACCGGCTTGTCGGTCAGGTTGGCTACTTCAACGGTCAGGTAGTTGTCGTGAACTTTGCTGACTTTGCCCAGCAAACCGCCGGAAGTGATGATTTCGTCGCCTTTGCCCAGATTGGACACCAGGTTACGGTGTTCTTTCTGACGCTTCATTTGAGGGCGAATCATCAGGAAGTACAGCACAACGAACATCAAGATGATGGGCAGCATGCCCATCAAGGCATTATCACCACCACCAAGCTGGGCGGGGATGAGAGTCAGAATGTCAACAGCGGACATAGGGGGCTCCTGAGGGTTTTTTTGTGTGGGTTGTCAAAAACTAACGGTGTATTGTAGCGGCACTTTATTGCGGGATCACAACCCGCGTGTTATTCAATGCCTCGCGCCCGGTCCTGATGGAACTGTTCACGCCAGGCTGAAAAACGCTTTTGCTCGATGGCATCACGCATCTCTTGCATGATCTGCAGGTAAAAATGCAGGTTGTGCAGGGTATTCAACCGCGAGCCGGTAATTTCATTGGAACGCTGCAAATGGTGCAAATAGCCGCGCGAAAAATGCTGGCAAGTGTGACATTGGCAGCCAGGGTCTAGCGGGCGGGTGTCATCGCGGTAGCGGGCATTACGAATCTTGATGTCGCCAAAGCGGGTAAACAGCCAGCCATTGCGCGCATTGCGGGTCGGCATGACGCAGTCAAACATATCCACGCCTTGGCTGACCCCTTCGACCAGGTCTTCGGGGGTGCCTACACCCATTAAATAACGCGGGGCGTTAGTGGGTAGTTTGGGCGTGGTGTGCGCCAGAATGCGCATCATGTCTTCTTTTGGCTCGCCAACTGACAGGCCGCCAATAGCATAGCCTTCAAAACCGATATCGGTCAGGCCAGCCAGGGATTCGTCGCGCAGGTCTTCGTACATACCGCCTTGCACAATGCCGAACAGGGCATTGGGGTTAGCCAGTTTCTTGAACTCGTCGCGCGAGCGGCGGGCCCAGCGCAAGGACATGCGCATGGATTTGGCCGCTTCGATGTGCGTGGCGGGGCGGTCGTCAATCAGGTAAGGCGTGCATTCGTCGAACACCATGGAAATGTCGGAGTTCAAGGAATACTGGATCTGCATGGACACTTCAGGCGTCAGGAACAGGCGCTCGCCCGTGATGGGGGAGGCAAATTTCACCCCTTCCTCGGTAATCTTGCGCATGCCTTTCAAGCTAAATACCTGAAAACCACCCGAATCCGTCAGGATGGGCTTGTCCCACTGCATGAAATTGTGTAGCCCCTTGTACTTGTCCATGACCTCGGTGCCAGGGCGCAGCCACAGGTGGAAGGTATTGCCCAGAATGATCTGTGAACCAATGTCTTTCAATTCGTGGGGCATCATGGCTTTGACGCTGCCATACGTGCCGACCGGCATGAAGATGGGGGTTTGCACGACACCGTGGTTCAGGGTGATTTGGGCACGGCGAGCGGCGCCATCGGTGCTTAAAAGGTCAAACTTCAGTCCACTCATGGGGTAAGAGGCTCAATGAACATAGCATCGCCATAACTGAAAAAGCGATACCGGGATTGGACGGCGTGCTGGTAGGCACGTTGTATAGGTTCGATCCCCGCCAGGGCCGATACCAGCATCAGCAAGGTGGACTGGGGTAGATGGAAATTGGTAATCAAGGCATCGACCCACTGGTATTGGAAGCCGGGGGTAATGAACAGGCGCGTGTCGCCTTCAATGCTGCCATCGGCGCAGCGCTGGTTGATGCCGGGTTCCTGGCTGGCAGCGGATTCCAGTGAACGCACGCTGGTGGTGCCCACGGCAATAACACGGCCGCCTGCAGCGCGGGTGGCTTCGATCTTGGCCAGGGTGGCGGCGGGAACATGGTAGCGCTCGGCGTGCATGACGTGTTCGCTGATCGTGTCCACACGCACAGGCTGGAAGGTGCCAGCGCCCACGTGCAAGGTCACAAAGGCCTGTTCAACGCCTTGCTCGCGCAAAGTAGCCAGCATCTCGTCGGTAAAGTGCAGGCCAGCGGTTGGCGCGGCGACTGCACCGGGATGACGGGCGTAAACGGTTTGGTAACGCGATTCGTCTTCTTCGTCGGCTGTGTGGGTGATGTAGGGCGGCAGAGGAGTCGCGCCGTACTGCTCCAGCATGTCCAGCACAGGTTCGTGAAAACGCAGTGTAAACAGGGCGTCTTCGCGTCCCGTGCAATCGGCCAGCACACGGCCTTCGGCCAATTCCAGCAAGGTACCGGGTTTGGGGGATTTGCTGGCGCGGATATGGGCCAAGGCGGTGTCGGGGCCAGTGACGCGCTCAATCAGTACTTCCACCTTGCCGCCGCTGCTTTTCTGGCCTTGCAGGCGCGCCTTAATGACTCGTGTGTCGTTGAAGATCAGCAGATCACCCCGGCGCAACAAGCTGGGCAGGTCGGTAAATTGCCGATCATGTAATTGGCTGGCGCCGTCCAGATGCAGCAGACGGCTGCCCTGGCGCTGGGCTGGGGGGCTTTGAGCGATCAGATCAGAGGGAAGCTCGTAATCGAACTGGGCGATAGTTAAAGAGGGGTCGATGCTCATGGTTTGTCGTAAAGGGCCGCTGGCCAGAAGGCCGGGCCTGATGGGGTAACCGACTATTTTACCGCTTTGCCGCCAGATTGCTGAAACGGCCATATCCTCGGTGTTTTTCTTTCGGTATGCTTGGGTCTTTCTTGAATTGATCTGTTGGAGACGTGGGCATGGGCGTTTTAAAGGCAAAGCCTGTTTTGAGTCGTTGCAAGCATGTGGCCCTGGCCACCTTGCTCATGGTGCAGGGCGCATCACTAGCCCTGGCCCAGGCCTTGCCGCCCGAGCTGGCCTCGGTCTGGAATGCCAGCCGACTGCCGCAGTCGGTCCTGTCCATTGTGGTGGACGAGGTGGACGGTCCGCGTCTGGTGGGCATCAATCCCCAGGAGCCCCGCAATCCCGCATCGGTCATGAAGTTGGTCAGTACCTGGGCAGGCCTGTCCGCTCTGGGGCCGGAGTATACCTGGCGCACCACCTTGATGGCCCAGGATGGCCTGCAGGTGGACGAGCAGGGCACCTTGAAGGGCCCTTTGTATATTAAGGCCGGGGGGGATCCGTTTTTGACGGTGCCACAGTTGTGGGACATGTTGCGTGAACTCCGCTTGCGTGGGGTGAAGAATCTGACCGAAGTTGTTGTGGATCGTTCCATCTTCGGTAACGTCGCCATCAATCCGGGCGATTTTGATAATGCGGGCGACCGTCCCTATAACGCCAGCCCGGATGCCATGATGGTGGGCCTGGGGGCTTCCCGTCTGGTGTTTCAGCCCGACCCCCAAGCGCGTAAATGGATTGCCATCGTCGATCCTCCTTTGCCTGGCGTACGCGTGCAGGGCGAAGTAGAGTGGTCTACTGCGACTTGCCCCGGTTCCCCTGTGGTGGGAACCCAGATTCAGCCAGAGGCCGGTGGCATGGTGATACGCGTCAGCGGCAAGGCGGCCGCGTCTTGCGGTGAATTCAGCGTCTATCGTCTGGTGCACTCTCAAACTGAGTTTTTCAACAAACTGTTCCGTGGCCTGTGGCGCGATCTGGGCGGCACCTTGGCGCGTGACATCAAGGCAGGCCGTGTCCCCGGCCGTGCCCAAGCCATTACCTGGCATGACTCGCAGTCCTTGTCGGACCTGATCCGCCTTATTAATAAGCAAAGTAATAATGTGATGGCACGGACCATCTTGCTGACAGTCGGTGCGGAAATGAATGGCCCTGGTGCAACGGTTGCCAGTGGCGAACGGGCGGTGATGAATGTTCTGGGTCGCCAAGGTATCAATACCGCTGGCTGGACGGTGGATAACGGTTCGGGCCTGTCCCGCAATGCGCGGGTGACGGCGGGCGGCATGGCTGACATGCTGAACGTCGCTTGGCGCTCCAACTGGATGCCTGAGTACATTTCTTCTTTTGCGATCGCTGGCGTGGATGGCACGGTGCGTTCGCGTTTGCGCGATGACGAGGTTCAGGGGCGTGCTCACCTGAAAACCGGTACCTTGCGCGATAGCCGGGCCCTGGCCGGTTACGTGCTGGGAACCAGTGGAAAGCGGTATATTGTCGTCATGATGGTCAATGACGAACGTTCTGCCTCTGCCCGACCTTTTTTTGATGCGGTGGTGAAGTGGTTGGCAGTGCGTTAACGATCACGATAGTGCGGGCCGCCTTGGGGGTGGCCCTGTTTTAGTTTGTCCCTAATTTGATGAAGCAATCATGCCCATACACGAAATACGCCACCCTTTGATCCGCCATAAACTGGGCTTGATGCGCAAGGCAGATCTGAGCACCAAGAATTTCCGCGAAATGTCTCAGGAGATCGCCTCTTTGCTGACTTACGAGGCCTGCAAGGATTTGCCCCTGGAACCCACCACCATTTCGGGCTGGTGTGGCGATGTGGAAGTGGAAAAACTGGCTGGCAAGAAAGTGACGGTGGTTCCTATTTTGCGCGCAGGTATTGGCATGCTGGACGGTGTGTTGAGCCTGATCCCAGGCGCTAAAGTCAGCGTGATCGGAATCGCCCGTAACGAAGAAACGCTTGAGGCCCAAACCTATCTGGAGCGTCTGGTGGGTGAATTGGATCAGCGTCTGGCCTTGATTATTGACCCTATGCTGGCAACGGGTGGCTCCATGGTCGCCACCATCGACCTGCTGAAAAAAGCGGGCTGCAAAAACATTCGCGCCCTGGTGCTGGTAGCGGCACCGGAAGGCATTGCCACTCTTGAAAAACACCACCCTGACGTGCATATCTATACCGCGTCCATTGATCAGCGTCTGGACGAGCATGGTTATATCGTGCCGGGCTTGGGTGACGCGGGTGATCGTATTTTCGGGACTCGTCAAAAAGATTAAGGCAAGGATGGTTCAGACCAGAACTTGTCGTGCTTTTTTACAATCCCTTGCCAGTGTCCCTAGGTGGATAGGCATAATAATGAGTCAAACGTGAGTTTCACTGAATCCAGGGTGTACATGAAACTGAATGCTTGGATGGTTGCACCGCTCTTGGTCATGTTGGGTCTGAGCTCGGCTCAGGCCGGTTTGTGCGATGTCCCTTTTATGCGTGACGGCGGACAGATCCAGCTGACTGGTTCGGGTTTTTTGGCCCTGGGGGCGGATCTGGCTTTTTCCGACGTGAAAAAACAGGGTGGTGATCAATGCCAGGCTCGGGTTCAGGGCAAGGCCAGTGTGGCTCTGGCAGGCTTGCCTGCCAGCAAACCCAATATTGACTACGTCATGACCGTGCGCGATGGTCGTACACGTTTCCAGCGCGATGATGGCCGTGGTGGTCTGGAGCCCGTTCAAGGCTCGTTTGACTTGCGTTTGCTGGGCCTGTTCTCTTATGAACATGGTGGGCTACAGGAAGGTCAGACCTTTCCCCGGCAGGATTTTCAGATCAATTTGGATAAGCGGGTTCAGTCCAATGTTTTACGCATTCATACGGGTGCCAAGACAGTAGGAGCCCAGCAAACCGTGCAGACGGCACTGGGCAATTACCAATGTTGGCCCATCCGCTACCAGCGCGAGATTGAGCCTACTCAGGCCAGCTTCAGTGGCATCAGTCTGCCTATTCCGGGGATTAACTCCCAGGTAACCGACTGGTATTGCCCGGAAGTGCAAATGGTCATGAAGCAAGAAAGTATTCAGAATGGTGCACCGTCTACGGTGGACGTGACCCAACTGAAGTAAACCTGTGATCCACTTGTCCCAGGTCCACCGGACATCTTTATCCTGACCGTGAAAGCAGCAGGTTAAAGAATTTTATGCGGCGCTTCTATTGCGCTATTCACTTGGCGATACGTATTTGTCGCGTGTCCCTTTCAACTGCAAGGAGTTGTATATGGCTACCAAGAAAAGTGTGGAAAACAGCGGAGACAAATTCATCGAAGAGGTTAAGGCAAGCCTGGACGAAGCCGAACAACTGATGCGTGAAGCAGCCGAAGCCACGGGTGATAAAGCCGGTGAGCTGCGTGAAAAGGCCTTGCGCTCATTGCGACTGACCCGGGATTCCTTGCACGATGCCCAAGAGGCTGTGGTTGACCACAGCGTTCGTGCAGCAAAGGCAACCGACAACTATGTCCACGATAAGCCCTGGCAAGCCATTGGCGTGGCCGGTGTTGTGGGCCTGATGTTCGGCATGCTGATCAGCCGTCGTTAATCTGTCTGTGCTCTGCGTTGCTGGCTCTGTCAGGAGCCGCAGCAGCAAAAAAGCAGTCCTGCCGATCTGGGTTTTACTATCCAGGTCGGCAGCTTCTTAGACACCAGGCTCTTGTCGTTGCTGGCGATGACAGGATGCCGCAGAGCAGGGATAAATCATGGCGCTTAGGCAAACTATCAGTCAGCTTGGTTCTACTTTGATAGGGGCTGTCAGTACGCGGCTAGAGCTGTTTGCTCTGGAAGCCGGCCAGCAAAAGGCCAGCCTGATTACCGTATTGAGTATGGTGTTCGGGGCATTGCTGTTCTCTACCTTGGCGGTGCTGGTTTTCAGCTTGTTGCTGGCTTTGTACTTCTGGCCTACCGATTACCGTTATTGGGCCCTGGGCGCACTGGTCGTCCTGTATGCGGGGTTGGGAGTGGGTTTATTCTTGGCCGTACGCCGTCGCCTGACAACAGGACCGATTCCTTTTTCGGCTACCTTGTCCGAGCTGCGCCGCGATGTCGCGTTTATTGAGCGTTTGAGGGATTCTGAGGGAGACGGGAAATGAGCACCAAGCAAGAGAGTATGTCCGCCCAGGATCGGGTCGTGCGTATCGAACTGCTGCGAGTCCGGGCTTCCTTGGAACGGCAGAGCATGTCGTCTCAGATTCATTCGCTAGGCGACGATTTAAGTCCCGGTAATTTGTGGAACAGCGTCAAACCCTCCGGCCTGAGCATGGGCGGTGTGGTGACCAGCGCTTTATCCTTGTCGCGTCGTTATCCGTTTTTGCTGTCGGGTGCCTCGGCTGTCGTCAGCAGTTTTGGCGGTCGCTGGATGCGGCTCGGAGCATTGGCTCTGGGGGCATGGAAACTGTATGACTCTGCCAAGTCCTCGCGGGAAAAAGCACGCAGTGTGCTGGTCCCGGTGCGTCGCAAGACGGATACGGAGGTTTGATCGTTCAGTGTTTTTAGAGAACCGGCCCAGGCCGGTTTTTCTTTGTGTGTCAGCCCGAGCTACAGGCTGGTTTTTGCAGCCTGCTGGGCTTATGCTCCAGATAATAAATAGTTCCAGTCTTGGAAATACATAATCAGGAGACAAAGTCTGTCATGCAGGTGCCATTACTGAATGCCTTAAGAACCTTTACGGTGTCCGCGCAAAGGTTGAACTTCACCAAGGCGGCAGAAGACCTGCTGGTCTCTCCTTCGGCGGTCAGTCACCAGGTCAAAGTGCTGGAAGAGTACGTGGGCTGCAAGCTGTTCTTGCGTAAAAACCGGTCTCTGGAGCTGACGGACAAGGGGCAATTCTTGTTCGACCGTCTGCAGCGGCCGTTCTACGAAATCAACCAGGCTTTAAGCGAATTGCGCATGCCGCATGGCAAGAGCCGCATTAATTTGTCCTTACGGCCCTTTGTGTCCAGCATGTGGTTTACCGGACAGTTGGGGGACTTCTGGCTGAAGCACCCGGATATTGAAATCAATTTGCTGCACCGTCTGCAAGCGCCTGACTTTTTCCGCGACAACATCAACTTTGCGATTGTCTGGGGCAAGCAGGGCGATTGGCCACAGTTGCAAACCTTGCGCATCATTCCGGGAAATCTGACGCCGGTGTGTGCACCGTCCTACTTAAAGGCGCACGACACAATTGAATCTGCTGCTGACTTGAACCAGCATGTGTTGATCCATGAGGAAAACCAGCTGTGCTGGGAGCAGTGGATACGCAAGGCGGCAGGGCTGGAGTTGACGGCCAAGAAGGGCTTTCACATTGACGACACCAATGTGCGCATGAACGCAGTCCTTAATGGGCAAGGCGTGATGCTGGGCTGCCCGGCTTTGTTAAAACCTATGCTGGAGAAGCAGGAAATCGTTCAGCTCTTTGACGTGTGTCTTGATGAGTACGCGTACTTTCTAGCCTATCCAAAAGAAGCCAATATAAGCAGCCAGGAGCAGGAGTTTATTGACTGGGTGGCTTCTATCGCCATTCGCTAAGCGGTACCTGATCCTCTTTATACCTAGAAAGCCTGCGACTTCGCAGGCTTTTTTTGCCCAGACACGTGCCATTGCTAGCGCCAAGCCTGGGCTTTTTTTCGCACTTTGGCAAGCTTCCCCCGCTGTGCAAACTACCGGCTGCTCGCTGCCTCAGAGCGAGCAGTTTTTGACGAGATTCGCTCCAGCCTCAAAAAAAACTCATCGTTCCGTCAAATTTACTCAATTTTCAAGCCTCGCTCCCTGTCGCATGATTGGCCTGACCTAATAACAAGCCATTCATGGTGCTCAAGCAGACCAGAGGAGATATCGAGATGAATAAAGCCCTACGCTCACCGATTGCCATTGAAGAGTTCGATCGAAGCTACTTTCAGCAAGAAACGGATGAAGTCTATGCCCTGCCGCCCGAGTGTTTTAACTCGGAAGAGTTTTTTGAGTTCGAGCTGAACGCGGTCTGGAAGAAACAGTGGTTCTGCGTTGGCCGCGCCACCGACATTCCTCATGCGGGTGACTTCTTCACCTTTGATGTGGGTAATGACGCTTTGTTGGCCATCCGCACGCGTGAAGGTGGCATTAATGTGCTCTCGAACGTGTGTCGCCACCGCAATATGCTCTTGTTGGAAGGCACGGGCAATGTGCGCCGTATCAGTTGCCCTTTGCATGCCTGGGTCTACAACATGGAAGGTGAACTGGTGTCGGCTCCGGGCCTGACCGATAGCGGTGCCAGTTTTGACCCCAAGAGTGTCTGTCTACCCAAGATCCGTGCAGAAGTCTGGGAAGGCTTCATTTTCATTAATTACGACGCGTTGGCACCTGCCCTGCATACCCGCCTGGGCAATCTGGGCAAGCAGCTAGAGAACTACCGCATGTCCGAACTGAAGTCTTCCGAGCCCTTGAAGATGGAAAGTTTTGACTGGAACTGGAAAATCTTTAACGACGAGTGCTACCACTGCAGTTTTCTGCATGGCTCCTCCTGGGGCGGTATGTATGAAACCAAGCCGGAACGCGTGGATGAAAGCGCCGTTTTTAACGATGTCTCCAACGGCATTGTGTCCTACAACCTGATCTCCACGCATATTGACGCGGCACCGACTCATACTGGCTCGGTCCTGCAGCCAGCGATGGGTTCCTTGACTGATCAGGAGCGCACCCAGCTGTCCTACGTGACCGTGGCTCCCAACTTGCTGCTGGTAGGCATGCCTGACAAAGTGAAGTACTTCATGTGGCTACCTAAAAGCGCCAAGCAATCTACGTACGGTGTGTCCTGGATGTATCCGCAATCCACACTGGAGCGCGGGGATCACAAGGAAAAATTCGATCAGGAACACGATGATCTGTATCCCGTCATGATCGAGGATCTGTTCGCATGGCGTCGTTCACATCAGGGCATGCAGTCGAATTTTGCCTCCCGCGGCCGTTTGACCAATGAAGAGCTGGTCATTAAGCGTTTGCAGAACTGGCTGATTGATTTGTACCGCGCAGAAGATAGCCGGGCAGATGAGCAGAGCCGGGTCCTGCCTATCCGAGCGATTGCCTAAGGGGTCGGGAGCAGCATCATGCAGCAAACATTGCAAACACGCGTGCTGAAAAAGACCCGGCTGTCGGAGCGGGTGGTGGGTTTGACGCTCGGTCTGCAAAACGGCACCGAATTCCCTGTCTGGGAGCCCGGTGCCCATATTGAGCTGGAGCTGGTGGTTTCCAAGGACGAGCCGCTCTATCGTCAGTATTCGCTGTGCGGTCAGCAGGCCAATAGCCGCGAGTGGCAGATCGCTGTTTTGAAAGAGGATGCCGGTCGGGGGGGCTCTGCTTACATTCACGACGTGTTGCAGGAAGGTGATGCCTTGGCGGTCAGCCCTCCGAGAAATCACTTCCCTTTTGCTGCCAATAAGAAGTGCTTTTTTATTGCCGGTGGCATTGGAATTACGCCCATCGTGCCTATGGTCCAGGCAGCTGCTGCAGCCGGTCTGGACTGGCATTTGCTGTATCTGGCCAGGAACACGGCGGACTTCATCTTTCTTCAGGAACTACAGCAAGTGGATGAGGCACGCATTACGGCACATGCCTCCAATCAGGATGGTTTGTTTGACCTGGAAGCGGCCTTAACGGCGCTGGACGAGCACACCACTGTGTATTCCTGCGGCCCGCAAGCCTTGCTCAATGCCTTGGAAAGCTATCAACAGGAACAGGCGGACATTGGTTGGCAACTGGTGCTGGAGCGCTTTTCGGTGGCAGCCGATCCTGGCTTGTTACAAGGTAATAGTTTTACGGTGACCTTGCAGAAGTCCGGCAAAAGCGTCGTGGTGGCCAGTGATGAAAGCATTCTGGCAGCCCTGAAACGCGAAGGGATACGGGTCAAGTGTTCATGTCAGAACGGCACTTGCGGCACCTGCGAGACGGTAGTGATTTCCGGCCAGCCTGAACACCGGGACTTTGTCTTGTCCCCCCAGGAGCGGCAGCTGAATGAAACCATGATGATCTGCGTTTCGCGAGCCGTGTCGGCCGAATTAGTTTTAGATCTATAACAATAAACAGGAGAACACACCATGAAAAAAGTGGTGGTTACAGGCGGCTCGGGCCGTGTGGGGTCTTACGTGGTTCAGCAGTTGATGCAAACCATGGACGTGGTGGTGGCCGATTTGAAGCCTAGCCAGCATCAGGTTTCATTTATTCAAACCGATGTGATGGATTTGGAAGCCGTACGCGCAGCCACCAAAGAGGCGGACGCCGTCATTCATCTGGCCGCTATCGATTTCGATTGGAAAGCGCCGGAAGAGCAATACATCAATGTCAATGTGCGTGGCACCTGGCATGTGTTGCAGGCCTGTCGTGAGAACGGCGTCAAGAAAGTGGTGCTTTGCTCTAGCATTTCTGCCTGCGGCCTGTCTGAAATGCGTGCGGACTGGAAACCCCAGTATCTGCCGGTTGATGAGGCTCACGAGAACAAGCCTTATCAAGCCTACAGCGTCAGCAAAATCATGATGGAGCAGATGGCAAAGAGCTTTAGCGATGCCGCGGATATGGAAGTGATCTGCCTGCGTCCGCTGGCCGTAGTTCTACCGGAGACCATTGCTGAATACATCCAGTTTGTGGATAGCCCGGATCGTAACTGGCTGTTCTATTACATCTGGGCTGCCGATCTGGCGCGTGCTTTTGAAGCGGCCGTCAATCTGCAAGGGCTGCGCTACGGGGTGTTCTTTATCAGCGCCGATGACAGCTCCCATCCTGCGGCCACGACCGACTGGTATCCGCAGATTATTGGTGCTGTCCCGCCGATCAAGAATCCGCGCTGGTATCAGAACAATCCGCGCGCTTCCATTTTCAGCAGCAGTGCCGCCAAGGACATCCTGGGTTGGCAACCCAGCACGGATTTCACGCAGTTACGCGAAGAATATGCGGTGGCGAAAGAGCAGGCTTAAACACAGCCAGATTACGCCCACGACTAAAAACATAAGTATGGAGACTGAGCATGAACGGTATTAAAACAGGCACCTTGGACTGGACGGGCGACAACCCCTTTATTTATTTGAAAACCGATCCGGATCAGGACTGGTCTTCCTTGTCCTTGTATTTCCGTATCGCCAGTTCGGAGTACGGCAGTGGTCAGGCCATTCTGGTGCTGGACAAACCATACGAGGAAGGCGACGAGAGCGACACACGCTGGCTGATTACCGACAACCTGCCTTTAGCCGAATATCTGGTGCGCGACTTTGTGCGTCATTTTGGCCTGTTCCGCAAAGCGCTTGCCCTGGACAAGTTGAAGGTGCTGGGCGACGGCGTGTTTCAGACGGTCAATCGCTTTCCTGAGTTAGTCACAGAGTCGGTCAGCTCGGCCAGCGCGGGTCTGAACATAGCGTTGCAATGGCATCAAATGACGCAGCCCGCGATTTGTGTGGACCTGCCACAAGGCCAGACTCAAACCCAGAAGCACGAAATGATGTGCGTATTCCACCCCGCGCAGGAAGCCAAGGTGCTGATTAATGGCACGCCTTTGGCGGGCAGCACGATAGAGCGGGATTTCAACGGCACGCGGGCGCAGTCGGCCAGCTTGGCGAATAGTGAAACCTGGGTGCGCGTGGCGTAAGGAGGCGGTATGGCTCAGCATGTAGATAAGCACGCGCCAGCAGTTCTGCCGTTCTGGACTGGCGTCAGACCCTTGCAAGAGATTCTGCCCTCACAGGCCCGTTTGGTTTTGCATGCCGGGCCGCCTTTTCGTGACCCGGCGGAGTTGCCGCCCGCCATCCGCAATTCAGTACTGGTGGGCATCCTGTATGAAGGCTGGGCAAGCAACAAGGCAGAGGCTCAAACCCTGCTGGATGAAGGCGGAGTGCAGCTGGCTCCCGCCCAGGACTACGGTGTGCTTGTTCCCTTGGCCGGGGTAGCGACGCCCTCCATGCTCCTCATTGAAGTGAGCGATGCCAATCGGCCCGAAAACAAGAAGTACTCCGTGCTAAATGAAGGGATGCAGTGGTGCACACGCCTGGGTATTTTTGCGGAGGAAATGATGCCGCATCTGCGCTGGCTGCATCAAGATCTGGGCGCAAAGCTGGCTGCTCACTTCGATGCCCCTGTCGATCTGGCACCGATTGTGCAGGCGTCGCTGCTTAACGGTGATGATGGCCATGCTCGCACGATGCATGCTTCTCGCCTGCTGGCCGACATTATTGTCTCTTGGGGCATTAATGATGAACAAAGCACGAGCTTCCTTTACGGTGCGATGGCGTGGGCACTGAATTATTGGATGGCAGCCAGCGCCCTTATTCTGGCGACGCAGGAACAGGCAGCAGGGACGGATGCCATTGTCAAAGTAGGGGGCAACGGCTTGCGCTTTGGCTTGCAGTTGGCAAGTGGCAAGACTTGGCTGGTTGTGGATGCGCCGGCCATCGTGGGTAGTAAAGAAGCCGGTAAAGAGCAGGCTCAAGCCCTAGGTACCTTGGGCGACAGCGCGGTGGTGGATTTCGTCGGGCTGGGTGGACAGTGCCTGGATCTAGCTGCATTCAGTGCCCAAAATCTGCAGGCTGTTTTACCTGCGGATTACCTGAATCGTCAAAGCCAGTTTCTGAAAACCCATTTGCCCTTCCTGGCGGGCCGTGCAGGCATTACTGATGCTGCAGCGGTGATGACCAGCGATACAGGGCCCTTGGTCTTGCTGGGCATGATTGATGGTGCCGGGGAGCAGGGTCGTATCGGGGGTGGCGTGGCAACTGTGAATGCCCAGTTGTTGCGCAACCTTAAGGAGTGGCAGCATGAAACGACAGTGGTTTAAGTTACCTCTGCACCAATTGCTGCACGCCCTGCATACGGGAGAAGCCACACTGCCAGAGGTAGTGGCCTCTTTTTACGGACGCATTGCCGTACGAGATGAGAAAGTAGGGGCCTGGCAGTACCTGATCGATCAGGAAGACTATCTGGCCGAATATGAGAGCCGTAGCGAGTTCTACAAGGCCTCTCCCCTGATGGGGCTGCCCTTTGCAGTCAAGGATGTTATTGATACGGCTGATATCCCCACCACCATGGGTTCTGCCATTCATCAGGATCGTATCCCGGATATGGATGCCTCTTGTGTGACTGCCATGAAAGCAGCAGGCGGCATTTTGATGGGCAAAACCGTTACTACCGAATTTGCCTATTTCCAAGCGGGTAAAACAAGCAACCCGCATGATCCGGAACGCACGCCGGGTGGTTCGTCCAGTGGTTCAGCCGCAGCGGTGGCGGATTATATGGTGCCCATTGCCTTTGGTACTCAAACCGCTGCCTCAGTGATACGGCCTGCCTCGTACTGTGGCTGTATCGGCTATGTCGGCAGTAAAAACGAGTTTTCCTTGCGCAATATCCAGCCTTTGGCTCAGTCACTGGATTCGCTGGGCATCATCAGCAACGATGTGCTCGATACCTTGTTGGTACGCAATATCCTGCTGCACAAATCCTTGAGTCTGGCGGCACCGGGTACGCCGCAGTCGTATGTATTTGCCAGCTTTTCGGGGGAAGCTCTGGGCGAGATGCAGGCCCCCATGCTGGAGACGCTATCCGCCTGCCAGCAAGCGCTGTTGGAGCAGGGGCATCAATGTATTGCTTTCCCGTTCTCGGATGAAATGGCTGAGCTAACGACCTTGCATGCCCAGATCATGGCTTATGAAGTAGCCCGTAATCTGGTTTATGAACAGCAGCAGCATGAAACCTTAAGCACGCATATGCAGGGTTTGCTCAGCAGTGGCTTGGCTTTGCCCTACAAGGAGTACATTGCCGCCTTGCAACGCGCTGATGAGCTCAAGCGCAGCTTGTTGCAGTGGTTTGATAGCCAGCAGGTGGACTTCATTCTGGCGCCTGCCGCTTCTGGTGTTGCCCCGTATAAAACGGCAGGCACGGGGGCGCCCTTCATGAGCCGAGCCTGGCAGTTGGCCGGACTGCCTGTCGTGTCCTTGCCCTTGGGCTATCACCAGAAAATGCCTATGGGTTTGCAGTTGATTGGCAAGCCGCATCAGGATGATGTTCTGCTGTCGCAGGCTTTGCAGTTGCAGCAACGGTTTTTAGGAGCCGGTACGGTTCTTGCTCTGTAGTTGCCGGCCTTTTTGTTTGAGTCAAACGTCCTGTTTTTACGGGGCGTTTTTTTATGCCCCGCGTTTTTACAGTTTAGGCAGCAGGTACTTTTCAAATAGCCATTTCAGGCCGCACAGCGCAGCGGCAATGATGGCGGCAATAAGCAGGAAGTCTGCGCTGAGTACGCTTTGTTGCTGATGGGGCAGTTCCATATAGACATGCTCATTCGCGGGGCGGGCGTAGGTCATGGGGATGGCTGCTCTGGGCAGATCGGCTTGCAAGACGATGTAGCCGCCATCGTTGGCGGCCTGCAGCAAGAGTTTATCGACTTGGACGTTTTGTAGACCGGGCTCCTGGTCGTTTGCACACAGGCGTTGGGTGCCTTGGGTCCAGTTGTCATTGCCTTCAGGGCAGTAGGCGTTAATCGTGTGACCATTGCTGAACTCCACCGTCAGCCATCCCTCTGAACGCGAGCTGTCATCGCTGCGTACGGTTACATTGGTCAGGCTGAGGGTGGTCATGTGCGGGGTTCCCTTGGGCAGTGCAAGCTCGTTCTTCAGTCTGCAGGAGGCAGGGAGTGAGTCTACTTTTGCGGTGTTTTATAGAAGACTATTCTATAGAAGCAGGGATGGGAATACGATTTTTGTATAAGCAGACTTTCGTTTTTGTTAATAGCTTTTACGCTAAATCAATGCTTTTCCGACATAAAAAAACAGCCCTGTAAAACAGGGCTGTTCGATACCAGCAATCAGTCGGGCTTTTTAGGGGCTAACTGATATTGGCTTTTCCTAAACTAACCGCTGTTTTAGCTTCAGAGGCCGGGTCGGTGTGATAACGGCGCAAGGGCTTATTGGCGGTTTCTGGCATCAGTATCGTTACCCAGAAAAAGCACAGCACAGCGACTACGGTCACGTAGAAAGCGGGGGCCAGATAACTGCCGGTTTGTGTGGTCAGCCAGATAGCCAGATAAGGGGCAGTACCACCAAAAATCGCGAAGGTGATGTTGTAGCACATGCTCGATGCGGTATAGCGCATGTCGGTAGGGAACATCTCGGACAGCAGCGTTACCGCCACCACACTGGCTGCGACCTGGCCAATACCGATAATCAGCATCCCGAAAATGGCGGCTTCCAGAGAGGCCCCTTTGCTGACGATGATGTAGGCAGGAATGGTAAACAGGGCATGCCAGACAGCAGCAAACTGCATCATTCTACGGCGACCCACCTTGTCGGAAATAATGCCGGCAATCGGGGTTAGGGCAGTGACGAACAACAAGGCAACCATATTGGCTGTCAGGGACTGGACCGACGACAAGCCAATGACGGTACGCAGAAAGGTATTCATGTAGGTGGAGAAGATATAGAAGGACAGGGCGTACAGCACGATGAACCCGCCCAGCTTCACAATATTGGAGCCTTCTGCCTTGAATACCTGCGAGGCGCTATAGCTGGTCTGGCCTTTCTTTTCGGCGCGCATTTGTTGGAACTCGGGAGATTCAGCCAAATGGTCACGAATA
The DNA here is from genome assembly GCA_052109075.1 of Alcaligenes sp. Lineage (GTDB taxonomy): Bacteria > Pseudomonadota > Gammaproteobacteria > Burkholderiales > Burkholderiaceae_B > Alcaligenes. The sequence goes on along the minus strand of JBQEAN010000028.1, from coordinate 25,197 downwards.
AAGAAAGCCACAATACCCATGGGAACTGCCAGTAGGAAGATGGTGCGCCAGCCCCAGTCGCCCATGGCTTCAGCACCGATCAGCGCAGCCAAACCGGCACTGATCCCGGCGGCCAGCGCAAAGGCAAAGTAGGTCGCACCGGACATGGCCCAGGCGTAGGAATTGCGCTTGTTCATGGGGCTGTGCTCAACGGTATAGATGGTGGCACCGGTATATTCGCCACCAGCCGACAGCCCCTGGATACAGCGGATGATAATCAGCAGAATCGGTGCCCAGATACCAATGCTGTGATAAGTGGGAATCAGACCAATGGCAGCGGTTGATCCGGACATCAGCAAGACCGTCAGGGCCAGAATTTTCTTGCGGCCAATGCGATCCCCCAGCCGGCCAAAGTAAATGCCCCCCAAGGGCCGCACAATAAACGACACCAAGAACACGGCAAAGGTGGCCAGCAAGCCCGCCATTTTGTCTTCGGTCGGAAAGAAGTTCTGTGCAATATAGACGGCCATATAGCCGAATAAAGCAAAATCAAACCATTCAACGATTGTGCCCGCCGCTGAACCCATCATTACTTTTTTAATATGGCCTGTATCGGTATGCTCCGATTCGGCTATCGTGGTTTCCCTGTGCATACTTATGTCTCCTCAAGTATTGGGACTATCTGTTTTTTTCTGAAATCAAAGCCTGTGGGGCGCTCTGTTTTTATTATTTATAAGTGGGTATTAGTCTTATTTGTAGTGATTCAAAAGTTGAATAGTGAATCAACTGGAATGGGCTGAATGTCTCCTTTCGATCTGGATTTGCATCACGTTTTCCTACCGACACAACAGGCTGGCCAGCGCGTGATTGATAAGCTAAACCTCTGCAAATTGCTTGTCCATTCACTATTCGCGCACTATTATTGATCGAGACGTTATTAATCGAAAAAATGAGCCGAGTCATGATCCCTGGACGCCTGGATTTGCATCATCTGCGTGCCTTTAAAACGGTGGCTGAACAATTGCATTTCAAAAAATCGGCCGAGCTGCTGCACATCACGCAACCGGGGCTGACGCGCATCATCAAAAAGCTGGAAGAAGATTTGCAGGTAGGCCTGTTTGAGCGCAGCACGCGCCAGGTCAAGCTGACAGCGGCAGGCTTTTTGCTATTACAAGAAATAGAGCAGGTCTTTGTGCATCTGGAGCGCGGGATTGAGTTGGCCCAGAAGGCCAAGTTTGGCGATATTGGCCACTTGATCATTGCCTACAACGACTATGCCGTGCAGGATGTTCTGCCCCGGACGCTGGAGCACTTCAAGCAGCAGTATTCGAACATCACAACCGATTTGTTATATATGCCCACCCAGCAGCAAATTCAGGGCTTGCAGCAGGGCAGCCTGGACCTGGGGTTCGGCTTTGCTTTCTCTGACGACCCCGAAGAGCTGGGCGTGCAGTGGAAGCCGGTATGCCGGGATGATCCGATTGTGCTCTTGCAAAGTGATCATCCACTGGCAAAGGAAAAGTCGATTCCCTTGGTGGCGCTAGCCAATGAACGCTTTGTGGTGGGCAGCAAAACCCACTGGCAGGTGTGGCGGCGGTATTTTTATTCGCTGTGCCGCCATGCGGGCTTTCATCCCAATTCGGTGCAGGAAGCCAGCACCATCACGGGGATTATGAGCATGGTCGCCGCCAATATCGGTATTGCCATCCTGTCCCAATCCCTGCGTAAGTATGTACACCGCGATCTGGTGGCGATAGACCTGGACTTGTCCGGTCAACACCCGCAGTCCTTTATCAACATCATGTGGCAGGAAAGTAATGCCAATCCCTGTGTGCCTCTGTTTATCCAGACCATGTCCTCAACGCTGATGACTCCGGCTTGAGCCACCTTGAATATTTCTCATGGCTCCTTGATGAGCGGTCATGATTGAAGTGGGGCAGTTTTGCTACAGTGCAATTTTTAAACACCGGCCCCTGTCCATGAGTACCACTGAAATACAATTTGGCTTTGATCATGTCATGCTGCGCGTTCTGGATCTGGAGCGATCCCTGGCCTTTTACCGGGATACGCTGGGCATGACGCTTGTGCGTCACACAGAGTATGAATCGGGTCGATTCACCAATGTGTTTCTTAGCTTTAATGAAGCGACTCAATCCAGTCTGGAGCTGACCTGGAACTGGGACCAGAGCGAACCTTATGAAAAGGGTGGGGCTTTTGGTCATTTGGCCTTGATGGTCAAGGACGTTCATCAGGCAGTGCGCTATCTGGAAGCGCGTGGCGTCAAGATCAAGACGCCTCCTAAACAGATGAATCATGGCAAACGCACTATTGCGTTTGTATCCGATCCGGACGAATACCTGATTGAACTGGTGGAGCCACTTTAAGGCGTGTTTGGCAGGTGTCTGCCTGATGCTGTGGATGGAAATAGTAGGGCCCGTGTTGTGCACGGGCCCTTTTGACGCTGCATGTAGATGGCAGAACAGGGCTGCCTTGTCAGCAAGCGTTGCCGTGGAAAGGACAGGCGCTATCTGCCTACATTCGGATAGATATCTTGTGATTCTGGGGGCTTACAGCCCCAGCGAACTCCACATATCGTCCACTTTCTTCTTGGTGGACTCATCCATCTTGATCGGTGTACCCCATTCGCGCTGGGTTTCTCCGGGCCATTTATTGGTGGCATCCATACCCATCTTGCCACCCAGGCCAGACACGGGCGAGGCAAAGTCCAGATAGTCGATAGGCGTGTTTTCTACCAGAACGGTATCGCGCACCGGGTCCATACGGGTGGTCATGGCCCAGATCACTTCCTTCCAGTCGCGCGTGTTCACATCCTCGTCCACCACTACGATGAACTTGGTATACATGAACTGGCGCAAAATACTCCAGACCCCAAACATCACGCGTTTGGCGTGGCCTGCATATTGTTTGCGAATCGACACCACGGCCAGTCGATAGCTGCAGCCTTCAGGCGGCAGGTAGAAGTCGATAATCTCGGGCAGTTGCTTGCGCAGCAAGGGCACAAACACTTCGTTCAGCGCCACGCCCAGCACAGCAGGCTCATCCGGCGGTTTACCGGTGTAGGTGCTGTGATAAATCGGCTTGCGGCGCATGGTGATGCGCTCAACGGTAAAGACCGGGAACCAGTCCTGCTCGTTGTAATAGCCGGTGTGATCGCCGTAGGGGCCTTCCAATGCCATTTCGTAGTTGCTGTCGGCAGGCGGCTTCATGCCCTCGGGAACCTCGGGGGGCAGAGCGTCCGGGTGATTGCTGGGCAGAATATGGCCTTCCAGCACAATCTCTGCCCAGGCGGGCACAGACAAGTCGCTGCCCAAGGCCTGGGCCACTTCGGTGCGCGAACCGCGCAACAAACCGGCAAATTGATATTCGGACAGGCTGTCAGGAACAGGAGTGACCGCACCCAGAATCGTTGCCGGGTCGGTACCCAGGGCGACGGCAATCGGGAAGGGCGTGCCGGGGTTTGTCAGTGCATGATCGCGAAAATCCAAGGCACCGCCGCGGTGGGACAACCAGCGCATGATGAGCTTGTTACGGCCAATCAACTGCTGGCGGTAAATGCCCAGGTTTTGACGCTTGGCATGCGGGCCTTTGGTAATGACCAGACCCCAGGTCAGCAAGGGGGCCACGTCGCCGGGCCAGCACAGTTGCAGGGGGATCTGGTTCAGATCCACATCCTTGCCTTCCAGCACAACTTCCTGACAAGCGGGGGAGCGCACATTTTTGGGACTCATGTCCCACAAGGCGGACTTGAGCATGGACACCTTGGACAAGGCATCGCGCATTCCGGTGGGCGCTTGTGGCTCTTTCAGATTGGCCAGCAGCTCGCCGGTGTCGCGTAATGCCGACACATCCTGCGCACCCATGCCCCAGGCAACCCGTTGCGGAGTGCCAAACAGATTGGCCAGGACGGGCATGGCGGCTTTGGAGCCTTGATGTTGGGCGTTTTCAAACAAAAGCGCCGGTCCACCGGCACGCAACACCCGGTCACTGATTTCAGTCATTTCCAGCGAGGTGGAAACCGGCTGCGTAATCCGTTTCAAATCACCCTTGGCTTCCAGCTGGGCAATAAAGTCTCTTAAGTCACGGTATTTCACAGATGAACGGGGCTCCGCTTACAGATAGTTAGGTGGTAAAGAACCTGCCCAAGATCTTTTTATGTCTTGCGGGAACCATGCAAAGACCTTGACCGGGTTCTAAGGTTAACATCGGGCAGTTAGCAATACTAAGGATGATCCCATGGGCTTCCAAGATATGGACTATGTACTTAGTCGCTCGGCCCGCACCCTGACGTATCGCATCGGTGAGTTTGTGCACGTGTGTGCCATGTACTTGGGCATTGCCGTACTGGTGACGATCGCAGCCTGTGTGGTTGTGCCATCGATGCGCGCTCAGTTTAACCAGCTTTACACCGGTCTCGTGCAAACCCTGCGCCCCGAGGCGGTGAAATACGATGCATACAGCCAGGCGGTCTGGCCTGCGGATAAAACCCAGCCAGCCCTGTCAGAAGACGGTGAGGACTTGAGCCAGACGGAACAGCAACAAGCGGTTTCTACGTATCAAGGCTTTATGAAGAACCTGCGTGCTTCGGTGACCGGGCAGCCCATCGCGGGCGTCACAGCGGCCCAGCAGCAGGCCTTGCGTAGCTATCTGGCTCGCAAGTACAAGATTGCCTATTCGGTGGCTGGCGCCTTGATCCACACCGCTTTTATTGTGGGCCGGGAAAAGAATCTGGACCCGCAGCTGATCCTGGCAGTGATTGCCATTGAGTCACGCTACAACCCCTATGCGGAAAGCCATGTGGGTGCGCAAGGCTTGATGCAGGTGATGACCAAAGTCCATAAAGAGAAATTCGATATCTATATGGAAGGCACGCTGGCGGTGCTTAGCCCCGAAGCCAATATTCGTGTGGGCGGGCAGATTTTGTCGGACTGTATCCGTCGCCGTGGCTCGATTGAGGGTGGTTTGGCCTGTTATGTGGGAGCCACTGGTCCCAGCGATGGCGGCTATGGAGCCAAGGTCTTGGCCGAGCGCAGACGGATTGCCTTGGCTTCAGGGATTCCAGTCCGGGCGCGCTAGGCCCCAGACTGTAGAGGGGGCTGGGCTTAGCGGCCCAGGAACTGCCCCAGACGGCTGATCGCCTCTTGCAGGCGATCCATGCCCGTCGCATAGGACAGGCGCAGGGTGTGGGGCGCATGGAAGGTACCGAAGTCCCGACCCGGTACAGCGGCGACGCCCGCTTCGTGCAAAAGCTGCTGCGAGAAGGCATCGCTGTCCTGGCTGTACTCGCGAATATCCGTATAGATATAGAAGGCGCCGTCCGGGCGGACGGGCACGCGCAGGCCCAGGCGCTCCAGCTCGGGCAGCAAGTAGTCCCGACGCTGCTTGAAGGCTAGACGACGCTCTTCGTAAATCGCCATGGTTTCAGGCTCAAAGCAGGCCAGGGCGGCATGTTGTGCCAAAGAAGGGGCGCAGATCGCCAGACTGGCGGCCATGCGTTCGCAGGCTTCGGTCATCCAGGCGGGCAGAATCAACCAGCCCAAGCGCCAGCCCGTCATGTGGAAGTACTTGGAAAAGCTATTGATAACAATAATGTCCTGATCCAAGGTCAAAGCGCTCAGCGGCGCTTCCTCATAAAACAAACCCAGATAAATCTCGTCCATGATGATGAAACCATCACGGGCGCGCACTTCTTTGATCAGTTCTTGCAGGGCGGGACGGGAAATCGTCGCGCCAGTCGGGTTGTTGGGCGAGGCAATCAGGACACCACGGGTTTTGGGACCCCAGTGTTCGCGGATGTGCTGGGCACTGAGTTGAAAGCGCTCTTCTGCCGTCGCCGGAATCAGGCGTGCCGTACCACCCGCGGCCATGATGAAATTCTGATTGGCTGGGTAAGACGGATCAGGCATCAGCACTTCGTCGCCGGGGTTGATCAAGGCCAGGGTTGCCAATGACAAGGCACCCGATGCACCTGCCGTCACCACGATGCGCGAGGGGTCGACACGGGCCTGGAATTGCTGCTCGTAATACAGAGCGATGCGCTCACGCAAAGCTGTCAGACCTGCCGGAGCGGTGTATTGGCCCAAGCCTTGGCTGCTGGCCTGATGCAGCGCATCGACCACGGCTTGCGGGGCGGTGAAGTCCGGTTCGCCTATGCCCAGGCTGATGATGTCGCGGCCGGTGGCTTGCAGGGCATTGGCCTGTTTGAAGAGTTCAACAGCGTGAAAGGGAAGAACGTGTTCGGTACGACTGGCGAGGCGGGACATACGGCAAATCTCGGGTAAAAAGTGTATTGTAGGACCTTGCTCAAAAGGGCGTCAGGTGGCTGTGGCATGCGCGTGTGCTCGATGGGGGCGCAAACCGGCGGGCCAGTTGGCCTTAAGTTTAGGTTTGTTGCAGGAAAAGTCTATGGTTTCTTCGTCGCGGCGTGCATTTTTGATGGGGCGTCGTCCTCCCCAGACGGCTTGGCAGTCATTTTGTTCACGTCTGCAGGCCCGTGTTCAGGGCGAATGGACAGAACTCAGTGCCGAACCGGATCACGAGCAGGCTCGTCTGGAGCCGGCTTCCAGTGCGGACGTCCATATGGTGCTGACGCTGGCCGGCGAGTACGGCGTGACGGTGTGCCTGGAGGGGGTGCCGCAGGCCAGTGAAACTGACGGCCCGCTGATTGTTCTAGCCCCTGGGCGTCAGATGGCCCGCTGTGATCGCCTGGAACCAAACTCCAATCGCTGGTTTGTTCAACCCGGCTGCTTGCTGGGGGAAATGGAAGCCAAAGGTTTTCAAGGCTTGGCTACGGCCCCTGCCGGGATGACCGTCGCCGCGTGGTTGGCCGACCGGCGTCAACACGACTGGCCCACCGGCCGTACCGATTTGTCGGGCGTGCTGCATTGCTCGGTAATTTTGGCTGACAACACCCAAGCTGCCTTGGGCCCCTTTGGACAGGACAACCGTAATCCGCTTGATAGCCTGCGTATGCAACAACTGATTCCCGCCCTTTTTCAACTGATGGGAGAGTCCGAGACGCAAGCTTTGCGGCAAGCGTTATGGCCGGGCCGATACCGTCTGGATGCGCTGGAGCCGGCAGAAGGCGAGGGCATTAACTTAGCCCACCTGATACTGGGCCATGGCGGTGATTTGGCTTGGGTGGAATGGCTGGTGGTGGACGAGGCTGTGCTGAGCGGTTCGGATCCGGAAGGCTGGTCCTGGCCAGATCAGGAGCAGTCCTGGCAGGCGCAAGATGTAGATAGCCGCATCAAGGCCCTGTTTGATCCTGTCGACCGATTTTCCTATCCAGGCCAGATGCTGTAAGCCCACCCTGGCCTGTGCTTGACCCCAGCTGTAACTCAAGGGCTAGAATGGTCTTTGCTTATTTTTTGGGTAGGTACACAGCATGGACGCCAATTTTCGGAAAGCAGCCCTGGAATATCATGAGCAGGGCAGGCCCGGAAAGTTATCGGTCACGCCGACCAAGCAACTATCAAACCAGCGGGATCTGGCGCTGGCGTATTCGCCTGGGGTTGCGGCGGCGTGCGAGGAAATCGTCAATGATCCGCAAAATGTGTTCCGTTATACCGGCCGTGGCAATCTGGTTGGGGTGATCTCCAATGGTACGGCGGTGCTGGGCTTGGGCAATATCGGCCCTTTGGCCGCCAAGCCGGTGATGGAAGGCAAGGCTGTGCTGTTCAAAAGCTTTGCGGGTCTGGATGTCTTTGATATTGAAATCAATGAAACCGACCCCGACAAGCTGGTCGATATTATTGCGGGCCTGGAGCCAACCTTTGGCGGCATCAATCTGGAAGATATCAAAGCGCCCGAGTGCTTTGAAGTAGAGCGCAAGCTGCGCCAGCGCATGAGCATTCCTGTTTTTCACGACGATCAGCATGGCACGGCCATTTGCGTGACGGCGGCCTTTTTGAACGGCCTGAGCGTAGTGGAAAAAGACCTCAAGCAGGTCAAAGTAGTGACCTCGGGCGCAGGTGCTGCGGCTCTGGCCTGTCTGGACCTGATGGTTGATATGGGCCTGCCGTTGGAAAATATCTGGGTTACTGATATTGATGGCGTGCTGTACGAAGGACGTCCCGGCAATCCGGTGCCCGAGCTGGCCCGTTTTGCCAAGCAGACCGACGCCCGTACCTTAAATGACGTGATTGACGGGGCCGATGTATTTCTGGGCCTGTCGGCCGGTGGTGTGCTCAAACCAGAGATGCTGAAGAAAATGTCAGCCCGGCCTTTGATTCTGGCTTTGGCCAACCCCAATCCCGAGATTCTGCCTGAAGACGCTCACGCAGTGCGTGACGATGTGGTTATGGCAACCGGCCGTTCGGACTACCCGAACCAGGTCAATAATGTGCTGTGCTTTCCGTATATCTTCCGTGGTGCCCTGGATGTAGGAGCGACGACCATCACGCGTGGCATGGAGAAAGCCGCTGTGCAGGCGATTTGCCAACTGGCTCGTGAAGAGCAGGACGAAGGCGTGGCAGCGGCCTATGGCCTGGAAGAAGTCTCTTTCGGCCCCTCCTTCTTTATTCCCCGTCCCTTTGACTCCCGTCTGATTGTGCGTATTGCACCCGCTGTGGCTAAGGCGGCCATGGAAGAGGGCGTGGCGACTCGTCCGATTGCGGACCTGAAGAGCTACATTTATCAGTTGCGCCAGTTCGTCTATAAATCCGGCTCTTTCATGAAGCCGATTTATTCGCTGGCTCGTGGCTTGGTACAAGACGGTGCCAAATCCCGTGTAGTGTTCAGCGAGGGTGAAGACGAGCGAGTGTTGCGCGCTGTGCAGATTATTGTGGATGAAGGATTGGCGAGTCCGATTCTGGTGGGTCGACCCGCTGTCCTGCAGCAGCGCATCGAGCGTTATGGTTTGCGCCTGCGCTTGGGCATCGATGTAGAAGTGACCAACCCCGAACAGGATGACCGCTTTCATCGCTACTGGACCCGTTACTGGGAAATTATGTCGCGTCGCGGGATCAGCAAAGAGATGGCCCGCGTGGAAATGCGCCGTCGCCCGACCTTGATCGGTGCCATGATGCTGCACCTGGGCGATGCTGACGGCATGATCTGCGGCACGGTGGGGCGTTACGAGAACCACCTGGAACTGGTGGATCAGGTCATTGGCAAGGCCCCTGGCGTTCAGACCTATGCCGCCATGAATATTTTGCTGCTTAGTGAGCGTACGGTGGCCCTGACGGATACGCATATCAACCACGATCCCAATTCGGATCAGGTGGCGGAAATTACTTTGGCGGCGGCGCGCAAGATGCGCCAGTTCAATATCGAGCCCAAGGTGGCTCTGCTGTCCAGTTCCAACTTTGGAACCAATGACTCCCCGGCGGCGGTGACCATGCGGGGTGCGCTGGAGCGTGTGCGCAAGTTGGACCCCAGTCTGGAGGTGGATGGCGAAATGCACGGCGACTGCGCGCTGGATGAAAAAGCCCGTCATCAAATCCTGCCGACGTCGGCCCTGAGCGGCGAGGCCAATTTGCTGGTGTGCCCGAACGTGGAGGCCGGTAATATTGCCTACAACCTGCTCAAGACGGCGGCGGGCGGTAACGTTGCCATTGGCCCCTTCTTGTTGGGTGCGCGGGCACCGGTACACATCATGACGTCCACATCCTCGGTGCGACGTATCGTCAATATGACGGCGGTGACAGTCGTGGATGCCAACGTCGCTACTGAAGGCTAATACCCATCATGATTCAGCGCTCTCCCGCTCCTGTGGCTTTGATTTTGAATGGGGGCGGGGCGCGCGGCGCGTATCAGGCCGGGGTGCTGGCCGGTTTGCTGGAGCTGTTGGACCCTGATCGCAATCCCCAGTTCAGAAATCCCTTCGATATTATTTGTGGCTCTTCGGCCGGTTCAATTAATGCGGCTGGGTTGGCCTGCCGTGCCGATAAACCACATGAGGCTGTCGACCATATACAACAGCTGTGGGCGTCGTTGCATACCAACGATATTTTTCATGCTGACCCTTTGCAGTTGTTGGCGACCAGTGTGCACTGGGTAGCCACCTTGGCCTTGGGGTGGTTGGCCCCCCGCTTGCGCGACCATGTGCCGCACTCCATGCTGGACAATTCACCGTTGCGTGACCTGCTGGAAGAGAGCCTGGATTTTGATCGTTTGCAACGCAATCTGGCACAACAACATCTGGGGGCCCTGGCGATTACGGCGGCCGGTTACACCACCGGGGAACACCTGACCTTTTATCAGTCTGACGAGCGTATTCGCCCCTGGTCCCGCAATTTGCGCCGCGCCATCCCCGGTGTGATCGGGGTGGATCACCTGATGGCTTCCAGCGCCATTCCCTTCATGTTTCCGGCTCAGTCCCTGCAAGTGGGCAAGCAAACCCAATGGTGTGGGGATGGGACGATGCGCCAGTTGGCACCGATCAGTCCGGCCATTCATTTAGGGGCGCACAAGGTGCTGATTGTGGGTACGGGGTATGAGGACAACACCTACCACGAGCAAGAGTCCAAGGATCCGCCATACCCCTCTTTGGCGCAGATCAGTGGCTATGCCTTATCCAACATATTCCTTGATAGTGTGTCAACGGATATTGAGCGTATGGAACGTATCAATACATTGCTTGCCTATATGCCTGCAAATGTATTACAAAGCCAATCGCTGCGTCCTGTCAGCACGTTTGCCATCACTCCCAGCCGTTCGCTGGATGAAATTGCCACGCGGCATATTCATCAGATGCCAACTGCTGCACGTACCCTATTTCGAGTACTTGGTGTATCTTCAAAGTCCGGTCCGACCACAGGCGGCGCATTAATTTCATACTTGTTATTCGAGTCCGGCTATACCCAAGAGCTGATCGAGTTAGGAAAGACCGATACCATGAGTCGTCGTGAAGAAGTGTTAGCGTTTTTTAAGGAAGCGTCCTGATGAGCCAATCCCTGACTTTGCAAGAAGCTTTGCAACAAGGCGGTGTGCTCGACGCAACGGGCCTGACGGCTGCTGATTTTCAGAAGCAGGCGCAGGACCAGGGGCTTACCGCCCTGGAAGTAAGTTGTGATCGTGCGCGCAATCGTTCTGCTGTGCTGCGAGCAGTCGCCAAGGCTGTTGATTATCCTGAGTTTTTTGGTGGTAATCTGGATTCACTCTACGATTGCCTGTGCGACACCGTGTTGGACCAGAAAGCAGGCTTGGCCCTGTGGCTGGACAATCTGCACAGTGGTGACCCTGCATTGGAAAAAGACGCCCAGGCTATTTTGGGTGTTTGTGAAGATGTTCATGCCTGGGCCTCGAATAACGAGCGCCGTTTTGTATGTGTCGTTCTGCACGCTGGCAAGCATCCTGATCCAGAACCCGGTTTGGACCCTGCTTCCTATTCCAGCTCGGACGAGGATTAAACCTTATTCCCAGCCTTGCAAGGCGCTGATCGCTGCTGTCAGCGCCAAGGCGGCGGTCTCTGTCCGCAACACGCGGTGCCCGAAACGAATCGCCTGAGCCTGGGCATCCCGTGCCACTTTCTGCTCTTCGGGCGACCAGCCACCTTCAGGACCGATCAAGATGCTCATGGCCTGATCCTGCGGGACAATGGCTTGCGCCAATTGCTTGGGTGCATCCGGGTCGCAAAATAAATGCAGGCCGGTTTGTGTTTCGCGAAAGTATTCGGCCAGGGTTTGTGGAGCGCTCAGTTCCATTAAACGGTTGCGACCACATTGCTCGCTGGCTGATTCAATGACTTTTTGCCAGTGAACCATGCGCTTTGCTTGCCGCTCCGCGTTGAGTTGCAGCACGCTGCGCTGGGCGCGAATCGGAACAAAGCGACAGACCCCCATTTCCACGGCCTTTTCAATAATCCAGTCCATCTTGTCGCTGGAGGCAATGCCCTGCAGCACGGTGATGCGGCCTGCCAGTTCACGCTCTGGTGTCTGGGCGGCACCCAGATCGGCAAAGCCTTTCTTGCCGTCGATGCGCAAGGTGGCCGGGTACTCCGTGCCAAGTCCATCAAACAGCACCATGTCCTGACCATCTTTCAGGCGCAGGACTCGGATGGCGTGATGGGCCAGGGCCTCGGGCAAGGCAATTTCAGTGTCGGCCGTCAGGGCCAAAGGGTGGTAGAAACGGGGAGCTGCCATATGAACACACCATCAAGCATAAAAAACCGCACAAGCATACCGTATCCAGGCTTGGGGAAGAAAGCGCACGCTCCCCGGTCAAGTCGGGCCGATTTAGCGCCAGCAATGCTAAAATAGCGCGTTTTATAAACTAATCAGGGCCGTGAGCCGTCCGCCAGTCGGAATTGTCGCGCACCGCCCCAATGAGCATCTAATGGATATTGCGTCAGCCTCTGATAAAACCCTAGCCAATGCCATCCGTGCCTTGTCTATGGATGCCGTGCAACAAGCTAATTCGGGCCACCCCGGTGCGCCTATGGGCATGGCCGATATCGCCCAGGTTCTCTGGTCCCGGCACTTGAAACATAATCCAGCCGACCCGGCCTGGTTTGATCGCGACCGTTTTGTGTTGTCAAACGGCCACGGTTCCATGTTGATCTACGCTTTGTTGCACCTTAGCGGCTACGACCTGCCGATGGACGAGCTGCGCAACTTCCGTCAGATGCATTCGCGTACGCCGGGCCACCCTGAAGTGGGGATTACCTCGGGCGTGGAAACCACCACAGGTCCTTTGGGCCAAGGTCTGGGTAACGCGGTCGGTTTTGCAATGGCTGAAGCCTTGCTGGCCCGCGAATTCAACCGCGAAGGCCACGATGTGGTCGATCACCTGACGTGGGTGTTTGCCGGTGACGGCTGCCTGATGGAAGGCATCTCGCACGAGGCCTGCTCCCTGGCCGGTACCTGGAAGTTGTCCAAGCTGGTCGTGCTGTACGACGATAACGGCATTTCCATCGACGGCAAGGTCGAGAACTGGTTCGGTGACGACACCCCCGCCCGCTTTGAAAGCTATGGCTGGAACGTGATTCGCGCAGTTGACGGCCACGATGCTGCGTCGATCAACAAGGCTATCGAACAAGCTCGCCGTAACGCCAAAGAAGGCACGGGCCCCACTCTGATTTGCTGCCGTACCGTCATCGGTAAGGGCGCACCTAACGCTGCGGGCTCCGAAAAAGTACATGGCGCTCCACTGGGTGCGGCTGAAATCGCTGCTACCCGTGCTGCGCTGGACTGGAATTACGGTCCGTTTGAAATTCCTCAGGAAGTCTACCAAGGCTGGGATTGCCGCGAAAAAGGTGGCGTTCAGCAAGCAGAATGGCAAGAGCGCTTTGATGCTTACCGCCAGGCTTACCCTGAATTGGCTGCGGAACTGGCCCGCCGTCTGAAAGGCGAGCTGCCCGCTGACTTCGGCACCAAGGTTCAAGCCTTTATTGATGAAACTGCTCAGAAAGCAGAAACCATTGCCTCGCGTAAAGCCTCGCAACTTGCCATCAGTGCACTGGTTGAAGAACTGCCAGAAATGCTGGGCGGCTCGGCTGACCTGACCGGTTCCAACTTCACGGACTGGAAGGGCGCTCAAGCGGTCCGCGCTCAGGCCGATGGCCTGCATTTCGGCCGCCACATCAACTACGGTGTGCGTGAGTTCGGTATGGCCGCCATCATGAATGGCCTGGCCCTGCACGGTGGTTACCTGCCTTTTGGCGGCACCTTCCTGACCTTCTCCGATTACTCGCGCAACGCCATTCGTATGGCTGCCTTGATGAAGCAGCGTGTTGTACACGTATTCACTCACGACTCCATTGGTCTGGGCGAAGACGGCCCTACGCACCAGTCCATCGAGCACGCCAACAGCCTGCGTCTGATCCCTAATCTGCATGTCTGGCGTCCTTGCGACACCACAGAAACAGCTGTGGCCTGGGCTTGCTCGGTTGAGCGTCCCACCAGCATTGGCATGGATGTTCAGAACGGTGGTCCTAGTGCCTTGCTCTTGTCGCGCCAGAACCTGCCGTTTGTCGAGCGCGATGCGCAGACCATCCAGAACATCCGCCGTGGTGGCTACGTGCTGCGCGATGCGCAAGAGGCGCGCGCCATTATCATGGCTACCGGTTCGGAGATCGGTTTGGCTTTGCAAGCGCAAGAACAACTGGCTCAACAAGGTATTGCGACCCGTGTAGTGTCCATGCCGTGTACCAATCTGTTCGACGCTCAGGACAAGCAATGGCGTGATCAGGTTCTGACTCCCGGCATCCCGCGTGTGGCGGTTGAGGCTGGTACCACAGGGCTGTGGTTCAAGTACGTGGGCCTGGAAGGCGCTGTAGTGGGTATTGATACCTACGGTGAATCCGCCCCGGCTGGTGTCCTGTTCAAGCATTTTGGTCTGACAGCAGAGAAGGTCGCTGCGGCCGTTCAAGAAATTTTGTAATTGGAGTCTGATATGACGATTCGCGTCGCAATCAATGGTTATGGTCGTATCGGCCGCATGATCTTGCGTGCCCACTACGAGTACGGCAAAAAACACGATATCGAGATCGTGGCGATCAACGCCTCGGGCGGTGCCGAGATCAACGAGCACCTGACTCGCTATGACTCCGTGCATGGCCGCTTCAACGCCGATGTGTCGCTGGATGGCGATTACATGGTGGTCAACGGGGATCGTATTCGCCTGCTGAGCCAGCGCGATGCGCTGACCCTGCCTTGGGCTGAACTGGGTGTGGACGTCGTGCTGGAATGTACCGGCGCGTTCACTACCAAAGAAAAAGCCGGTGAGCACATTCAAGCCGGTGCCAAGAAAGTCATCATTTCGGCCCCCGGTGGTAAAGACGTGGACGCCACTATCGTGTACGGCGTGAACCACGATATTCTGAAAAGCACCGACACCGTTATTTCCAACGCATCGTGCACCACCAACTGCCTGGCCCCCCTGGTTGCTCCTTTGCACAAGGAACTGGGCGTGCTCAGCGGTTTGATGACCACCATTCACGCGTACACCAATGACCAGGTCCTGACCGACGTGCGTCACAAAGATATGCGCCGTGCCCGTTCGGCTACCAGCAGCATGATCCCTACCAAGACCGGCGCTGCCGCTGCGGTCGGTCTGGTTTTGCCAGAACTGAATGGCAAGCTGGATGGTTACGCGGTGCGCGTGCCCACCATCAACGTGTCCATGGTTGACCTGACCTTTGTGGCCAGCCGCAACACCAGCGTTGAAGAAGTGAACAGCATTCTGAAGACAGCATCGGAAGGCGCCCTGAAGGGCATTCTGGATTACTGCACCGAACCCCTCGTTTCCATCGACTTCAACCACACTACCGCGTCCAGCACGGTTGACTCCCTGCTGACCAAAGTGACCGGTGGCAATATGGTTAAAGTGGCAGCCTGGTATGACAACGAATGGGCCTTTTCCATTCGTATGCTCGACAGCACCATTGCACTGATGTCGGCCAAGTAAGATCTGAATAGCAGGGGCGGGATTTCCCGCCCCTGTCACGTTAATTCCCAGAACAAGAAATCATGTCTACAAGCATCAAGACCTTGTCTGCGCTGGCCGAAACGGACGCGCTACGAGGCAAGCGGGTATTTATCCGCTCTGATCTGAATGTCCCCCTGCAAGACGGACGCATTACGGAAGATACGCGTGTGCGTGCTTCGGTGCCTGCCATCCGCATGGCGCTGGATGCCGGCGCTGCGGTAATGGTCACGTCTCACCTGGGCCGCCCCAAAGAGGGCGAGTGCCAGCCTGTCGATTCGCTGGAACCCGTGGTGCAACGTTTGTCCGAATTGCTGGGTATGCCGGTTGAGCTACGTCGCAACTGGTTGGACGGTGTGCAAGTGTCGCCCGGTCAGGTCGTGTTGCTGGAGAACTGCCGCTGCAATGTGGGCGAGAAGAAGAACGATCCCGAATTGGCTCGCAAAATGGCGGCCTTGTGTGACGTTTACGTAAACGACGCCTTCGGTACGGCCCACCGTGCCGAAGCCACCACTGAAGGTATCGCCCGCTTTGCTCCTGTGGCATGCGCCGGTCCTTTGCTGGAAGCCGAGTTGAAGGCTTTGGGCCGTGCCCTGAACCAACCTGCCCGCCCTCTGGTGGCGATTGTGGGTGGTGCCAAGGTATCGACCAAACTGTCCATCCTGCGCGCATTGGCTGAAAAGGTTGACCAGTTGGTGGTCGGTGGCGGCATTGCCAACACTTTTATGCTGGCCAGCGGCCTGTCCGTGGGCAAATCCCTGGTGGAAGATAGCCAGCTGGAAGAGGCTCGTGAAGTTATCCGCATCATGAAAGAGCGCGGTGCTGAAGTCCCTATCCCTGTGGATGTGGTGTGCGCCAAGTCTTTTGCTGTCGATGCCGTCGCTCAAACCAAAGCGGCCGATCAGGTGGAGGATGACGACCTGATTCTGGATGTAGGCCCACAAACAGCCGAACAGATTGCCGCCATTATTGCCAAGGCAGGCACTGTAGTCTGGAACGGCCCCCTGGGCGTGTTTGAATTCCCCGCTTTCGCACAAGGCACAGAAACTCTGTCGCGTGCGATTGCCGGCTCCAAAGCCTTCTCGATTGCTGGCGGCGGCGACACCCTGGCGGCGATTGCCCAGTTCAATATTGGTGAGGATGTGGACTACATCTCCACCGGCGGCGGCGCATTCCTGGAGTTTCTGGAAGGCAAGCGTTTGCCTGCGGTGGCTGCTTTGGAAGACAAGGCTTAAATCACTTGTATTACCCTGGCAGAGGACCCTGATAAAGAAGTCTGCTGAAAGAAAAATCCAGCTCACTTAGGTGGGCTGGATTTTTTTGGTCGCTGTTTAGCTGTATGACGGAGCTAAAGACGAGATAGGTTCGAGTCACTCCGTTGGCATCAGGCAATAAGGGCTACGTTGGTTACGCCCCATCTTTAATCAACTGCGCATACCCCTGCAGTGCATCCGGCCATTCCAGCTTGAACCCGCTATCCAGCAATCGCTGGTTGCTTAAACGCTTACCGCCTTCGCTGGAAGGACGGCGCTCCGGGTGGGCCACCTCCAGCAAATCAGCCAGGCCGTCGTACAGCTCGGTAATCCGGTAGGGGCGGCTGTCTGTGCCTATGTAGCAAGGGAAGGGGGCGGGAGCGCGCAGCAGGTGCCAGCAGGCACGGGCAGCGTCCTCAATATGCATGCGGTTGGCCCAGTGTTCCGGGTCATCAGGAACTGTTGCGCGGCCTTCGCGCAGGCGGTCCAGCAATTGGGTCCGCCCCGGTCCGTACAGGCCGCTGGGTCGGATGACCACGGCCTGGGCAGGGATGCGGTGGTGGAGCAGTTGCTCGGCCTCCAGCAAGACTTGTCCGTTGAATTGTGTCGGCTCCGTGGGCGAGTTCTCGTCCACCCATTCCGTCGTGGGGCCGTACACCGCGCTGGACGATACGAATACAAAGCGTTTCAGGGCTTTCAGGTCCAGCTCGTTCAGCAGGTTCTCCAGCCCCTGAAGAAATACGCGTTCGTAGGCGGCCTGGCTGCGTTGGTCAGGAGAGACGGCATACAGCACATGCGTGATCTTGCGGTGCTTCAGGCGCAGGGAGGTGGGTTCGCTCAAGTCCGCTTCAACCCATTCAATTCCGCTTTGATCGTCCATAGGTACGTGGCGGCGCAGTCCAATCACCGGCCATTCGTGATGTCGGGCCAACAGACCGGTGCGCGTGCCCAGATCGCCCGCGCCCGCCAGGAGCAAAGTACAGTTTTGAAAATCCACAGCAGCAGGTCCTTGAGTAGAATGATCTTGAGCAGAGCTCGATTGGCTGAGATAACAATAGCATTGGAGGCGGTCATGGAGTGTCGCAATTGGATTGACGGACAGCAACTTGGCGCGGAGGGCGGTGGTTTGTTACCGGTTATCGACCCCTCGACTGGCGAAACCTTTGCCCGACTGGCGCAATCGTCCGACGTGGATATTGATTGGGCCGTCCAGGCCGCCCGGCGTGCCAGTCAGGGGCCATGGAGCCGCCTGAGTGCAGCGCAGCGCAGTCAATTGCTGCTGCGTTGTGCCCGAACCCTTGCGGATGCCCGCGAGGAACTGGCAAGGCTGGAATCGCGTGATACGGGCAAGCCTTTGCGTCAGGCCCAGTCCGATGCTGCCGCTATTGTCCGCTATTTTGAGTTCTATGCCGGTGCGGTGGACAAGCTACATGGTCAAACCATCCCACTGGGCTGGGAGATGACGGCGTTTACCTTGCGTGAACCCTTGGGCGTCACGGCGCACATCATTCCCTGGAATTACCCCCTGCAGATATTTGGCCGCAGCGTGGCGGCCTCGCTGGCAGCGGGCAATACTTGCGTGGTCAAACCGGCAGAAGATGCCAGCTTGTCCTTGCTGCGTGTGGCCGAGCTCTTGCACGAGGCCGGTCTGCCCGCCGGGGTGCTGAATATCTGCACTGGCTTGGGCAAAGAGGCTGGGCAAGCCTTGGCCGCGCATACCGATATTAACCATATTTCTTTTACCGGCTCTCCGGACACTGGTCGTCAGGTGGCCTTGCAGGCGGCGCAGAATTTTGTGCCTGTCACCCTGGAGCTGGGCGGCAAGTCCCCGCAGATCGTATTTTCGGATGCGGATCTGGACGCGGCTTTGCCGGTTGTCGTCAATGCGATTGTGCAAAATGCCGGGCAAACCTGCTCGGCGGGTAGTCGTGTGCTGATTCAGCGCGCCATTTATGGCGACTTTACCGAGCGTCTGGCTGACGCTTTCAAGGCCTTATTGACCGGGGCGGCTAGTGACAATCTGGATTGCGGCCCGCTGATCAGCGCGCAGCAACAGGCCCGTGTGCGCTCCTACCTGGAGAACCTGGATCAGGACGGCATTGTGGTGCTGGCCAAGGGCAAGCTGGATTCCAAAGCCCCGGCAGGCGGTTTCTATCAGGTGCCTGTGTTACTGGACCATGTGCCGGTGAACCACCGTTTGGCGCAGGAGGAGATCTTTGGTCCTGTGCTGGTGGCTCAGCCTTTTGGCACGGAGCAGGAAGCGATCGACATGGCCAATGGCACTCCCTATAGCCTGGTGGCGGGTGTCTGGACCCGCGATGGTGCCCGCCAGGTTCGTATGGCCAGACAGTTGCGGGCCGGTCAGGTTTTTGTGAATAACTATGGTGCGGCAGGCGGCGTGGAATTGCCTTTTGGCGGAACCGGGCAATCTGGTATTGGGCGTGAAAAAGGTTTTGAGGCCCTATATGCCCTGACCAGTCTGAAAACGGTTGCCTTACGTCATGCAGCCAGCTAATTACCGAGGCATTTAGGGGTAAGCGCGGCTGTGGTGCCCAGCGTTTTCTGGCAGCATGGCTGCTGAACGCTAAACCGTATTTCTACATGGCGGCGTCGAGCCGCCATTTTTATATAAGAGCAGAAGGAGACAAGCATGCGATTGCAAGACAAAGTGGCTATCGTGACGGGCGGTGCCTCGGGTTTTGGCCTGGGCATTGCACAGCGCTTTGCACGCGAAGGAGCGCGTGTACTGATTGCTGACCTGAATGTGGAGCAAGGGCAGGCCGCCGTCGCTCAGATTCAGGCACAGGGCGGTCAGGCCATTTTTGCCGCTTGCGATGTATCGCAAGGCGACGAAGTTCATGCCCTGTTGGATATTGCCCTGCGCGAATGTGGTGGGCTGCATATTGTGGTGAACAATGCGGGTACCACGCACCGCAACAAACCTTTGCTGGAGGTCAGTGAAAGTGAGTTCGACCTGGTCTATGCCGTGAACGTGAAAAGCATTTACTGGAGCGCCAAGCATTTTGTGCCGTATTTGCGGGCCCAGGGTTCCGGTTCGTTTATCAATATCGCGTCGACCGCCGCGTTACGGCCGCGTCCGGGCCTTGTTTGGTACAACGGTACCAAAGGTGCCGTGGTGACGATCAGCAAGGGTATGGCAGCTGAATTGGGGCCAGATAATATCCGCGTGAACTGCATTAACCCGGTGATTGGTGACACGGCGTTGCTGGAGCAATTCATGGGCATGCCTGATACGCCGGAAAACCGCAGTCGCTTTTTGGCGGGGATTCCGCTGGGACGTTTTTGCACACCTAAGGACGTTGCTGCGGCGGCGCTGTATCTGGCCTCGGACGAGGCGGAGTTTGTAACCGGCACCTGCATCGAAGTTGACGGCGGCCGTTGTATTTAAGCCCCACTGCGATTCGTTACAATCGTGCTATTGGCAGGCCCGCTCAGGGCCTGTAGTTTATTTCGCTTCCAAGGAAAAGCATGACATTCAATCGACAGTCGTCCCGCGAACATCCGGATCAATTGCGTATCGGCTTGGTGTCGGTTTCGGATCGCGCCTCCAGCGGACAGTACCAGGATCAAGGTATACCAGCGCTGCGCCGCTGGCTGGACTCCGCTTTGACGGTTGCTCCAGCCTATCTGGAGCGCTTGATTCCTGATGAACGAGCCCAGATTACCGGCGCCCTGGTCGACTTGGTCGAGGCGGGTTGCGACCTGATTTTGACTACCGGCGGCACTGGTCCGGCTCGCCGTGATGTGACGCCCGAGGCCACTCTGGATGCCGCAACGCGCGAAATGCCCGGATTCGGTGAACAGATGCGCCAAATCAGTTTAAAATTCGTACCAACAGCGATTTTGTCGCGGCAAGTTGCGGTCATCCGAGAGATTCAGGATCACGCTGCTCTGATTATCAATCTGCCTGGGCAGCCCAAAGCCATTCAGGAAACACTGGAAGGATTACGGGATTCAGAAACCGGACACGTATTGGTTCCCGGTATTTTTGCAGCCGTTCCTTATTGCATCGACCTGATCGGCGGACCCTACGCACAAACTCACGAACACGTGGTGCACGCTTTTCGCCCCAAGTCGGCGCGTCGGCCTGCTCCTTGACATGCCCAAAACACAATCGGCGGGGCATCAACCATGCCCCGTCAAGTTTTTCAATTATTTTAGTTTTCAGGAGGTCTTCTCATGGCCCTAGTTTCCATGCGCCAGCTGCTCGATCACGCGGCCGAGCAAGGTTATGGTATTCCAGCGTTCAACGTCAATAATCTGGAGCAGGTCCAGGCTATTATGGAAGCCGCCTCGGAGACGGACAGTCCGGTTATCATGCAGGCGTCGGCCGGTGCCCGTAAGTACGCCGGTGGCGATTTTCTGCGTCACCTGATCGAAGCGGCGGTTGAGTCCTACCCCAACATCCCCGTGGTAATGCACCAGGATCACGGCCAGTCCCCCGAAATTTGCAAAGGTGCCATCGACCTGGGCTTCTCCAGCGTGATGATGGACGGCTCCTTGTTGCCTGACGGCAAAACCATTGCCGACTTTGAATACAACGTGGAAGTGACCCGTAAAGTGGTCGACATGGCTCACAAGCTGGGCGTGACCGTTGAAGGCGAGCTGGGTTGCCTGGGGTCTCTGGAAACCATGCAGGGCGACAAAGAAGACGGCCACGGTGCGGACGGCGTTCTGACCTTGGATCAGTTGTTGACCGACCCCGAGCAAGCTGCTGAGTTCGTGACCCGCACTCAACTGGATGCGTTGGCCATTGCCATCGGTACCAGCCACGGCGCGTACAAGTTCACCCGCAAGCCTACAGGTGACATTTTGTCCATCGAGCGTGTGAAAGAAATTCACCGTCGTTTGCCTAACACCCACCTGGTCATGCACGGCAGTTCCAGCGTGCCTCAGGAACTGCTGGCAGAAATCCGCCAGTTTGGTGGCGACATGAAAGAAACCTACGGTGTGCCCGTGGAAGAAATTCAGGAAGCCATCAAGTACGGTGTGCGCAAGATCAATATCGACACCGATATCCGTTTGGCCATGACCGCCGCTATCCGTCGCTTCCTGTTTGAAAATCCAGAGAAGTTCGACCCACGCGAATACCTGAAACCTGCTCGTGAAGCCGCCAAGAAAGTCTGCGTTGCCCGCTACCAGGAATTTGGGGCTGCTGGTCAAGCCTCCAAGATCAAGGCTATTCCTTTGCAGGAAATTGCCCGCCAGTACAGCACCGGCGAGCTGTCCCAGATCGTTCAGTAATTATCAGGCGGAGCCGGGGCAGGCAGCACGACTGACTACCCCGGCTCTGCGTCTTTGCCCGGTGTCGTAGACGCCGGGACTGTCGTCCCGCCTGCCTATCATTCAGCGGGATGTTTTCGTTTTAAGGATG
>JBQEAN010000028.1:0-3083 GCA_052109075.1 Alcaligenes sp. | reverse complement strand
GGGACTGTCGTCCCGCCTGCCTATCATTCAGCGGGATGTTTTCGTTTTAAGGATGAAATCGTGCAAGAGCCCTTACATCAATCCAGCCTGAGCTCCTTGCCGCTACTCGCACGCGGCAAAGTTCGGGACATGTATGCGGTGGGTGAGGATAAGTTGTTGATCGTCGCCAGTGATCGCATTTCGGCATTCGATGTGATTCTGGACGACCCCATTCCCGGCAAGGGCGCTGTCTTGACTCAGATGACCGAGTTCTGGCTGAACAAGCTGGCACATATCATCCCTAATCACTCCACGGGCGTGAACCCCGTTGATGTCGTGGCTCCTGAAGAGCGTGCGCAAGTCGAAGGCCGTTCCATGGTGGTCAAACGCTTAAAGCCCATCATGGTGGAAGCGGTAGCCCGTGGTTACCTGATCGGTTCGGGCTGGAAAGACTACCAGGCTACCGGTGCCGTTTGCGGTATCACCTTGCCGGCGGGTTTGCAGCAAGCGGCCAAGCTGCCGCACGTGCTGTTTACGCCAGCAGCCAAAGCTGAAATGGGTTCGCACGACGAAAACGTGGATTTCGCGCATGTGGTCAAGGAAGTCGGTCAGGAACTGGCTGAACAGATCCGTGATGTGACTTTGCGTCTGTATACCGAAGCGGCGGAGTACGCTGCCAGCCGTGGCATCCTGATTGCCGACACCAAGTTTGAGTTTGGCCTGGACGATCAAGGCCAGCTGCATTTGATGGACGAAGTGCTGACCCCGGATTCCTCGCGTTTCTGGCCAGCCGACAGCTATGCCGAAGGCATCAGCCCCCCTTCCTACGACAAACAATTTGTGCGCGATTGGTTGGAAACCCAGGTTTGGGACAAGACGCCACCCGCACCGCGTTTGCCTGCTGAAGTGGCCGAGCGTACCGCTGATAAATACCGCGAAGCCCTGGAGCGCCTGACGGCGTGAACGGTCTGCAGCCCGGACAGGCCCTCGCCGTAAACGAGCGGTCTAGTCGTCATAAGCAGCGTGGTGCACGGCTGTATGTCGTGGGACGACTTTGCGACAACGAGCCGGGCTTTTGGGGAGGGCGATGGGCAGCGCAAAGTCTGCTCCGCCTGAAAACCCATCGTTGGATGGCCCCTGCAGTTTTTCTATTTACCAAGGCGCCTGGCAGCATGGCGCCTTCTTCCTTTTAGGGCGTATCTCTAATGAGCGTACAAACTCCTGCGACCCCCACGGTGGGCATTGTGATGGGTTCCTCCAGCGACTGGGAGGTCATGAGCCAGGCGGTGGCCATTCTGGACGAATTTAGTGTGTCTTACGAATGCCGCGTTGTCTCGGCTCACCGCATGCCGATAGATATGGTGGATTACGGTGCCCAGGCTCCGGCCCGTGGCCTGAAAGCCATTATTGCGGGTGCAGGCGGGGCCGCTCATTTGCCCGGCATGCTGGCTGCCTTGACACACTTACCTGTGTTTGGCGTGCCTGTGCCTTCGCGCTACCTGCGCGGTGAAGACTCGTTGCTGTCCATTGTGCAGATGCCCAAGGGCGTGCCCGTTGCCACTTTCGCCATTGGCGAGGCCGGTGCTGCTAATGCCGCCTTGCATGTCATTGCCAACCTGGCCGTCAACGACACGGTCCTGACTGAAAAACTGATTGCGTACCGTGCTCGCCAGACCGAGGTTGCCCGAGCGATGCGTGTTCCTCCTGCTACTGCCTGATTTGATTTTGTGATGATGACCCCCATGACTGATGCTGCTCTTCTGGTTCCTGGTTCTTGGCTAGGCATGATTGGAGGCGGCCAACTGGGTCGCATGTTCTGCCATAGTGCCCAAAGCCTGGGCTACAAAGTGGCGGTGCTGGACCCCGACACCCAAAGCCCGGCCGGTGCCGTGGCGGATCTGCATATCTGTGCGGCCTACGATGATGCGCAAGCGCTGGTTCGTCTGGGGGACCTGTGCCAAGCCGTCAGCACCGAGTTCGAGAACGTGCCTGCGCAGTCCTTATTGACCTTGGCCCAGTACACACGTGTGACGCCTTCCGGCGATGCAGTGGGTATTGTGCAAGACCGTATCCGTGAAAAGGCCTTCATCTCGCAAGCTGGCGTGCCAGTGGCACCGTACGCCGCCATTGAGAGCCAGGAGGATCTGCAAGCGGCTGACAGCGCCTTGTTCCCCGGTATCTTGAAGACGGCCCGTTTTGGCTATGACGGCAAAGGTCAGGCCCGTGTTGCTGATCGTGATCAAGCCCTGGCCGCTTTCAAAGAATTTGGTTCGCAAGCCTGTGTGCTGGAAGCCTTGCAGCCCTTGAAGTCCGAGATCTCTGTCGTCCTGGCCCGTGGTCTGGACGATCAGGTTAAGACCTTTCCCTGCGCGCGCAATGAGCACCGCGATGGCATTTTGGCGGTTTCCACCGTCAGCGCCCAGTTCCAGGACGATGCCATGTCCGAACAGGCTCGTCAGGCAGCAGCGGCGATTGCCCGCACCCTGGATTACGTAGGCGTGTTGTGTGTGGAGTTCTTCATTCTGGAAGACGGCCGCTGGCTGGCGAATGAAGTGGCACCGCGTCCGCACAATAGCGGGCACTACACCATGAATGCGTGTGTCACCAGCCAGTTTGAACAGCAGGCACGGGTGATGGCCGCCTTGCCCTTGGGCGACACCCAGGCGCTGTGTCCGTCCATGATGCTTAATATCCTGGGCGATATCTGGTTTGATGCTCAAGGCCAGGTGCGTGAGCCTGATTGGGCCGCCTTGTTGTCTGTGCCGGGTGTGTCTTTGCACCTGTATGGCAAAACAGAAGCTCGCGCAGGCCGAAAAATGGGTCACGTCAATATTGTGGGCGAATCCGATCAGCAGGTGCGCGAGCGCACAGCACGTGCCGCTACCGCCTTGCACATCGCTTTTGATCATGACTGATTCCACTCATAGTCCTTCTGACCAGCAGATAGAGCACGCTGCCCAGGTGCTGGCACAGGGGGGGCTGGTGGCCTTTCCGACCGAGACGGTTTACGGCTTGGGGGCGGATGCAGAAAACCCGGCTGCGGTGCAGCTGATTTACAAGGCCAAAGGCCGCCCAGCCAATCATCCCTTGATTGTGCATGTGGC
>JBQEAN010000027.1:40171-44950 GCA_052109075.1 Alcaligenes sp. | reverse complement strand
CAGCGTTACGATCTGGTTCTGCAAGCCGTGGGCCGCTCGCCCAATGGCAAGAAGGTCGGTGCCGAGAAAGCCGGTGTGCAGGTGACGGACCGTGGTTTCATCCAGGTCGATCAACAGCAACGTACCAACGTGCCGCACATCTACGCGATTGGCGACATTGTGGGTCAGCCCATGTTGGCCCATAAGGCCGAGCATGAAGCGCACGTGGCAGCTGAAGTCATCGCCGGTGAAAAATCCTTCTTTGACGCTCGAGTGATCCCTTCGGTGGCCTACACCGATCCGGAAATCGCCTGGGTGGGTCTGACGGAAGATCAGGCCAAGAAAGATGGCATCAAGGTCGAAAAGGGCGTGTTCCCCTGGGCTGCATCCGGTCGTGCAATTGCGAACAACCGCGATGAAGGCTTCACCAAGGTTCTGTTCGATGCTGAAACCCACCGCATCGTGGGTGGCGGCATCGTCGGCACCAACGCAGGCGAACTGATTGGTGAGCTGGTCTTGGCGATTGAAATGGGAGTAGATCCCGTTGATTTGGCTAAATCCATCCACCCGCATCCTACCTTGTGCGAGTCGGTCAGCAAAGCGGCCGCCATCGTTGAAGGGACCTGCACGGATTTACCGCCCGCACGTCGCAAGTAATACCAGTGTCAGCCTAGTTGTTAAGGCGTACTGGACCACGGCAGGTGCTATCATCAGCGCCTGCCGTTTTTTTTTGTAATTGGTGTTGTCAATGACTAATCCTGTTCTGAAAGCCGACTCCGCGCTCAGCGACTGGCTATCCTATTTGGAAACCTTGCATCCTTCGGCCATTGATCTGGGGCTGGGGCGGATTCGCGAGGTTGCTGAACGTCTGAACTTGACGCTGGATTCGATAGTTATCACGGTAGGCGGCACCAATGGCAAAGGCTCGACCTGTGCCATGCTGGAAGCGATTTTGCTGGCTGCGGCCTATAAAGTAGGCGTGTATGCCTCGCCGCATCTGGTGCGCTACAACGAACGCATTCGTCTGAATGGCGAAATGGCTGATGATGCGCAGATCACGGCGCAATTTGCCCGTATCGACGCGGCCCGTGGTGACCTGACGCTAACGTACTTCGAGTTCTCGACCTTGGCGGCCCTATTGCTGTTTCAGGAGCAGCGCGTTGATGTGGCAGTGCTGGAAGTGGGCCTGGGTGGCCGTCTGGACGCCGTCAATATGATTGATGCGGATTGTGCAGTCATTACCAGCATCGATATCGATCATGCTGAGTACCTGGGCAATACCCGCGAGCAAGTGGCCTGGGAAAAGGCCCATATTTTCCGCAAGGATCGTCCTGCGATTTGCGCCGATCCGATTCCACCGCAGACCATGCTGGACTATGCCGAGCAAGTCGGTGCCCCGCTGTGGCTGTTTGGTAAAGATTTCAACTATTCGGGCGACCGTCAGCAATGGGCTTACGGTGGTCGCAACCAGCGACGGGCTGCTTTGGCCTATCCAGCCTTGCGAGGCGCCAACCAGTTGCTGAATGCCTCTGCGGCATTGGCGGCCCTGGAATCCCTGCACCCCCGACTGGCCGTGCCTGCACAAGCCGTGCGCGCTGGATTGTTGCGTGCGCAGATGCCGGGTCGTTTTCAGATTCAGCCCGGTTTGCCATGCATAATTTTCGATGTGGCCCATAACCCCCATGCCGCTGCGGCTTTGGCGCAGAACCTGGACAATATGCCGGCTTATCCCAAGACCATCGCGGTGGTGGGTATGTACAAGGATAAAGATGTGGACGGGGTGATAGCCCGTATGGCGACACGTATCGACCATTGGATGTGTGCCAGCCTGGAAGGACCCCGCAGCTTGTCAGGCGACGATCTGGCGGCGCATGTTCGTGCTGTGTTGGCCCAAGGCGAGGCGCCTGATGATGTACTGGCACCGGAAGCGGAATCCAGTGCGCATCGCCCCGGAGTTCGGCCTGCAGCTCGCGCTTCGGTCAGTAAAGCGTCAGCCGTCGTATCCAGTTACAACAGTCCTCGGCTCGCTTACGAGGCGGCACTAAAAGAGGCCAGTGACAATGATAGAATTGTCGTGTTTGGCTCGTTTGCGACGGTAGGGCCGATTCTTGAAGCCGCAAACGGTCGTTCATCTTCCTGAATATCGGTAAGACTGCTTATTTCATAGGTCTAGGGCTCATGGGTTTATTTTCACGTAACGATACTTCCTCATCGTCGGGTCGCCGCTCGAGTGCTTCCAGCGATTCACAATTATCGGAACTGCGTGGACGGGCTCGACGCCGTCTGATCGGCGCGCTCGCCCTGGTTCTGGCGGTTGTGGTGCTGGTCCCTATGCTGACCGCCGATAAAACGCCACCCGAGCCTGAGCAGTCCTTGGCTTTGGGGCCTATTGGTCAAACGGTAGGGCAGGGTTCCGTGCAGCAGCCTCGTCCCGGTGAGCTGATCGTGCAGGAAAACACGTCCACCCCGGTGATTGAGCAGCCTGATGAGCCGCTGCTCACCGATCCATCCACTACGGATGGCAGTGTGGCCGTGATCAATCCCGGTCTTGAAACTGATCCGGCCCATGTCACCACAACGACACCCCCTCCAGTAACCACGCCACCGCCCGTGCCAGCACGCCCGGAGCCTGCTAAGCCGGTAGAAAAGCCCAAGCCTGTTGAGAAACCCAAGCCTACTCCCCCGGCACAGGGCACTCGCACGGATGATGGCTCCTATGCCCTGGCTTTGCTGGAAGGTCGTACCCCCGGTAAACCCGCCCCTGCAGCCAGCAAACCTGCTGTGCAGCAAGGCAATTTTATTTTGCAGATTGTCGCCTATTCCAACCAGAACGATGCCCAGTCGCGTCGTGATCAGCTGGTATCGGCCGGTGTGACCAACGCCTATATAGAAACGGCACAAAGCGGTGGCAAGCCAACCTATCGTTTGCGCGTGGGACCGTTCCCCACCCGTGAGGCGGCTCAGGCAGCCCAGGCCCGCTTGCGCTCACTCGGTTACGAGAACAGTTTTATCTCGGCTAAGTGAGCAGCTTCGACTATATCGTCCTTGGAATTGTGGGTGTATCAGGCCTGCTTGGCCTGATACGCGGATTAATCAAGGAAGTTCTTTCGCTCAGCGCCTATTTGTTGGCTTTCATGGCCGCAATCTGGTGGGGCCCACGCACATCAGGCTGGATACAAGTCTGGATAGAAAACGGCTTATTACGTACGGCTTTGGCCTACGGAGCCGTTTTTTTTATGGTCTTGTTGCTGGTCGGCTTATTGAATATGCTGCTGGCAAGTCTTATAGAGCAAACGGGTTTGACGCCTGCCGATCACGGCCTGGGCGGCTTGTTTGGTTTGGCTCGCGGTGTGCTGCTGGTGCTGATCCTGGTGATCTTGGCGGGGCATACCGATTTACCTAAAGAACCGTGGTGGGAGCAGGCCAAGCTGGCCGAGCCTGCGATCCGCGCGGTGCAGTCGATTAAGGCCATGCTGCCGCCGTCTTTGGCAGAATGGCTACCTTATTGAGAACACACTAACGGGAACCAATCATGTGTGGAGTTGTAGGGGTTGTTGCGCGTAACCCTGTAAATCAGTTGATTTATGACAGTTTGCTCTTGCTGCAGCACCGTGGGCAGGATGCTGCGGGGCTGGCGACCTGGCACGACCAGTTTTTCAGCATGCACAAAGCCTTTGGGCTGGTGCGGGACGTGTTCCGTACCCGTAATATGCGCTCCTTGCCGGGTCATAGCGGCATCGGCCATGTACGTTACCCTACCGCAGGCTCCAGCCAGAGCGTCGAGGAGGCGCAGCCGTTTTACGTCAATGCTCCTTTTGGCATCAGCTTTGTGCATAACGGCAATCTGACCAACTGGCGTCAACTGCGCGAAGAGCTGTTCACCATTGACCGTCGCCATATCAACACCAACTCGGACTCCGAGGTGCTGTTGAACGTGTACGCTCACGAACTGCAGCGCGCTGCAACGGGCCCTGAACTTTCTCAGGACGAGGTCTTTGAAGCAGTCGCTGCTGTCCATCGCCGTGCGCGTGGTGCGTATGCCGTGGTCTCGCAGATTGCCGACTTCGGTCTAGTGGCCTTCCGTGACCCCAACGGGATTCGCCCTTTGTGCCTGGGCCGCAATATGACCGACAAAGGTGAAGAGTGGATGGTTGCCTCGGAATCGGTCGCCGTGACCGGTTGTGGCTTCGAGTTGATCCGTGATGTGGAGCCCGGCGAGGCCATTATTGTAGATCTGGATGGCAATTTGACCAGCCGTCAGTGCGCCGAGAACCCACGACTGAATCCCTGTGTCTTTGAGTACGTGTACTTCGCCCGTCCGGATTCCACCGTTGATGGTGTGTCGGTCTACGATGCTCGTTTGCGTATGGGTGTGTACCTGGCTGAAAATGTCGCCAAGAACCTGCGTCTGGCTGATATCGACGTGGTAATGCCCATTCCGGACTCGGCACGTCCTTCGGCAATGCAATTGGCCGCGCATCTGAAGCTGGATTACCGCGAAGGCTTCATCAAGAACCGCTACATCGGTCGCACCTTCATCATGCCTGGCCAGGAAGTGCGTAAGAAATCCGTGCGTCAGAAGCTGAGCGCGATTCCGATGGAGTTCCGTGGCAAGAATGTGCTGTTGGTGGATGACTCCATTGTGCGTGGCACCACCAGCCGTCAGATTGTCGATATGGCACGTGCTGCCGGTGCTAACAAGGTGTTTTTTGCTTCGGCTGCACCACCGGTACGTTTTCCGAACGTATACGGCATTGATATGCCTACCGTATCTGAGCTGATTGCGACCGGTCGCGATGT
>JBQEAN010000027.1:37828-40071 GCA_052109075.1 Alcaligenes sp. | reverse complement strand
CCAAATAGCCATGGCAAGCCGCTTTCCAGGCCAGATTGGGTAATGAAACGATCAGCAAAGGTTTGGTCACAGCTGAATAAATGCTGCGCGACCGAGACCTGATACCAGGCTGCCAGAATGCCGCCTATGGCAGTGGCCAGAGCCAGCAAGCAGGCGAAGGTGGCGCTGCGCTGATGGCCTAATTGACGTAGCACACCCGCAACCAGGCTAAACAGACCCAAGACAATGAATATCAGGCGCTGCAATACGCACCAGGCGCAGGGCGGGATACTGAAGAAGTGCTGAGAGATCAGAGCAAAGCCGACCGCCAGGAACGACAGCAGGGCGATCAGATAGTAGGGCACAGCAGACTGGCGAAGAGAAGCGGCCATGGTATTAGGTAGGGCTCAAAGAGTAGAAGATAGATGCTTCGTGCAGTAAACCCAGGAAAAGTTCATGAAAACCGGCCCAGGTAATCTGCACGCCCAAACACAACAGGATGAAGGCGGACAGGCGCATGACAACAGCGGTGCCATTTTTACCCAGCTTGTACAGAAATTGCGATGCAAAACGTAAGGCCAGAAACACAATAAAACTGGCGGCCGCAATGGCGGGCAGGGCACCGGCCAGTTTGCTCATCGTTCCAGTGACTGAATTGTCGTGCAAGGTTGCACCTACTGTCAGGGCCGCGGACAAAGAGCCGGGACCGCACAGCATGGGGAAGGTCAGGGGATAAAAAGCCTTGGAGCGGATTTGCTCCCAGGAATAGGACTCGGCCATATTCTGGGCGTGGGCTGCATCAAAGTCCGAGGCATTGATCAAGCGCCAGGCTGTGCCAATGACCAACAAGCCCCCACCAATACGAATAATAGGCAGGGAAATGCCAAAGAAATTCAGCACGATATTGCCGGCCACCATGGCTACGGCCAGCATGATGAAAATATTGATGGAAACCTTCTTGGCCAGACGGGAGCGGTCAGGAACACTGGCGCCTTCGGTCAGGGTCAGGAAGATGGGGGCAGCCGCGGGTGGGTTGAGCATGGGCAACAGCGTTGCCAAGGCAAACAGAAAGCTGCGGCTGACATCAGCGAGTACGGAGGAGATTTCCATTAAGACGGGGTAGCTTGTTGAGAGAGGGCTAAGCGTACATCGCGCTCCAGGCGCAATTGATTACGGTTTTGTTCTAAAGCGGCACCACTGAGGATAAAAACGTCTTCGACACGGTCGCCCAAGGTCATGACCTTGGCAGAGCGCAATCGTACGTCGTGGTGCTCGAATACTTGGGCGAGACTGTACAGCAAACCGCGTCGGTCCGTGGCACTTAGCGTCAAAATCCAGTCCTGTCCTTTATCATCCGGGCGCAGGTCCACGGTAGGCTGGATAGGAAAGACGCGTGCCCGGCGCGAGCGTACGTCGCGATAGTGATAGTTTGTGTATTCAATAGGGGGTAGGTCTTGCTCCAGGGCCTGGCATAGCTCGGTTTCAATCAGCAAGGGGTCGCGTCGCAAGGCGTGGTCATAGGCAGGCAGCATGACAATAAAGCTATCCAGTGCCCAGCCATGACGGGTGGTGTAGATGCGGGCGTCCTGAATGCTGACGGCCTGGCTGTCAAAATACCGACATATGCGCAGAAACAGGCCGCTGGCGTCTTGGGTGTAGACCAGGATTTGCAAGGCATCGGTTTGCCCGGCAGGGCGAATGCGTACTGTGGGCGTCAGGCTGTGAGCCTGGTGATAGAGCTGGATCGTGTGCCAGGCAATTTCACTGGCGTCGTGGCGCAGGAAATACGGCTTATCTAACCACTGCCAGAAGTCTTCGCGAGCATCATCCAGCAGTCCGGCTAACCGTATCTCGCCGGCCGCATCGCGCTTGCGCTGATCCAGTACGGATACGCCATCCTTGGCCTGGCGTCCCAAAGCGGCCAGGGTCAGGTTATATAGGTCTTCCAGTAGCTTGCCTTTCCAGGAATTCCAGACCGTGGGGCTGGTAGCGCGAATATCGGCTACGGTCAGCAGATAGAGCGCGGTTAAACGGCGCTCTGTGCCGACGGTTTGCAGAAACTGGAAGATAACGTGTGGGTCGCTCAGGTCACGCTTTTGGGCGACCTGTGACATGCTCAGGTGTTCACGAACCAGGAAAACAACCAGTTCGGCATCGACGGGCAACAGACCATGATCCTGACAAAAAGCCAGTGCGTCCTGGGCGCCGAGTTCGGAATGGTTGCCGCCGCGTCCTTTGGCAATGTCATGAAACAAGGCGGCGAT
>JBQEAN010000027.1:33884-37728 GCA_052109075.1 Alcaligenes sp. | reverse complement strand
TGCAAATGCAGCATGGCCACAAAGATCTGGGATGGATCCTGCTCAAAACCATCAGGCTGGCGCAGCTCCAGCTGGCTGTGATGAATCTGGAAGTGCGAGTCCACTACCTGTGGAGCTTGATCCGTCTGCGGAAACAGATGTTCTTCGATGCTGCGCATCAAGATCAGGTTGAGCTGGCTGACAATTTTGGCCGCCCAGTAATACCGTTGCATGAGCAGTTCGCTGGCTCGGCGGGTCGCGGTGGGCTGAAAATCGTAGATTTCTGCCAGGCGCGGCTGCAGGTCAAAGAGCAGCCTGTCTTCGGCGCGACCTGTCAGTAAATGTAGTTCGATGCGCAGGCGCTTGAAGGCTTCCTCTACGCGTTGTAGGGCTTTCAGCTCTGGCTGGGTCAGCAGTTCGGATTGCGCTACATCGACCCAGGTACGGCCCAAGCCAGCGGCTCGTGCCATCCAAAGCAGCACTTGCAAGTCGCGCAAGGCGCCAGGAGACTCTTTGCAGTTAGGTTCCAGGGAATAGGGGGTGTCTTGCAAATGCGCGTGACGCTGTTGCTGTTCAGCTTGTTTGGCTAAAAAGAAAGCTTGCGGGTCCATCTGGCTTTGCAATCGCTGCTGCGCATGGCGTAGCAATAGTCGTGAACCCGCCAGCCAGCGGCTTTCCAGCATGGCGGTTTCAGTGGTGATGTCCTGACTGGCTTGTTCCAGGCATTGGGCGGCTGTGGCGACGTTGTGGCTAGGGGCCAGACCTATGTCCCACAAGGCTGCGATCAGAGCCTGGATGCGATCAATATCCTGCGCATTGGGCTCACGCTGCAAGAGGATCAACAGGTCCACATCCGAGTGTGGATACAGTTCGCCGCGGCCATAGCCACCCAGGGCGGCCAGACTGGCCTGATGCGGCAGCGGATAGCGGTCCAGCAGTTCACGCAGGCCCTGGTCGCAGATCTGGCACAGGCTTTTCAGCAGGCGATCGCAATGCAAGTCCTGCCGGAAGCGCTCGTAGGCCCGAGCCCGGCGGCCAGCAATTCTGTCGCGAAGCTGGGCCAGGAAGGACATAATTACGCCTTGATAATGGCCGGAGGGGCAGGCATGCCGGGCGAGACGGTCAGCACTTCATAGCCGGTATCGGTGACCAATACGGCGTGCTCCCATTGTGCCGACAGGCTGTGATCACGGGTGACAACCGTCCATTGGTCCGCCAGCGTGCGCAGCTCGCGACGGCCTGCGTTGATCATGGGCTCAATGGTAAAGATCATGCCGGGCTCCAGTTTGACGCCGGTGCCGGGTTTGCCGTAATGCAGTACTTGCGGGTCTTGATGGAATTTCTGGCCCACGCCGTGTCCGCAATATTCGCGTACTACGGAAAAACCTTGTTTCTCGGCGTGTTGTTGAATGGCGTGGCCCACATCGCCCAAGGTGGCGCCGGGTTTAACTTGGTCAATGCCCAGCCACATGCATTCGTAAGTGGTTTCAGTCAGGCGACGGCCCAGGATACTGGGCTCTCCGATGTAAAACATACGGCTGGTATCACCAAACCAGCCGTCTTGAATAATGGTCACGTCCATATTCAGAATGTCGCCATTTTTCAACACTTTATCGCCGGGAATGCCGTGGCAGATAACGTGATTGACGGAGGTGCAGATAGAGCCAGGGAAGGGTGGGTAGCCAGGAGGCGCGTAGCCCACGGTAGCGGACTTCACTCCTAATTCGGCGATGCGCTCCTTGCACAGGCGGTCCAGCTCGCCGGTGGTGACGCCTGTTTTGACGAAGGGAGTCAGGTAGTCAAGGATGGAGGCCGCCGTCTGGCAAGCAGCGCGCATTTTATCGAGATCAGTGGGGTCTGTGACGAGAATACTCATAGCAACTTGAACAGGTCTATTGAAAAATAGTAGAATTATAGGCTTTTGTGAATTTTGTAGTGGTGCGCAGGCCAGTTCAGGCCCTTGAACACCGCGCCGTATCTGGGTTTTCTCTACCTTGGTAGCTTTAATTTCAGGCGGCCTAAATTGTTTAGGTCGGGTGAGCTTGGCAGCAGCAAAGCGAATACGGGCAAGATTCACAACGAATAGATGGCCAGCAGGTCTCAAGAACAGTCGCTAGTTGCAAACGCGATTACAACAGTGCTAACAGCAGGATGGTCAGACAAGGTAGCCAGGCTGCCTTGCACATTTATGCTGCGGCCGGTTCTTGTTCAACGTGTGCTGGCCAATCAATCCTCTAGGATACACCTGCGAACACTGCGCTGTATGCAGGGGGTGGCCAGAAAAGTTACAGGCTTGGGCCCGGCGGGCGGATATTTCATCTGCTTGACGGCGCGAGTCCGTTGTAGTGCAGGCGTGCGCTCATGTTGGGCGACGTTTTATTGTAGTTAAGTTGTAAATCGCGTGACTGTCCGTCTCGGGGTGTCTGGAATGCGGCGAAAGCTGCGGCCCTTACCGGATACCGGGCAGTTACAAGACCAAACCCTTGGAGAACTTTATGTCTTTAATGCGTGAAATGCTGGAAGCTGGTGTGCACTTTGGCCACCAAACTCGTTACTGGAACCCTAAGATG
The DNA here is from genome assembly GCA_052109075.1 of Alcaligenes sp. Lineage (GTDB taxonomy): Bacteria > Pseudomonadota > Gammaproteobacteria > Burkholderiales > Burkholderiaceae_B > Alcaligenes. Next base: position 35,179 of record JBQEAN010000027.1, on the reverse strand, counting down.
GCTCCGTTCATCTTCGGTCAACGTAACAACATCCACATCATCAACTTGGAAAAAACCGTCGTTCAGTACGAGGAAGCAACCAAGTTCGTGCGTCAACTGGCTGCTCGTGGCGGCAATGTTCTGTTCGTTGGCACCAAGCGTGCTGCTCGCGAACTGGTGGCTGCTGAAGCCGAACGTTGCGGTATGCCTTTCGTTGACAGCCGTTGGCTGGGTGGCATGATGACCAACTTCAAGACGGTCAAAACCTCCATCAAGCGTCTGAAAGAAATGGAAGGTCAGTTGGCTGAAGGCCGTCTGGAAACCATGAGCAAGAAAGAAGCCCTGATGTTCGAGCGCGAACTGGAAAAGCTGAACAAGGCTATCGGTGGCATCAAGGACATGAACACATTGCCTGAAGCATTGTTCGTGATCGACGTTGGCTACCACAAAATTGCTGTGGCTGAAGCTCGCACACTGGGTATCCCAGTGGTGGCCGTGGTTGATACTAACCACTCGCCAGAAGGTCTGGATATCGTGATTCCTGGTAATGATGACTCGGCCAAGGCTATCGCTCTGTACGCCCGTGGCATGGCTGACGCCGTGTTGGCTGGTCGCGAACAGAACCTGAACGGTCTGGTTGAAGAGATCGCTGCTGACGAAGAATTCGTCGAAGTTCAGGCTGACGCCCAGGAGTAATGGGTTCACGGCTGCCTGCCAGACACATTAAGTTGTCATGGCCGGCAGCTACAGTGACCTTTCGTATCGCCCCGGCTTGCCGGGGCATGTTCTACAGAATTGGAGAGAATCGTGGCTCAAATCACCGCATCGATGGTTAAAGAATTGCGCGAGAAGACAGACGCGCCCATGATGGAATGCAAAAAAGCACTGACCGAAGCCGATGGCGACATGGCTCGTGCTGAAGAACTCTTGCGCGTGAAGCTGGGCAGCAAGGCGAGCAAAGCCGCCAGTCGCGTTACCGCTGAAGGCCTGGTTTCGGTTTACATCGCTGACGATGCCAAGACTGGTTCCGTGGTTGAAGTGAACTGCGAAACCGACTTTGTTGCCAAGAACGATGATTTCATCGGCTTTATCAACGACGTCGCCCAACTGGTTGCCAAGCACAACCCCGCTGACCTGGCTGCACTGGCTGAACTGCCACTGGCTGACAGCAACGTGGAAACCGTGCGCACAGCATTGGTTGGCAAGATTGGTGAGAACATCTCGATCCGTCGTTTCCAGCGCTACGAAACAGCTGGCCAACTGGCCAGCTACATTCACGGTGGCAAGATTGGCGTATTGGTTGATTTCGCCGGTGG
>JBQEAN010000027.1:0-33784 GCA_052109075.1 Alcaligenes sp. | reverse complement strand
TGGCCAGCTACATTCACGGTGGCAAGATTGGCGTATTGGTTGATTTCGCCGGTGGTGACGAAGAAGTCGGTAAAGATCTGGCCATGCACATTGCGGCCACTCGTCCTAAAGCACTGGATGCTTCGGGCGTGGACGCTGCCGAAATCGAAGCCGAACGCTCTGTGGCTGCTCAAAAAGCCGCTGAATCGGGCAAGCCTGCTGACATCGTTACCAAAATGGTAGACGGCGCTGTGGCCAAGTTCCTGAAAGAAGTGACTCTGCTGAGCCAGCCTTTCGTCAAGAACGACAAGCAAAGCGTGCAGCAAATGCTGGACGAGAAAAAAGCATCGATCGCTGGATTTACCCTGTACGTTGTGGGTGAAGGCATTGAAAAGCGTGTTGAGGATTTCGCCGCTGAGGTAGCTGCTGCTGCCGGCCAAGCTTAATCTAGTTGGTTTTTTCAGGGCAGGCACCGTAGTGGCGGTGCCTGCCCTGCTGCTTTACACTCTCTTCTGTCTTCGTCACTTGGAATCCCACCCATGACTACCCCTCTTTACAAACGTGTCCTGTTGAAGCTTTCCGGCGAAGCGCTGATGGGCGAGGACTCGTTCGGTATTAATCGCAGCACAATCATTCGTATGACGGAGGAGATCGCCCAGGTTGCCCAGTTGGGGGTACAGCTGGCTATCGTGATTGGCGGGGGCAATATTTTTCGCGGCATCGCACCCGGTGCCCAGGGCATGGATCGTGCCACGGCCGACTATATGGGTATGATGGCAACCGTCATGAACGCCCTGGCCTTGCAAGACGCCCTGAAGCACCGTGGCCTGGATGCCCGCGTGCAATCTGCTCTGAATATTGAACAGGTGGTCGAGCCTTACATTCGTCCCAAGGCTTTGCGTTACCTGGAAGAAAACAAAGTTGTTATTTTTGCGGCTGGTACGGGTAATCCGTTTTTTACTACCGATACGGCAGCCGCCCTGCGTGGCGCTGAAGTCGGAGCGGAAATTGTCCTGAAAGCCACCAAAGTCGATGGCATCTACAGTGCCGACCCTAATAAAGACCCAGGCGCGACCCGTTATGCCCGCATCAGCTTTGACGAGGCCATTGTGCGTCGTCTGGAAATTATGGATGCAACCGCGTTTGCCTTGTGCCGTGATCAAAAATTGCCGATTAAGGTATTTTCCATCAACAAGCCCGGCGCGTTGACGCGTGCGGTTTGTGGCGAGGACGAGGGTACCCTGGTTCACGTTTAAAGTTATAGGAATTTAGTCCATGAGTCTTTCCGATATTAAAACATCGACCGATAACCGTATGGGCAAGTCCCTGGAGTCTCTCAAGACGGGCTTGGCCAAAATTCGCACTGGCCGTGCTACCGCAGGCTTGCTGGATCATGTTCAGGTTGAATACTACGGTTCCATGGTTCCTGTCAGCCAAGTGGGTAACATCACGGTGGTCGACGCCCGTACTTTGAATGTACAGGTGTGGGAAAAGCATATGGCGGGCCCGATTGAAAAAGCCATTCGCGACAACGAGCTGGGTTTGAACCCTATCTCCATGGGCGAGAGCATTCGTGTTCCCATGCCGGCGCTGACCGAAGAGCGTCGCCGTGATTTGGCCAAAGTGGTGCGTGGTGAAGGCGAGGATGCCAAAGTGGCGATTCGCAATCTGCGTCGCGATGCCAATGACACGCTTAAAAAACAAGTCAAAGACAAGGAAATCTCCGAGGACGACGAGCGTCGCGCCCAGGAAGAAGTCCAGAAACTGACAGACAGGTATGTGGCTGAGGTCGACAGGCTGATTGCCCAAAAAGAAGCCGAGATCATGACGGTCTAACGGCTCTTACACAGGTGGCTAGGTGATTTCTTTCAGTTCTACCCAAACTATTCCGGAACACGGTCAGGTTCCCGGCCACCTGGCGATTGTCATGGACGGCAATGGGCGATGGGCTACCCGTCGTCTGTTGCCACGCACGGCAGGTCATTTGCGGGGTGTTCAAACCGTCCGGCGTATTGTCGAGTCCTGTGGTGAACTCGGCGTGCGTTACCTGACCCTCTTTGCTTTTAGCTCCGAGAACTGGCGACGACCTCCCGAAGAGGTGTCCTTATTAATGGGGCTGTTCGTCAAGATGCTGCAAAAAGAAGTGGCAACACTGAAAAAAAACGGCGTCCGACTTCACATTATTGGTGAGTTGTCTGCGTTCAGCGAGGAGTTGCGTGAGCTGATTGCCGACGCGCAAGAAAAAACGCGCGATAACGACACCTTGCATTTGACCATTGCTGCCAATTATGGTGGCCGTTGGGATATTTTGCAGGCGACCAAAAAGGCGCTGGCAGCCCACCCCCATTTGGTCGATCATCCCGAACAGCTGGATGAGGCCATGTTCAGTCCCTATTTAGCGATGTCTTACGCACCTGAACCGGATTTGTTCATCCGCACGGGCGGAGAGCGCCGTATTTCCAATTTTCTGATCTGGCAGATGGCCTACACCGAGCTGTACTTCACCGACGTGTACTGGCCCGATTTTGACCGGGCGCAGTTGGAGCAGGCCTTCGAGTGGTATCGTGGACGCGAACGGCGCTTTGGGCGTACCAGCGCCCAGGTGCAGGGTTCGCCCGCGCCTTGACGGAGCCTTATCTATGTTGAAACAACGAGTCATCACCGCCGTGATCATGCTGATCATTCTGGGCGCGGCCATGCTTGCTCCGGTACGCTGGCCACTGTTGGCTATTTTTGTTGTGATGAGCTCCCTGGCTTGCTGGGAGTGGGAGCGCCTGAGTCTGTCGCTGGAGCAGCAACGCTGGGCCTGGCCCTTGGCCTTGCTCAACGGAGCGCTGATGTTGTGGCTTAGTGTGTACTGGTACGCGACGGGACCACAAGGGCAGGCCGCGGATTTGATCTATCGCGCTTTGGTGCCTTTGGTGGCGGCATTGTGGGTGCTGGGAGCCACCGGTCTGGTCCTGCAGGGGCAAGCGACACAACGTGCGCAAGGCGTTTTGCTCAGCGTGATGGGTGTGTTGGCTCCACTGGTTGCCTGGGCGAGCCTGTATCTGTTTTTGCATAAGCAGGGCATGGTCTACGTGCTCTCCTTGCTGGTCTTGATCTGGGTGGCCGATATTGCTGCTTATTTTGCTGGCCGTGCTTTTGGTAAAGCCAAGCTGGCGCCGCGTGTCAGTCCTGGTAAAACGTGGGCGGGTGCGATAGGTGGGATGGTGGCGGCTGCACTGTGGATGATGATCAGTGCCAATTGGCTCGGCAGTTTTGCCGCTGATGTGCTGCAGCATGGAGGCTGGGTGGCAACGGCTGCTTTGGGTGTTGCCTTGGCGGCCTTGTCGATTGTCGGTGACTTGTTTGAGTCTCTGCTCAAGCGCCGTGCCGCTGTTAAAGATTCCAGTCAACTATTGCCCGGCCATGGCGGGGTGTACGATCGCATCGACGCACTGTTACCCGTAGCGCCTGTGGCTTTGCTTTTAAGTGGGACATGGCTCTTTTGATCCTGTGTGGATGTAAAGGGTTTGCCTCAAGGAACGACTCATGAGTTTTCAGCATGTTTGTGTGTTAGGAGCCACTGGCTCTATTGGTGTCAGCACACTGGATGTGATTGCCCGCCATCCGGACCGGATGGCTGTCTATGCCTTGAGCGGGCACAGCCGCATGGAATTGCTGGCTCAGCAGGCCCGTGATAGTGCCGCCCGTGTAGTTTTGGTACCGGATGAGGCGGCACGCAACCGTTTTCTGGCCGCCTGGCAGGGCGGTGCCTTGCCCGAAGTTCGGGTCGGAGCTCAAGCTCTGGCCGATACCGCGGCAGATCCCCACGTGACCACCGTGATGGCAGCCATTATTGGGGCGGCGGGTTTACCGTCGGCCTTGGCTGCAGCCCGTGCCGGGAAGCGTGTCCTGTTGGCTAATAAAGAGGCCTTGGTGGCTGCCGGCCGTATTTTCATGCAAGCGGTGCAAGAGGGGGGCGCGCAACTGTTGCCCATCGACTCTGAGCACAGCGCGATCTACCAATGTCTGGCGGGTGAGTTGCCTGCTGAACCAGGTCAGCCTGTAGTAGGCCTGCGCCGATTATTAGTGACGGCGTCAGGTGGGCCATTTCGTTCGCGTAACTTGTCTGAATTAGAGGCGGTTACGCCGGAGCAGGCGTGTGCTCACCCGAACTGGAGTATGGGGCGCAAGATTTCTGTTGATTCGGCCACCATGCTCAATAAAGGCCTGGAAGTGATCGAAGCGCACTGGCTATTTTCTGTGCCAGTTGATCAGATAGATGTCGTCGTGCATCCGCAAAGCGTCATCCATTCCATGGTGGAGTACATAGACGGTTCGGTCATGGCGCAGTTGGGTCAGCCCGATATGCGTACCGCCATTGCTTATGGCCTGGGTTTCCCTGAGCGCTTGTATAGCGGCTTGGGCTTGCTGGATTTAGCCACCATGGGCCGTCTGGACTTTGAGCAACCCGATTTTCTGCGCTTCCCTTGTTTGAAGCTGGCTTACGATGCCTTGCGCAGCAGTCAGGCGGCGTGCGTGACCTTGAACGCCGCCAATGAAATTGCGGTGGACCGGTTTCTGGAAAGGCAGATTGGCTATACTCAGATTCCGGCCGTCATTGAGCATTGTTTGGATAGGCTTAATGGCCGAGCCAGCCAGGCTCTGGATGCCCTGGATGGTGTCTTGGAGCTGGATAGCGAAACCCGTTCGCTGGCGCTGGATTACTGTCGTCTTTCTGCGCGCATTTAACAGGAATTAACATGTTCTTCACCGTTCTGGCTTTCTTGCTAGCCTTGGGTGTGCTGGTGACTTTTCACGAGCTGGGCCACTACTGGGTAGCACGCCGTTGCGGTGTCCGTGTAGAGCGTTTTTCTATTGGTTTTGGCAAGGTGCTGTATCGACGCGTCGATAAGAACGGCACCGAGTGGGCTGTATCGGCCCTGCCTTTAGGCGGCTACGTCGCCATGCAAAATGATCCGCCTGCCCATGCAACGCAGGCGCAGATCAATGAATCCTTTAATCACAAACCACTTCGACAGCGGGCCGCGATTGTGCTGGCCGGCCCAATGGCGAACCTGATTCTGGCGGTTATCATCTACGCCTTTGTCGGTTTGCTGGGTACCCAGGAGCCAATCGCCCAGATTGGTCCCGTCCCGGCAGAGACGCCGGCGGCTCAGGCAGGTTTTCAGGCCGGCGATCGCCTGATCTCGGTCGATGGCAAAGCGGTTGATTCCTGGCTACAAGCACGCTGGGCCTTTATGGATGCCTTGTCCTCGGGTGGCGAACTGCAGGTAGGGGTGCAGGACGCCCTTGGGCAAGAGCACAATCGTTACCTGACCTTGCCGGCTGGCGAAATCCTGCCTGATGGAAAAGACTTGATGGCACAGGCGGGGCTCATGCTTCGTCCTGCTCGCTCTATCGTCCAAGAGGTGTTTGCAGACAGTGCCGCCGGACAGGCGGGCCTGCAGAAAGACGATGTAATCCTTAGACTGGACAGTTTGGTCGAGCCTGGTATCAGCGAGTTTGTCCAAAAGGTGCAACAATCGGCAGGCAAAACCCTGGAGCTGGACGTGCTGCGTGCGGGCGAGATTCAACGCTTGCTGGTCACCCCCCAGGGCGAAGCGGATATGCAAGGGCGTATTGGTGCGCAGGTAGCCATGGATATGCCCATGACACTGGTACGTTATGGGCCCATTGAGAGTGTGCAGCGTGGTTTTTCTCGTACCGGGCAGACCTTCTGGTTCTCGTTGAAAATGATCGGACGCATGATTACCGGGGAAGTCTCTGTACGTAATGTCAGTGGGCCGGTTACTATTGCGGATTATGCAGGTCAGACGGCGCGTATTGGCTTTATTGCCTACCTGAATTTCCTAGCCCTGATCAGTATTAGCATTGGTTTACTGAATTTATTGCCCGTACCTATGCTGGACGGGGGGCATCTACTGTACTATGCCATCGAAGCCGTGCGCGGCAAGCCGGCTTCCGAGCGTATGATGCTCGTCGGTCAGCGCGTGGGCCTGGCTTTGTTGGCCGTGCTGATGAGCATTGCTTTTTTTAATGACATCACCCGTCTTTTCAGCTGAGAGCGGGTGGCATACAATTTCCAACCATTTGACCGACCAAGGATTGTCCAGGATGTCGTTTAGCCGGAAACCTACTTTTGCGTTGCGTGTTCTGCCTTTATTGGTAGCAAGTCTGCTTGCTCCCGCCTTGGCGAATGCATTTGCACCGTTTGTCGTGCGCGATATTCAAGTCAACGGTATTCAGCGGGTCGACCCTGGCGCCGTGTTCGCGTCTTTGCCTGTCAAGGTTGGTGAGTCCTTCTCGGAAGAGCAAGCGGCCGACGCGATTCAGCGTCTATATGCCACGGGCTTTTTCAGTGACGTGCAAATTGACACCGGCACCAATGTGCTGATCGTCAATGTCAAAGAACGCCCGACCATTGCCTCCGTGTCTTTTAACGGTATGCGCGAGTTCGACGCCAAGAATATTACCAATTCACTGTCTCAGGTAGGCTTTGGAGAAGGCCGGGTTTTTGACCGTTCCATGCTGGAACGTGCCGAATTCGAGCTGAAGCAACAATACCTGTCCAAGGGCAAGTACGGTGTGGAAATCACGCCTATCATCACGCCTTTGCCACGTAACCGTGTGGGCGTGAGCTTTGACATCTTTGAAGGTGGTCTGGCCAAGATCAAAGAAATTCGCATTGTAGGTAGCGAAGCTTTCTCGCAAGGCGACTTGCTCGATCAGATGGAGCTGACCACCTCGGGCATGATGACCTGGTACACCGGTACCGACAAATACTCCCGCGAGAAGCTGGAAGGCGATATGGAGCGTATCCGCTCCTACTACTTGAATCGAGGCTTCCTGGAGTACTCGGCCGAGCCTCCACAGGTCTCTATCTCGCCCGACCGTAAAGACATTTTCATCACCCTGACCATTCATGAAGGCCAGCCCTACAAGCTGAACAGCGTGAAGCTGGCGGGTGATCTGCTGGGTCTTGAAGACCAGATCCAGCCACTGGTTCAGCAAAAAGAAGGCGAGGTGTTCTCCTCGGATAAAACCAGCGGTACGGTTAAAGCTATTACCGACTACTTGGGTGGCCTGGGCTATGCGTTTGCGAACGCCAACCCCAACCCGGTGCTGGACCGCGAGAATCACACTGCTGACCTGACCTTCTACGTTGACCCAGGTCGTCGCGTCTATGTGCGCCGTATCGAGGTGGGTGGTAACGTCCGTACCCGTGATGAAGTGGTGCGTCGTGAAATGCGCCAGCAAGAAGCCGCTTGGTACGACTCGGACGCCATCAAATTCTCGCGTGACCGTGTGGACCGCCTGGGTTACTTCAACGAAGTGGACGTGAACACCAAACCAGTTCCCGGCTCACCTGACCAGGTGGACGTGAACGTGGCTGTTCAGGAAAAACCGACGGGACTGGTTAACCTGGGTATTGGTTACGGCTCCACCGACAAGTTGATGCTGTCGGCAGGGATCAGCCAGGATAATATTTTTGGTAGTGGTAACAGCCTGTCCTTACAGGTCAACACCAGTAAAGTGAACCGTGCCGCAGTGATCAGCCACACCAATCCGTTCTGGACTGGCGATGGCATCAGTAAGACCACGTCTATTTATTACCGTCGTACTACGCCTTACCAGTCCAATGATGGTTGGGGTGATTACCAGAACACGGCGATTGGTGGCGGTCTGAACTTTGGCGTGCCTATCTCTGAATACGACCGCGTATTCATGGGTGTGAACTTTGAGCACAACAAGCTCTCGCGTCTGAGCCCGCAGTACACACCACGTGCCTATCAGGATTACGTGAATGAGTACGGCGAAGGGACCAATACCTTTATTTTCAACCTGGGTTGGTCCAAAGATACTCGCGACAGTGCTATTGCCCCTAACAAGGGTAGCCTGACCAGTCTGTCGGCTGATATGGGTACGGTGGACCTGCGCTACTACATGCTGCGCGCCAGCCACCAGCACTACATTCCACTGGGCCGTGCGTACACCTTGGCTCTGAATGGTGCGATTGACTACGGTCGCAGCATTGGCGGCAAGTCATTCCCAGTGATCAAGAACGTGTATGCCGGGGGCATTGGGTCGGTGCGTGGTTACGAAGGGGCTTCCCTGGGTGGCCGAGACACCTTGACGGGTGACTATCTGGGTGGATCGCGTCGTATGATCGCCAACGCTCAGTTGTACCTGCCATTCCCGGGCGCATCGCGTGATCGTACGCTGCGCTGGTTCGTCTTTGCCGATGCCGGTAAAGTGGACAACACCAGCGGTGGCTGCCCAATGGGCCGACCCGATCGCGTATCGGAAGACCCATGCGGCTGGAAATACGCTGCAGGTCTGGGCTTGTCCTGGGAATCGCCACTGGGTCCCCTGCAGTTGTCCTACGGCCGCGCCTTGCGCGCCAAGGAAGGCGACGATAAGCAGGCCTTCCAGTTCCAGATTGGTACCGCTTTCTGATGTTCGTGTTTAGTGGCACAATTGCACTATTCTGCAGCCTAATTAGCAAGGTAGATTTTTCATGAAGTCAAACATCGCATTAAAACTTACAAACATCGCCCGCAGCTTGTCGCGTGGCAATAAAGCGCTCGTTCTGGCTGCCGCGCTGGGTGTCGGCGCCATGACCGCTGCACCTGTTGTTCAGGCACAGACCAAAATTGGTTTTGTCAGCACAGAGCGTATCTTGCGTGATTCCAAGCCAGCCAAAGCGGCTCAGACCAAGATCGAAGCAGAATTCAAGCGCCGCGACGAAGAACTGGAGCGCCTGGCTAATAACCTGCGTTCGCAAGCTCAGAAATTCGACAAGGACGCCCCTGTGTTGTCCGAGTCCGACCGTGTGAAGCGTCAGCGTCAACTGGCTGATCTGGACTCCGATTTGCAGCGCAAGCGCCGCGAATTCCAGGAAGACTTCAACCGTCGTCGTAACGAAGAGTTCTCGGCCATTGTTGAGCAGGCTGATGCCGCCATCAAGCGTATTGCTGACTCCCAAGGCTACGACCTGATCATCCAGGACGCTGTTACGGTCAGCCCACGTGTGGACATCACCGAGGAAGTCCTGAAAGCACTGGGCGGTTGATGCACTATGCCGGTATTGCTGAACGTTGATCAGGCTGTACAGCTGTCTGAACTCATAGACGCCATCAACAAGACCGGACTGGATTGCAAGCTGCCAGAAGGCATTAAAGAGCCTATGCCCCGGATTCGGGGCCTAGGCTCTTTGCTTTCTGCGGGCCCGGAGGAAATCAGCTTTCTGTCCAATCCCAAGATGCAGGAGCTGCTGGAGCAGACTTCCGCGGCGGTGGTGATTTTGACGCCACAAGTCTATGAGAATCTGACTGCGCAGCCCTCTTTTATTCCGGTTCTGTGTTCACAGCCTTATCTGATGTATGCGCTATTGGCGCAGCGTTTTGATCAGGTGCGCATGGCAGATTTGCCCGTCGGTATTCATCCCAGTGCGGTCATCGATCCCAGCGCTCAATTGGGCGAAGGCGTGTCGGTGGGGCCGTTCTGTGTGGTCGAAGCTGGGGTTAGTATTGGGCGCGGCACGCGCTTGGGAGCGCACTGTGTTATCGGTGCAGGTTCCACCTTGGGGCAGGACGGTCTGCTGCATGCGCGTGTCACCCTGTATCACCAGGTGCATATTGGCGATCGCGTCATTCTGCATTCGGGCGTCGTGTTGGGCGCCGACGGTTTTGGTTTTGCGCCGGACCCCGTCAAAGGGAAGGGAGCATGGGCCAAGATTGCGCAGATTGGACATGTGCGGATTGGCGACGATGTAGAAATCGGCGCCAATACCACGGTCGATCGTGGTGCGCTGGATGACACTGTGCTGAGCAATGGCGTCAAGCTGGACAATCAAATCATGATCGGGCACAACGTGCAGGTCGGCGAACACACGGCCATGGCGGCGTGTGTGGGGGTGGCCGGCTCTACCCAAATTGGGGCGCGTTGCACGATTGCGGGAGCCGCCATGCTCTCGGGGCACCTGGTTTTGGGCGACGATGTACACGTCTCTGGCGGTACGGCTGTCACGTCCAATATCAGCCAGCCTGGACGTTATACAGGGGTGTATCCCTTTGCTGGACACCAGGACTGGCAGAAAAATGCTGCCGTATTGGGGCAACTGAGCGGTTTGCGTCGTCGTCTGCGTTCTTTGGAGCGTCAACAGGCTGATGGGGCAAACGAATCATCTGAACATATCAATAAACAAAAATAAGCAGGACAGGACAATGGAACTCGACATTCGACAAATTATGGATCGCCTTCCTCATCGTTACCCGATGCTGCTGGTTGATCGCGTCTTGGAACTGGTGCCCGGCAAGAGCATCGTCGCCATTAAAAACGTGTCGATGAATGAACCCTTTTTTACCGGGCACTTTCCGCATATGCCGGTGATGCCAGGGGTTTTGATCATTGAAGCCATGGCTCAGGCAGCGGCCTTGTTTTCCTTTACCGATCCCGAAGATCCGTACGCCAAAGTGGACAATAAATTGGCCTACTATCTGGTTGGTGTGGATGGGGCTCGTTTTCGTAAGCCTGTTATGCCGGGCGATCAATTGCGTCTGGAAGTCGTTGCTGACCGGATCAGCCGCGCTTTGTGCAAGTACACCGGCCGTGCACTGGTCGACGGCCAGGTGGTTGCTGAAGCCAAAATTATGTGTGCTATCCGTCAATTGGAAGAGTGATTTATGCGTATTCATGAAACGGCCATCATCGAAGCAGGCGCAACGCTGGCAGATGATGTTGAGGTCGGGCCCTACAGCATTATTGGGCCCAATGTCACGATTGGTGCAGGCACGAAAGTTGGCCCTCACTGCGTGATTGATGGGGTGACCACAATCGGTCGCAACAACCATTTTTACCGTTTCTGCTCCATCGGGGGCATGCCGCAAGATAAGAAGTACGCTGGGGAACCGACTCGCCTGGAAATGGGCGATGGCAATATGGTGCGTGAGTACGTCACCATCAATACCGGTACGGTGCAAGACGTAGGCGTGACCCGTGTTGGCAATGACAACTGGATCATGGCCTACACTCATATTGCGCACGATTGCCAGATTGGTAATCACACGATTATTGCCAATAGCGTCCAGCTGGGTGGTCACGTGCATATTGGCGATTGGGCTATCTTGGGTGGCTTGACTGCCGTGCATCAGTTTGGCCGTATTGGTGCGCATAGCATGATTGGTGGTACCAGCTCGGTACGCCAGGATATTCCTCCTTACGTCATTGGTGCGGGCGATCCGTTCCGTCCGGTTGGCGTTAATAGCGAAGGCCTGGGTCGTCGTAATTACTCGGCTGAAGCGATTTCTGCCGTCAAGGAAAGCTACAAACTGCTGTATCGCCGCAAACTGACGGTTGAGCAGGCGGTGGAGCAAATGCAGGTGTTGCAGCAAGCACAGCCTGATTGCCGTGACGCAGTACAGCTCATGATCGACTTTTTGAATGACTCCAGCCGGGGCATTTGCCGACCATGAGCAACGCCTCCAGCCCATTAGCGGCACGCTCAGCCGACTCGGGGCACACTGAGGCCAAAAAACGGGATCTGCGAGTGGGAATGGTAGCGGGGGAGCCTTCTGGTGATTTACTGGCGGCTCGCATCATTCAAGGCCTGCGCCAGGGTAGCCCTGGTATGCAGGTGGAAGGCATAGGCGGCCCAGAGATGGCTGCCCAGCAATTCCACCAACACTATCCCATGGATGCCTTGACGGTCTTTGGTTACGTCGAGGCCCTCAAACGTATTCCGGGCTTGGTTTCCACCTATTTGGGCATGCGCAATCACTATTTGCGCCAGCGTCCTGATGTGTTTGTGGGGATTGATGCACCAGACTTCAATTTACGCCTGGAGCATCGTTTGCGCCAGGCAGGCGTGCCCACGGTACATTTTGTGGGGCCTTCGATTTGGGCCTGGCGCTACGAGCGTATCCACAAAATCCGTGAAGCGGTTTCCCACATGCTGGTGCTGTTTCCTTTCGAGACCGAGATCTACGAAAAGGAAGGTATTCCCGTGACCTATGTGGGGCATCCACTGGCTGCCAATATTCCCTTGCAGCCGGATAAGGCTGATGCACGCCGCCGTCTAGGACTGCCGGAGTCAGGCCGTATCCTGGGTGTGTTGCCGGGTAGTCGCTCGTCAGAGGTCAAGATGTTGTCGCCGCGTTTTTTGCAAGCGGTACAAATCTTGCAGGATCAAGATCCTGATCTGACGATTCTGGTTCCGATGGTGAACCCCAAACGCAGGCAAGAGTTTGAAGAGGCGCTGGCACAGCATCCAGTACGCAATTTGCACCTTGTTGATGCCAATACCGCCGGTATCCGCGAACCGGATTCGGAAGGGGTGGTACGTCCACCCGCCTGGACGGTCATGGAAGCCAGTGATGCGGTTTTGGTCGCCAGTGGGACAGCCAGCCTGGAAACGGCGCTATACAAGCGTCCTATGGTTATTTCGTATGTACTCAGCCCCATGATGGAGCGCATCATCCGATGGAAATCCGGTCAAGATAAGCCATACGTGCCTTGGGTAGGCTTACCTAACGTACTGGCCCGTGATTTTGTGGTGCCAGAGTTGTTGCAAGAGGATGCCCAACCGCAGAAACTGGCGCAAGCGTGTTGGAAAGCCTTAAGTGATCAGGATTATGTGGCACATATCGAGCAAGTCTTTACTGCTATGCATTTGACCTTGCGCCGTGATACGCCGGCTTTGGCGGCAGATGTTATTTTGAAGATGGCGCATGGATGAAGCAGCTGGATTTATTAGTCAGTGATGCCTCGGCTGGACTGGTGGCGGGTTTGGATGAGGCGGGCCGTGGCCCCCTGGCCGGCCCGGTTTTTGCCGCTGCCGTTATTCTGGACCCCAATAATCCCATTGAAGGCTTGAATGACTCCAAGAAATTGACGGCCAAGCGGCGCGATGCGCTGGCGGTGTTGATCAAGGAGCGTGCGATATCCTGGGAAATTGCCAGCGCGACTGTGGCGGAAATTGATGACATCAACATCCTGCATGCCGCCATGCTGGCGATGCAAAGAGCGTGCAATGGCCTGAGCGTCAAACCGGAGCAGGCTTTAGTCGACGGTAACCGCATTCCGACTGGTTTGTGTTGTCCGGCTGAAGCCATTATCAAAGGGGATGCAAGCCATGCGGCCATTGCCGCTGCGTCCATTTTGGCTAAAACAGCTCGTGATGCGGTTTGTCTGGAATTGCATCGTGATTATCCCGAGTACGGGTTTGATCAACACAAAGGGTACGGCACCGCTTTGCATCTGCAACGCTTGTCCCAGCATGGACCGTGTCCAGAGCATCGTCGAAGTTTCGCGCCGGTACGCGCATCGTTTTTAGGTAAGCTGAAGAATGAGGCTGATTGAATCCAAAGATAATGCACTGTTCAAACGAGTGCAGCGCCTGGCTCACGACAAACGTGAGCTGGACGGAGACGATCAACTGATTTGGCTGGAAGGTATCCATCTGTGCCAGATGTGGCTGGAGCGGCGCGGCTTGCCCGAGCTGGCAGTGTTCGAGATGGACCGTCATTCAGAAGAGCTGCTGGAATTGGCTCGTTTTCTACCGGGCCATAGCGGCGTTATTTTCAACTCCACCTTGATGAATGCCGTCTCGCAGGTCGGCCAAGGCCAAGGGATAGGTTTTATCGTGCGTGTCCCCCGGACACCGGGCTGGAGCATCCCGATGGGCCGTGCAATTTTGCTGGATCAGGTTCAGGACCCCGGCAATGTTGGAACTGTATTGCGTACTGCAGTGGCAGTAGGTTTGGAGGCCGTATACCTGACGCCAGGCTGCGCCAGTGTGTGGTCACAAAAAGTGCTGCGCAGTGCCCAGGGTGCTCATTTTTCTATTCAACTGCACGAGCAAGTGGACGGAGTTGAATTGTTGGAAAAAGCCGCCTTGCCTGTGTTGGTAACCTCACTGGGGCCAGAGACTCAGGACTTGTACGATACGGCTTTGCCGGACAAAGCGATTTGGGTCTTTGGCAATGAAGGGCAGGGCGTCAGCCCGGCTTTGTTGGCCAAGGCCAGCCAGCGCGTATTTATCCCCCAGGCACCTGGGGTCGAGTCCTTGAACGTCGCCATCGCCACTGCCCTGTGTCTTTACGAGCAGCGACGCCAGCATAGCCGCTAGCCGTAGTGGCCTGCAAACCATCAAAATAATGCAGCTGTGCAGGGTAATCCTGTCTTGATGTTGCACTGATACCTGCTTGTAAAATCAGCTCAATCATTTAATACGGCACCTAGTTATCAGTACGCTCACGCCTAGTGTATGACTGGGTGCCTGTCTGCTTGCGGCTTGGAAACGACCGCATTGTCCTGTTGTATCGCTACATCGTTGGTATCCGGCTGGATTCTTAATCCTTGTTTTTTCAGATGAGGTCAACAATGAAACTGAGCGAATACGCGACTTATGATGCCCTGGCGTTGTCTGAGCTGGTCGCCAAGAGACAAATCAGTGCCCTAGAGTTGAGCCAGGTGGGCAAAAAAGCCATCGACGCACTTAATCCCAAAATCAACGCGGTGGTAGAGAGCTGGGATGCCGAGCTGGACCGGAACGCCGACCCCGACTCTGTTCTGTACGGCGTGCCTTTCTTGATCAAAGACCTGGCCATCACCATGAAGGGCAAGCGCTACGAGCTGGGGAGCAAACTGGCACAAGATAGGGTGATGGATGCGGATAGCACCTTGATGCGGCTCTACAAGGAGGCTGGCCTGCTCACGCTGGGACGCACCACGACTTCGGAGTTTGCCATCAGCACAACGACCGAAGCCCGCTGTGTAGGGCCGACCTTGAATCCCTGGAACCCGGCCTTTAATGCTGGTGGCTCAACCGGTGGTTCAGCGGCCGCTGTTGCGGCGGGGATGGTACCTCTGGCCCACGCGACCGATGGCGGTGGCTCTATCCGGGTGCCTGCGGCGGTAAATGGACTGTTTGGTTTAAAACCTACCCGGGGGCGGGTCTCCAGCGGCCCTTTGCAAGATGAAGTCTGGAGTGGCCTGCTGGCTCATCTGGGAGTCAGTCGCAGCGTACGCGATAGTGCCGCTTTATTGGATGCCATCAGCCGCCCCGGTATTGGGGAGCCGTATTACACGACAGCGCCCCCGCACAGTTTTTTGTCTTCAGTTAAAAAACGCCCGGGGTCCTTGCGCATCGGCCTGATGCTGGATCCGCCCAGCGGAGACAAGACCCAATCCATGATTGCCGCTAAAGCGATTGACATGGCCTCGGTGCTGGAATCGCTGGGCCATAAGGTCGAGCCCTTGCAGTTTGATTCCGGAGTCAGCTGGGAGGCTTTTGTCCATGCCAATGCTCAGTTCTGGAATGTGAATACAGCCGCGTGGATAGACAGTATCGCGGCAGAGACTGGCCGCCCGATTGATGAGGCGTATTTAGAAAAAGCCACCCTGGCGGCCTATGCCTACGGCAAGAAAATCACGGGCATTGATATCTTGGGGGCGATTGCGGTACGCAATACGGTGTCGCGTAACCTGGGTGCCTATTTTCAGACTTACGACGTGCTGATGGCGCCCACCGTGCCCACGTTACCGATGAAAATCGGCGAATACAACAAAGCACAGGACAATGTGGATGGTTTGGGCTGGATTGCTCACGTGTTCCGGCAGGCACCGTTTGCGGCGCTTGCCAATATCAGTGGCTCGCCTTCCATGTCCGTGCCTGCCGGGCAGGATGTCGCAACGTCTTTGCCCATAGGGATGATGTTTACGGCCGGTTATGGTCAAGAGTGCATGCTGTTTGGTTTGGCAGGGCAACTGGAGAAGGCTCTGCCGTGGATCGACCAGTATCCCGAGGTATGGGCTGGCAGGCTGGATTGAGAACGGAGAACCGTGGCGAGGCAGGGCAGTATTCAAAAAGCGTAGCTTCATGCAAAAAGGCCTGAGGTCGGTAGGACACCGACATCAGGCCTTTCTTATGATGCTGTCAGCATTCCCCGATAGGGGAAGCCATGCGGCATCAGGGATGGATTCAGCTTTTAGTAGGAGCGGCGATCCAGGCCCACATCGTCCAGAATCTTGGTAGAAATTTCTTCAATGGATTTGGTTGTGGTGGACAGCCAAGGGATGCCTTCCATACGCATCAGACGCTCGGCTTCAGCCACTTCCATACGGCACTGCTCTACAGAGGCGTATTTGCTGTCTGGACGACGTTCATTGCGCACTTCAGACAGGCGGTCCGGGTGAATGGACAGGCCAAAAATCTTCTTCCGGTAGGGCGCCAGCGTTGCAGGCAGGGTGCCGCGCTGGAAATCTTCGGGAATCAGCGGGTAGTTGGCGGCTTTAACAGCGTATTGCATGGCCAAATACAGGCTGGTAGGGGTTTTCCCGCATCGGGATACGCCGACCAGAATCACATCGGCCTGTTCCAGGCCATTCACATATTGGCCATCGTCGTGGGCCAAGCTGAAGTTGATCGCTTCAATGCGGTTGTTGTAGCGCTTGGACATGCCGCCTGAATGCGAACGACCCACGGATCGGCTGGATTTCACCCCCAGGGCACGTTCAATGTGTCGTACAAAGGCACCAAACAAATCCAGAAAGGTGCAATTGGCGGCGCCAATAATATGCGCCATTTTGGGGTCGACCAGGGTGCTGAATACCAATGGCTGCTGGCCTTGCTCCTGGGCGCATTGATTGATGCGATCGGCCACGGCCTGGGCTTTCTCGATGGTGTCGATGAAAGGGATACGGACGGCCTGAAATTCGAATTGAGCGAATTGCGACAGGACGGAGTTGCTGAAAGTTTCGGCGGTAATACCCGTGCTGTCGGAAACGACAAAGACGGTGCGCTCAATAGGAGAAGATGTCATGGAATAAGTCGTGCACAATGCTCGGGAAACGGTACAATTTGCAAGATTACCATTTACCGCCCGGCTCGGGGTATGGAAAGGCAGGTTTGCTTAGGACGGATCACATCAGTAGCACACGCTGATCACTGCCTTAAGCAAACACGCTTTTTTTTCTATTCAAGGTGACTTATGTCTTACGTAATTGGTTTCGACAAGCTCCGCATGACGGACGTCGACACAGTGGGCGGTAAAAACGCTTCGCTAGGTGAAATGATCAGCCAGCTGGCTGACGCCGGTGTGCGCGTGCCAGGTGGTTTTGCAACGACCGCCGAAGCCTTCCGCGTTTTCCTGAAAAACAACGATCTGGACAAGCGCATTCAACAACGTCTGGATACGCTGGACGCCGACGATGTGCGTGAACTGGCTGTGGCCGGTGCTGAAATCCGCCAGTGGATCATCGACACCCCATTTCCAGCCGAATTCGAGCAGGCCGTACGCGCTGCGTTTGCCGAGCTGGATGCCGATGGCAAAGGTTCGTTCGCCGTTCGTTCTTCCGCGACGGCTGAAGACTTGCCAGATGCGTCGTTTGCCGGTCAGCAAGAAACCTACCTGAACGTGGTTGGCATTGACGAAGTGTTGGGCAAGATCCACCACGTGTTTGCCTCCCTGTACAACGACCGCGCTATTTCCTACCGCGTGCACAAGGGCTATGCCCACGCTGAAGTGGCTCTGTCTGCAGGTATCCAGCGCATGGTGCGTTCCGATAAGGGCAGCGCCGGCGTGATGTTCACCCTGGACACCGAATCGGGCTTTAAAGACGTGGTTTTCCTGACGTCTTCTTACGGCCTGGGCGAAACCGTGGTGCAAGGTTCGGTCAATCCGGACGAGTTCTACGTGTACAAGCCAACGTTGGCTTCCGGTCATTACCCCATCATCAGCCGCCGCATTGGTTCCAAGCTGATCAAGATGGAATTTGATGAAAGCCGTACAACCGATCACGCTGTGCGCACCGTTGATGTGCCCGTGTCCGAGCGCAATCGTTATTCCCTGAACGACGAAGAAGTGATCGAGCTGGCTCGCTACGCCACCATCATTGAAAAACACTACCAGCGTCCTATGGACATTGAGTGGGGTCGTGATGGTATCGACGGCAAGATCTACATTCTGCAAGCTCGCCCTGAGACGGTTAAGTCCCAGCAAGGCAGCAACGATGTGCAAGAGCGCTACCGTCTGAAAGCAACCGGTGATGTGCTGGTGACTGGCCGTGCTATTGGTCAGAAAATCGGTTCGGGCAAAGTCCGTATCGTGGCTGACGCTTCCGAGATGGATCTGGTCAAGGCCGGTGACGTGCTGGTAACTGACATGACGGACCCTAACTGGGAACCGATCATGAAGCTGGCTTCGGCCATTGTGACCAACCGTGGTGGCCGTACTTGCCACGCCGCGATTATTGCGCGTGAGCTGGGTATCCCCGCCGTTGTTGGTTGCAACAACGCCACAGACGTGTTGAAAGAAGGCCAGGAAGTGACGGTCTCTTGTGCTGAAGGCGATGAAGGTCGTATTTATGACGGCCTGCTGGAAACCGAGATCGAAGAAGTCCGCTGGGGCCAAATGCCCGAGATCGGTCTGAAAATCATGATGAACGTGGGTAACCCACAACTGGCTTTCGACTTCTCGCAAATCCCGAACGATGGTGTGGGTCTGGCTCGTCTGGAATTCATCATCAACAACAACATCGCCATTCACCCCAAAGCCGTTCTGGACTACCCCAATGTGGATAGCGAACTGAAAAAAGCGGTGGAATCGGCAGCCCGTGGCTACGCTAGCCCACGTGCTTTCTTCGTTGAGAAACTGGCTGAAGGTATTGCTACCTTGGCGGCTTCTTTCTACCCCAAGCCCGTCATCGTGCGTTTGTCGGACTTTAAGTCCAACGAATACCGCAAATTGGTGGGTGGTTCGCGCTACGAGCCCGAGGAAGAGAATCCAATGCTGGGCTTCCGCGGTGTGGCTCGCTACCTGTCCGAAGACTTCGCCGAGTGCTTCAAGATGGAATGCGAAGCCTTGAAGAAAGTGCGCGACGAAATGGGTCTGACCAACGTCGAGATCATGGTGCCTTTTGTGCGTACCCTGGGTCAGGCAGAACGTGTCGTTGGTCTGTTGGCCAATCACGGTCTGGCTCGTGGCGAAAACGGCCTGCGCCTGATCATGATGTGCGAAGTGCCTTCTAACGCCATTTTGGCTGACGAGTTCCTGCAATACTTTGATGGCTTCTCCATCGGTTCCAACGACATGACTCAGTTGACTCTGGGTCTGGATCGTGATTCCGGTATGGAATTGTTGGCAGCTGACTTTGATGAGCGTGATGAAGCCGTTAAATTCATGCTGAGCCGTGCCATCAAGGCTTGTCTGGCCCAAAACAAATACGTTGGTATTTGTGGTCAAGGCCCTAGCGATCACCCTGATCTGGCTAAGTGGTTGAGCGACGAAGGTATTATGTCCTTGTCGCTGAACCCGGACACGGTTGTGGATACCTGGCAGCGCTTGGCCAAGGGCTAAGTCAGGCCTAAGCGTACTGCCAGATGCACTCTGGCAGTACGTGGGTTAAGCCAGTCCAAACTCAACACCCCGGCGTGGAAGGCTCCACGCCGGGGTGTTGTCGTATAGGGCAGGTGCCTGAACCGCCTTGTGCCGGGCGGTTAGGTTCAGAATAGAGTGTGGGGGTATTCGCCGGTGAGGCGCGTGCGGCAGGTAGGGCGGAACCGTGTATGGTGTCCAGCCCGGCTGCCCTCAAGACTTAAGACGGCAGCGTCGTGGCGTCGTTCTGATAGACGTGCAGGAACATATTCAGGATATGCTCGGTTTCTTTCTGGACGCGCTCTTCGTCCCAAGGCTCCATCGCGCCCATCATCAGAATAATGATTTCGCCTTCGCTTAGGCAGCGCAGATGGTCCACCATAAGTTCCGGGTCCAGCTTGCGCAAAGTGCCGCGCTCGATGTGGCGGGTAAAAAAGCGTTGCACGCCGTCCCAAATCTGGTCATCCAGCATGTCCATGAAGCGCTTGCCAATATCACTATGGCCACCTACTGAGACCACAATACGCAGCAGCTGTGCGGTTTGCTTGGAATAGAGCTTGCGCAGCATCGGAAGCAAAAAGCGTTGCAGTTCGTCGCGTATATCGCCTTCTGCGTCCAGCTTGGTCAAGACCTGTTCAGTAAACTCCTGGGCTCCTGTGAGCAGGACAGCCAACAACAGGTCTTCTTTGGATGGGAAGTAATTGTAGAGGGTGCCTTTGGAGCCGCCTGCCAATGCAGCGATCTGGGACATGGATGTCGCTTCAAAACCGTTCTCGCGGAAAACCTCGGAAGCCACTTCCAGGATTTTGTCGCGGCGTTCGCGCCCCTTTCGAGTCGCGCGTTGGGATTTTCGGGGAACATCGTCGTGCATAATGGCAGGCAAAAAGTAGGTGAATAGGGCAAAGTCAGCATCATACCGTATCAATGGCTGATGTGCTGCCGCTCTATTTCGATCGTTAAGGGAAGGCAAGACCAACCTATTAATTTTACGCCATGTGTTGAGGCTGCAACGATTTGTTTGCCCTAGTTCTTGATTTAGGACCTATTGCCGCTCAAAAGAGCCACACTTCGGGTGGTATCACGGGGCTTGCGCGTGAGGCCCTTAAAAGGGGCGTTTGAAGATCGCTATAGTCCTTATCTGTTTTGATTTAAAGTATAAGGCGGGGGTTCTGATACTCTCTTTGCTTGACAAGGCCCAAGGAGTTTTGGATGTCTACTACGCAGTCGTATCAAGTGGTGATTGTTGGGGGCGGGGCAGGTGGCTTGGAGCTGGCTGCCAAGCTGGGACGTCAGTTTGGGCGTCAGCATATTTTTCTGGTCGATAAAGACAGCGATCATATCTGGAAGCCGTCTTTGCACGAGGTGGCAGCGGGCACCTTGGATATACATCGTGAAGGGTTGTCGTATTTCATGCTGGCGCGTGACTGCGGTTTCACCTTTATTCAGGGCGAGATGACTGGCATAGACCGCGAGCAGCGTGAAATTACGCTGGCACCGGTTTTGGGGCCTGACCATGAAGAGGTTTTCCCGGAACGCAGTTTGAGCTATGGCACGCTGGTGATGGCCGTAGGCAGCAAATCAAATTTCTTTAATACGCCAGGAACCCATGAACATGCCCTGGCGCTGGACTCTACCCATCAGGCTGAGCGTTTTCGCTTGAAGCTGCTCAATGAACTGATCAGTGTGACCCGTCGTGCTCAGCGCGAACCAGGCGCGCCGCTGTACATCAATATTGTTGGGGGTGGGGCTACCGGGGTGGAACTGGCTGCCGAGCTGCTGGAGGCCCGTGCTGACCTGAGCATTTACAGTATTCCAGGCAGCAGCTCCGACCGGGAAGTGCGAATCACCCTCTTGGAAGGTGCAGATCGGATCTTGTCCGCCTTGCCACCCAAGTTGTCGGCCACGGCCCAAAGCCTGCTGGAGCAGCGTGGCGTGGCGGTACGTACCTCGGTGCGTGTCAGCCGCTTGGCGGCCGACCATATCGAAGATGCAAATGGCGGCCAGTACCCTAATGACCTGTGCGTTTGGGCAGCCGGGATCGAAGCGCCCGCCTTTCTGAGCAAACTGGGTCTGCCGGTTAACCGCATCAACCAATTGGAACTGGACGCCTGTCTGGCCACGCCTGACCCTTATATCTGGGCCTTGGGCGACTGCGCACAAGTACCTTGGGACCAGGAAGGCCAGTTCTTGCCTGCTCGCGCCCAGGTTGCTCACCAGCAAGCTAATTACCTGCGTAAACGATTGGCGGCCCGTATCCAGGGCAAGCCGGTTGATGAATCACCCTTTGTCTACAAGGATTACGGTTCGCTGGTGTCAGTGGGCCACAGCCGCGGGGTAGGGAGCTTGATGGGGGTGTTGTCCGGCAAAAGCTGGTTTGTGGAAGGCTTGCTGGCTCGCATCATGTATATGAGCCTGCATTTGATGCACTACATGGCCATTTTGGGCGCTGCGCGTACCGCGACCCTGGCTTTGGGCCGCTTGCTCAGCAAACGGGCCGCCCCTCGTGTTAAATTACATTGAGATCTTGAACGAAACGGGCTTTTTAGCCCGTTTTTATTCATTGGTCTTACGGCGGGTGTCGTGTTTCATCAAGCGTTCTTGTTCGCGCTTCCAGTCTTTGTCGCGGGAAACATCACGTTTATCGTGCATTTTCTTACCGCGGCCCAGACCGAAGTCCAGCTTGATACGACCTTTTTTGTAATGGAGGTTCAGGGGAACCAGGGTGTAGCCACGTTGTTCAACCTTGCCGATCAGCTTGCTGATTTCCTCGGCTTTGAGCAGCAGCTTACGGGTACGGGTGGCATCGGGCCGGATATGGGTAGAGGCGGTCGGCAAAGCGCTGACGTGCATCCCTATAATAAACAGCTCGCCCTCGCGTACGATGACAAAGCTTTCTTTGAGCTGAACATGTCCAGCTCGGATCGCCTTGACCTCCCAGCCCTCCAGGACCAGACCGGCCTCAAAGCGCTCTTCGATAAAATATTCGTGGGTAGCCTTGCGATTATCAACAATACTCATGAATTAATTGCCAACCATAGATTGTAAAATCAGAACATTCTATCTATTAACCAGACCTGATGCATACAGTAAAACGCTCCGTCCTCCTTCCTTATAGCTGCGAACAGATGTTTAACCTGGTTGCAGAGGTAGAAAAGTACCCTGAATTTATGCCGTGGTGCGGTGGTGCCAGCGTCAGCCAGCGCGACGAAAAGGGGATGGAAGCCTCCGTCACCATCAGTATTGCAGGCATTCGCCAGACCTTCACCACACGCAACGAGCACGATTATCCCAATCGCATCATTTTGCGCCTGGTCAAAGGACCGTTCTCGGCCTTGACGGGTGATTGGCAGTTTACTCCTCTGGGAGAAGATGGCTGCAAAATCGTGTTCACGATGGAATACGAGTTTTCCAGTCGTGCCCTGGAAATGGTGGTTGGGCCTATTTTCAACCGCGTTGCCAACAGTTTTATCGACTCTTTCACGCGTCGTGCTCAAGAGGTTTACGGTGACTGAGCTCTCCGTCACCGTGTTGGTGGCTACCCAGGCTCAGGGCTGGAAAGCCGCTTTACGTTTGCCTGTTGGCAGCTGTGTACGGGACGCCCTGCTGCAGGCGGGCCTTGCCGAAGGCTTGCGTGAATGTGGTTTGCCTCCCCTGGACCCAGAGCAGGGCCTGGATGCCTTGCTTGTGGGGATCTACGGCCAGCGTTGCCAGCTGGACCAGCTGCTACAGGATCAGGACCGGGTCGAGGTGTACCGCGAGCTGGTTTTTGATCCCATGGATTCGCGCCGACGCCGCTATGCGCATAAGCTGGCCGCTCGCGGCACTGCACGACCGCGTCGCAAACCAGCCAGCGCCTAGCCGCCGCCCTGCGGATCATCTGATCGCTACTTTCAGCTAGACTGTCGCCTCCTGCCTTGCTCCTTCCCCTATGAAAAGGCTGATTGTCATCAGCACGACAACTAAAGGGGGCGGCTCGCATTATGGTGGGTAAAAATAAGGAGACAGACATGATACTGACGGACGATCAGAACGCCTTTGCGCAAGCCGCTCGTGAATTTGCAGAAGGGGAGCTGGCACCCCATGCGGCGCGCTGGGACGAAGAGCAGATTTTCCCGATTGAGGCCTTCCGTAAAGCGGGTGAATTGGGTTTTTGCGGGCTGTACGCCCCGGAATCCATCGGTGGTTTGGGCTTGGGACGCCTGGAATCCAGTCTGGTCTTCGAGGAAATGGCTGCGGTAGACCCATCGACCACTGCTTTTCTGACTATTCATAATATGGTTACCTGGATGGTGGGAACCTGGGGTTCGGATGAGGTCAAATCCCAATGGGGCGAGCTGCTGAGCAGTGGCCAGAAATTAGGTTCCTATTGCCTGACAGAGCCGGGGGCCGGTTCAGACGCCGCGTCGCTGCGTACTCGCGCTGAACGCGATGGCGACGACTACCTGATCAGTGGCAGCAAAGCCTTTATCTCCGGTGCTGGGGATACCGATCTGTTGGTAGTGATGGCTCGTACTGGTGGCGATGGCCCTAAAGGTATTTCCGCCTTTGCGGTACCTGCCGATGCGGCAGGCATTACCTACGGCCGTAAAGAGCTGAAAATGGGCTGGAACAGCCAGTCCACCCGTGGCATTACCTTTGAGCGCGTGCGTGTGCCCGCCTCGGCCATGCTGGGGCAAGAGGGTGAGGGTTTCAAGCTGGCCATGAAGGGTCTGGATGGTGGACGTATCAATATTGCCTGCTGTTCGGTTGGAGCCGCCCAAGGGGCTTACGAAGCCGCCCGTCAATATATGCATGAGCGCCGCCAGTTCGGCAAAAACCTGGATCAGTTCCAGGCTCTGCAATTCAAACTGTCCGATATTCTGACCAGCGTAGTCGCTGCCCGTCAGATGGTGCGTCTGGCTGCCTCCCATCTGGATGCAGGCAGTAGCCAGGCCAGCACCTACTGCGCCATGGCCAAGCGCTTGGCGACCGATCTGGGCTTTCAGGCCTGCGTCGATGCACAACAGCTCTTTGGCGGTTATGGTTACTTGAAGGATTATCCTGTGGAGCGACTGGTGCGCGATACTCGGGTGCACCAAATTCTGGAAGGCACCAACGAGATTATGCGTGTCATCATTGCACGACAAATCATTGATTTTGGAGCTGATATTCGATGACGGACTCTGTTTTGTTTGATCACCTGCCTGCCCAGAACGGGAAGGCGATTGGTGTAGCGACCTTGAACCGCCCGCAGGCACTCAATGGCCTGAATCTGGAAATGTGCCAGTTGCTGTTCAAACAGTTTCAACAATGGGCGCAGGATGACAGCATTGCCGTGGTGGTCTTGCGTGGGGCGGGTGACAAGGCGCTATGTGCCGGTGGTGATTTGCACTCCTTGTATGCGTCCATGCAAAAGAACCAGAACGGTTCGGCGTGGAATAACGAGTACGCCCGCGAATTTTTCGATGTGGAATACCGCCTGGATTATCTGATCCATACGTTTCCCAAGCCCATTCTGTGTTGGGGCGACGGTATTGTGATGGGCGGTGGCGTGGGCCTGTTCAACGGAGCCAGCCATCGCGTGGTGACGGATACGACACGCTTTGCCATGCCCGAAATCTCCATTGGTCTGTTCCCTGATGTGGGTGGCACTTGGATGCTCTCGCATCTGCCTGCAGGCATTGGCCATTTCCTGGCTTTGAGCGGTGCGCAAATAAATGCGTCCGACTGCCTGTTCCTGGGCTTGGCTGATGCCTATCTGCCCCGAGCGCAGTACGATGCCTTGCTGCAGGCCTTGCAAGCCATCCACTGGCCCGATGAACGTGCGGAACGTGATAGCAGCGTGCATCAGGCTCTACGTACCTTAGCAGACGGTGCCCGCCCTGAGAGCGGTCCTTTGGAGCAGAACTACAGCACCCTGCGCGATATTTTCGCCAGCCGTGAGTTCGATCGCATCACCCAGGCCTTGCAGCAATGGCAAAACAGTGCCGATCCCTGGTTGTCTCGTGCTGCACAGACCTTTGCAAAGGGGGCTCCTGGATCAGCTCGCCTGTCCTTTGAACTGCTGGAGCGTGTTCACCGCCTGTCTTTGGCGGATGTATTCCGTCTGGAATACATTGTGTCGCTGCAATGTGGCGTTCAGGGGGACTTTCAGGAAGGGATCCGTGCACTCTTGATTGATAAAGACAAACAGCCGCGCTGGAATCCGGCGTCGCTGGAACAGGCGAATGCCCGCTGGGTGGAACGCTTTTTTGTTCCTGCCTGGCCCGCAGACACGACTCATCCCTTGGCTGACCTGTAAATCAGGCAGACCGCTGCGGCGCCTGAAGACGCCGTTTTCATAATTACGAGGAGACAAAATGAGTAACACGATTGCATTTATCGGGCTGGGCCATATGGGTAAACCCATGGCGCTGAATCTGCTCAAGGCCGGTCATCGCCTGAACGTCTTTGACTTGAATGCGGATGCCATGAAAGAGCTGCAAGAGGCGGGGGCGCAAGTGGGTGAATCGGCCGTACAGATCGCCAAAAATGCGCAGATGGTCTTTACCATGCTGCCTGCTGGCCGGCATGTACGCCAGGTTTACGAAGGTGAGAACGGCTTGTTGCAGGCAGTGGCTCCCGGCACTGTGTTGGTCGACTGCAGCACCATTGATGCTCAAACCAGCCAGGAGCTGGCTGCTACGGCCGCCAAGCTGGGTCTGATCATGCTGGATGCGCCGGTATCCGGTGGCACAGGCGGCGCGATTGCAGGCACGCTGACCTTCATGGTGGGGGGCGAAGATCAGGCGCTGGACAAGGCGCGTCCTTATCTGGAGGTCATGGGCAAGAATATTTTCCATGCCGGCAACGCCGGTGCCGGGCAGGTAGCCAAGATTTGCAATAATATGCTCTTGGGTATTTTGATGGCGGGTACGGCTGAAGCCTTGGCTCTGGGCGTAGCCCATGGTCTGGACCCCGCTGTGCTATCAACTATTATGGCGCGTAGCTCCGGTCGTAACTGGGCCACTGAGTTGTACAACCCCTGGCCTGGGGTGATGCCAGATGTACCGGCCTCGCGTGATTACCAAGGTGGATTTGCGACCGGACTGATGTTGAAAGACCTGGGTTTGGCTGCCGATGCAGCTGTCAGCCAAAACAGTGCAACGCCTTTAGGCGAACTGGCCCGCAACCTGTTCGCCTTGCACGCCGCACAAGGTCAGAATGCAGGGCTGGATTTCTCCAGCATCCTTAATTTGTATCGTCAGAAGAGCTAAGTTCTGGCAGTGCATAGGGCAGGGGCAGCAGTTCCAGCGCCTGTCCTTGCTCCAACTGAAACTGTCCTTGCTCCAGATCCGCCAGTACTACTTCCATCAGGACATAGCAGCGTTGCTGCTCGGCCTGCCAAGCCAGGTTGATAATACGGGCGACGGCGACAAGCTCTGCACTTGCATCCGTGCTCGAGCGCAAACACACATCGGAACCTTCCTGTACCTGTGGCGCTGTGTCCAGCACCGCTGTACGGGCGGCCATCATGCGTCGCTTGATGGTGCCCCGGTAGTGGCTGCGAGCCACCACTTCCTGGCCGGGATAACAGCCTTTCTTGAAGTTGATTCCGTCGATTAAATCCAGGTTTAGAGTCTGGGGGATGAACAGGTCTTGGGTGGCAGCACCCACCCACGGCAGACCCGCCAGAATATCTGCGCTTTCCCAGCGTCCCTCGGAGGCCTGAGCGCTTGCGTCTTGCTGGGCTGAAATGCGCCAGTGGCGGCTTAAACCGTCCAGCTCGCCCGGAGCCTGGATCAAGGTATCGGTGCCATCGCGGTGCAAGTTCCAGACGGTTTGAGCAGGCGACTGCTCGCCCACTCCATAAACTTGTAACTCAGACAGGCTGATGGTCACTTTGCTGCGCATCACAAACATGCGCAGGCGCTTGATCAGGGCCTCGCTGAGATCACGCCTTACCAAGGCAAAGACAGTTTCGTCCTGTTCACGCCAGAGCACCATCGTGGCCAAGCTGCGACCCTTGGCGGTGCAGTAGGCCGCGATACACGCGCGGTCGGCGGCCAAATGTTCCAGATCATTGCTGACTTGGGCATGGAGAAAAGAAACGGCATCGGCTCCTTGGAACTGGAGAACGCACAAATCTGGCAGGGCGAACGATAGGGAGGCAGGCATTCCGGTCATGGCAGAGCGAAAAATAAATTTAAACATCAATGATACCGTGTGTGGGGCCGGTTCAAGAGGCATATCCCCGCTGGGATCAGGGCATGCTCAGGACAAAGAGGGGCCCTCTGTCAGGAGGACTCTAGTTTCTGTGTTTGACTGTGACACATATTCGGGATTAAGCCGCCTCATTCTGTTTACAATAACGCTCGCATGAAAAAAACTGTCAAGATCTTCTCTGCCCTATTGGGCCTTTTGGTGGTCGCTGCCTGTGCCGGAGTGGGCGGCGCCTGGTATTGGGCCAAGAAACAGCCCGTTAGCATGAATGCTGAACGCATTGACTATGTGGTCCCTGCAGGATCAGGTCCACGCGCAATTGCGCGCAGCATGCAGCAGGCCGGAATTGATATTCAGGAAGACGCCTTTGTCTGGATGGCGCGCGTCTCGGGTCTGGATACCTCTTTGCAGGCAGGCGCTTATGAGGCCGTGCGCGGCGATACGCCCTGGATGGTGATGGAGCGTATGTCCAGCGGCAATATGCTGCAAACCCGCCTGACCATCCCCGAGGGCTGGACCTATCAACGTATTCGCGACACGCTGGCAGCTAACCCGCAAGTGCGCCAGACCCTCACTGAGGTCAGCGATGCGGACCTGCTGAAACGTCTGGGCGTAGACTCCGGGCACCCCGAAGGTTTGTTCTACCCCGATACCTATGTCTTCGTGCCGGGAACGGCAGATATCGACATTCTGCGCCGTGGCTTTCAGGCTCAGCAGGAGTTGCTGGAGCAGCTCTGGGCGGATCGGGACCCGGATCTGCCCCTGAAGACCCCCTATGACGCTTTGATCATGGCCTCTATTGTGGAGCGTGAAACCGGCCATAGCCAGGACCGTACGCGTGTGGCTGGGGTATTCATGAATCGTTTGCGGGTGGGTATGCCCTTGCAGACAGACCCGACCGTCATTTACGGCATGGGTTCGGCCTACGAGGGCCGTATCCGCAAGCGGGATTTAACGACCGACACGCCTTGGAATACCTACACGCGCAATGGTTTGCCCCCGACACCGATTGCCAGCCCTGGCAAAGCGTCTTTGCTGGCGACCCTGCACCCGGAAAAGCATGGCTTCTATTATTTTGTGTCGCGTGGTGACGGAACCAGCGAGTTTTCTGCGAACCTGGCGGCGCATAACCGGGCCGTCGCCAAATATATTCTGAAGCGCTAAATAAATCAGGCCCCAATGGGGCCTGATTACTTGTGTGGGGGCGGTGCTGCGCTTGCCTCTGGGCGAACAAGCTTTATGGGGCCAAATGGTGCCGTTGCTTGAAACCGGTCCATAAGGCTTTCACTTTGCCTTCCAACGCTTCCAGACCCGCGTCATTCAGGATCAGTTGATCCTGGGGGGCGCGGGCGACACCCCATTCAGATGAGTGCTGGCTGATAACGGGGTTGCCTGGACGCTCGATATGCCAAATCTCCCCGCCATGCTGGCGAATAAAGTCGGCTTCGTTCTCGTAGCGTATGTCCTTAATCAACAGGCAGCGGGCCTGGTTCATATCCGGCAAGTGGTGGCTGGGCAGACTTAAGGGCATTTCTTGACGGCGTTGTTCGTAATCCGGGTACTCAGCCAGAACTTGGCGGCGCAGGTGCTCTGCCGCTTGACGGGGACTTAGCCCCCAGAAGGCATCGATCTGATCGGCACGGGTATCCTTCAAGTGCTCAGGTTGCATGCCATAAATCGGTGCTAAGGCCAGCGCCCAGATGGAATGAGTGTGGCTGTCTGCAGAAAGCGGTAAGCCTGGGCCAAACTCCAGCACATGCTGGGCGCGACGCAGCCAGTGGTCAGGGTCACGCTGGCGCATCCAGTCTGTTCCCAATAATTGAAAGCATTGGCGTGGGGAGCGGTTCCAGCGCTCAATAGGAACTTCTTTCAGACTGTCATCAGTCCAGGCCTGGGCGGGGCTCAAGCCAAACAGCACCTCGCAACCCATTTTGACGGGATCAGCCAATGCATAGGCGGCCAGTAAGGGGCTTTGTGCCAGCAGCAGATTGGCCACGGTGTCTTTACCTGAACGCGCTTTGGCGGCCAGCCCGATAAATAAGCTCACTTCATTATCCTTGGTAGTGGAGCAGGCATTTTACCGGTTCATATTACAATGTGCGCTGACCTGTTGAAGCTGGGGCCGAAGTCTTGCTTCCGCTTGCTGAATCAGGCCTTATGACACGCAACTTTGAGGCAATACGGTGTCTGATAGTTTGACTTTTCTACCCTGGCAAATCGAGACGGCCCAAGCCTGGCTAGGTACGCGGGAGCGTTTTGCCCATGCCTGGTTGATTCATGGTCTGCCGGGCATCGGCAAGACGCAGTTCGCTCGTGCCGCGGCGGCCAGCTTGTTGTGCGACCAACCCGTGCAAGGGCTGGCTTGCGGGCAATGCCAGGCCTGTCAGTGGGTGCGGGGTGGTAATCACCCGGACTTGCGCCTGTTGCGCCCAGATGCTGTGGCTTTGGAAGAGCAGGGACCCGATACCCAAGAGGGCGATTTGGCCAAAGATGCGGCTGCACGCAAGAATCCATCGCGGGAAATCCGGGTAGAACAATTGCGTCAGCTACAACACTGGTTCAATACGGCAACCCATAGAGGCGGCTGGCGAGTGGCGGTCTTGTACCCCGCTCAAGCCTTGAATCTGGTATCGGCTAACGCTTTGCTAAAGGTATTGGAGGAGCCGGCCGAGCGTACCGTGTTCCTGCTGGTTGCCGACGCACCAGACCGCTTGTTACCTACGCTGGTATCGCGTTGTCGACGTTTGCCTTTACCGGCGCCTGATGCTCAACAATCGACCCAATGGCTGGAGCAACAAGGTCTGGGGCAGGCTGCGGATTGGTTGGCGGCCTGGGGCGGGGCTCCCTTGAAAGCACTAAGTGCCAGTCAGCAAATGAGCGCTCCGTGCCCCGAATGGCTGAGTGCCTGGATGGATGGGGTTTTGAAGGCGGGCCGCGAAGCGGATCTGTCCTTGGCCGATACCTTGGAAAAACTGCCTGCCCAGGAGTGGATAGATTACTGGCAGCGCCTGTTTGTAGATATCCAGCTGGGTAGTTTTGGGCAAAGTGCGCGTTACTATCCTTCTCTGCAAAAACGTATTGATGCCTTGGCGGTTCAATCGAACCCTACTGCGGTGGCGGAAGCCTTGAAATGGCTGGTTCAGCAAAAGGCCCTGGGCAATCATCCGCTCAATGCTAAATTATTTATTCATCATGCCCTGGATAGACTGCACCAGGCATGTCGTCGTGTTTAAAAAAGTACCGTCTAATCATGTTTGTTGATTCGCATTGCCATCTTAATTTCCCCGAACTTGCCAAGAATCTGGACGACATCCTGGATAAGATGCGTCAGAACCAGGTGGGCTGTGCGCTGGTCGTCAGCGTGGATATGGATGACTGGCCCGGTTTGATGGAGCTGGTCCGTCCCCACTCGCACTTGTTTGCTTCGGTAGGCGTGCATCCGGATTACGAGAAAGTGACGGAGCCCACCGTCGAGGAGCTGCTTAAACATGCTCAAGATCCTAAAGTGGTGGCAATTGGTGAGACCGGCCTGGACTATTACCGGCTGCAAGAACCTCTAGACTGGCAGCGCGAGCGCTTTCGCACCCATATCCGGGCCAGCCGCGAGTCGGGTCTGCCCTTGATCATTCATACTCGTTCGGCCAGTGCGGACACGATTGCTATCATGCGCGAAGAGCAGGCACAGATTGCCGGGGGCGTGATGCACTGTTTTACTGAAACCTGGGAAGTGGCACAGGCAGCGATGGAGCTGAACTTCTACATTTCCTTCTCCGGCATTGTGACCTTCAAGAGTGCGACTCAGCTGCAAGAAGTGGCACAGCGGGTGCCCTTGGATCGTCTCTTGATCGAGACAGATTCGCCTTTTCTAGCCCCTGTGCCTTACCGTGGCAAGATGAACAATCCTTCCTTGGTCATCCACGTAGCAGAGAAGATTGCGGAGTTAAGAGGCATCTCTGTAAAAGAAGTGGAAGAGGCAAGCACGGAAAATTTCTTCAGATTATTCAATAAGGTACGTGCTTAACTTAATCTTTTTTAGAGATTAAGTTAAGTGGTTTGAGCTTCACCAAGGCTGTTTCTAGGAAGCCGCTTGGTGTCATTCAATTATTAATGTAGCTTGTGAAGTGTTTGTCTCAGAATATTGATTTTAATCATTAAAATTTTGTTTTTCAGGCTTCGTGTGTCACTTGCTGTTATTTCTTGCTAGCGGAAATTCCGAGTAAAAAATAAATTATTTCTTAGTAATCAATGGTTTGCGCTTGGTTGTTGATCTAATTTAGAGATAAATTCCGGGTTTTGAATGTTGGTAAGGTCCCCTTCGGCAAGCATTGACAATGCATTATCCAGACTTAAGAAAGCACATTATGAAAAGGATTTACTATGATGATTTTTAAAAGAAAAATGATGAGAAAAACCATCCTTTCCATGATGCTTCCTTTGGCTTTTCTCTTGGCTGCTCCCGCATCGGCCCAAGAACCGGAGTTCGAGAGCCGGAATTGGTATTTGGCGCTGGAAAACGACAGGCCCAACATCATCGAGCAAGAGTTCATCCTTGGAGCAAACCCCAACGCGGTGGACTCGAAGGGCAATCCTTCGTTGATGCTGGCAATGCGTAATCAGTCCTGGAAAGTGGTCAATACCTTGCTGGCTAATCGACGGACTAATGTGAATATCGAGAACGAGTCTCGTGAAACTCCCATGATGTATTTGGCCCTGATGGGGGAGACGGCTCGCTTGCGTGAACTGCACGCTCGTGGTGGACAGATCAATCGAGTGGGCTGGTCGCCCTTGCACTATGCTGCCTCCAAAGGGCACGAGGAGACCGTACGCTACTTGCTATCCCAAAAAGCGATTGTGAATGCGCCCGCACCGGATGGGACCAGTCCCTTGATGATGGCGGCGTTGTCCGGCAAACGGGCGGTGGTGGATTTGCTGTTGGCCGCTGGCGCAGACCCAAGCATGCAAAATGCTCAAGGTTTGAGTCCGGCAGATTGGGCCCGCTCGGCCAATCATGAGCAACTAGCCAGTTATCTGGACCAGATCGTTGCACGCAAGGCCGCTTCTGCTCCTGCGGCAGCGGGGAACTACTCTGGTGACACGGTGCAAACTTATGGTGTTCCAGCGCGTGTAGAGCAGCCTGATCTGAATCGGGTGCAAACCGTGACCGTCGAGCCTGTATCCAGCCCAACGTCAGAAAGCTCGACTTCTACTCCCGCTTCCTCAGGTAGCTCCAGCCGCTATTTTGATTTGGATCGTTTTGAGAAACCTGTTCAACCCTAAGGCGGGCAGGATGAAAAAGGAGCCTGTAGGGCTCCTTTTTTATTTACGTAATGGGAGGTGTTTGGGTGCCATCCCTGTCTATCCGCTCTTTAGCTCATCCGATCAGGCTTAGTTGGCTTTTTCCTGTGCTTTGGCCATAGGAGAGGCATGTACAAAGGTCTGGAAGCCTTGCAGGTAGGCCGTCAGCATCTTCTGAATATTCTCATCCTGCAGCTTGCCTTGCTCATCAAAGGAGTTCTGTGCGCGGGAAACCAGCAAAGAGCCACCGCTATAGAGCGAGACACCCAGCATCTTCAGAGTGGGCAACCAGGCGGCCTGGGATGACACGGTACCGAAACCGCCCATAGAGGCACCAATCAGGCCCGTGATACGCCCCGAGAAGATTGCCTTCGAGTCTGTGCGCGAGAGCCAGTCAATACTGTTCTTGAATACACCTGGGACACCGTTGTTGTACTCCGGTGTTACTAGCAATAAGGCGTCGGCATTCAGGATTTTTTCCTTCAGAGCCAGAACGGCTGCTGGGATACCTTCTTTACGTTCAAGATCGCCGTCATACAGTGGAATACCGTGCAGGGTTGCCACCTCAATGGCCATACCTTGGGGGGCCAAGGCTTGGGCCGCCTGTGCCAAAGCCGTGTTGTATGAGGTGTGACGCAAGCTGCCGGACAAGGCCAGCACACGGCACGGAGTGGACAGGTTCACCACGCCACTGGTCTGGCGCAGCGCTTCACTTAATTGATCAATGATTTGGATCCACTCCGGTGAGTCCTGGAGTCGCTTTTCCCGGATGAACTCGGCCTGGGACTCGCTCCAGAAGGGCGCGTCGGCCAGCAGTACGTCATTGGGGAGAGGGCGGTGTTGTTCCAGAAAGCTGGCAATCGCTTCTGGCGTGTTAGGCAGGCCCAGCTGGGCAAACAGATCGTGGAAACGAAATAGGCTATCAGACATGGTGGTATAGGTGC
>JBQEAN010000026.1:41890-45206 GCA_052109075.1 Alcaligenes sp. | reverse complement strand
GGTGTGACAGATACCAATGAACCAGCGAT
Organism: Alcaligenes sp.; assembly: GCA_052109075.1. GTDB lineage: Bacteria > Pseudomonadota > Gammaproteobacteria > Burkholderiales > Burkholderiaceae_B > Alcaligenes. Next base: position 45,177 of record JBQEAN010000026.1, on the reverse strand, counting down.
CAGGCTGTATGAAAACTACGGTTTTTCCCCGAACGGGGAAGGAGAGCCCTTGCACGAAGGCTCAGCACTGATGTCGCACACACTCGTGTTAATGCAAGAGCTCGTCGTCGTGAAGGTAGCTGGATTAATGCCCTTGGCGATCATGACCTTGTCTAAAGAGAACGCAACTTCCGTCTGATGCATTCGTGTATGCCGGGCCACCCTGAAGTGGGGATTACCTCGGATATGGAAAACACCACGGGTCCTTTGGGCCAAGGTCTGGGTAACACCGTCGGTTTTGCAATGGCTGAAGCCTTGCTGGTCCTGGTCGTAATAACCCACTCTGCCTTGCGGGTGAATTTTCCACTCGACAGTGTCAATGTCCGATTTTCAAATTCGCCATAGTTGACGCAGCCAAGAGGACTTGCCGCCACCATTGTGCTCCACCAACCCAATGCGTTCACCACTGCACACCTGCGGGTTGACCGCTATGCCCACAACATCCAGTAGAGGGTCGGCTCTTTGGGTTTTGCGGTAACAGGTCTTGTTGTCATAGCGTTGCCCCCAGAGCGTCAGGCGCTGCGCAAATTGGAGTAGGAGAAACGGGATTTTCATTATTTCTAAAATAGAAGTTGATCGTAATCTATTATTGATTTCCAGAGTAGGCTGTGCAAGGATAGCTGCTATCAATAATCTATTTGTGCAGGTAGCGAGAGGCACTTCCCCATTTTCTGGAGAGCATTCGAATGAGCATGACAGCACCTGTCTATCTTGATGATCTGGCCTTGGGAATGGAGTTTCGCAGCGCAGAATATGCCATGGACGAAGCGCAGATTGTTAGCTTTGCCCGTCAATTTGATCCACAGCCGTTTCATCTGGACGCGGAAGCCGCCAAAGGTACGTTTTTTCAGGGCTTGGCGGCCAGTGGCTGGCATACGGCGGCTATCACGATGAAGCTTTTAGTGGACAGCCTGGTATTTAGCCAGGGGATTATTGGTGCTGGTGGGCAGATTGAATGGCCACGGCCAACCCGTCCTGATGACGTCTTGCACGTGATCAGCAAAATCATTGGTATTCAGCCCTCCCGCTCCAAGGCAGATCGCGGGATTGTGACGGTGGAGTCTCACACCTTGAATCAAGACAATGAGCTATGTCAGCGCTTAACGGCCAAGCTGATTGCTTTTCGTCGTCCGGAGGCTTGAATGGGGCGTGTTTCGCGCGAACAGGCGCAGCGCAACCGTGAGCGGGTGCTGGAAACGGCGTCCCGTCTGTTTCGTAAACATGGCGTGGAAGGTATTTCGATCGGGGACATCATGCAGGATGCAGGCCTGACAGCAGGGGCTTTTTATAAGCAATTTGCCTCTAAAGAAGCCCTGGTTGATGAGGCTTCCCGCTTTGCCTTTACCCAATCCTCCCAGTCCTGGGAGCGGATGGGCCAGCGGTACGAGGAGGATGCCGTGCAAGGCTTGCAGGCTTTAATGCGGCGTTATTTTAAACATCGCCCTCAGACTCAGAGTTGCCCGATTCTGGCCTTTTCTTCGCTGAGCAGTAGCTTACCCCCGGATGCACCGGCTACCGCGATTTACAGCGAAGGAGTAGAGGCATTGTTTGAGCAATTTCGCACAGTCTTCCTGCAAGCCCGTGCCGAGCAATCCGAAGAGCACATCATGCTGCTGTTTGCCGCGATGTTGGGTACCGGCATGATCAGCCGGGCCGTGGGCGATACGGCATTGGCTCAAACAATGCAGGCCGCCGTTTTAGCGGCTTTGCCGCAAGTCGAGTCTGACCAGGATTGATAGGGCCGGGCCGCTACGGTCTGCCAGGCTACCCAGGAATATGCCGCCCAGCGCTTCTCTTTTTGGAAGAAATTCAAAAACTGATCAAGCATAAAAAACCAGGGATGATCAGTCCCTGGTTTTTATAACGGCGCTAGATGTTGTTTATTGTGCTGGCGTGCCGTCTACTGCGGGGATCGACGTTTGGACAAATTCAGGCACCTCTGTGCCGTGCTTGATGCGATATTCCTTCAAGAACTTGGCCATGCGGTTGATGGCTTCGCGCAGGTCTGGCTCGTGGGGCAGGAATACCATGCGGAAGTGATCCGGATGAGGCCAGTTAAAGCCCGTGCCCTGAACCAGCATGACACGCGTGGCTTCCAACAGTTGCAGGAAGAACTGGCGGTCGTCTTTGATCGGGTAAATTTCGGGGTCCAGGCGCGGGAACATATACAGTGCGGCATGTGGCATGACGCAGCTGACCCCTGGAATCGCGGTGATTAGCTCGTAGGCCAGATCCCGTTGACGACGTAGGCGTCCGCCTTCGCAGACCAGATCATTGATGCTTTGATAGCCACCCAAGGCTGTCTGAATGGCCCATTGGCCGGGTACGTTGGCGCACAGCTTCATATTGGCCAACATGCTCAAGCCTTCGATGTAATCGGCCCCGGCTTTTTTATCGCCCGAAATGACCAACCAGCCAGCCCGGTAACCGCAGGCGCGATAGCTCTTGGACAGGGAATTGAAGGTCAGGGTCAGCACATCGGTAGACAGGCTACCCATGGCGGTGTGCTTCATGTCGTCGAACAAAACCTTGTCGTAGACTTCGTCCGCCAGCAGCACCAGATTGAATTCGCGGGCGATATCGACCAAGGCTTGCAGGACTGAATCGGGATAGAGCACGCCAGTGGGGTTGTTGGGGTTAATGACCACCAGGCCTTTGGTGCGTGGGGTGATCTTGGAGCGGATATCGTCCAGGTCAGGAATCCAGCCATTGGCTTCGTCGCACAGGTAGTGCACCGGCGTGCCGCCGGATAGGCTGGTTACCGCCGTCCACAGCGGATAGTCTGGCATGGGCAGGAGCAGTTCATCTCCATCGTCCAGCAAGGCATTGGTAGCCATCGCGATCAGCTCAGAAGCACCGTTGCCCAAGTAAATATCTTCCAGCGTCACGCCCTTGATACCCTGTTCCTGGGTATAGTGCATGACCGCTTTACGGGCAGCGAAAATGCCTTTGCTGTCCGAGTAGCCGGAAGAGTTGGGCAAGTTGCGGATCATGTCGAGCTGGATTTCTTCTGGGGCGTCGAAACCGAATACCGCCAGATTGCCGATATTCAGCTTGATCAGTTGTTGACCCTCGTCTTCCATCTGCTTGGCCCGGTCCATGATGGGGCCACGAATATCGTATAAAACATTCGCCAGTTTGCTCGATTTCTTGATGCTATTCATGATGCTAGTAATCGGATTCCATTTGTGCTGCTGATGATCGGTGGCAGGCTTGATGCCTGATTTTTATCCCGATGCCGGTTTAAT
>JBQEAN010000026.1:31707-41790 GCA_052109075.1 Alcaligenes sp. | reverse complement strand
GAGTGAACACGCAGGGCATGTCTCTGTGTTTTCAGCTCCTGTCGCTATCGGCCCGCATTGACCGTGATTGCGCTGCCTTGCTGGCCCCCCATGGCTTAAGCGAAGCACGCTTTGTTCTTCTGTTCTTGCTGGAGAATGCACCAGACGGTATAGCCTCCCATGTATTGGCGGACCGTGCGGGTGTGACGCGGGCTACCGTAACCACGCTGGTAGATGGCTTGCTTAAAGCCGGTCTGGTGCAGCGCTTTGCGGCCGAGGCAGATCGGCGTTCCGTCATGGTGAAACTCAGCGCTCAGGGGGCGGATCTGACTAAAACCCTGGTCGCTACCCATACTCAGTGGATAGGCAATGTATTTGATCATTTGTCCGAGGCGGAATGTCAGCAGCTGGGCGTCTTGCTCAACAAAGCTGCTCATGGAGGATCAGCATCATGAATACCCCAAGCCGAAAAGCTTATGCCAAAGCATCCGACATACCTGCCGATATTCTCTTGGCCTTGTCTAAAGGGCAGTTGCCTGCAGCGACCTTGTCCGAGTCCCTGGCAATTGATCAGCGAATATTGGTGGCTGCCGTGTTTCCCGAGCTGGATGAACAGGGGGCGCAGCAAATCGAGGTCCTGGTTCAGCTGGGGATTCTCAAGCGTATGAAGGGAGTGGGGGAGTGGCTGCTGGAAACCTATGGTGAAGTCGCTTGGGAGCGTTGTGTAAACCATCCAGCGGATGTGGTGCGGGGCTGGGCCTGCTTTATGGTGGGGGCTCGGGAAATACTCAGCGTGTCTCAGCGCTTGGAGGCTTTGCGGCCTCTGGCGGATGATCCGCATTTTGGCGTACGTGAATGGGCCTGGATGGCTGTCCGCCCCCATTTAGTGGCGGAGCTGGAGGTATCGATTCAGGCTTTACTGCTCTGGGCGCGTTCAGATTCGGAGTATCTGCGGCGCTTTGCCTGCGAAGCCTTACGTCCTCGGGGAGTTTGGTGCGCACATAGTGCCATTCTGAAAAAAGAGCCGGAACGGATGTTGCCGATTTTGGAAGCCTTGCGCGACGATGGCAATGTTTACGTGCAGGACTCTGTCGCTAATTATTTGAATGATGCGGCCAAGGACCAACCGCAATGGGTGCAGGCGCTGTGTGCACAATGGCTGGCTCAGTCCCCGGATAATTTGGCTTTGCAGCGCCTGTGTCGACGGGCGCTGCGTAGCTTGTCCTGATCCTTAGGGAAGCGGTTTACGGGTGGCTTGTTGGGGTGCGTAAAGTAATCTGGGTGATTTCAGAAGCGCGGCCCAGACGCAGTGGAAAACCGGGCCACAGTCCGGCACCGTAACTGACATACAGCTGCATATCACCGACTTGATATAGTCCGCCTACATAGCCGTCATTGGCCATCTGCACGATCTTGTGCATGCCGACAATATGGCCGCCATGGGTGTGGCCAGAAAGTTGCAGGGCAGCACCTGCGGCAGAACTGGCAGAGGCGGTATCCGGGCGGTGGGCCAGCATGATGATAGGCATGCCTTCTGGAATACCGGCAACAGCAGCACCTACATCGGGCAGCGGCTGGCCATGCGCAGCAGCGGATTTATCCGTAATACCCGCCAGCGCAAACGCCGCATCGCCTTGCTGAATGATGCTGTGTTCATTGAGCAGCAGTTCTAGCCCCAGGCTTTTAAAGTGTTCTATCCAAGGCTGATACTGGGTGTAGTACTCATGGTTGCCTGCAATGACATACACCCCGTTTGGAGCGGACAGGCTTTGTAAGGGAGCCACATCATCCCGGCGGGCTGACACCGTGCCATCGACCAGATCCCCCGTAATCACGATCAGGTCGGGGTTCAAGGCCTGTGTTTTATCGACAATGGCCTGTACCCAGGGGCCTTGCAACAAACGGCTGGCATGCAGGTCGGTCAGCTGGACGAGCTTGAAACCATCCAGGCTGGCAGGCAAACCCTTTAGCTGCACCTCAATAGACTTGACGGCAGGCACCTTCACGGCTTGCCAGACCCCCAACGCAGACAGGCTGATGGCCGCCAGGCCCAATACTCCGCGCAAGGCGGGTGAGCGCAGCAACACCAGCCCGGCGGGGCGGTACAGCATACGCATCAGCAAACCAGCCAGATCAGCAATCAAGGTAAAACAGGCCGCCAGCAAAACAGCTCCAAAGGCCCAGCCTAAAAGCATGATGAGGACACCGGGAATTTCTGGGGAGGCTCGGGTTCCCCAAAACAGGGCAACCGTGTAGTGGTGCAAGGTCGCCGCAATAGCCAGCGCGCTAAGCAACCATTTGATCCAGGGTTTGATAGACAGGGGTTTGATCAGTCGCCAAGCGACGTATAGGGCGAAAACGAGGGCAGCGACTTGAAACACAAAATTATTCCAAAAAGAAACAGAATCTGCACGGGGCAGCGTAATTAAAAGGCGTCGCCAGTATAGAGCGCTAGTAGGCTCATCATGCTAGAGGCGTTAGCACCAATCGGTGAGCAAGGGTTGGAAAAGCAAGGACATGCTTGTTTACGTTTCGTGAAATCGCCTAGCACATCAGTATCTTAAAACTCCTAGGCTGTCTTTTAACGCAGCTCACGTGCAAAGGGTGCTTTTCAATTTTTTCAAGGAGCAGACCCCATGGATAAGGATCGCGTTAAAGGTGGTGCCCGCGAGGTCAAAGGAGCCATTAAAGAGAAAGTTGGCAAGATGACGGGGGACTCATCCTTGGAACTGGATGGCAAAGTGGACAAGACCTTGGGCTCTTTAGAGCGTAAGGTGGGTAAGTCCAAAGATCGTGTGCGTCAGGCGCTCAAGCGTTAAGGCAGAGAGCCAGTTAGGTGCGCAGGGTGTTGGCAGACTCTCGCCTATCTTTGAGTCAGGCAGTAGATCCTGGGGCGCTAGCCGCTGCTGCTGGCGTGTCCGGGGTTTGTACACCGAGAGTCTTGCGCCTGACATCACACCCCTGTGTATCACTGGATGAGTCAAACCCCTGGAGTGGGGTTTGTGGTATTTGATTCGTTTGGAGGATATATGGTGACGAAGAAATCCGCGACTGCATCACATCAGGACTCCTTGGGCCAGGGTGGTGAGTTGCACCAGTCTGGGCCTAGCGGCATAACCACCAATCATGGCGTGCCAATTTCAGATAATCAGAATTCGCTGCGGCTGGGGGCGCGTGGCCCTACCTTGCTGGAAGATTTTGTGCTGCGCGAGAAAATCTTCCATTTTGACCATGAACGTATCCCGGAGCGTATTGTTCATGCGCGTGGCACGGGGGCACATGGTTACTTTGAATGTACGCAAGCCATTCCGGAGCTGACCCAGGCGGTAGTGTTTCAACAAGAGGGCCACCGCGTGCCGGTGTTCTGTCGTTTCTCAACGGTGGCGGGTTCAAAAGGTTCCAAGGACACCCCGCGTGACGTACGCGGCTTTGCCGTCAAGTTTTATACAGAGCAAGGCAACTGGGATCTGGTGGGCAACAATATGCCCGTTTTCTTTATCCAGGATGCCATCAAATTTCCGGACCTGATTCATGCGGTCAAACCCGAGGCGGATCGAGGTTTTCCTCAGGCGGCCTCAGCCCATGACACCTTTTGGGATTTTGTGTCCTTGATGCCGGAGTCCTTGCACACGGTCATGTGGTTGATGTCTGACCGTGCCTTACCCCGCTCTTTTCGCATGATGCAGGGCTTTGGGGTACACACCTTCCGCTTTGTGAATGAGGAAGGTAAATCGCATTTTGTGAAGTTTCACTGGAAGCCTAAACAAGGCTTGCAATCCACCTTGTGGGATGAGGCAGTCAAGATCTCGGGTGCCGACTCAGACTATTTGCGACGTGATTTGTATGAGGCTATCAAAAGCGGATCGTTTCCGGAGTGGGAACTGGGCGTGCAGGTCTTTGATCAGAAATGGGCCGATAAGCAGGACTACGATGTGTTGGACGCCACCAAGCTGATTCCCGAGGAAAGCCTGCCGGTCAAGATCGTGGGTCGCATGGTGCTGGATCGTTATCCAGACAACTTTTTTGCCGAGACTGAGCAGGTCGCGTTTCTGCCATCCAACATTATTCCCGGCATTGATTTTACAGACGACCCCTTGTTGCAAGGGCGCCTGTTCTCCTATCTGGACACACAGAAGTCTCGTCTGGGAACGGTCAACTTTCATCAGATCCCGGTTAATGCGCCGCGCTGTCCATTCAGCAATATGCAACGCGATGGCATGATGCAAACGCAGGTTCCCAAGGGGCGGGCAACGTACGAGCCCAATAGCCTGGATGAGGTGGGAGAGTTGTCAGGCCCCCGTGCACAGCCTAGTGGTTTTCGGACTTTTCCCAGTACCGTAGAGGATGGTGCCAAGCTGCGTGTGCGGGCTGAGTCTTTCGCAGATCATTACAGTCAGGCTCGCTTGTTTTACCGCTCTCAGTCTGAAGTGGAGCAAGAGCACGTGATTGCTGGTTTGGTCTTTGAACTATCGAAGGTGCAGCTTAATCACGTACGCCTGCGTGTGCTCTCGCATATGCGTGTTATTGACGAAGACTTGGCTAAACGGGCTGCACAAGGTCTGGGGCTGGACTTGCCGCCGGCGGCCAAACCGGCCAGCAAGCCTATCGATATGCCACCCTCCAAGGCGTTGTCCATTTTGGCTCAACAGCCTCCGATTGCCGGTCGCATGCTGGGAATTCTCGTCACCGATGGCGCGGACAAGGGTCTGCTGGACCTGCTGTTGGCTGGGGCTCAAGAGGCTGGGGTGGCCGTCAAGTTGATTGCGCCACAGGTTGGCGGTGTCACGTTGTCCAATGGTTCGCATCTGGCAGCTGATGAGAAGATCTCAGGAGCACCTTCTGTTCTGTTTGATGCGGTGGCTTTGTTGCTTGATCAGGAGCAAGCCTTGAAGCTCTGTACCAATAAGGCGGCAGTGGATTTTGTGGCTGATGCTTATGGGCATTTAAAAGCAATTGGTTACGATGGCGGTGCCAAGCCTTTGCTGGATCGTGCCGGGGTGTCAGCGGACAAAGGGGTGTTCGCTATCAAGACAGGCGACGATTTATTGAGTAAAGTAGCGTCGCGTTTCTGGGAGCGCCGTCACCAGGTTGATGGCACGGCTTGATGTGACAGCAGGGGCGGCTTAGGCCGCCCCTGTTCTATAAATTAATAGCGCCAGGTCAGACCGATGACAGGGCCAGACATGCGCGTGTCAAAAATATGGCCGGAGCGGCGATAGTTCACATTTAACATCTTGTACCCGGCGGCTACAGAGAAATTCTCTGACAGGTCGTAGTTCAGGGTCAGCGTGGCTTGATAGCTTATGCGCGAGCCCACATCAAAACCCCCCAGATGGACTTGGGCCTGCGTGGACAATTCAGGGTTGAAGCGATAAAAAGCACGGAGCCCAATTGTCGGGTCGACCCAGCTGAAACTTTCCTGATGATGCTTGGTTCGGCCTGCCGTTGTCAGGTGAGCGCGGGTACGGATATCCCAAAATGAGAACCCGGCCAAGGCATCCACGCTAGCTTGCTCAGAGTCGTAGACGCGGTAGCCGCCTTGCAAGCTCGCCATAAACAGGCGGGTGTCCACGGTGCCTTCTGCCGCCCCCACCAAGGGCAAGCCGCCCACCACTTCACTTTCACGCGTATTGACGTAGAGCAGGTCGCTATTGAGTACATAGCGGTCACGGCGCGCCCAGGTATTGATAAAGGCAGCGGCTCGCAGATTGTGAAATACATCTGAGAAGGATTTTTCGATATCCAGTGTGGGGGCGCGTTTGAAAGGGGAGGATTCGCCGGATAAGCCGGTGATCCAGGCATAGGGGGTGACTTGTAAGGCGTAGGGTGGGGAAGTCCAGGCGTCAGTGTCAGGCAGGAGTGCGGGGGGGTGAGCATTCATTTGGGCATGGGCTAGGGTGACCAGCGGCAAAAGCCCCAGCAGTAGCCAGCGGCAATGGATGAATTTAGACATTATTTTCCAAGCCCTTTTTGATTCTTTAAATGACAGCGTGCTAGCGTCAGCCTTATTTCTTTCGGTATGCTGGACCTGACGATCACCAACTTATGGAGAACGTGTCATGCATGTGTTTTACCTTAGCAAGCAAGATATTGATAATTTGTTGCCTCGAGTGCAAGCAGCGTTACAAGCTGATCGTGAAGGACAAGTCGGTTTTACGGACGAGGAACTGGCACTGCGAGCGGTCCTGGAGGCTTTGCAGGACCCTAAACTATCCGAGCTTTTGGCTGGTGCACGTGTTGATCCGGAACGTAGTGCGGTCGGTTTGGCAGAGGAGGACTATCGGGAAAACTTGTTGGCCCTGGAAACCCGTGATAGCACTTACCTGATTGAACAGTTAATGAATAGCTACGCACGCTTGCCGGGATTTTTTAAGCGCCTGGAGTTTTAGTGATGTGTGAAAAAACGGCCTGCAAAGGGCCGTTTTTTGATAGGAGCAAAGGCTTTCCGTTTTTTTTGAGCTTTTTGCTTAGTGGTATGTTGCTCAACCTTTAAATTGAATGCCATAGAAATCAGTGATTGCGCTCTTGGTTCTTATACGGTTTTTGTGGCGACAATGTTCAGTACTTATTGGAAAAATAGCTGGTACTTACGATATTATCCGAACCTTTGGTTGGTCGCTTAAGCAGCGAAATAACAAGAGCGTTGGAATATGGAACAGTCATTGGCAAGCACTCCACAAGAAAAAAATAATGTGGCCAATCATGAGTGGTCCCATTTTTTATTATCAAAAAAAGATGTTGTTTACCCTATTCTGTAGGCCTCCCCCCTAATTTTTCTGCTCGCTTGACTGGCTGAGTTAATCCTGTTTTTGTTACGTCTCTGTCCAATGTTATGACTGTGCAAGCAGTCGGTTTCTTGTTTGATTAATTGTGCGGCTAGCCGTTTCTGGAGAGAAAGATGTTGCTGAAAAAATGTCGCCGTACTTTGCTGGCGTGTGCTGTTGGGCTGGTTTTAGTGCCTGCGGCCTCTCAGGCATGTACCCGAGCTGTGTTTCTGGGTGATAACGGTCAGGTAATTACCGGCCGTTCCATGGACTGGAAACTAGATGTGGGAACCAATCTCTGGATTTTTCCCCGCGGTGAAAAACGCAATGGCGCGGCCGGCCCGTCTTCGATCGAATGGACTTCAAAATATGGCAGCGTCATTGCCTCGGGCTATGACCTGGCCTCTACAGACGGCGCGAACGAAAAAGGCCTGAACGTTAACCTGCTTTGGCTGGTGGAGTCGGAATACCCCACGCCCAGCAAAGGCGACAAGACCCTGAGCATGTCTTTGTGGGGGCAGTACGTCCTAGACAATTTTGCTACGGTAGCCGAGGCGGTTGATGTCCTGGAAAAGAATCCCTTTGTGGTGTTGAGCGATAAAGTACCCAACGAAGAACGTTTGGCTACCTTGCACTTGTCTATGTCGGACTCCTCCGGGGACAGTGCCATTATTGAATATATCGATGGCAAGCAGCACATCCACCATAGTCGCAAGTATCAGGTAATGACCAACTCGCCCACCTTTGATCAGCAGTTGGCCATCAAGGATTACTGGCAGGAAGTGGGCGGATTGAATATGTTGCCAGGCACTAGCCGGGCAGCAGATCGTTTTGCCCGTGCTTCTTTCTATATTGATGCCGTGCCGCGCAATCTCAGTGATGACAAGGCCGTGGCCAGCGTACTGAGTGTGATGCGTAATGTGTCCACACCGTATGGCATGACGGTCCCTGATCAACCTAACAACTCCTCGACCCGCTGGAGAACGGTGTTCGATCACCAGCGTAGCTTGTATTACTTTGATTCGGTCTTGTCACCCGGTGCTTTCTGGGTGGATATGACCAAAGTCGATTTCTCGGCAGAAACCGGCAAGGTCATGAAGCTGGATCTGGGGCCTGAGCAAAGTACGGTTTACATGGGTGAGGTGCTGGAGCAGTTCAAACCTTCCAAGCCGTTTCAATTCTTGCCGGTGCAGTCCCCCGGGATTTAAGTCAGGTCAAGGCGTGAGCCGCTTTAGATTTATCTGAACGTAGGCGATAGGGACGGGATATAGCTGACAGCGGACATATGGCTTGCATGTGTAGCTGTTATGCTATGTCCCGTCTTTATCTGCTGAAGTACCTGTTTCATGACCTATGTAGTGACAGAAGCCTGCATCCAGTGCAAGTACACGGATTGCGTGACGGTGTGCCCGATGGACTGTTTTTTTGAAGGGCCCAATTTCCTGGTCATTCACCCCGATGAATGTATTGACTGCTCTATCTGCGTGGCTGAATGCCCAGTGGGCGCCATTGTCAGTGATCAGGATGTGACGCCGGAGCAGCAGGTGTATCTGGAGCTGAATAGGACCCTGAGTGACACAACGGGTTGGACACGTATCAGTCGCCAGAAAGCTCCCTTACCGGATCATGAGTACTGGGCTACCCAGACCGGTAAGTTGGCTTTGTTAAAGCAGGATTAGACGGCGTTTTGATGGGCTGGCTTACGCTGGAAATACCAGACTGCCAAAGCGGCCATCAGCAATATGGCCGTACAACTGGCCAGTACAGCCACATAGCCCTTGTCGAAAGAGTTTCGGGCCAGTTCGCTTAAGTTCATCGCCAGTTCTTGTGGCATGGTTTCTGCCATTAACAAGGCTTGATCCAGGCTGTCGTAGGCCAGTGCCTGGCCGCTTAAGGAGTCAGGCAAAATCAGGCTGGCGCTGTACACGAAAGACAGCAGGCTACCCATGATGGTGACGCCCAAGGCTCCTCCCAGCTCGTAAGACATTTCCTCTACGGAGGCCGCCATACCGGCCCGCGAGGGTGGGGCACTTTGCATGATGGTGCTGGATGCAGCCGTCATGGCAGCGCCAATTCCCAGGCCCAACATCACCAGCCCGGTGATTTGCAGTGCTTGTGCGCTGTTATGCCACAAGAGGTACGCGGCCATTCCTGCACCTGCCAAGCTTAAAGAACCAACCAGCAAGTGCTTGCTGCCAATGACCATCAGCAGCCGGCCGGCCAATGGACCTGCCAGGAAAGCAGCCAAAGGCAAAGGAATAATCGCCAGACCCGCTTCCAGTGGCGAAAAACCCAAGACCAGTTGCAGGCGTTGGCTAAAGACTAGTTCCATCCCGATCAGGGCTGCCGACGCGGTCAGCGCGGACAGGACGGCGGTGCTGAGGGTGGTATCCCGAAACAAGGCGAAGTCCAGCAAGGGAAAGCGACTACGGTTTTGCTGCCGTACAAACCAGCTTAAAAAAACGATGCCGGTGATCAGCGCAGCGGCGGTCAGCCCCCAGTTGGTGTGCAGCTTGCCCATTTCCTTGATGGCCAGGGTGCTGGCTACCAGACCCACCATAATCAGCAAGGAGCCCTTAAGGTCCCAGGGGCGGGATGCGTCTGGCGTAGAGCGGGGCACTAACAACCAGCCCAATGGCAAAGCAATCAATACGATAGGGACGTTGATCAGAAAGACCGAGCCCCACCAGAAATGTTCCAGCAAGAAGCCACCCACTACGGGGCCGAACGCGGCACCACCAGATGCGATGGAGGCCCAGACGCCAAAGGCGACGGCGCGCTCACGTTCGTCAAGGAAAGTGATGCGAATCAGCGACAAGGTCGCAGGCATCATCATGGCTGCTGCGATACCCAGGAAAGCACGGGCCAAAATCAGCGCGGTCGGGTTTGGGGAATAGGCCGCAGCTATTGAAGCCACACCAAAGAAGGCCAGGCCGGAGAGGAACAGGCGCTTGTGACCCAGGCGGTCACCCAGTGTGCCCATGCCCAGCAGCAATCCGGAGACAACTAAGGCGTAGCTATTGATAATCCAGAGCTTGTCCGAGGCCGATGCCTGCAGGTCGTGAGTCAGGCGTGGCAGAGCGGTGTAGAGCACCGTCATATCCACCACAATGAGTAATAAAGCAACCGAGACAATCGCCAGGATCGACCAGCGACGGCTTGGAGACAAAGGAGCGATTTGCGCTTGATGGGTAATCGAGCTGTGCAGCATATAAGTACAGAAGGGTGGGAAACCCCTAATGATCTATCAATAATATCAACAGACAAAGTTAATTAGCATCTATAAAATAGATGGATGGAACTGACTTTAGAGCGTATTCGACATTTCGTGGCCGTGGTG
>JBQEAN010000026.1:11019-31607 GCA_052109075.1 Alcaligenes sp. | reverse complement strand
AAATAGATGGATGGAACTGACTTTAGAGCGTATTCGACATTTCGTGGCCGTGGTGGACACCGGCTCCATGACTCAGGCTGCTAAAGAGTTGGGCAAAGTGCAGTCTGCCGTTAGCACCTCGATCTCCTTGCTGGAGGCCGATCTGAATCTGGAGTTGTTTGATCGTTCGCGGCGCACCCTGAGCCTGACTGTGCCAGGGGAGATTATGCTGCTGGAGGCCAAGGCGTTGCTGCGTCAGGTGGAGGTGTTGCATCGCCGGGCAATGGACTTGTCGCAGGGGCAGTCGGCACGCCTGGAAATCAGCCTGGATGAAGCCTTGCCTCAAGAGCCTTTGCGTTTGCTGCTAAAGGAGCTGGCGGTCCGCTGGCCTGCGTTGGAGCTGACCATCTGGAATGGAACGGCGTCAGAGGTCATGGATTACGTCAGTGATGGCCGCTCGGATGTCGCTTTTCAGTTTGATCGGGGTGCCGATGCCACGTCTCTTGCACAAAGCTATATCGGTGCGGTCCCGCAGGCGATTTGTGTTGCGCGTACGCACCAGTTGGCCAGCCAACATCAAGTCAGCCGTAAAGAACTGACTGCACATCGGCAACTATTGATTCATATCGAAGGCATGGAGCAGACGGTCGTCAGCCCCAGCGTTTGGCGTTCAGACAGCTTTTATGTCATTGCCGATATGGTGGCTGATAGTCTGGGTTGGGCGATTTTGCCGCTGAATATTGCCGAGTATGAAAATCTGCGCAATAAGCTGGCTCAGCTGCATTGTCAGGAGATGGTGCTGCCGCCTTTACCTGTGCGGATGTTGTGGCGGCAGGGGCAGGCCTTGCCACCTGCAGCGATCTGGATGCAGCAGCGCCTGTCGGAGCTACTGCCTTAGACTGGCCTGGCAGGCTAACGGAGAAGGGTGGGAAAGCTGGTTGTTAGCCCAACGCTGAACACCTTCCCAGATATCGCCAGCGTGGTGAACCGTCAGGTCGGCCTGCCAGGTGCCGATACTGTCGTCGTCCGCACAGTAGCCATAGGCAGCAATCATGGTGGCCATGCCAGCTGCCTGCCCAGCCTGAATATCACGCAGGTCGTCGCCTACGTACAAGCAGTCTTCAGGAGCGAAGCCTGCTTGCTTGGCGGCATAGAGCAAGGGCTCTGGATGAGGCTTGGTGTGCTGGGTGGTATCGCCGCCTACGGTGACTGCGCAGCCCGCTTCCAGACCCAGATGACGGATCAGGGGCAGCGCCAGATACTCCAGCTTATTGGTGACGATCCCCCAGGTGTAGCCTGCTTGCTCTAATTGCTTGAGCAGGGGAGCCACGCCATCGAACAGATAAGTCAGCTCTGTCATGTGGTCGTGGTAGTCCTGCAGAAAGTGTGCACGCAGCTGTGCATATTCAGGGTGGTCAGTATGGATATCCAGCGCTACCTTGATCAGGCCTCGTGCGCCATGGGAGGCGTAGGGGCGCAGGTCTTCGTAAGGCAAGTCGGGCAAGCCACGCGCTTGGCGCATGCGGTTGGCGGTGGCAGCCAGATCGGGGGCAGAGTCGGCCAGGGTGCCGTCAAAATCAAAGAGAACCAGTTTATTCATGGGGCTTAGCTTTGGCGACGGCTGGCCAGCAGGTAGTTGACGGAGGTGTCGCCCGACAGGCGATAGTGTTTGGTAATCGGGTTGTACTCCAGACCCTTCAAGGCCAGAGCATCCAGACCGCTGCGACGTGCCGAGGAAATCAGCTCGCTGGGCTTGATGAAACCTTCATAGCTGTGTGTGCCTTTGGGCATCAAACCCAAAACATACTCGGCGCCCACAATAGCAAACAGAAAGGATTTGGGGTTGCGGTTCAGGGTCGAGAAAAAGACCCAGCCACCGGGTTTGACCAATTTGGAGCAGGCTTGAATGATGGAACCTGGATCGGGAACGTGTTCCAGCATTTCCATGCAGGTGACCACATCAAAGCGCCCAGGGTGCTGGTCGGCCATGTCTTCGGCGCTGACCATCTCGTATTTGACCGGTACACCCGATTCCAGGCTGTGCAAACGGGCGATTTTCAAGGAGCGCTCGGCCAGATCAATGCCGGTAACATCAGCACCGGACTGAGCCAGGCTTTCTGACAAAATCCCGCCACCACAACCGACATCAAGCACCTGTTTACCCGCCAGGGAACCGGTGTAGGACAAAATCCAGTCCAGACGCAGGGGATTGATGGCGTGCAGCGGCTTGAATTCACTGTCTGGGTCCCACCAGCGGGAAGCCAGCGCACTGAATTTATCGATCTCTGCAGGATCAACATTGACATTAGTGACGGTGGAAGCGGTCATGGCTCATCCAAAAAAATTAAGGCCCCGCAAAAGCGGAGCCTTAATTGTAGCCTTAGCTACAGAAATACGTGATGCAGCAAGAATTACTTGCGGTTGCCCACGATTTCGATTTCTACGCGACGGTTTTGAGCACGGCCTTCGCGGGTCTTGTTGGACGCCACGGGGTTGGCTTCGCCCTTGCCTTCGGTGTAGATACGGTCAGCGGATACGCCCTTGTTGACCAAGTATGCTTTAACAGCATTGGCGCGACGCTCGGACAGCTTCTGGTTGTAGGCTTCAGCGCCGATCGAGTCTGTGTGACCGGTAGCAATCAGAGTTTCCAGATCGATAGACTGAACAGTGTCAGCTACTTGATCCAGAACCTGGCGGCCTTCTGGCTTGATGGTGGCTTTGTCGAAGTCGAAGAACGTGTCAGCGTTCAAAGTCACTTTAGTGACAGTAGGAGCGACGACAGGAGCTTCGGGGGCTTGGGCAACGGGCACACCGTCACAACCTGGAATACCTGTAGCAGGTGTCCAGAAGTTGTTACGCCAGCACAGTTCGTTGGTGCCGTTTTTCCAAACGTCGCCGAACGGATTTTGCCAGTTGTTAACTTCGCCGGACTCTTGTGCGGAAACTGCACCGGTGGCCGATGCAGCGGCAATGGCGAGTACAAGTGCGATTTTGGAGGGTTTGTTCATATTTCTCCTCGTTGAGCTGATGCTGTTAAGTGACCGCAGCGAACCCCTGCCGCTGATTAACGGAACCAGTATAGCAATCCTTTAAACAGAATAAAGACTTGCTTGCGCTGGGTTTCATGCGTGTTAGGTCGAATCTTAAGACATTTCGGCCACATGCGTGAGGGGGACGGGGAACGATTCGTGAAGATGCGTGGAATTAGCCTTGTTCTTTCCTGTTATTGTTGGTTTTAGGCAACAGGAGGCGAGTGGGGCTGTCCTGTTGAACAATGAGCAACATGATTAGCAGGTGAAGGATTTTTGACGAATCTGCGGTTTGGATTGCACATCGCCCCCCTTGTCGCTGCGCTACGCTGCGTCCCTCTATGTGAAAGTGCTAGAATTTCCCCTTGTCCGTTTACGGCTGGCTTACTGCTTAACCCATATCTATAAAGAATTGACCTATGGATTCCTTTGCCAAGGAGACGCTTCCCGTTTCGCTTGAAGAGGAGATGCGCCGCAGCTACCTCGATTACGCCATGAGCGTGATTGTGGGCCGTGCACTTCCCGACGTGCGAGATGGTTTGAAGCCCGTGCATCGCCGTGTCTTGTTCGCCATGCATGAACTCAATAACGACTGGAATCGTGCCTATAAGAAGTCGGCTCGTATCGTCGGTGATGTGATCGGTAAGTATCACCCTCATGGTGACTCTGCCGTCTATGACACGATCGTGCGGTTGGCGCAGGATTTTTCCATGCGCTACACCCTGGTCGACGGACAAGGTAACTTTGGTTCCATCGACGGGGATAACGCCGCTGCCATGCGTTATACCGAAATCCGTCTGGCCAAGATCGCCCACGAACTGCTGGCCGATATCGACCAGGAAACCGTGGACTTCGTGCCTAACTACGACGGCAGCGAAAAAGAACCGGCCCTCTTGCCTTCGCGCCTGCCTAACCTGTTGGTTAACGGCAGCTCGGGTATTGCCGTGGGTATGGCGACCAACATTCCGCCGCATAACCTGGCTGAAGTGGTCAATGGCTGTCTGTATTACCTGAGCCACCCTGACTGCACGATTGATGAGCTGATCGAATACATCCCGGCCCCTGACTTCCCGACCGGCGCCATTATTTATGGCATGTCCGGTGTGCGCGAGGGCTATCGCACGGGCCGTGGTCGCGTCATCATGCGCGCCAGCACGCACTTTGAAGACATGGAAAAGGGTAATCGTCAGGCCATCGTGGTCGATGCTATCCCTTACCAGGTCAATAAAAAGTCCCTGCAAGAACGTATTGCCGAGCTGGTCAACGAAAAGCGCGTCGAGGGTATCTCCGATATTCGCGATGAGTCCGACAAGGACGGCATGCGTTTGGTGATCGAGCTCAAGCGTGGTGAAGTACCTGAGGTCGTGCTGAACAACCTCTACAAGAACACGCAGCTGCAAGAAACCTTCGGGATGAACATGGTGGCGTTGGTCGATGGCCAACCCCGTCTGCTCAACTTGAAACAGCTGGTGGATTACTTCCTGAGCCACCGTCGCGAAGTGGTCACGCGTCGTACCGTGTTCCAGCTGCGCAAAGCGCGTGAGCGCGGTCATGTGCTGGAAGGCTTGGCGGTGGCACTGGCCAACATTGATGACTTCATCGAAATCATCAAGGCTGCACCTACACCACCCGTCGCTCGTGTCGAACTGATGGCTCGTTCCTGGGATTCCGGTTTGGTGCGTGAAATGTTGGCGCGTGCCGACACCAGCGCCATTGTGGGCGGTCGTCAGGCCTATCGTCCCGACGATCTGGGCAATGAGTTCGGCATGGGCCCTGAAGGCCTGTACCGCTTGAGCGAAGTCCAGGCTCAGGAAATCCTGAATATGCGCTTGCAGCGCTTGACAGGTCTGGAGCAGGACAAGATTGTTAATGAGTACCGCGAGATCATGGACAAGATCGCTGATTTGCTCGATATCTTGTCCAGCCCCGCTCGTGTGTCGGCCATCATCAGCGATGAGTTGATCGCCGTGCGTGACGAGTTCTCGGCCACCGGCAAGGATTTGCGCCGCTCTCAAATTGAGCACAACGCGACCGAGCTGGACACCGAAGATTTGATCACCCCCATGGATATGGTGGTGACCCTCTCGCATACCGGCTATATCAAGAGTCAGCCTTTGTCTGAGTACCGTGCTCAGCGTCGTGGCGGTCGTGGCAAACAAGCCACCGCCATGAAAGAGGACGACTGGATCGACAAGCTGTTTATCGCCAATACGCATGACTATCTGCTGTGCTTCTCCAACCGTGGCCGTGTGTACTGGCTCAAGGTTTGGGAAGTGCCACAAGGTTCGCGCAACTCGCGTGGCCGTCCTATCGTCAATATGTTCCCTCTGGAAGATGGCGAAAAGATCAACGTGGTGTTGTCCGTCAAGGAATTTAGCGAAGAGCAGTTCGTGTTCATGGCGACCACGCGCGGTACGGTCAAAAAGACCCCGCTGTCCGACTTCTCCAACCCCCGCAAGGCCGGCATTATTGCCGTTGGCCTGGACGAGGGCGACTACCTGATCGGTGCTCAGCTGACAGACGGCGTACACGACGTCATGCTGTTCTCTGATGCTGGTAAGGCCGTGCGCTTTGATGAAGGCGATGTACGTCCTATGGGCCGTGCCGCCCGTGGTGTGCGTGGCATGACGCTGGAAGATGGTCAGTCTGTTATTGCTTTGCTGGTTGCTGAAGATGAAACGCAATCGGTGCTGACGGCAACCGAGAACGGGTTTGGCAAGCGCACCCCAATTGGTGAATACACCCGTCATGGCCGTGGTACCAAGGGCATGATCGCCATCCAGACCTCTACCCGTAACGGCAAGGTTGTGGGCGCTGTGCTGGTACGCGAAACTGACGAGATCATGTTGATTACCAATGCCGGTGTGCTGGTGCGTACTCGCGTATCCGAAATCCGCGAAATGGGCCGTGCTACACAAGGCGTCACCCTGATCAGTGTGGATGACGGCAGTGAACTCTCTGGTGTGTACCGCGTCGTTGAAACTGATGACGAGGTGGATGCCGAGCTGGCTGGCGAAGAGGCACCGGAGTCCGACAGCCTTGAGCAGGATAATCAAGCTGATTCTGCCCAAGACCAGGCGGAACCACCCAGCGAGGAAAACGAGTAATGCGCGTATGGAATTTTTCGGCAGGCCCCTCGATGCTGCCGTTGGAAGTGCTGGAGCAAGCTGCGGGTGAAATGACCGATTGGCATGGCACCGGCATGTCCATCATGGAAATGAGCCACCGTAGCAAGGACTACATGGGCGTGCGCGATGAAACAGAAGCAGATTTACGTACTTTGTTGTCCGTACCGGATGACTTTGCCGTACTGTTTCTGCAGGGCGGGGCGCAGGGCCAGAACGGCCTGCTGCCCTTGAACCTGATTCAGCGTAATGGCAGCGGCAAAGCCGACTATGTGCTGTCGGGCAGCTGGTCGGTGAAGTCCTACGAGGAAGCCCAGCGCTACGGCGATGTCCGCATAGCCGGTAGCAGTGGGCAGGCCTGGCGGGATCAGGGCAAAGAGTGGGCACCCTGGTCCTGGTTTCCAGAGCCGTCCCAGTGGGAGCTGCGCTCGGATGCGGCTTACCTGCATGTTTGCACCAATGAAACCATTGGTGGGGTGGAGTTCAATGACATCCCCCAACTGGATGTGCCGGTTGTCGCAGATGTGTCCTCCAACATCTTGTCTTGCCCGATTGATTTCTCGCGTGTGTCTGTGGCGTACGCCGGGGCGCAGAAAAATGCCGGCATGTCCGGCATTGCCCTGATGATGATCCGCAAGGACCTGCTCGGCCATGCCATGGATGTCTGCCCGTCGGCGTTCAACTACGCCAACATCGAAAAGCAGCAGTCCATGTTCAACACGCCGCCGACCTACTCGATTTACATGGCTGGCCTGATGTTCAAGTGGTTGGAGCGTCAGGGTGGTGTGCCGGCAATGCAAGCGCTTAATGCGGCCAAGGCCCAGGCTTTGTACGGTTACCTGGATGCCTCGGCGTTTTACACCAACACGGTGCATCCCTTGTATCGCTCACGTATGAACGTGCCTTTCTTGTTGCACGATCAGTCTCTGGATGCCTTGTTCTTGGAACAGGCTGCCGCAGCTGGCTTGACCTCATTGAAAGGGCACAAGAGCGTAGGCGGTATGCGAGCCTCGATCTATAACGCCATGCCGCTGGAGGGTGTGCAGGCACTTATCGATTTCATGACTGATTTTGAACGACGGAATGGCTAATACCTTAACTGAGCGCTTGCTCCCATGGCGCAATCGTATTGATGAACTGGATCGCCAGATCCTGGAGCTGCTTAACGAGCGTGCTCGTGCCGCTTTGGAAGTGGGCAAGATCAAGCAGGACTTCAATACCGAGGAAGTTATCCTCAAGCCCGAGCGCGAGGCACGTATTGTGCGTCGCTTGCAGTCTGAAAATGTGGGCCCGTTTACGCCAGCTGCTGTTGAAGCTGTGTGGGGGCAGATTATTTCTGCCTGTCGTGGGCTGGAAAGCGTCTTGCGGGTCGCCTATCTGGGGCCGCAAGGGTCTTTCTCGGAGCAGGCTGCTTATGAGCATTTCGGCCATGCTCTGGATGGGCTGCAATGCGATTCCTTTGACGAGGTGTTCCGCAGTGTCGAGGTCGGTCAGGCTGAGGTAGGTATCGTGCCTGTTGAAAACTCGACGGAAGGAGCGGTGAACCGCACACTGGATTTGCTGCTGAACTCGCCGTTGCGTGTCTTGGGCGAGCGCTCGATCCGTGTGCACCACAATCTGCTGACACAGACTGGCGGCATGGAAGGCGTGACCCGCGTGATGGCTCACCCTCAGGCCTTGGCGCAGTGTCAGAACTGGCTGCAAAAGCATTATCCACAGCTTTTGCGTGAAGCGGCTTCCAGCAATGCAGAAGCCGCTCGCATTGCGGCTTCTGATCCCACCGTGGCCGCGATTGCCGGTAACACGGCCGTGGCCGCCTGGAATCTGGGCGTGGTGGAAGCGGGTATTCAGGACGATCCGCATAACCGCACCCGTTTTCTGGCTATCGGTAATATCGAAGCAATGCCTAGCGGCAATGACAAAACCAGCATCATTCTGGCCGTACCCAATCGGGCGGGTGCGGTTTATGACATGTTGTCTCCCTTAGCTGTACATGGCGTTTCCATGACTCGTCTGGAGTCTCGTCCCGCTCGTACCGGGCAGTGGGAATACTACTTCTACGTTGATCTGGTCGGTCATCGTGACGAACCTGCTATGGCTGCTGCTTTGACCGAGTTAAAGAAACAAGTCGCCTTTTTCAAAATCCTGGGTTCTTACCCGGTCAACGACTTCTAGGCATCAGAGACAAGCAAGGCTTGGGTGGGGGAAGTTTGGGACTTTCCCCCTCAAGGCCTTATTGCCTGTTTAGGACCTGTTTGTTCAGGACATGCTTGCATAGGCTGGGTTGCTTAAGGCAGACGCCTGTGCAGGACTGAGGCTTTGCTCCTTGCCGTCGCTTTTGGTCTGGTAAAGTCTGCATCAATATCCCGGTTTTGCCAGCGCAACTTCAAGTAATACGCTGAGCTTAGACGGCCCTGAAAGGGAACGGAATTAATCATGATAGCGTCATCAGAAACTATGGCGCCGCCGCCCTTGGTTCCGGTGCTGGCGGTCGTCGGAGTCGGTTTGATTGGCGGCTCCTTGGCTCTGGCGCTCAAGCGCTCGGGAGCCGTGGGTAAAGTTCTGGGCGTAGGCCGGCAGCTGAAAAGTCTGCGGCGTGCGCAGGAGCTGGGGCTGATCGATGAGATCGCCACTCTGGAGCAAGCTGCTCAGCAGGCCGATCTGATTGTGCTGGCCACTCCCATCGGAGCGATGGCATCAATACTGAAAGCATTGCGGCCCCACTTGCGGGAAGCCACATTGATCAGTGATGCGGGCAGTACCAAAGTGGATGTGGTCGACGTTGCGCGCGATGCGCTGGGCGAGCGCCTCAACCAATTTGTCCCTGGACACCCCATTGCGGGTGCGGAAACGGTAGGCCCGGAAGCGGCCCGTGCAGATTTGTATGAGGGCCGCAATGTCATTTTGACCCCCTTGGAAGAAAACAGTGCCAGCGCACGTGAGCGTTTGATCGCCATGTGGGAGTGCTGCGGGGCGCGGGTCATGTTGATGGACCCAGCCACACATGATGAGGTGTTGGCGTCAGTCAGCCATGTACCGCACTTCTTATCCTCAGTCTTTATGTGGCAGGTGGCCTCCAGCAGTAATTCGGACCAACGCTTTGCATTGGCGGGGACCGGCTTTCGGGACTTCACCCGTATTGCTGCTGGTTCCGCGGAAGTATGGCGCGATATTTTTCTGAGTAATCGCGAAGCAGTGCTCAGCCAGCTTCACGAAGTTCGCCAGGCCCTGGATCAGGCTGAACAAGCCTTGCAGGATCAGGACGGCCAGGCTTTATACGAATTTTTAGAGCGCGCTGCCTTGGCGCGCCGTTTTTGGGCGAGTAGGAGTGGTTTGCAATGAGTCAGAGCGACAGTCTTGTTTTGAACCCTATCAAACGTGCCAGCGGACAGCTTCAATTGCCCGGCTCCAAAAGCATTTCCAATCGGGCTCTTTTGTTGGCAGCCTTGGCTCAGGGGCAAACGCGCCTGGAAGGTCTGCTGCATTCAGATGACACCCGCGTCATGATGGCGGCTTTGCAGCAAATGGGTGTGGCGGTGCAGGATCTGGGGCAGGGTACGGTCGTGATCGACGGTGGCGCCCCTTTCGCGCACCGTGATGCTGATTTGTTTTTGGGGAATGCGGGCACGGCGTTCCGCTCATTGACGGCGGCATTGGGCCTGATGGGTGGCCGCTTTAATCTACGTGGCATTGCCCGTATGCACGAGCGTCCTATCGGTGATCTGGTCGATGCCTTGCGCAGTTTGGGGGCTGATGTTCAGTATCTGGGTACCGAAGGCTATCCGCCCCTGGCGATTGGAGAGTTGGCTCAGGCAGATCAGCGTCGCGTTTCGGTAAAAGGCACCGTCTCCAGCCAGTTCCTGACGGCCTTGCTGATGGCAGCCCCTTTGTTGACGGCCCGTACCGCTCAGCCTTTGCGTATCGACGTGGAAGGGGAGCTGATCTCCCAGCCTTACATCGAAATTACCCTGGCCATGATGGCGCGTTTTGGTGTGCAGGTAGCGCGCGATGGCTGGAGCAGTTTTACTGTGCCCGCCGATGCGGCTTATGTCAGCCCAGGCACTTATGTGGTCGAAGGTGATGCCTCTTCAGCTTCCTACTTTATTGCGCTGGGTGCATTGGGTGGCGGACCGCTACGCATTCAAGGCGTGGGTACAGAAAGCCTGCAAGGCGATATCCAGTTTGCTGATGTGGCCGAAGCCATGGGCGCACGCATTGAACGTCATGCCAATGAGTTAATCGTTTCTGGTCTGTGTGTGGCTCAGGGCGAGAAGTTAAAAGCCTTTGATCTGGACTTCAACCACATTCCAGATGCTGCCATGACAGCCGCTGCCATGGCCATGTTTGCCGACGGCCCCTGCACCCTGCGAAATATTGCTAGCTGGCGTGTCAAAGAAACCGACCGTATCGACGCTATGCAAGCTGAATTGCGCAAGCTGGGTGCGACGGTGGAGTCGGGTCCGGATTGCTTGACGGTGCATCCTATTGCCGCCGATCAATGGCGTTCGGCCAGCATTGAAACTTATGATGATCACCGCATTGCCATGTGCTTTTCCTTGGCCAGCTTCGGACCGGTTCCGGTCACAATTCTGGACCCGGCCTGCGTCAGCAAGACGTTCCCCGACTATTTTTCCGTTTTTGAACAATTGGTGCAGGCATGACAGAGCAGACCACCATTCCCGTCATTACCATTGATGGTCCCACCGCATCCGGCAAGGGGACGATTGCGTCCCTGGTTGCGCAGCGCTTGGGCTGGCATACGCTTGATAGCGGGGCCTTGTACCGCCTGACGGCACTGTCCTGCCTGCGTCGTGGTGTGGATGTGCAAAACGAGGCCCAGGTTCAGGATGCGGCCCAAAATCTGAATGTACGGTTTGATTACCCCCACATCTACATGGATGGCGAAGATGTCAGTGATGCGATTCGCCAGGAAGAAGTGGGTAATCTGGCCTCTCAGGTTGCCGCTTTGCCACTGGTGCGTGAGGCACTTTTGCAACGGCAGCGGGACTTTCGTGTAGCACCCGGTTTGGTGGGAGATGGACGCGATATGGGCACGGTTGTGTTCCCGGACGCGCCTTTAAAGATATTTTTGCTGGCTGACGCCGAGGTGCGCGCTCAAAGGCGCTGTAAACAGTTGAGCGAAAAGGGTATTTCTGCTAATCTTACGAGTCTTTTGGCGGACTTGCGTGCGCGCGATGAACGCGATCGTTCTCGAACTCATGCTCCGCTCGTGCCTGCGCCGGGTGCCCACATTGTGGATTCTTCCCAGCTCAGCATCCAAGAAGTTGTAAATAAGGTGCTCGACCTTTGGTCGGACATTGCGGTCCCGACAGCCTAATCCCGTGCTGGTCGGGCTTTGTTCACTCCACCGGGTTTCACCTGGTGTGTTTTTTACGGCCATTTTGGCTGACGGATTGATTTAATGTCCACTAACCTTCACACAGACGCAACGGGCGGCGAAAGTTTTGCCGATTTGTTTGCAGAAAGCATTAAAAACCAAGACCTGAAAAGCGGCGAAGTTATCTCCGCCGAGGTTCTGCGCATTGACCACAACTACGTGTTGGTCAATGCTGGCCTGAAGTCCGAGGCACTGATCCCCCTGGAAGAGTTCCTGAACGATCAGGGCGAACTCGAAGTTCAAGCGGGTGACTTCGTCTCCGTGGCAATCGATGCCTTTGAAAACGGCTACGGCGACACCATCCTGTCCCGCGACCGCGCCAAGCGTCTGTCGGCCTGGTTGTCGCTCGAGCAAGCGCTTGAGTCCGGCGAGCTGGTCAACGGTACCATCACCGGTAAGGTCAAGGGCGGTCTGACTGTCATGACCAACGGCATCCGTGCCTTCTTGCCTGGTTCGCTGGTTGATCTGCGTCCTGTCAAAGACACCACGCCATACGAAGGCAAGACCCTGGAATTCAAGGTTATCAAGCTCGATCGCAAGCGTAACAACGTTGTGTTGTCGCGTCGCGCTGTGCTGGAAGCCTCCATGGGCGAAGAGCGTCAGAAACTGCTGGAAACCCTGTCCGAAGGCGCTATCGTCAAAGGTATCGTCAAGAACATCACCGATTACGGTGCGTTCGTGGATCTGGGCGGCATCGACGGTCTGCTGCACATCACCGACATGGCCTGGCGCCGTGTTCGTCACCCATCCGAAGTTCTGCAGGTGGGTCAGGAAATCGAAGCCAAGGTTCTCAAGTTCGATCAAGAAAAGAGCCGTGTCTCCCTGGGCGTCAAACAGCTGGGCGAAGATCCTTGGATCGGTCTGGCACGTCGCTACCCACAACACACCCGTTTGTTCGGCAAGGTTACCAACCTGACCGACTACGGTGCATTCGTTGAAGTGGAAGACGGTATCGAAGGCCTGGTGCACGTATCCGAAATGGATTGGACCAACAAGAACGTTGACCCACGCAAGGTTGTGACCTTGGGTGAAGAAGTCGAAGTCATGGTTCTGGAAATCGACGAAGATCGTCGTCGTATCTCCTTGGGCATGAAGCAGTGCCGTGCCAACCCATGGGAAGATTTCGCCATCAACTTCAAACGCGGCGACAAGGTTCGCGGTGGCATCAAGTCCATCACCGACTTTGGCGTGTTTGTTGGTCTGCCTGGCGGTATCGACGGTCTGGTTCACCTGTCCGACCTGTCCTGGTCCGAGACTGGCGAAGAAGCCGTTCGCAACTTCAAGAAGGGCGACGAAGTTGACGCCGTGGTTCTGGGTATCGACACCGACAAAGAGCGCATTTCTCTGGGCATCAAACAGCTGGAAGGCGATCCGTTCAACAACTTCGTAGCCACCTACGACAAGGGTGCTGTGGTAAACGGCGTCGTGAAGTCGGTTGAGCCTAAGGGTGCTGTTGTAACACTGTCGCTGGACGTTGAAGGTTACCTGCGCGCCTCCGAGATCTCCTCGGGCCGTGTGGAAGACGCAACGACTGCGCTGAAAGAAGGTCAGGAAATCGACACCATGATCTTGAGCGTGGATCGCAAGACCCGTTCGATTCAACTGTCCATCAAGGCACGTGATACTGCCGAAACCGCTCAATCCATGGCCCGTCTGACCGAGGCTAGCGCTTCGTCCGGTACGACTAACCTGGGTGCTCTGCTGCGTGCCAAGCTGGATCAGCAGCAACGCGACGACGGTTAATCAGCGTGACAAAGTCTGAGCTGATCGCGTTGTTGGCCAGTCGCTATCCGCAGCTGGCTCTGCGCGATATGGATTTCGCCGTGAAAACGGTTTTGGATTCAATGACCCAGGCTTTGGCCAGTGGTCAACGGATCGAAATCCGAGGGTTTGGCAGTTTTTCGCTCTCTACCCGCTCGCCGCGGGTAGGGCGCAATCCCAAATCGGGAGAGAAAGTGATGGTGCCTGGTAAACAGGTGCCGCACTTCAAAGCCGGTAAAGAATTGCGCGAGCGAGTTGATTCTGTCTTTCTCGAGCAAGAGCAAATCGAAGCGGACGACCAGTCGTCTGCCTTCGAGCAGCTCAATGCGAGAGTCCGTCACGGTTAAGACCTACTTGCACACTGATTTAACAGGCCCTTTTTAGGGCCTGTTTTGCGTGTGCGCTAAATTCCGCTTGCACGTACAATCAGACATTATAAAAACACTGTTGGAGCCCTAATAATGCGCTATTTAGTCTGGGTATTGCGTCTGCTGGTTTTTGTGATTGTGCTGTTGTTCGCACTCAAAAACACGGAACCGGTACAGGTCAGCTTTTTTGCCGAGCATATTATTCAAGACGTTCCACTGATCGTCGTGATGCTGGCGGCTTTTATTTTAGGTTTGGTGTTGGGGCTGCTTTTGATGGTGGGCGCTGTCATGCGTCGCCGTCGCGAGGTCAATCGTTTGCGTCGTGAAATGGACCGCTTGCAAGACAGGCTGGAACAAGCACAACAGTCGTCCGTGAGTACGGCTGCCGTCGCGCCCGAGATCGTCGCCCCCTTGGCGCCTTTGTAAGCCGTTGGAGTAAACAGTGGATTTTGAAACCTGGTGGTTGGTTTTTGTACCTATTTTATTTGGCTTGGGCTGGGTGGCGGCGCGGGTAGATTTTCGACAGATGCTGTCCGAAACCCGTACTTTGCCGGACTCGTACTTCAAGGGCTTAAATTTTCTGCTTAATGAAGAGCCGGATCGCGCGATCGACGCTTTTGTTGAAGTCGCCAAGCTGGACCCGGAAACCACCGAGCTGCACTTTGCGCTGGGTAGCCTGTTTCGTCGCCGTGGTGAAATGGAACGTGCCATTCGCGTGCATCAAAGCCTGTTGTCGCGCGCTGACCTGCCGGTGTCGGATCGTGAAAACGCTCAATTCCAGATTGCCCAGGACTTCTTGAAAGCCGGCATGCTGGATCGGGCGGAAGCAGCGTTCGAGGCGGTGCGCGAAACGCGTTTTGCCATCCCGGCCATGCGTGCCTTGATCCGTATTTATGAGTCCGAGCATGATTGGCCGCGCGCTATTGAAGCTGTACGTCGCTTGCGTGCTTTGGTCGATGAGCCGGTGCCCCAACTGGTGCACTACCAGTGCGAGCAGGCCGAAGGTGCGTTGCAGGGTAAACAACCCGATTATGATCGCGCAGGCAAAGCGCTGGACGAGGCCGATAATGCCATTCGTAAATTGGGTAGCGGTCAGCAAGGCATGTACGCCTCGCAAGCTCGAGTTGCCAGTCTGCGTGCACGTGTAGCGCGCATGCAAGGGCAAAGCGAGCAGGAACGTGCGTATCTGGTGTCTATCCTGAATAGCGCGCCAGACTATGTGGGTTTGTACGCTATCGAGTTGCTGGATAGTTATCGTAAGTTGGGCCGGGATGCGGAGGGCGTTGCCATGCTGCGCAGCCATTACCAGCAACACCCCAGCCTGGATATTTTTAATGTACTGTTTCGCGTTCTGCGTGAGCAGGAAGGCCATTTGCAGGCCTGGGCTTTTGCGCGTGATGCTTTACGTGCCCATCCGTCTTTGTTGGGCTTGGACAAGATGCTGGAAGTAGAGCTTCAAGATCAAGGACAGAACAAAGAGGGGGCTGATACGGTTGGGGTGGACCAGATTATCGCAGGAGCCGATTTAAGCTTGTTGCGTTCCTTGATCCATAGACACACCCAGCGTCTGGATCGTTACTCTTGCAGTTCCTGCGGCTTTGAAGCCCGCCATTTTTATTGGCAATGTCCCGGTTGTAATTCCTGGGAAACCTATGCCCCTCGCCGTCTTGAGGAGTTGAAATGATGGAGTTCCCCAGTCAAGCCGTTGCCGCCAGCCGGGTGCTGGTGGTTGGGGATGTGATGCTGGACCGCTACTGGTTCGGCGATGTGGAGCGCATTTCGCCTGAAGCCCCGGTACCTGTAGTCAAAATGGGCCGTGTCGAGGATCGTTTGGGCGGTGCTGCTAACGTGGCGCGCAATATTGCTGCCCTGGGCGCACAGGCCAGTCTCCTGGGCGTGATCGGGCAGGACGAGGCCGGCAAGACAGTGCGCGAGCTGGCTAAAGAGGATCATGTTCAAGCGCATTGGGTGCAGGACCCTCTTATGCCCACGTCGCTCAAGCTGCGTGTGTTGGGCCGTCAGCAGCAATTGCTGCGTGTGGATTTTGAGGAAAGCCCGGCCAGCAGCGCCTTGGATCAGCTGCATCAAAGCATGAGTGATTTACTGGATCAGCATCAGGTGCTGGTGCTATCAGACTATGCCAAAGGCGCCTTGGCGCAGGTGGAAAGCTTGATCGCATTGGCGCGGGCCAAAAATATTCCTGTTTTGGTCGACCCCAAAGGGAAAACCTACGAGCGTTACCAAGGTGCCACCATCCTCACTCCCAATCGTCTGGAAATGCAGGAGGCGGTAGGCGCTTGGAAGGATGAGGATGACTTGATGCAACGTGCCCAGAGCTTGCGTCGTAAGTTGGATCTGGAGTGTTTGCTGATTACCCGTTCCGAGCAAGGCATGACTTTGTTCACCGAGCAGGGGCGTGAGCATGTGGATGCTCAGGCACAAGAGGTTTTTGATGTCTCCGGTGCGGGGGACACGGTATTGGCAACGCTGGCGGTAATGCGGGCAGCGGGCCTGGACTGGCTGCAGGCCATGCGCTGGGCGAACCGTGCAGGCGGTATCGTAGTCGGAAAATTGGGTACGTCTATTGTGACGGCAAAGGAATTGGCATGATTGTAGTGACCGGTGGTGCTGGCTTTATTGGCAGTAATTTGGTGAAAGGTCTGAACCAGCAGGGTGTGACTGACATCCTGGTGGTGGATGACCTGAGTGATGGCGACAAGTTCGTCAATCTGGTGCATGGCCAAATTGCAGACTATATGGATAAGGACGATTTCCGTGCACGTCTGGCTCGGGACGAATTCTCTAATATTGAAGCCGTTTTGCACCAGGGCGCATGTTCGGACACTACCGAGCGTAATGGCCAGTTCATGATGGACAATAATTACCGCGTCACCCTGGAAATCTTTGAGTACTGCCAGGCCAAGCGCATCCCCATGTTGTACGCGTCGTCCGCTGCGGTTTACGGTGCTGGCCCCCTGTATGCCGAAGACCTGAGCAACGAAGCTCCCTTGAATGTCTATGGCTACTCCAAGTTCTTGTTTGATCAGGTCTTGCGCCGTCATCTGGACAGTCTGCGCGCACCTGTCGTTGGCCTGCGTTACTTTAACGTCTATGGTCCGCAAGAGCAGCACAAAGGCCGTATGGCCTCGGTGGCTTACCACAATATGTTGCAGTACCGTCGCGACGGCCATGTGTTGCTGTTTGGTGCTTGGGATGGGTACGTGGATGGTGGTCAACAACGCGACTTCGTCTTTATTGATGACGTCGTTTCGGTAAACCTGCATTTCTTGGGTCAGGACAAACAGTCCGGCGTATTTAATTGCGGTTCAGGTCGTGCCCAACCGTTCAATGATGTGGCTCAGACTGTCGTCAATACCTTGCGCCAGCACGATGGTTTGCCAGCACTGGAATTGGATGAGCTGGTTACCCAGCAATTTCTGCAATACATTCCCTTCCCTGACGACTTGAAAGGCCGCTATCAAAGTCATACCCAAGCGGATTTGACGCAGTTGCGTGCTGCGGGCTATGACAAGCCGTTCAATGACGTGCAGACTGGCGTGGGCGAGTACGTGCGTCGTTTGCTGCAGTCAGGTGCGCTGCGTTAATTGCCACGGCTATAAAGTCCAGGCGGGCTGTTACGCATGGCTAAACGCTCTCCTTGGACCGCTGCTCCAATCCTGCTGGCAGCACCATAAAGGCTTCTTTCCAAGGAGCCTTTATCATGTCTATTTCACTTAAATTTCTGTCTATAGCCCCAGGTCGTTTGTACTGTCTGCGACGCTGGTGGGGGTCGGCCCTGCGTTTTTTGCTTGCGGTATGTTTGTGGGGACCATTGGGTTTAGCGGGAGCAGTTGATCTGAATGCGGCGGATGTCCAGCAGTTACAGCAGATCAAGGGTATTGGCCCCCGCACCGCCGAGTTGATTCTGGAGGAGCGCCAGCGCGGAGGGCCTTTTGATTCGCTGCAGGATCTGGCGGATCGGGTCAAAGGCATAGGGACCAAAAAGATTATTACGATGGAGCAGTCGGGCTTGAAAGTGGAGCCAGCCAAAGCCCAGGCTAAGACCGCTTCCAGTACGGCTGATGCGAATATAAGAAGAAAGCCATAGCTCTGAGCGTAGACTCGCTTTAAGCTAGTAGTTTGTTTGGTCAGCAGAGGCAGTCAGTTCGGCTGGCTGCCGCATTGCACAAGGTAAGAGATATTTATCGATGAAAAACTATCCCACAATTGAAGATACGGTTGGTCAAACCCCGCTGGTGCGCTTGCAGCGTATTCCTGGCGAGTTTGGACAGGCGCGCGGGAATGTCTTGTTAGCCAAGCTGGAAGGTAATAATCCTGCCGGCTCGGTCAAGGACCGTGCAGCCAGTTCCATGATTCAGGAAGCCGAGCGCCGCGGTGATATCAAGCCGGGGGATACCTTGATCGAAGCCACCAGTGGCAATACAGGTATTGCTCTGGCCATGATTGCGGCCGTGCGCGGCTACAAAATGATTTTGATCATGCCCGACAATCTGTCGCTGGAGCGTCGCGCTTCCATGACAGCCTACGGTGCCAAGCTGATTCTGACGCCCGCCGATCAAGGTGGTATGGAATACGCCCGTGATCTGGCGATGAAGATGCAGGCTGAAGGGCAGGGCAAGGTGTTGGATCAATTTGCCAATATGGATAACCCGGCTGCACACGTGCACAGCACAGGCCCTGAAATCTGGCAGCAGACCGACGGCCAGATCACTCACTTTGTCAGTGCCATGGGTACGACTGGCACCATCATGGGTGTGGGTAATTACCTGCGCAGCCAGAGCAGCGGCATCGTTGTGGTGGGTGCCCAGCCAGCGCCAGGCGCGCAGATTGCAGGCATCCGTAAATGGCCCGAAGCCTATCTACCCAAGATTTACGATCCATCCAAAGTGGATATGTTTGAAGAGATTGGCCAGCAAGAGGCTGAGATCATGACGCGCCGCATGGCTGCTGAAGAAGGTATCTGTGCCGGTATTTCTTCCGGTGGTGCATTGGTAGCCGCCATGCGTGTGGCACAACGGGTAGAGAATGCCACGATCGTTTTCATTGTGTGCGACCGTGGCGACCGGTACCTGTCTACCGGCATCTTTAATTAATTAGGGTTGCCATAGCCCATTTGTGTCGCCAGTTCGGAAGCCAGGTCGGCAACCGAGCTGGCGTAAAAATAACTGCGGTTGTAATGGGTAATGGCAAAGAAGTTGGGTGTGCCCAGACGATACTCTGTCGTGTTGCGTGGCTCGTCCACCAGGTTCACCACTCCTAATTTAGACTGCTGCCAAGGGCCGGTATTCTGGCTCTGGCCTTTCGCACTGGCACCGGCATCCTGCAATTGTGTCCAGTTCAGCTTGGGGTAAATGCCACCATCCACCATGCCTTTGTTGGCGCTGCTCAGTTGAGCAGGTGCAAAAACAGGCAGACCTGGCTCCCAGCCATGCGCGCGCAGGAAGTTAGCAATCGAGGCCATGGCATCCGTGGGGTTGTTGCGCAGGTCAATATGGCCGTCGCCATCACCATCCACGGCATAGCGCATCAGGCTGCCCGGCATGAACTGGGACATACCCATCGCGCCTGCAAACGAGCCCTGAACAATACGCGCGTCCAGTTCCCCTTGGTCATGCAGTTCGATCAGATCCGCCAGTTGATCGCGGAACAATTGGCCACGTTCGGGGCGGCTGTTATCGGGATAGGCGAAGCCTAGGGTGAACAGGGCATCCAGTACCTTGAAGTCGCCCATTATTTTGCCGTAAACAGTTTCCACCCCCAGAATTGACACAATAATAGAAGGGGGGACGCCGTAGGTTTGGGAGATTTGGTCCAGGGCCAAGCGGTGCCTTTGCCAGAACTGGACACCACCCTGGATACGAGCAGGGTCAACGTTGCGCTGTCTATACGTGACCCAGCTGCGCTTGATACGTCCTTTGGTGGGACGCATTAGTTTGGCGGCGGTCTCGTTATATTCAGCCTGCTGCAAGATGTCGGTGACAACAGTCAATGGAATTTGGCGCGTGTTAGCGACTTCACGGGCATAGGCGGCAAGGTCGTCGTTTAACTCACCGTTTAATGTGAAGAACTGTGTCCGCCCGGAGCGGGATTCACCTGCCTGAATGGAGGCGGGGGCCTCCAGAGATTTGATTTGGACCAGAGCGGGTTTTTTTGAAGAGGCTTGTAAAGCCGCGTCGTTACTTGGTTTGGGGCCTGCGGCCGGGGTTTGGGGCGTGGTGCTGGCGCAGCCGGCAGTGCTCAGCGCGATCAGTACTGCTTGCAAAATTCGAGTGGGTCTGAACATAATCCATCCTCATGGAGACACTATATTTTATCCATCCATCGTGCCATTTGCATGAGATGGGTCGATGGCATCCGGAAAGTCCGCAGCGACTCGATGCCATAAACGATCAACTGCTATCCAGCGGTCTGGCATCCTATCTGGCCCAGCGGCAAGCTCGGCTGGCTATGGATGAGGATATCTTGCGGGTACACGATGCAGCATACGTGCAGCAGCTCAAAGATCAACTGCCACGTCAGGGATATTTCAATATCGATCCTGACACGCTGATGAATCCGCACACCTTGGAGGCAGCCTATGCAGCTGCCGGAGCTGGGCTGGATGCGGTCGATGGCGTCATGAACGAAGGGGCCACCGGCGCATTTTGTGCGGTGCGTCCTCCTGGGCACCATGCCGAGCGGGCTCGGGCGATGGGGTTTTGCTTTTTCAACAATATCGCTGTGGCCGTAGCCTATGCGATGGAACGCTATGATCTCAAGCGCGTGCTGATCGTCGATTTTGACGTGCATCACGGTAATGGAACCGAGCAGATATTTGCCGATGATGAGCGGGTTCTGATGTGCAGTTTCTTCCAGTCCCCATTTTTTCCTGATTCCTTTCAGGACCCGGCGGCGCAAAACATGGTAA
>JBQEAN010000026.1:6526-10919 GCA_052109075.1 Alcaligenes sp. | reverse complement strand
CAGTCCCCATTTTTTCCTGATTCCTTTCAGGACCCGGCGGCGCAAAACATGGTAAATATACCGGTTGAGGCCTACACCAAATCGGCTCAGATTATCGATCTGTTCAGACAGGTTTGTTTACCCCGCATCGAGGCCTTCGCGCCTGAAATGGTTTTTTTCTCGGCAGGTTTTGATGCTCACCGTGAAGATGAGATGGGACAGTTAAGCCTGGTTGAGGCCGATTATGCAGAATTGACAGCGATGGTGGTTCAAGCCTGTGCGCCTAGTGCCGGACAACGTCTGGTCAGTATGTTGGAAGGGGGTTACGATCCCTCCTCCTTGGGACGCAGCGTAGTGGCCCACATCAAAGCCCTTGCCGGGCTTTAGGCAAGTGGCTTCGGGCTTTGGAATTCATCTAAAGCCTTATTTCAACAGAACAATTTTATTTAAGACTGCACTGGAGAACATTACATGAAGGTGTTAGTACCCGTGAAACGCGTAGTTGACTATAACGTCAAGGTGCGTGTGAAATCTGACCAAACCGGGGTGGACATTGCCAATGTGAAAATGTCCATGAACCCCTTTGACGAAATCGCTGTCGAAGAGGCCACGCGCCTCAAAGAAAGCGGTGCAGCCACCGAAGTGATTGCCATTTCTTGCGGTGTCGCGCAAAGCCAGGAAACCTTGCGCACCGCGCTGGCCATCGGTGCTGATCGGGCTACTCTGGTGCAAACCGACGCCGAATTGCAGCCCCTGGCCGTAGCCAAGCTGATCAAGGCCGTGGTCGACAAAGAACAGCCTCAGCTCGTGATCCTGGGCAAACAGGCTATTGATGACGATGCTAACCAGACCGGCCAGATGCTGGCTGCGTTGCTGGACTGGCCACAAGCCACCTTTGCCAGCAAGATCGAAGTGTCAGGCGACAGCGTGTCGGTTACCCGTGAAGTGGACGGTGGCCTGGAAACGTTGAAACTGAGCCTGCCCGCTGTGATCACGACCGACCTGCGCTTGAACGAGCCTCGTTACGTGACACTGCCCAACATCATGAAGGCCAAGAAAAAGCCCTTGGAAACCCTGACTCCAGAAGAGCTGGGCATTGACGTGGCTCCTCGTATCAAAACTCTGAAAGTGACTGAGCCACCAGCTCGTGCCGCCGGCATCATGGTGCCCGATGTTGCCACACTGGTCGAGAAACTGAAGAACGAAGCGAAGGTGATTTAAATGGCTATTCTTGTTATTGCCGAGCACGACAATCAGCAGCTCAAGGCTGCGACTCTCAATGCCCTGGCTGCCGCTCAGAAGATCGGTGGTGATGTGCATGTTCTGGTCGCTGGTAACCAGGCTGCTGGCGTTGCCCAAGAGGCTGCCAAAGCCCAGG
Source organism: Alcaligenes sp. (assembly GCA_052109075.1). Lineage (GTDB taxonomy): Bacteria > Pseudomonadota > Gammaproteobacteria > Burkholderiales > Burkholderiaceae_B > Alcaligenes. The sequence continues at coordinate 9,562 of JBQEAN010000026.1, read as the reverse complement.
GCGTCAATAAAGTGCTGTTGGCCGATGGCCCTGCATTGGCTGAAGGGTTGGCTGAAAACGTGGCCGCCCAAGTGCTGGCTATTGCTTCCAACTACAGCCACATCCTGTTCCCTGCCACCGCCTCGGGCAAGAATATTGCTCCGCGTGTTGCCGCCAAGCTGGATGTTGCCCAACTGTCGGACATCTTGTCCGTGGAATCCGCTGACACCTTCACTCGCCCTATTTATGCCGGTAACGCGGTGGCAACGGTGCAGTCCAGCGATGCCGTCAAAGTAATTACCGTGCGTACCACTGCGTTTGACGCCGTGGCCGCCGAAGGTGGTAGCGCTGCCGTTGAGGAACTAAGCGCTGTGGCTGATTCGGGCCGTTCGTCGTTTGTTAGCCGTGAAGTGGCCAAAAGCGACCGCCCTGAACTGGCCGGCGCCGGTGTGGTGGTGTCCGGTGGCCGTGGCATGGGCAGTGCTGAAAACTTCAAGTTGCTGGACGGTCTGGCTGACAAGCTGGGTGCTGCACTTGGCGCATCGCGCGCAGCGGTGGACGCCGGCTATGCACCGAACGACTGGCAAGTGGGGCAGACGGGCAAGATCGTGGCTCCTCAGCTGTACGTGGCGGTGGGTATTTCTGGTGCCATCCAGCATTTGGCCGGCATGAAAGACTCCAAGGTCATTGTGGCTATCAATAAAGATCCTGAGGCGCCTATCTTTGGCGTTGCCGACTACGGTTTGGTGGCGGATCTGTTTGAAGCTGTCCCTGCCTTAGAAAAAGCGCTGTAAGCGTTAATCGGCCTGCTGGTTAGTTCTCCAGCAGGCTTTTTTTTGTGCATATATCCTAGGGGCCTGATTGTGGCTTCGGTCCTTTTTGTTTCTGTGTAGGAGTGTTCATGACGTATCGTGTACCCACCCAAGATATCCGCTTTGCCTTGCAAGAGCTGGCTGATCTACCTGGTGTGCTGGAATTGCCTGGCTTTGAGGATTTCTCGGCCGAGTTGATCGATGCCATTATTGATGAGAACGCCCGCTTCGTTGAGCAGGAAGTAGCACCTTTGAACCGTGCCGGGGATCAGAACGGCGCCAAATGGAATGACGGTGTGGTCACTACCACACCCGGCTTTAAAAAAGCCTTTGAAGAATTTGCAAAAGCCGGTTGGCAGGGCTTGCAGCACGAAGTCGAGCTGGGTGGCCAAGGCCTGCCCAAGCTGATCGGTGCCGTGGCATGTGAAAACATCAATGCCGCCAACCTGGCTTTTTCCCTGTGCCCACTGTTGACGGACGGCGTGATCGAAGCCGTCTCCATGGTGGGCTCGGATGAGCAGAAAGCACGTTTTCTGCCTCCATTGATGGAAGGCCGTTGGACAGGCACCATGAACCTGACCGAACCTCAGGCAGGGTCGGATCTGGCCCAGGTTGCCAGCCGTGCTGTGCCTCAAGACGGTGGCAGCTATCGCATCAGCGGTCAAAAGATTTTCATCACATATGGTGAGCACGATATGGCCGAGAATATCGTCCATCTGGTGCTGGCCCGTACTCCTGATGCACCCGCCGGTGTGAAGGGTATTTCCCTGTTCATCGTACCCAAGTTCATGGTGGGCGAAGATGGCTCCTTGGGCGCTCGTAACGATGTCTGGTGTGCTTCGCTGGAGCACAAGTTGGGCATTCATGGCAGCCCAACGGCGGTGCTGTTGTACGGCTCGGGCAAGGGCGACGTGGGCGAGGGTGCCATCGGCTACCTGGTCGGCAAGGAAAACGAAGGCCTGAAGTACATGTTCATCATGATGAACGCCGCCCGTTACGCCGTAGGTGTGCAGGGTATTGCGGTGGCCGAACGTGCTTTGCAACAAGCTATTGAATACGCTAATGACCGTGTGCAGGGTGCTCCTCTGACGGGTGGCAAAGCGGTGTCTATTGCTCACCACCCCGATGTGCAGCGCATGGTAGTCCAAATGCGTGCGCTGACAGAGGGCTCCCGTGCGCTAGCTTATTTTGCGGCTGGTGTGAACGACAAGGCTCGTCACAGTGCAGACGAAAATGCCCGCAAACGCTATCAGGCGCTGTACGAGTTTCTGGTGCCTGTGGTCAAAGGTTTCAGCACGGAAATGTCCCTGGAAGTGACCTCCTTGGGTGTGCAGGTTCATGGTGGAATGGGCTTTATCGAAGAGACAGGTGCCGCCCAGCACTACCGCGATTCGCGCATTTTGCCTATCTACGAAGGTACAACAGCCATTCAGGCCAATGACTTTATCGGTCGCAAAGTGTTGCGTGATGCCGGTGGCGTGATCCAGGGTCTGGCTCCTGAGCTGGGTGCGACCGTTGCCAAGCTACGCGAGCGCGCGGCTCAAGGCGGCGAGCATCAAGCGGCCTTGAGCTTGATTGCTGATCGCCTGGAAGCAGGCGTGAAGAGCGTAGAGCGTGCGGCTATGTTCACTTTGATGAACGCACAGAAAGATCTGTCTGCCGTGTTCCTGGGCAGTGTGCCATTTTTAATGTTGTCGGGTTATGTGCTGACCGGCTGGCAAATGGCTCGTGCTGCCTTGGCGGCCGAGAAAGCCTTGAGCGAAGGCAATCAGGACCCCTTCCTGCGCCGCAAGCTCTCTACCAGCGTGTTCTTCGCCAGCCACTTATTACCACGTGCCGGTGCCTTGGCGCAGTCCGTGGCGGACGGCGTGGAGCTGACCCCGTACCTGTCGGCTGAGCTGCTGTAAGTTTGCAAGGCTGCGACGTAAAGGCCCGTGCAGTGTTTCTGACTGCCGGGCTTTTTTGAATATATCTATATAGCTTTTAATTATTTGAAGCGACCTCCTTATACTGACAAAATCATCTGACTCGTCCTGATTGTTTAAGTCAGTGATGTCCTAATCGCTGCTGTATTTAGAAAGAGGAACGTAATGGCTACACTTCGTCTGGGTGACCTGGCCCCTGATTTTGAACAAAAATCCTCCGCTGGCACCATCAAATTTCACGAGTTCTTGGGCAATAGCTGGGGTATCTTGTTTTCCCACCCAGCCGACTTCACTCCTGTGTGCACCACCGAGCTGGGCTA
>JBQEAN010000026.1:0-6426 GCA_052109075.1 Alcaligenes sp. | reverse complement strand
ACGCCCGTGAACTGGGAAGATGGCGACGACGTTATCATCGTCCCTAGCCTGAAAGACCCTGAAGTTCTGAAGCAGAAGTTCCCCAAAGGCTTTACCGAGATTCGTCCCTACCTGCGTGTGACGCCTCAACCTAACAAGTAATTGCTACTTGGGCCTTTAGGTTCAGGCAAAAAGCCCTCTTGCTGTCATGGCAGAGGGCTTTTTCGTGGGCGCAGGTTTTGGTTTGGCAGGCCCAATTACGCTGTGTCTGGTGTTTATCTTCTGTGGAAGGGAATCGCTTGGGAATCGCTACTGTGCGGGAATGCTATTCCGAAGTGTTGTGTAAAGCACGGGATAAAACAGGTTTAACAGACGTGGAGATCGACCAGGGATGCAAGATCCGCTTGGCACTCAACCTGCTGTAGATGGTACCAGGCCTGAGTCCTGGGGGATCAGTGGGGTGAGCGCAACATCGATGTAGTCACCGATTGCGCTAAGTGCTGGTTTTAAGTACAGTACTGTATAAGAAAACAGTAAACGGAGTTAGTCATGTCCAGTCCAAGCCGTCATTACCGTCCTCAAGCTACTCCACGTTTCCGTGGTCCCGTGCGTTCGGCTGCATCGTCCAGCCCGTTCTCCAAGCCCCTGTCCTTCAAGGCCAAGGTCATGGATGTATGTTTGGTCGCTGTGTGGGGTGCCAGTATTCCTGGCTTGTTGTGGCTGGGCAGCATGGGTGGGTTTTAAGCCTGCACCGCGGTACTGCCCGTCCGGGTGGGATCAGGGCACTAGCTGTGTCCATTCGTTCGACAGGAAGCGATCCCGCGCCAGTTTCTCGGCTTGTTCCAGCGTTGATGCATCCAGAGCGCTGGGTTTAAGGGCCGTTTTTTTGCGGAATACATCCAGCATGGCCTCGATGACCGCCTCACGACTCATGCCCGTTTGGCTGCGGATCGGGTCCACGCGTTTCTTGGCGCTGGTTGTACCTTTGTCGGACAGCTTCTCTTTGCCAATCCGCAGAACTTCCAGCATTTTGTCCGCGTCAATGTCGTACGCCATGGTCACATGGTGCAAAACTGCATTGCCGCGACGCGCTTGTGCTGCGCCGCCAATTTTGCCACCGGCACTGGTAATGTCATTTAACGGCTGATACCAGGCATCAATACCAATTTCACGCAGGGCTTCAATCACCCAGGAATCCAGAAATTCATAGGACTCCTGAAAGGTCATGCCTGTGACGAATTGCTTGGGTACGCTCAGCGAGTAGGTAATCGTGTTGCCTGGTTCGATAAACATGGCACCGCCACCGCTAATGCGACGTACCACGCGGATACCGTGGCGGGCCGCGGCATCGGCTTCGATTTCATTGCGCAGGGATTGAAAACGGCCAATCACGACAGCGGCTTCTTGCCACTCCCAGATACGCAGGGTAGGGGCGCGGGTGCCGTCGCTGACTTCCTGGGTAATAATTTCATCCAGGGCCATATGCAAGGCGGCAGGCTGCGGGTCAGTATGGATCAGCTCCCAGGCCAATTTGTTCCAACTCATCATGCCAGTGCCCTTCGCAGTACGATGCCAATGGCTTGTGGGTCCAGGCCGAACATTTCCGTATCCGATGGCAGGGCACGGCTGACGTGGGCGGCAATTTCTTCAGCGCTGCTGTTGACGGACAGGCCTTGCAGAGCCTGGTTGATCAGGCCTAGTGCTTCGGGGGGCTCCAGAAAGAAGTCGCCGCTCAGTCGTGCTTGTTCGATCATATTGTCTTTGACATCCAGGTCGATCACGACCAGCTTGCCTCCGGGAACTTTGTATTCGGCATGCATAGACTTGTCCTTTTGATAAGGTCGGCCCCGGTTCAAGGGGGTGGCGGCGCGTGTAAAGTGCCGCAGGTGCTGCGTTTAATACGGGGCAAAATGCCCAAAGTGTCGTATTTTACCGTAGTTAAACGCTGGCGAGACTAGGCTTGATGGGACAAAAGTCTTGGTAATTCAAGCTTTTTACTGATAGAATCATGGGCTAATCATTTTTTTTCATCCTCTGTCAGCGCAATTTTTATAGTTGCTGTGGCTGATACGATGATTTTGGAGTTAATCGTGGATTTGATCGCAATTCTTGAGCAAGAAGAAATCCAGCGCCTGACCGGTGGCAAACTGCCTCCCGAGTTCGGTCCTGGTGACACTGTTGTTGTGAACGTAAACGTGGTTGAAGGTACGCGTAAGCGTGTCCAGGCTTACGAAGGCGTGGTTATCGGCCGTCGCAATCGTGGTTTGAACTCTTCTTTCATCGTTCGCAAGATTTCTTCTGGCGAAGCGGTTGAGCGTACATTCCAGCTGTATTCCCCGCAGATTGCTAGCATCGAAGTCAAGCGTCGTGGCGCTGTGCGTCGTGCTAAACTGTACTATCTGCGCGAACGCTCGGGTAAAGCCGCTCGCATCAAAGAAAAACTCGTTCGTCGTTCGGGTAACTAATCCCAAGCGAACAGCGATGCAAAGGCACCCAGGCGGGTGCCTTTGTTTTTATGTGGAATCACATATCAGTTCTTATGGATAAGCCTCGCATCAGGCCCGTTATCGTTCCTGGATTCGACCCTCGCAGCCAGCCCTTGGTTGCCCTGGATCCCTTGCCTGATTTGCCTGCTCAGGCGCTACAGCTGGATTTCTTGCGCAGTGCGTTTGCCGAGCCTATACAGTGGCAGGTCGAGCCTTTATTCCGTAGCTCTTTTTATCCAGAGTTTCTGCCTGGCTCCATGAATGTGCGCTCCGCCGTCTGTATTGGCGTGATGCAGCGCCCCGAGGGGCCAACCGTCATTTTTACGCGCCGGGCCATGCACCTGCATAATCACGCAGGACAGATCAGCTTTCCGGGTGGACGTATTGAAGCCTCTGATTTGGGGCCTGTTGAAGCAGCCTTGCGTGAAACGCAGGAAGAAATCGGCATCGAGCCACGTTTCGTGCGTTATTTAGGCCAGCACCCTATTTTTGTCACCAGCACCCAGTTTGCCATGCGCCCGATTATTGGCGAGCTGCAGGCGGGGTTTCAGGTCTTGCCTGATAGCTCAGAGGTGGCTGAAGTATTTGAGGTGCCGCTGTCCGTCTTGCTGGACCCGCAACGCCACCAGTTGCACCACGCAAACTTACCGGATGGGGCGGGCCGCTTTTATTTTTCGATTCCCTGGGGGCCGTACTTTATCTGGGGCGCCACCGCGGTTTTGATTCGGAATCTTTACCACCATCTCTCTGCTGCCTGGGGGCAATTGTCTGTCGGCGGGGACACTCAGGCCAAGAGCCTGTGATTTGGTTTGGCCATCTTTGATTGAAAGCAAGCGTGATGGCAGGACCTTGAGCGTGTTGTGCCTGGGCCCCACCTGCCTGGTTGCTTTATAGACTCAATAGCGGGACTTGTTTTCGTGCTCAGCCAGTAAACGCTGATAAAGGGCATGGCGTTCGGGGTGAATGGTGCCTGCCTCGATGGCCGCCAATACACCGCAACCGGGTTCATGGCGGTGGGTGCAATTATAAAAACGACAAGACTCGACCGCTTCTCGAAAGTCTGGGAAGCCGTGCGCAATATCTTCCTGCGTCATATGCGACAAGCCGAAGGCTTGAAAGCCGGGGCTATCGATCAGGTCGCCACTATTGGGCAAGTGATAGAGGCGTGTGCTGGTCGTGGTGTGTCGACCCGCTCCTAGGGCCACTGAATATTCCTGGGTCAGTGCGCCCGCATCGGGTACCAAGGCGTTGAGCAAGGTAGATTTGCCCATACCACTTTGTCCCAGCAGCAAGGTGCGTTTGTTGGCCAGCCAAGGATCCAGTGTTTGCCGGGTTTGTTCAGGCTCCAGCGCCACCATTTCCAGGATAGGTACTCCCAGGGCAGCGATCGGTGCCAGCTTCTTGCGCGCTCGCTCCAGATGGGTGCCCAGATCAGCCTTGTTCAGGATAATGACCGGTTTAATATCCACACTCCAGGCTGCCACCAGAGCGCGTCCCAGCAGGTCTTCGGCATAGGCTGGCTCGGGTGCCACGACAATCAGCAGCTGATCAATATTGGCAGCAAATTGCTTGGTGCGAAAATCGTCCGAGCGGTAGAGCAGGTTGCGCCGTTCCTGCACCCCTTCAATAGAACCTTCATCTTTACCCTGCATCAGCACATCGACTTGATCGCCAACGGCTATCCCTGCTTTTTTGCCGCGTGGAAAGCACTTGATGGTTTGGCCATCAGGCAGCTCGACAAAATAGTGGCGACCATGGGCGGCGGTCACTAGACCGCTAATGTATTTGGATGTCATGCCAGGCTTTTTAGGTGTCGAATGCGATCAATCGCGTTGGGGTGGCTGTCGTAAAAGGCAGAATGCATAGGGTCGGGCGTCAAGGTTGCGGCGTTGTCGTTATACAGTTTAAGCAAGGCGCTGATCAAATCCTGGGCCTGGCTGTGCGCTGCGGCAAAGCGGTCGGCCTGGTATTCATCGCGGCGCGACAGCAGGGCACTTAAGGGGCCCATCCAGAAGGTGAAGGTAGGCACCACCATGAAGAACAGGATCAGGGCCAGGGCATCGTTGGCCTGGTCCAGTTGGGGGACCACACCCAAGCCGGTATAAAAACCAACCTTGCCCCAAGCCCAGCCTGCCAGCAGAAAAAACAGCAGCGAGGTTACGACGCTGATCAGCAGGCGGCGCTGAATATGGCGGTGTTTAAAGTGGCCCAGCTCATGAGCCAGCACCGCTTCTACCTCTTCGGGTTGTAGCTTGTTTAGCAGAGTATCAAAAAAGACGATACGCTTTTGGCGTCCCATGCCGGTGAAGTAAGCATTGCCATGCGCGGAGCGGCGCGAACCGTCCATCACATACAAACCATTGGTTTGAAAACCGCAGCGTTGGGCCAGAGCATTGATTCGATCACGCAAGCTGACATCGTCCAAGGGCTTGAAGGTATTGAAGAGAGGGGCAATGACGCGCGGGTACAGCCAGAGCACCAACAGATTGAAGACCAGCCACAAGCCCCAGCCGTACCAAGGCCAGGAGGGGCCGGCCCAGCTCATCAGACTTAGCAATGCAGCGCACAAGGGAGTGCCCAGAATCAGCACGATGAGCAGTGTTTTAGCGGTGTCTGCAAAAAATAGGGCGGGCTTCATGCGATTGAAGCCAAAGCGGGCTTCCAGCACAAACTTGCGATACCAGGCAAAGGGCAGACCCACGACCCCCATAACCGCCAGCACGGCACCGATCAGGCTTAGTTGACGCAGCAGTTCGTGACTGATCCAGTTGCTGAGTGTGATATCCAGCCACTCCAGGCCGCCCAGCAGCGTAAAGCCCAGCAAGACGACGGCCTCGACTAGACGCTCGCTCAAACCCAGCCGGGTGCGTGCAATGGTGTAGCGGGCTGCCCGCTGGTGGCTATGCAGGCCAATGCGTTCGGAAAACTCGGCAGGCACTTCATGTTGATGGCGGTACACGTGCCGGATCTGCCGCAGGCCTAAATAAAAGCGCAGCAAAACATCCGCAAGCAGAAAGATAATGAACAACAAGGTCAGCATGTAGGCGGCTATATGTAAAATGGGCGTTTTGAGGAATGATTATATGGCGGTTCATACACAGCGTCTGGTCTGGCTCGATATGGAGATGACAGGACTGGACCCGGACAAAGAGCGCATCATCGAAGTTGCGGTCGTGGTAACGGAAGCAGACTTGACCCTGGTGGCCGAAGGCCCGGTTCTGGTGGTCCATCAAAGCAATGCATTGCTCGATGGTATGGATGCCTGGAATAAAGGGACTCATGGTCGCAGTGGCCTGATCGACAAGGTCAAAGCTTCTACCCTGACCGAAGCGCAGGCCGAGGACCAGTTGCTGGAGTTTCTGAAAGAGCATGTGCCGGCTGGAAAGTCGCCCTTGTGCGGCAACACCATCAGCCAGGACCGACGCTTTATGTACCGTTACATGCCTCGTCTGGAGACCTTCTTTCACTACCGCAATCTGGATGTCAGCACCTTGAAAGAGCTGGCTTTGCGTTGGAAGCCTGAAGTGGTTAAAAGTTTTGTCAAGCAAAGCCGCCACGAGGCTTTGGCTGATATTTACGAATCCATTGATGAGCTGAAGCACTACCGAGAGCACTTTATCCGCCTGTAAAAAGAAGGCGGGGCAGGGCTGGCAAAATGCTGGCCGGAATCAGGTTTTTAACCTGGCGATCTGCTCGAGGCGGGGCCTGGTTGCTGGATCAAGACCGAGGGAAGCGATTTATCGCCCCTCGGTTTTTTTACGTCTAAGTATTTACCCTTAAAGCATCTGTTCTGGGACCATATGATACGGATTTGCGATTGACATCACATTTTTCGTATTAAATAATGAAGCGTATATTGTTTGCGTCAAAACAAATTTTGTTTAGTCGCTTTCAGCACTCTTACCGGGGATGGTCATGTATGCACAACTTGTAGAGACAGGCGTCAAGCAGGTCCAGGATA
>JBQEAN010000025.1:38642-47674 GCA_052109075.1 Alcaligenes sp. | reverse complement strand
GGTCAACGTGACCGATTGTGCCGACGTTGACGTGCGGTTTAGTCCGTTCAAACTTGCCTTTAGCCATGGCAGACTCCTGAAGGGATAGTGCGATATGAGATGAGAGATGTGTGGTGCCCATGACGCGGATCGAACGCGTGACCTCTCCCTTACCAAGGGAGTGCTCTACCACTGAGCCACATGGGCATTCAACTTCAGCTAAGAAAAGCCAAAGATTTTAAAACCTGGAGCGGGTGAAGGGGATCGAACCCTCGTCTTAAGCTTGGAAGGCTTCTGCTCTACCATTGAGCTACACCCGCAGACTTTTCTTCACCCTCTCCTAAAGTTGCCTTGCTGGCGAACTTTAGAAAAATGCTGGTGGTGGGAGTTGGATTCGAACCAACGTAGACGCAGGGTCAACAGATTTACAGTCTGCCTCCTTTAACCACTCGGACATCCCACCCTGAGCGAAAATCGAATTATGGACATGTTTCCGTAACTCGTCAAGCCTTTTAGGCCGAAAACTTAATAATTCGTTAATTTTTTTTGAAAACCCAGTATTAGGGTGATTTTATCCCTGTTTTATGACGAAATTCCACTTGGCTTTGAACACTTTTAAAACAGGTGAATTCGACTGAAACTCGGGTAAACACATAGTTTTTTCTGTATTTTAATGCCTTATTTTTGTAAGCAAACGATACAAACCAGGGTTTCGCCTCTTTTCCAATCAACTTTCAGGATTTGGCCCTGCAATCCATTTTTCTGATTGGCATGGCTTTACTCACTAAAAAAGCCGACCCAAGGCCGACTTTTTTAGTGATCTTGCACTACGTGTGCATAGCTTAATCGTCTGTTTGCTCCAGCAAAGACGACAAGCCCTGCTTTTCCAACAAAGCATTGAGATGTTCCCAACCATGAAAAGCGATCTGCAGCTGGCCTTTATCCTTGGCACCGACCTTTAGAGTCACTCTAGTGCCCAGGTGGTCAGACAAAACCTTTTCAAAGCGCTGTACATCACCATTACGGCCAGCCTTGCTTTGCGCCTGCTTGCTGGCAGGCTCATCATCCTCGTGCAAGGCACGGGCGACCAGTTTTTCAGTCTCTCGTACCGATAGGCGACGGGCAATCACCTCATTAGCCAACATGATCTGACGCGCCGCATCCATGGCCAGCAAAGCACGGGCATGGCCCATATCAATGTCACCGGCCAGCAGCATAATCTGCACCGGCTCAGCCAGGTTGATCAGACGCAGCAGGTTGCTGGTGGTGGAGCGTGAACGTCCAATCGCCTGGGCGGCCTGCTCATGGGTCAGGCCGAACTCGTCCAGTAAACGCTTGACCCCTTGCGCCTCTTCCAGCGGATTCAGGTCTTCGCGTTGGATATTCTCGATCAGTGCCATGATGGCGGCGTTCTCGTCGCCCACCTCACGCACCAGGACAGGTACTTCTTCCAGACCTGCAATCTGCGATGCGCGGAAGCGCCGTTCACCGGCGATGATTTCGTACTTGCCTTTATCCTTGCCCATCAATGGGCGCACCAAGATAGGCTGCATCACACCTTGTGCGCGGATAGACTCGGCCAGCTCGTTCAAGGCGCCCTCATCCATGCGCGTACGCGGTTGATACACCCCCGCTTTAAGCAGTTTGACGGGCAGACTGGACGGCGGGCCGTCATCAGCCCGAACTTCGCCCTTTTTCCCTATGGTTGCGATAGCGCCTGCGTCCGCGCCGAGCAAGGCATCCAAGCCTCGACCTAGACCTTTGGGTTTTCGTGTAGCCATGCTTACATTCCTATTGATTCTTGTGTGCCTTACGCCTTCTCACTGAGGGAGTCTTTCTTCAAGCGCTTAATCAGCTCTTTGCCAAAGTCCATATAAGCCTTGGCGCCCCGGGAGTTTTTGTCATACACAATACCTGGCATACCGTGGCTTGGCGCTTCAGCCAAACGCACATTACGTGGCACAACTGTCTTGAACACCTTATCGCCAAAGTGCGTCTCGATCTGATTGGAGACTTGCTGCTGCAAGGTAACACGACCATCAAACATCACTCGCAGCAGACCAATCAACTGCAAATCCGGGTTGATATTGCGATACACCCGCTTAACCGTATTGACCAAATCCGACAGCCCTTCCAGCGCAAAATATTCGCACTGCATAGGGATGATGACTCCATGCGCACTGGCCAGGCCATTAAGCGTCAACAGTGACAAGGTAGGTGGGCAATCAATCAGGACAAAGTCGTAATCGTCCAATACTTGAGCAAGCGCCTGTTTGAGTTGTTGCTCGCGCTCCTGCATCTGAATCAAGTCGATTTCGGCGCCTGACAGCTCTCTATTGGAAGGCAAGACGTCATAACCGCCTGTTTCGGAACGTATCTTAACGTTAGCAATACTTTCATCGCCAATCAAAACCTGGTACAGGTTGCCGGACAGGTTGTTTTTATCGATACCGCTACCCATGGTGGCATTACCCTGGGGATCCAAGTCAATCAGTAGAACTTTTTTCTTCAGTACCGCAAGTGCAGCTGCCAAATTGATAGCTGTGGTTGTCTTGCCAACCCCGCCTTTTTGGTTAGCAATACAAAACACATAGGCACGGGGAGTTTTTTCGTCGTTTTTACTCATGATTATCCTTGCTGCACCAACCACACTAGGCAACGCTGTGCTTCTAGCTCCGGTACAGTTAATGATTCTATTCGCTCGACCTGCCAATTACTTTCAGACAGCAATGCGGCTATTTCCATATCGGGCACTTTACCCTTCATAGCTGCAATGCGCCCACCTGGGCGCACGTGCCGGCCTGCTAAATTTACAAAATCAAGCAGCGAAGAAAAAGCTCGGGAAACCACAATATCAGCCTGCATGGGTTCCTGCTGCTCTACACGTATGTGCATTGCCGACAAATTGGGCAGACTCAACACCCCAATCATCTGCCGAACAAATGCCATTTTTTTCTCGACAGCATCAATGCAGGTAATGTTCCACGTGGAACATGAAGCTGCCAAAACAACCCCCGGCAACCCAGCCCCTGAACCTACATCCACAATCCGCACAGATTCTTGAGCTGTTTGAGGGATGCTATCTAGGTACTGCTGAAAGGGACGGACAATCGACAGACTATCAAAAATATGCTGCACCAGCATTTGATCTGGGTCACGCAGAGCGGTCAGATTATAAGTGCGGTTCCAGCGCTGCAACTGATTTATATAACTCAGCAGCTTGCGTACCAAGTCTAGGTTCTGACTCAGACCCAAATCCAACAAGGCCTGATTCAGGCGCTTAGAGAAAATATCGCTCATGCCGTATGCTTATTTTTTTGCCTGCGTTTCAGGTGTACCAACAATAAGGAAACCGCTGCTGGCGTTACACCCTGAACACGCCCAGCTTGGCCAACAGTCAAAGGCTTAGCCGCCTTCAAACGCTGGCGCACTTCAATTGACAATCCTTTGATGTCGTCGTAATCCATATCGTCAGGTATAGCCTGCTCTTCAAGAGCCGCTTGGCGAGTTACCTCATCCTGCTGACGAGCGACATAGCCCGCATACTTGACCTGAATTTCCACTTGCTCAACATGTACTGGATCATCCAGCCCAGGGCCAGCCACGGATTGACCTTGATCGTTCAGCACCGCCATCAGTTTTGTGTAGTCCACTTCAGGGCGCTTCAATAAATCGAAAAAGGAGTACTCACGTTCAATATTTTTACCTAACAATGTTTGTGCCTGTTCAGCAGGCAGACTGCGGGGATTAACCCAGGTCCCTTTCAAGCGTTCGATTTCACGTGCGACAGCATCGCGCTTACGATTGAAATGATCCCAACGGGCATCATCCACCAAGCCCAAGTCACGACCCATTTCGGTCAGGCGTTGATCCGCATTATCTTCGCGCAAGCTTAAGCGGTACTCAGCGCGAGAAGTAAACATACGGTAAGGCTCGGTTACCCCACGGGTGATTAAGTCATCCACCAAGACGCCCAGATAGGCTTCGTTACGACGGGGATACCACTGCTCTTTTTCTCGGGCCAAACGTGCCGCATTCACCCCGGCTAACAAACCTTGAGCGGCCGCCTCTTCGTAACCAGTTGTACCGTTTATTTGACCAGCAAAAAACAAACCACGAATCTGTTTAGTTTCTAGAGTTGGGTACAAGGATCGGGGATCAAAGTAATCATACTCAATCGCATAACCCGGGCGCATAATGCGTGCATTTTCCAAACCAGGCAGGCTGCGCACCATCGCTAATTGAATATCAAAAGGCAAGCTGGTGGAAACCCCGTTTGGATAGATCTCGGTGCTACTCAGTCCCTCGGGCTCCAAAAATACCTGGTGGCTATTCTTATCAGCGAAGCGATGAATCTTGTCTTCAATAGACGGGCAATAACGCGGGCCTATACCTTCAATCGTGCCCTGGTCGCTATACATAGGTGAACGATCCAAACCGGAACGAATGATGTCATGAGTACGCTCATTGGTATGGGTTACCCAACACGGCATCTGTTGGGGATGCATAGATACATCTCCCATGTATGAAAAGACCGGAATAGGATCGCTATCCCCAGGCTGCACTTCCAGCTGAGAAAAATCAATCGTATTGGCATCGATACGTGGAGGTGTCCCCGTTTTTAATCGCCCTTGCGGTAATTGCAATTCCCGCAGGCGATGTGCCAGGCTGATGGACGGTGGATCCCCTGCCCGACCAGCAGAATAATTATTTAAGCCTACATGGACCAGACCATTCAAAAAAGTGCCCGCAGTCAAAACTACAGACTTGGCTTTGAACTCTAGTCCAATTTTAGTTACCGCACCAACAACCCGATCGCCTTCCACAATCAAGTCTTCAACCGACTGTTGGAACACCATTAAATTAGCTTGGTTTTGCAGAACCTGCCGGATCGCTTTGCGATACAAGGAGCGATCAGCCTGGGCACGCGTAGCCCGAACGGCAGGACCTTTAGAACTATTCAACGTGCGAAATTGAATGCCTGCGTAGTCAGTGGCCAATGCCATTGCCCCACCCAGAGCATCAACCTCTTTAACCAGATGTCCCTTGCCAATCCCCCCAATAGAAGGGTTGCAAGACATCTGCCCAAGGGTATCCATATTATGGGTTAGCAGTAAGGTAGACACACCGGTTCGAGCTGCCGCTAAAGCCGCTTCGGTACCAGCATGTCCGCCGCCTATGACAATAACGTCAAACTCTTCGGGATAAATCATGTCAGAACAGCTAAAAAGTAAAAACCAATTATACGATTACCAGCGGCATATGTTCCACGTGAAACATATGAAACCACTATCTGTTCCACGTGGAACACAGTTTTTTGCGTAAATACCACTGTGGATAACTTTGTGGAGAAATAGGCCGTTTTTTATCCCCAGGCCTTTCCATAGGACTTAACAAGAGCTTCTGCCACAAAACTCAGGCCAATCACTACATCTAACAGAAGCCATAAGAGGCGCGCTTATAGCCCTTAAATACCGTAAAAGCGACTATCTAGGTACGGTCTCCAGGCATAGGCGTCTAGAAGCTGTGCCACAGGGAACGAAATTGTGGATAACAGAGCAATACAAAGAAATACTGCCTGATGAACTGGAATATTGTCTGACAGTCCGGCGATAAGGAAATTTCTCGGAAATTCATAGTGAAAAACATCTGAGCTTCTTTATTCAAACCAGACTCTTATCTACCCATGTCCTTTACGTAGACAACGAAATGGGCACTATCATGCGCCCAAAATCTCCTGCAGCCTACTTCTCAAAAAAAAACACAATATTGCTGGGCTGAGCAATCGCAGCGAGACAGCTACCTTCCCTTTAATCGGCGGACAATAAAGCCGAGGGTAAAGCCCTTCGGTCACGGAGAAATCGTATTCCTTTTACGACGGGGAACAAGACACCCGGGCGTTAAATAAGCAATAGCTATATCAGTGTAAAAAAAACATCCTATCGCTGTGGTTCCACAACCAACAGTCAAAAGAGCAATCTATGGTATTTTCGACAGGAATCCGTCTGATACTTCGCCACCCCACTTTCGCTTAAATCTGAATAGCGGGTGCATTTTTATTATTGATGCCAGTAGACCCATGCAGATCAAATCTAAGTTGCCCTCCGTGGGCACCACTATTTTCACAACCATGAGCCAGTTAGCTCTGGAGCACAACGCTATTAACCTGGGCCAGGGTTTCCCAGATTTCAATCCTGATCCCGCTTTGATTGAAGCCGTACACCAGGCAATGCTGGACGGCGTAAACCAGTATCCAGCAATGGCTGGCTACCCTGCCCTGCGAGCAGTCATTGCCGACAAGACTCAGCGGCGCTATGGGCGTCTCTACGATAGGGACTCGGAAATTACAGTGACCAGCGGTGCCACTGAAGCCTTGATGGCTAGCTTCCAAGCCTTTGTTCATCCTGGCGATGAGGTGATCGTCATCGAGCCCTTCTACGACCTATATATTCCTGCTATTCAGCTAGCCGGCGGTATCCCGGTTGCCGTACCCATGACTGCGCCTGACTCAACGGTACCTTACTATCGAGTTGACTGGGATCGTGTCGAAAAAGCGATTAGCAGCAAAACGCGCATGCTGGTCATTAATTTCCCTCACAACCCAACCTGCACAATCTTGCGTCCCCAGGACCTGGATGCCTTGGAACAGATCGTTGATAGGCACCCTTTGCTTATTTTGTCTGACGAGGTCTATGAGCACCTGACCTTCGACCAAAAAGAGCACCTGAGCCTCGCTAGCCGCCCTAAGTTGGCCGAGCGAGCTGTCATCGTATCGTCCTTTGGCAAGACCTTTCATGCGACAGGCTGGAAGGTAGGTTATTGCTGCGCACCTGCTTACTTAAGCGCCGAGATCCGCAAGGTGCATCAATACACTGTCTTTACCGTTCCTAGCCCATTACAGGCGGGTTTAGCGAACTATATGCAAGACCCCACTACCTGGGAGAGCCTACCTGCGTTCTACCAGGAAAAACGCGACTATTTGCACCAAGGACTGCAACAAACTCGTTTCAAGCCTATGCCCAGCGAGGGAACGTTTTTCCTGCTGGCCAGCTACGAAAATATTTCTGACCTGTCCGAGCTGGAGTTTGCCAAGCACTTGAACCAGGCCTACGGTGTGGGCGCAATCCCTGTCTCTGCCTTCTACCTGAATCCCAATTCTGAACAAGCCAATCATCGTTTACTGCGTTTTTGCTTTGCCAAGCAGCCTAGCACCCTGGCCCAGGCCATAGAACGCCTACAAAAAGTCTAAAACCTGGTTTCAGAACTCTAATTCAACCGCCGACAGGCGGTTTTTTTTACTCTAATTTTTGTGGACAAGTAGAACCTTTGCCCTGCCTAGCGTATTTGCCGCCTTAGCTGTTTCCTTGCACTGCAGTACAAACCGAATTGGGCGGAGTGCAATACATCGAACACAAACCACAAAGCCCTTATCTTGTGCGCCGTAGGCCATGGAACGTAAAACAGTCACACCCGCCTCTAAAAGCCGTCCTGTTGATAACTTTGGGGGCAACCCTGATTTTTTGCCCAGTTATTGCCTCTTTTTCCTTAACAAAACGAAAAATAAGCCAAAACGTCTGATCTCCTCGGTGTGTTTTCTTGTCAAGGAAAAATTCTGGCTTGAATACTAAAACCAAGAAAAATATAGATATAAAACAAGGGCTTATTTCAACATTACCGGCTTTAGCTATCTACCCAAACTGTAAAAAAACACAGTTCATAAGGTTAAGAAAAACGAAGCAAGTGACACATTGCACTAAATACCCGCTTTACCCACAAAATGTGGATAAGTCAAAAATTCAAATAAGATTGACCTGGTACAAGTTTCTACCTGAGTCCATCCTGCAGCCAGTACCTGTTTCAGCCAGTCAAGCCGTTCAACAAGAACTCATCTCTCCTGCTTACCTTCCCTTGCTTGAGTTTTTCTCATACTGGGAGGAAAGCGGAGAGAGGCGCAGCAAACTCGGTTTGATTCGATTCTGAAAATTTATTTTCAGTTTCTGCGGCTTG
Source organism: Alcaligenes sp. (assembly GCA_052109075.1). Classification (GTDB taxonomy): domain Bacteria; phylum Pseudomonadota; class Gammaproteobacteria; order Burkholderiales; family Burkholderiaceae_B; genus Alcaligenes. Next base: position 39,688 of record JBQEAN010000025.1, on the reverse strand, counting down.
AGTTTCCGTATGCAAAAGACGCATAAGCCGGGTTTGAGCGAGATCGTGATTCTTGTTCATGGATTGCATATTAGTCGAGAACATTTGACTTGCAAAGGGCCGGGCCCTGTCAGGCAGGAGCTTGAACTTATCTTATATAACAAGCACTTAAATCTTTTATTAGAATTACTGGATGGAAGGCTGTTGATAAGTCGAACAAGTGCCTTTAAGAATTAAAAAACAATAGCTTAGCCATTTTTTTTACGTGGATAGATCTACTGCTTACCGGTGGATGGTTTAGGTACAACTTTCAAGCTTCACAAAGAAGTACCTACTTATGCCTTATGTATCCACACCCTGTTCACAATGGCCTTCCTAGAGCTTATCCACAGAAAAGAAAATTGTAACAGCGACAGGAAAAGAGGATTTAGCGTACGGCTTGGGTAAAACCGGTGTCCGTCATGATGATTTTCTCTGGCCAACGTAACGCAGCCAGGTGAAAAGCTGAGTCTTCGGGGGCCTGGTCTTTGCGGCGATCACGCCAGCGAGCTCCGACGGAGAAGTCCACGCAAAAGGTATTTTTCTTCAAGCCATGCCAAGAAAATGGATCTATATCCTTGAATAATAAGGAATATTTAGACATTTTTGCTACTGGTTGAGGAAATAACTGACGCCAGTAGTGGCCAAACACCACTGGAATATCGTCCTGGTAGTTGTTCCACCAAGGAGTGCGATCCGAAAAACGCCAACGGTTACCAGCAAAAAAGGGCTGACTGGCAGCTCCTTCAGTTCCTGAGGTTAATAAACGGATCGGGTTGAAGTCATTTTTGACCAAATCGTAGTCAATGTAGGCCTGTAATAGAGGCATAGTGGCCTTTGAGTCTTCGATTTTTTCTTTCCATTCTTCTTTAGCTTTCAGATATTTACTCAGAATTCCTTTTTTTTCTGCATAACTATCTGCTTTACGCTCGCATTCAAAGAAAAATTCAAAAAAATCCTCAGTTTTTACAGATCGAATGGCATCAATTGATGAATTATGCCAAGCAGCATGCACAATTCTGAGGTCG
>JBQEAN010000025.1:28694-38542 GCA_052109075.1 Alcaligenes sp. | reverse complement strand
GGACTGTTTGGACCTCGATCACAATAATCTCCGACGAATATCAAGCTTCGTTGTTCTGGATGTGAGCCATCCTCCTGGTATCCGAGATTTTGGATCAGCCGTTGTAAGGCTTCAAGCTCTCCATGCACATCACCGATGATGTCTAAAGAACCAGTAGGTAAAGCTTGTACAAGAAAGTTGGGCATGGGTGACTAGATCTTTATTTAATAATAACTATATATATAACTAGTAATGGATAATGGATGTCTGTGGATAAGTCGAACAGGTTGAAATTTATCTTTGATTTCAACTATTTACATAGCATTTTTACCTGTGCACTATCCTTCTGGAGCCGGTGGGCCAAAACTGGACAAAATTTGAGGTTGCGGAAGAAAGGCCACTTATCCCCTTTTCATCCACAACACGTCCACAACAGGCCTTCTTGGAGCTTATCCACAGGCATCAAGAGCCGAAAGTAGCCCTAAATATAGCTTTTTTGCCCAGACCTTGAGCTGTTTTTTGGGCTGACTTGGTCTGTTTGCGGTGCCTGTCTGAGGAGATGCACACGGACTCATCTAAGCGATGTTTTAAGTCGGATTAAGCCTTTATAATATCCACAACTTATTCACTTTCTTATCAACCACTGATTTCCGCTTAAATTATATTTCCATTTTTGGGTTAATCGATTTTGTTGATAAGTTTGTGGATTTCTTTCTTATTCTTTTCTGTGGATAAGTCGGGTTATCACGACCGTTATTTTTTCTTGTAAGGTTGCAAACCCATTGTTTTGTTTCTCAAATAGAGTGTTTTGTTTGTGTTTTCATTAAATATTTTGTTTTTAAACTAAAATTTAAAGAAAATTAATTTAAATTTATTTGCGCTTTAGGTTATTTCGATCCTTCTATTCAGAGATATTTCATTAATTGTTTTTATTTTTTATTGAAAGAAAAAATAGAAATAGATTGCGCTCTTAAATAGTGAACGGATTATCAGGATCGTTATCTAATAATAAAAATAGTTAGTGATAACAGTGCTAGTACGATTAACGATTCTGATTGCAGCAGGCGAGCTGACATGCTGTATACCCACCTGTCTGTGGATTTATCCAGTTATGGCCCCAGTGGGCTCATGGACCAGCCACCCAAACTAATCTGAACCTTGTTCTGTTCTTGGGCAACTCCTGCCCTGCTTCCAATCGTGGCTTGTTGGCCGTAGACCTTGATTCGCTTTGTCAGCCACTCACGTTGATCGGAACATCAGCAAATGCAGGAACGTAGCGGCGTTTCAGCTGACAAAGTGCTATGCGTGAATTGCAGATACCTGTCTGGGTGTGACGATATCAATGCAGGCTTGGACGCAGGAATTGCTTTTGTCGCTGTGACCCGATGTGGTCATCCACTTATCTTTAAGGGGGATGTTTCTACCCCGTAGATGACCGAGGTATTCTCCTGCTTGCCGGTGGTCTGGATCGCTATAAGAAATAGCGCGAAATCTCCCCTCATGTAACAATTGTCGTCAAGGCCGTTTAACCCTTAAGTATCGTCTCGCTACTCTTCCCGTACTTCATGCCTCAACCGAATATCGAAGAAGCCGCTCAGGACTGGCATGGCTTGCTTCAGAAAGTGCCATCGGCGGTCCGTGCTCATGTGCTGACTATCACCCAAGATAACCAGGACGAACTTGCGACTCACTTTTATACGCATATGCTCAAGCATCCTGCCGCGCAGATTTATCTGTCGCATGAGCAGGTGCATAAACGTTTGCATCGTTCCTTGCGAAGTTGGCTAATACAGCTGTTTTCGGTGGATGAGCACAGCGATATGCAGGATCAGGTGAAACTGCAGAACCAGGTAGGCGAAGTCCATACCCGAGTGGGGGTACCGGTTCATTTGGTATTGCGTGGGGCGCGCTTGCTAAAGGGACGCTACGCGCGTTACTTTTTTGAGTCCCCCGGCATCACCCCCGAACAGGCCTGGGAGTGCTTTCACTATGTGCAGAATTTCATTGATTTGGCGATGGAGCTGATGAGTCATGCCTATGCCAACTCTCGTGAGCGAAAATCTCGTGCGGAGGAGTCGTATCGTCTGTTTGCTATTGTGCAGAACGTGGCGGCCGAACGAGGCCGGCAGCGTGCAGCCCTACTGGATTGGGAAAATCTGTTCATGTTTGCGATGGCTGTCAATAATGAAGCAACACCAGCCCCTCGCATCGGGGATTCAGATTTCGGGGTGTGGTTCAAACATAAGGGCGCGCATGCCTTTCAGGGCACAGTAGAGAGTCGGGAGATCCTGGACTTGATGAGCCTGATCGATACCAAGTTATTGCCAGCCTTTGAGCAAGATGGGCCTAAAGGGCAGATTCTGCGTTTGCACGAGCTGCGTGATCGGACCCGGGCCATTGGTTTGCACCTGGATCGCTTGTTTGAGCAACAAAACGAGCTGGAGTCTGGTCGTGACGTGCTAACCCGGCTGTTAAGCCGTAAATATCTCCCTGTGGTGCTCAGTCGGGAAGTGGGCTATGCCCAGCAGCGGGGTTCGCGTTTTGCCTTGTTGGCGGTGGATATCGACTTCTTTAAGCGTGTTAACGATACCCACGGACATGATGCGGGTGATCGGGTCTTGCGTCAGTTTGCCGAGCTGCTTAGTAATAGTGCCCGAGCAGGGGATTATGTGTTCCGTCTTGGGGGCGAAGAATTCTTGCTGGTGCTGGTGGATGTAGATGCAGAAGGTGCCATGCGCGCCGCGCGTAATTTGCGTCTGCGCATTCATGCGGAAACTTTCCGTGTTGCTGATAATGAAAGTTTGAATATTACAGCCAGTATTGGTGTGGCTTTGTACGATGTTCACCCGGACTATGAACGCACGCTGCGCCGGGTAGACCGTGCCTTGTATCAAGCCAAGGAAGAAGGTCGTGATCGGGTCGTGTTTGTCTGACTGGACAAGTCTGTCCGCGCTTTTATGTCGTATGGCGGCAACCTGTGCTACAAGTGCGTATTGTTTTGTTCATGCCAGTGCTGTGCACTCGATTCCTGGCGTCCTTGAGACTATGACTACCGGGTGCTCAGGCATGATGTGGTGCGAGAAGCACATCTAATTTGAATGGCATAAACGCTTTAGCCCGTGGCTGAAGCGGGTTTTGTCTGCGAGCTGATTTTTATGCATCCCCGTTTTGCTGTTCTTCCCCAGTATCTGTTACCTAAACAGGCGCTGACTGCATTTTCTGGCCGCCTGGCCTCTAAGCCCTTGGGTGGGCGTACGACCTGGCTTATCAAGCGCTTTATTGATCGCTACCAGGTCGATATGAGCGAGGCTGAAAACGCTGATCCAGGCAGCTACGCGACCTTTAACGAGTTCTTTGGCCGCGCATTGCGTCCGGGGGCCCGCCCTATTGCCGATACGGCGCTGGTTAGCCCTGTCGATGGTGCAATTAGCCAGCTTGGACCTATTGAAGGCGCTGAAGTCTTCCAGGCCAAGGGCCATAGCTACTCCACCACGGCTTTATTGGGGGGCGACGCCCAGGAGGCTGCCCGCTACGAGGATGGCCTGTTTGCGACCCTGTATTTAAGTCCTAAGGACTATCACCGGGTACACATGCCTTGCGCGGGTGTATTAAAGCGCATGATTCATGTGCCGGGTGATCTGTTCTCGGTTAATCCCACGACGGCACGTGGTGTGCCGGGTCTGTTTGCCCGCAACGAACGTGTAGTTTGCCTATTTGATTCCGAGCAAGGGCCATTTGTCCTTGTGCTGGTGGGGGCGACGGTGGTGGGCAGCATGGTGACCGTCTGGCATGGCGTTGTGAATGCGTCCCGCGATGGCAAGGTCCGTGAATGGAACTACGAGGACCAGCATATTGCCTTGGATAAAGGTCAGGAAATGGGGCGTTTCTTGCTGGGTTCTACGGTGGTGATGTTATTCCCTAAAGAAAGCGGCTACCGTTTTGATTCCAGCTGGAAGCCGCAGGGCCTTATTCGGCAAGGTCAGGAGATGGGCTATCAGGGCTAAACCCTGTTTTCTAATGAATAAAACCTGTGTTCAAGTGGACACAGGTTTTTTTTTGACTGTCCATACGGTTAAATGCAATCTGTCCTTAGGATATGTGTGGAGTGTGTATGAAAAGGCGGTGGACAATGGTGATCAAAATTCTGGTCCTGTTGCTGGTCTTGGTGATTGCGGCTTGGGGGGCGCTGGCCATAGAGTTTCAGCTACAGGCGGGCTTGGTACGTTGGGTGGCATTGATTGGATGGCTAGCCGTAGCCTTGCTAAGCCTGTACGCCTTGAGCAAAGGAAAAAACTGGCTGTTAGTGCCGCAGGCTTTGAGCTTTCTTGTGCTGGTGGGGTGGTGGAGCAGTATTGCGCCCAGCAATGACAGAGAATGGGCTCCTGATGTCGCCAGGATGAGCCATGGGGAGGTCCTGGGTTCTATGGTGACTCTGCATAACGTGCGGGACTTTACCTGGCGTAGCGAAACTGACTTTGATGAGCACTGGCTAAGCCAGGATTACGATTTGCAGACCTTGAAATCAGTGGATATGTTCTTGTCCTACTGGATGGGGCCGATTATTGCTCATACTTTGGTGTCTTTTGGTTTTGAAGATGGGCGTCATGTGGTGTTTTCGGTGGAGATACGCAAGGAAAAGCATGAGTCTTTTTCGGCGATAGGCGGGTTTTTCAAGGAGTTTGAGTTAAGCCTGATTGCTGCGACAGAACAGGATATTGTGCGCACTCGCAGTAACGTTCGTGGCGAGGATGTGTATATGTACAGCGTGGAGCTGTCCAAACCGGCCATGCAAGCGCTCTTTTTATCGTATGTTGAACAAGGGCAGCGCTTGCAGACAAGCCCCCGCTTCTACAACACGCTGACGGCTAACTGCACCACCATTGTTTATGACATGGTGTCTAAAATTGTGGATGGGGTGCCATGGGACTGGCGCGTTCTGGCCTCGGGTTACTTGGCCGAGTATGTGTATGGCCTGAATGCCTTGGCACCAGGCCACAGCTTTAAGGAATTGCAACAGCGGGGCTATATCAACTCGCGTGCGGTTACGCAGCAGCTAGGCCAGGATTTCTCTAAGGTGATTCGTCAGGATTTGCCTCTGGTAAAACCGCTTTAATCCTTATTTTTAGACGGTTTAAACGTATTTTGTTCCACGTGAAACATATGTTTTAATTGTATTGATCTGAAATCTATAGCAAATAACGGTTTAATAAAAAAACAAAACCCATCATATGAAAATAATATGATGGGTTTTTTAATGGTTTTTTTAGCAGTAGGGGGTGCTATAGATAAGCTGTTTTTTTGTAAATAACAGGATGCTTGTTAAGGTGTTGCCCGCCACTGTACCAACTGCTCCAGCGTCATCGTGTTTCCACCACAGACAATCACTAAAATATTCTGGTAGGGAGCCAATGCTTCGTGATCCAGGTAAAGGGTCGACAAGGCAGCGCCGCAAGCAGGCTCCACCAGTACGCGGTGGTCAGTCAAAAAACGCAAACAAGCGCTGACAGCCTGGGCGTCGCTTACTTGGACGCAGGTGGTGGGGTGGGACTGGCTGATCGCATACGCTTGATCGCAGACGCGTGGCGCGGCTAAAGAGGTCGCCACGCCACTGACCTTGTCCAGGGTAATGTGCTGACGTTGTCGTACTGACTCGCCTAAGGAGGCGGTGCCTTGGGTTTCGACCGCAATAATACGGCTCTGGTTCCAAGCTTGTTGTTGCAGGCCCTGCGCCACACCGCTTAACAGTCCCCCGCCACCGACCGCCAACAGCACCGCATCTGGTTGTATACCCAGCTGAGCGACCTCGCTAATCAGGCTGGCATGGCCTTCCCACAGCAAAGGGTCGTCAAAGGGATGGATTAAAGCATCGTCTTCCTGCACTAAGGTGAGGGCGTACTCATGGGCTTCCTGCCAATTGTTGCCAATGACATGCAGTTCGGCTTTTTCCCGTTGAATCAAGCGTCTGGCGTGCTCGCTGGTGCTCTCGGGGACGACAACCAAGGTGGGAATGTTCAGGCGCCGGCCAGCATAGGCTACGGCAATGCCCGCGTTACCGCCCGAAGAAATGATGAAGCGTTTTTTACCTTGTTGGGCGTGGTGCTGGCATAAATGGCCAATCCCTCGAATTTTGAATGATCCGCTTGGTTGCAGCGCATCCATTTTCAACCATATTTTCTTGCCCAGTTGATCGCTCAAGGCATGCGAATAAATAAGTGGCGTCTCAAGATGAAGAATCATTTCTTATCGTTCCAGATTTTATAGTGATCTGAGGGGGCGCATGGAGCGCTCAAAGCCCTGTTCATTCCATTTTATAGGTCTGCAACACAAGTGGCTAAAGATCATGGGTAGTAATTCGGCTGCCAGAGCACGTGGGTGGTATCACGGTTGGGAAAGGATGCTTATATTGTCCTGGCCTGCATTTTGTAACGAATCTTGTACCAGGCGTTAAGTCCTCTAATCAGCGTTTAATGTGAGGCAACTTACTACTTATCTTCTTGTCTGCACCTTCTTACAATTTCACCTCGCCGGTGCCGCAGTGTTCAAGCTAAATCAAGGGCTTATCTGCTAAAATTCCAAGAAATTCGCCGGACTCAAGACGCTTTCCGATAAGGAATGAAGACTGCGCCTTAAGCGTTTAATTTTATGTGCATGATAAGCACAAAAACTCATTCCAATCACTCGGGCCATAAAGCAGTGTTGTTTTTTGCTTTGCTTGAATGGAATAAAAACAATAATAACCAGAACTTATTTCTAGAAAAGACGCTGTTGTAGCGGCTCTTACAGGAATAAAGATTTTGTTATGAAAACTGCCACCAGACCTGCTGATATTTATATGCGTTTTTTGCAGCTCGCCGATTCGCTGCATACCTTGCCCTGCTTGCCGTGCCTGGACCCTCTTGAAGAGCGTATCTTGGTGTTGGTGGCCAAGGCGTCCAAAGACTGTTTGCGTTTGTCGGTACGCGATGTCATGGCCGTAGAACGGCTGGGATCGCCCGCGACCATTCACACCCGGCTTAAATCTATGCGTGAAAAGGGCTGGATTGTCCTGAGCGACACGGAAGATACCCGCCGCAAACAGGTTGATCTCAGTCAGGCCGCTCTGCTGCATTTTGATCGCCTTTCGGCCTGTCTTTTAGAAGCGGTCAATGTGTGATCGCACCCAGTACTGAGGGTGCATGGTGAGCATTCTCTAAGCCGTAAGAAATAGTCCCTGTCTTTCTAATTAATAAGCTGAGCATGCTTAGGCCCGCTGCTGGAGCAGAAAAAGCGATAAGTCAAAAGATGGCCAATGTCGGGCGCTTAAAAAAGAGTGAGAGGATCGCAGGCATTAAAAGAGTGCCTAAATGGCAGGGGTTTATCTACCTTCAATGAGTCTGTTTTTCTATACTGAGGACTCATGTTCAATCCCTTGCCTGGAGGCAGAATGCGGTTACCTATTTATCAGGTTGATGCCTTTACCGATACCTTGTTTGCAGGTAATCCTGCCGCTGTGGTGTTGTTGTCCGAGTTTCCTGATGATGCTCTGCTGCAGTCCATTGCCCAGGAAAACAATCTGGCTGAAACGGCTTTCCTGGTGCCTCACGGCGAGGATTTCCGCTTACGCTGGTTTACGCCCACTGTAGAAGTGCCCTTGTGCGGTCATGCGACTTTAGCCAGTGCCGCAGTAGTGCTGCAGCATGTACGTCCGCAGGACAGCCAGATTGTGTTTCATACCTTAAGCGGCGCTTTGACGGTGCGACGCGATGAGGTGGGCTATGTGATGGATTTTCCTGCGCGTCCTGTCACGCGTGTGGAGGATAGTCCACTGCTGGAGCAAGCCTTGGGAAGCAAGATTACGCAATTGTGGCGTAATGATTTCACCCATTTGGCGGTTGTCGAGTCCGAAGAACAGGTGCGCCAACTACAGGTTGATGCGGGCGCTATGCTGGCCAGCGGTTGTGAGGGGTGTATTGTGACCGCGCGAGGTACGGGACAATTTGATATTGTCAGCCGTTTTTTTGCGCCCGGACACGGTATTGAAGAAGATCCGGTGACTGGTTCAGCCCACTGTGCCTTGTTGCCTTACTGGGCACCTATTCTGGGCAAACATCATTTGTTGGCCTATCAGGCTTCTGCCCGTGGCGGGGTGCTCGATTGCACCTTAAGTGGCGAGCGAGTTTTCTTGAGAGGTCAGGCTGCCATGTACATGGAAGGCCATATCACAGTGGCCTGAGAGCAATGGGTGGGGGTTGTGGACAGGTGTGGCAGATTGCTGCGCCTACCCGGTCTCTTGGCACTCTTTTGCCGTCCTTTGTAACGATGTTTCAATCAGCAAGACGAGCCCTGTTTTCTTCCGGCTTTTTTTTGCCGTGACTTTTAAATGATTTCTAAGTCCATATGATCCCTGCCGCCCCGTTTTCTTTGATTTTCTTATTGCTCATTACACTGGGACCGCTTGCACTGATTATCTTGCTGGTCTGGGTCGTTTTGCTTTTTGCACAACCTCGACGCCGTACAAACTTTAAGAAAAATCCTTGGCCGCGAATACTGTGCTTAGTGCCCTTGCTGATTTTGGCGGGTTACTACAGCATTTTTCAATGGAATGCCTATCAGTACGGCAAAAGCCGGCAGGAAGAGCTGGCTAGCCGTCAGCATATTTTAAAAGAGCCAGGCCGTTTTGCTGGAGTAGAGATGCCGGCTGGTACCGAATTGGAATTGAAGGTCTGGGGTGATCCGGATAGCGTATCCTGGGCTCGTTTTCCGCAGACTGTAATGGTGGGTCATGCTCCCGTGATGTCGTTCAAGCGGCCTCGCCCGGACCTGGCCGATTCCAATTGGCAGCTAGAGCTGTCCGGCGATACGGAGTTGGAAGGTTGGCGATGCGATGGTCGCCAAACACTTGAAATGCAACAGGATTTCGCAGTAAAGAGTGGTTTTACGTTTGTTAGCTGCTTTTTGGCCAAGGGAAATCAAATCTCTGCCTGGAGTCCGTATGCAGCCGCCTCCAATAGGAGTGCAGCCAAGGATTTTGTGCTGGATTTGCCTGCAGGTACCTTGGTTCAAGCTCGGCCTGAGGGCACGCTGTACACCAATGGAGAGCGTGATCAGGATCGTTGGATGATTCGTGTAGAAGCCGACGGTTTGCAGGTTCGTGCCTGGGGCTTGCCGTTGGAGCGTGCTTATTTCTCAGTCGATAAAAATAAAGAGCTGCTTTATCTGTCGCGAGCTCAGTTGGCCCAGGAAATTAAATTAGGTGGTTTCAACTATTTGGCGGGGACAGAACTGTCTACTCCCAATTATCGTCTTTCCCCGCAGTGGCCTTTGTTATTGAGAATGCAATTGCCGGCCGGCGAGAGTAAGGATCAAGTGAAAACACGCTTCCATGATCTGCTCAGCGGCCGGATTTTGGACGGTTTTCACTAGTTAACGACCTCCTCTTGGCTTTTTTTACCTGTAATCTGCAATTTTTTTGTGGTGAGTGTAATTAAATACGGCGAATTTGTTTTGAATGGCGCAATTTGAGTTAATGTAAGCATTTGAAGCGATTGTATAAAATAAAAACGTAACGTTTTCAAAAGTGGACAGCTAGAGAGTGCCTGCTACTGATTTTGTTTACAAAGATTTTGGCATCGGGCGAAAGAGGCTATCCGCTGTACGAAACCGCCCTATTGCTGGCTTAACTGAACAAGGTTAGACGCCGCTATGACTACCTATCAAGGGGAACTGCTGGAACATACGCAGGCTCATGCGCAGGCCGCCTATTGGTTTACTCGCTTGAACTCTGGCGAGGCCACGGCAGCCGAATTGCGGGAGTTCGAGGATTGGCGTCGTGACAATCCTGAGAATGAACGTTCATATCGATACATTTGTTATTTTTGTGACGCTAGCCT
>JBQEAN010000025.1:22515-28594 GCA_052109075.1 Alcaligenes sp. | reverse complement strand
CAGAAGAACGTAACGGTTTTCACCAGTTTTGCTCAGGCACGTAGTAATAAAGGGCAGTTCACCGCTTTTCTGGACAGCAATCAAATGAAGTTTGTGGTGGATACCGGCTCCGTTGAAGTCTCCAGCGGCACCTGGTGGCGCCGGCAGACTCGAGTATTGATCCCAGGTCAGCATATTGATGTGGATCGATGGTCTGGAATGAAACGGGTCCAACCCGCCCCCGTTTCTCCTAATGAGGCCGACTAACAGTCGGCCTCTTACATTTTGGACGCTTAGAACGTCCAGTTCAGGAACAATTTACCGTTTATATCGGCACGGCTATCGCCTAATAAACGAGTGTTGGCTGACAAACCTAAACGCAAGCGCTCAGATTGTTGCAGGCTGATGCTGGTTCCCAATGACAATGCATGGCGATCGATTCGAGCATATCGCCCCTCAAATCCCACTGATTGAGCACTGGCAAAGGCTGCTTCCTGGGTCTGATTCCGGCTTAGTAAGGCTTGCTCCCATGCCACCGAGAAGGACGTTTGCAGCTGGCGATCTTGACTCAAATCCCAGTTTTGACGCAGGGCCAGACCAATAGATGCTTGCAAGGTGTTCTGGCGGCTGGAATCCAGACGCAGGCGGCTGGCTGCATCACCCTTTTCCTCCACCCCGGGGCGGCGGTAATGGATATAGTCCAGAGCCAGCAGAGGGCCGATGCTGCCACCCTTGCCCAGTGCCCAGTTATAGCCAGTTTGCACACCTAGCGTAAACGTATGGCCGGTCCAGTCTGAAGCTGGACGTGCCTGATAAGCTGCAAAGCTGATATTGCGGTTCATCTTGCCCTGCTCGACTCCTACTCGCAGTTGAGCCAAACCATTCCAGCCTTCCTGGCTATACGCACGATAGCGGGCGTGTACACCCATGCCCAGACCAGTCAGTTTGCTCTTGGCCTGAAAGGGGGCGTCTACGTTGACACGTTGTTCATTGGCACTGCCATGTACCCCCAGACTCCAGTCGCTGCCAGCAGCGCGGTGCTCGGCACCTAACAGGATTCCATAGGTTTCACTGCGGTGGTCGACGTCATTGCTACCCAACTGCCAGTGGTACCGGCCACCATAGGTCTGAATGAAGCTTTGCCAGCCGTTTTTGTTTATTCCGTTAGTCTGGCGTAGTTGTTCCGAGACCAGTTGCTCGCGACGCAAGGAGGCGGCAGTTTGGGCGGCATACGAGCCAGCGCTTAATTGGTCCAGTGCCAGGCCGATATCGCTGCCATCAGCCTGTGAAAAGTCCATGGATTGATATACGGCGGCCAAGGACTGATTTCCCGCAGAGGCTTGCGCCAGACTGGTGCCCACAGCAGCGGCATTGGGCGATGCAGCGTATTGTGCGTAGGCGTCCTGATGACGGCTGACTGTCCATCCATTATCTGTGCTTTGTACGCTTAAGCTGGGTGAGGCCAGCGTAGCGCTTTGCAAGGCAAACTGCCCTTGTGTCTGATTGGCAGTGAACACCTTGTCCTGATTCAGTGTCTAGCCGTTCTGGTACCAGTCAGGTTGCAGGTCTACGTGCAGTTCACCATCCAGTTGAGCGAGACCTTGCACATCAATATGGTCGTTCTGGGTTGTAGAGGCTTCCACCAGAATCCGACCATCGGTACCTTGGACAAAATTGCCCTTGATTGTCATGCTCCCGTAGGAGTTACCGGGGCTTAACGTGCCGTTATTGGTGAAGTTGTATTCAGGGTTAATCGTGAATTGACTATTGCCGTACAGGGTCGCACCCTGATCTACGCGCAGGCCATATAGCTCATGCTGCCCGTTCAAGGATGTCGCGCCCCCGGCAATGACGACAGCCAGATTGTTTTGACCTTTGATATTGCCGTCATAGTGCATCTGGAAATCAGGGTCGGCGGTGCTGGTGGAGCGGCCTTGTTCATCGGCTTTTTGACCAAAGCTGATGCGGGTCAGCAGTAGCTCCTGGTTGCTATCACGACGGTTGTAGTCTGACGTAATGTCACCAGTAATCTGCGCCCCCTGCAAAATATTGATGCTTTGCACCCAGGCGTTATCCGCGATATGGATGGCAGATTTTTTACCAGACAAGATGCCGGACAGATCGTAGTTCGAGACCAAAGCGCCTTGCAAAATTGTTGGTACAGGGCGTAGTTGGCCTTGGGATTCGACCAACCAAGAGCCGTGATACTCATCGTCGCTGCCCATGACGTTTTGGCCAAAATCAAACAGGGCTGCGACGCCCTCCGTACCATCTGCACGGACTTCGCCTTGCTGGACAATATTGTGATGGCGACCATAGCTAAATTGAAGACCACGGCCATACCAGCCTAGAGCATGAATGCGGGTGGTCTCGGGAATGAGGACGGTATTCTCACTGCCATCAACACGGACCCCTACGCCACCTGGGCCAGCAGTTAGTAAATCGGCCGACTGGGTAATGGTGTTACGTTCGCCATAAATGTGCAGGCCCAAGCCTTGTGTGGCCATGTTGTACTGACCAGGCAGGTAGGCCGTGCCGTCTCCATTGCGTGCATAGTAGCCATTGGTGCTGTTCAGGGTGACGTCGTCTCCGTAGACCGAATAGCCAAAGAAATTCCGGCGATCAATGGTCAGTCCGATATCTTGCAACGCGGCAATTTCGGCTTCCATCAGATTCACGTAATTGCGATAAGTCTGATGGCTCATCAAGCTGTTGCGCAGCTCGGTGTGGCTCATGTAGTTCCGGTCTACCCCAGACCGTGGATAATCATGGAACTTCAGGATACTGACGGGGATGCCCCGCATGCCGCCATTGAGGACCTCCTGGACATGGTCACCAGTGAAATACCCATTGTCCTGGCGCAGATCAAAAACGGCGGGGTCATAAGGATTGGCACAGACTGAACACAGGATTTTCTGTCCGGGGCTTGGTGCCCGCCCCTGGTCATCGCGTAAGCCCAAGGCCCAGGGGCTCAACTCATTTTGAAAGTATGGGTCCGGCTGATCAGGGCTGCCTTCAATCAGGGTGTCCGTGACCGTATTGCTGATACCCAAAGCGTGGGCCAGCTCGTGGAAGATTACCGCGTTGTAATCGGCTTTGCCGGTCAACGGTAGCTGGCTGGGATTGACCGGGGCGGTGTCCAGGTCCAGCTCCCCGACGCCGATCACGGCATCGGGATCGTTTGGACTACCGTGAAAAACACCTTGCAAACGTGCTTGCAAGGCCGACAGCATGAAGTTTGGGTGGGCTGAACTGGTCAGTCTGGTGCCATACGCATTGGCATTTTCCCCATTCATGGTGCCCAAGTTGATAACGGCCGGGGTATAGCCAGATGGAAGGCTTAGTATCTCTGCCCAGCGCTCCAGTGCAGCCCGAATTTTTTGCCGGCCGTTCTCGTCAATATCGCGGGGGGAGACGCGTGGATTCGGCTCGTTCGAGATGTCGTAAGCCCCGTCATTGGGCCCGTAAATCCGTAACTCAAAGGCCTGTTGACCTTGTCTATCCAGGATGAACTCCGTCTCGTAGGCATAGGAGCTGCTGGCCCAGCTCAAGGCCAGCAAGGTGTGGCCAAGTAGTGCTTTGATTTTGCAATTCATAGGAGTTATGGGTAGACGTACGAGGTTTAGGAGGGCGCTTTTTGTAAAAGTAAATATAAGTGTCTTATTGCGCTACTCATTTCCGTGCTTGATCGGGCCGTTGAGTAAACGGGTTCACATTCTTATTAGCTCAAGATGGTAAAGATCTGTCTGGTTTCCGCCGTAACTACGATGGGATGACTTGTTCAAAAGGGAAAATTATGACCATAGAGATCAGCGGGCAGGGTTTAATTCATAGCCAAAACTTGCCAGTAGTCGAGCCTTTACACGTTGCCATCACGCCCCCTGTGCTGTCTGAGCAGGAAGCGGGGGGCACTAGAGACTCATCGGGGCGCATCAAGGTGAGCTTGTCGGCTCTAGGGAAAGAGTTGTCGTTGACCAGTCAGCAGGCTAGTAAAAATGAGCGTGACAAGGACATTAATGACAGCTCCTTGCCCGATGGCATCAAAGATATACTTAAGCGTATCCGCGACCTGAAAGAGCAGATTCAGCAGAAATTGATGGAGCTGCAGCGAGTACAGGCCAGTGATAAGGGCAGTGAAGCCGAAAAAGCACAGGAACTGGAGCGCGTTCAAAGCGAGCTGACCAGCCTGAACGGTGCCCTGTCCAGTGCGCATGCCATGCTGAGCAAGATCATGGACGACCTCGAACTGGGTGGTGATGCCCGTATGGATGTCGCGAATTTGTTGATGAAGTAAACGCTGTTCGACTGGCTGGGTGTGTTTGGGCGCAGAGGGTTTATTCCGGCGTTATCGGCCTGGAAATACGTGAGCACTGCGCCCTTTCTGGTCTAAAGCCTAAGCTGGATGAGCCTTACGGCGGAGTAGTAACCGTCAAGGCCTGGGTAATCTTGTGGTTGAGCTGGTGGGGCGACGTCAGATCCGCGCTGACCTGTGCTTTGCTGCGGATGATATAGGCCGTCGAGGGGTTCAGGCCAATGCAATACACCACCAGCGAGCCGCCACCAAGGGGGGCTGCGCCCATATATACCGCTAATTGATTATTGCTGACGTTAGCCTCATTACGCTGCTGATACCCCTCTCCGGCGGCCGTTTTCTTGACCGTATCCAGGCACTGGGACACGTTTAAACGAGATATGGAACGCTGCTCAGCTTCCAGTTCAATCGGCCCTAGATCCTGCGCTTGTACTGCCCAGGCGGTGTGGAACAAGCCGGCCATCAGAACCCACTTTCTTAGTGTGCGCATGGCACCCTCCCGCAGGAGACGATGGAAACCTCAGCATAGTCCTGATCCCGAAAGTCGGGCTTTGATAGGGCTTAATTCAGGGCTAAGTTTCGGGTTTTTACTGAGTGGGGGCGTGTGTTGCTCACTGATGGAACCGGGTGACGCGTATGGAGTTGCCTCGGAAGCCAGTTCATTATTAGCAATGGTGTTGTTCAGGTGCCCATAACTGTGCGTACATCAACGCCAAAAAGCTCAGCCATCCATTTTTGAGATATTTACATCAATGGCTCAATCTATAGATGACATCACTTCCCAATACAAAAACTGGAGAAGATCTCTCCCAGCAAATCATCGCTGCTGAACTCGCCGGTAATCGAGCATAAATCCAGATGCGCCAGACGTAGCTCTTCTGCAAACAGATCCAGCACCTGATCGCTGTGTGTGGCGTGCTCTGCTGCCATGTCCAGGTGATACTCCGCCCTTTCCAAAGCACGCAGATGACGCTCCCGCGCCAGCCAGGGGGATTCACTACCGGGGTTCCAGCCTGCGATATCCAGCAAGGTACGGCGCAGCGTATCCAGCCCTATGTCTTTACGTGCAGAAATCGGCAGTACGGTTGCCCCGTTTTCCTGTGCGGGCAACGCAGCCTGTTGCTCAGGCGCCAGCAAGTCTATCTTGTTATAGACGCGCAGCACGGGGACATGTGATGGCAGGCGGCTGGTAATGGCGCTGTCCAGCTCGTCTTGCGGATTGCGGGCGTCCAGTAGGTGCACGATCACATTGGCTTTGGCGATTTCGTCCCAGCTGCGGGCGATACCAATGCGCTCGACCGTGTCTTCTGTGTCTCTCAGACCGGCAGTGTCCACGATATGCAACGGGATGCCATCAATGTGAATCAGTTGCATGACGCGATCGCGGGTGGTGCCCGCAATATCGGTCACGATGGCTACGTCTTCACCGGCCAGTGCGTTGAGCAGGCTGGATTTGCCTACGTTGGGCTGGCCAGCCAGTACAACGTGCAGGCCCTCACGCAGGATGGCCCCTTGGCGCGAGTGTTGCAGGATACGTTCCAGCTCGTCCTGTATGCCTTGCAGGGTGGCAGCGGCTTGGTATTTTTCCAGGAAGTCGATTTCTTCTTCGGGAAAGTCCAGGGTGGCCTCTACCAACATACGCAGGTGGATGATGCGGTCGGCCAAGGCGTTGACGTTGTTGGAGAACACACCGGACAGGGAGGCGACGGCGCTGCGGGCGGCGGCCTCCGATGAAGCGTCGATCAAGTCAGCCACGGCTTCGGCCTGTGCCAAGTCCAGTCTGTCGTT
>JBQEAN010000025.1:0-22415 GCA_052109075.1 Alcaligenes sp. | reverse complement strand
AAGCGTCGATCAAGTCAGCCACGGCTTCGGCCTGTGCCAAGTCCAGTCTGTCGTTTAGGAAAGCGCGCTGGGTGAATTCGCCGGGTTCGGCTAGGCGCAAGCCCAAGTCTTTACCGGCTTCCAGGCAACGGTCCAGCAGGCGACGCAGTACGGCCGGGCCGCCGTGGCCTTGCAGCTCCAGCACGTCTTCGCCGGTATAGGAATGCGGGCCTTTGAAGAATAAAGCGATGCCCTCGTCGATGGCCTCACCGTGCGCATCCTTAAAGGGTAGAAAGTGGGCATGACGCGCTTGTAGCGTGCGGCCAAACAGGGCCTGGATTAATGCGGCAAGCTCCGTGCCGGACACACGGATGACACCAATACCACCCCGGCCGGGGGCGGTGGCAATCGCCACGATAGGGGAAGAATTGGACATGGGCAGATCAATCAAAAAGGCGAAACAGAACCGTATTGTAATGGAGCAAACGGGCTGGTTTGGGCCTAGTGATTGTTCACGCAAACCACCAGAATTTCGACACTTTCCCCGTGCTCGCACAGGTACAGGTGGCCCAGATTGCTTTTGAAGTAGATGCTGTCGCGCGCTTGCAGGACATGGCGGCGGCCATCCTGAAACTGCATGGTCAGCTGACCTTCGATCACAAAAATAAACTCTTCGCCTTCATGCTGGCTGAAGTCTGTGGCGTCACGGGGTTCGCCCGACAGGACGCGGCCGTGCATGGGCGTCATTTTTTTGTTGATCCATTCCGAGGCTAGCATGCCATATTCGTAACGATGTGCATGATACGTCACGGTGCGCGAAGCCCGGCCAACCAGAATATCCATGCCGGACTCGTTCTGATCACGGGGGGCCTTGAACAGGTCAGATAAATCCATCTTCAGGGCACGGCTGACGGCCAGGAATTTCTCGTAGCTCAAGCCAATCAGACCGCGTTCGGCCTTGGACAGGGTGGACAAAGAGACATCGGATAAGCGTGCCAACATCAACAAGGTTAAGCCCTGTCGTTTGCGTTCATCACGTATGCGCGCCCCCATAGCTGTTTTGCTAATTACATTGGAAGCGGTGTTGGCTAAGTCTTTTGTCATAACCTAAAGAAGTAAGAAGCCCTCTCCTTATAAATATTATTAATTTTCTTATAAGAAAACTCTGTCCTATTGTATAGAACTACACGCTTTACGCTGGGAGAAAGAAGGCATGACTGCGTTGTTTGATCCTACTGCTTATCCCTCTACCTCGGTGGAGTGGATACAAAAACTGATTGCTTATGATACGACAAGCCGGGAATCTAACCTGGAACTGATTCACGATGTGCAGGCTTATTTGCAGCTGCAAGGACTGGAAACCGTGCTGACGCATGACGCCAGTGGTCGCAAGGCCAATCTGTTTGCCACCATCCCGGCAGCCGATGGCACGCGCACTGGCGGAATTGTCCTGTCCGGGCATACGGATGTGGTCCCGGTGGACGGTCAGAACTGGAGCAGCGACCCCTTTAAGGCCGAGATCCGTGACGAGCGCCTGTATGGACGTGGCACTTGCGACATGAAAGGTTTTGTCGGTGTGACGCTGCAACTGGTTCCCGAGATGGTGGCCACCAAGCTGGCTAAACCTATCCATTTGGCCTATTCCTACGACGAAGAAGTGGGTTGCGTGGGGGCACCGGTGATGATTGATGATCTGGTGCGCCGGGGCATTAATCCTGAAGGTTGTGTGGTGGGCGAACCCACCAGCATGCGCACCATCGTGGCGCACAAGGGCATCAATGCCTACCGCTGTCGGGTACATGGCCATGCGGCACATTCGTCGCTGACGCCCAAGGGTGTAAATGCCATTGAGCATGCTGCGCGCATCATCACGGCGATTCGTGATCTGGCCGACGATTACAAGAGCATGGGTCCGTACGACCATGATTTCGATGTGCCTTTCACAACGTTGCAGACCAGCATGATTCGTGGTGGTATCGCCTTGAATACGGTGCCTGATCTGTGCGAGTTCGAGTTTGAATACCGTAATCTGCCCGGCGTAGATCCGGAACCCATCTTGCAAGAAATCCGCGAGTTCATTGACCTGAAGGTTCTGCCCGCCATGCGTCGCGAGCACCCCGATGCCTTAGTGGAACTGGAAAAACTGGCCAGCGCCCCCGGCCTGAATCCAGAAGAGCAAGCGGCGATTACTAAGCTGGTCCGTGAACTGACGCGTGATGACACCGTGCGCAAAGTCGCTTATGGCACGGAGGCCGGTTTGTTCCAGCAAGCGGGTATTCCGTCGATTATTTGCGGCCCCGGCAATATCGAGCAGGCCCATCGTCCTGATGAATATGTGGAGTTGGCCCAGCTTGATCAATGTGAGCAGTTCTTGCGCGCCCTGATCCGTAGCCAGGCTCTGGCCTCTTAAAAATAAATAAACAGGTTTCAACGCGAACCCATGACAACAGAAAAAGTTACCCAGGAAAACGTGGTGCAGGCGCATGAGCGTCTGCGTCCCTATGTGCACCAGACGCCGGTGTTCGACTACCAAACCCGGCGTCTGGATAGCGCAGTCAATTTCAAATTTGAGCATTTGCAGGCCTCGGGCACCTTCAAGGCACGCGGTGCGTTCAATAACTTGTTGAGCTTGTCCGAAGAGGCACGCCAACAAGGGGTGACCTGTGTGTCCGCAGGCAACCACGCTGTCGCAGTGGCGTATGCCGCGCATCAAATGGGTGTGAAGGCCAAGACCGTCATGATCAAGACGGCCAGCCCGGCCCGAGTGGCCTTGTGCCGTGAATACGGGGCCGAGATTGTCTTTGCCGACAACGGCGAACAGGCTTTTGAACTGGTGCGTCAGATCGAAAAAGACGAACAAAAGAGCTTTATCCATCCGTTCAGCACCTACCCTACCGTGCTGGGAACAGCCACACTGGGCTATGAGTGGTTGCAGCAAGCGGGCAAGCTGGATGCTGTGTTGATACCGATTGGTGGTGGTGGTTTGGCCGCCGGTGTGTCGGCTGCGGTCAAACTATGGCAACCCGATTGCGTGGTCTATGGCATTGAGCCGGTAGGTGCCAATGTAATGGCTCTGAGCCGCCAGGCGGGTGAGCCGCAAAAAATCGGAGCCATGCAATCCATTGCAGACAGTTTGATGGCGCCGCATACCGACGAATTCAGCTTCCGTGTGTGTCAGGACAATATCGATACGTTGGTTACCGTCAACGACGACCAGATTCGTGCTGGCATGCATTTCCTGTTTAATGAATTCAAGATGGCAACTGAGCCAGCTTGCGCGGTAGCAAGCGCTGCCTTGATGTTTCCCTTGCGCAAGCACTTGGCCGGACAGCGGGTAGGTGTGCTGTTTTGTGGTTCCAACACGGATACCGAGACCTTCACCCGGCATATCACAACGCCCTTGGCGCAAGGTTAATCATGCAGCCAACGGTCTATGTAGCTAAAGCCCAGGAAGTGTACGAAGGGCTGGATTTAGGAGCGGCGATTGATCTGATGCGTAAAGGCTTCATCGCCCTGCAGCAAGGTCGTATTGATCAGCCTTTGCGCACGATTGTGCGCAGCAGTTTGTCCAGTGGGTTTTTGGGCATGATGCCCGCCTGCATCGACATGCCCGAGATTTACCCCGAGCCTTTGTACGGCGCCAAGATGGGGACGCTGTTTCCAGACAATGTGCTTCTGGGTAAAGACCCGCATCAAGGTTGCGTGCTTTTAATGAGCGGGTTAACGGGTGAGACACGCGCCATTCTGGACGCCAGCAGCGTTACCGCCTTGCGTACCGCTGCTGTCAGCGGCCTGGCTACCGGTATGCTGGCGAGGGCCGATGCCAGTGTGCTGACGTTGTTCGGCGGTGGCCATCAGGCCCTGTGGCAATTGCGGGCGGTAGCTCAGGTGCGCCGCTTGAGTAAAGTTTTTGTGATTACCCGTTCGCCACAGTCAGCCCAGCACTTTATTGAAGAAGCCCAGGCATACTTGGACTGCCCGCTGATTGCTGGCATCACGCCACAAGAAGCCGTGTCTCAGTCCGATATGGTGCTGACGGCGACCAGCTCGGCCACGCCTGTCTTGCGGCGTGAGTGGCTACGCCCTGGTACGCACATCACCGCGATGGGCTCCAGCACGCCAGCCAGCAGCGAACTAGACGGGCCCACCATGGCGGCAGGCCGTTTGTTTGTGGACAGAGCCCAATCAACACGAAATGAGTCGGGCGAGTTTTTGAATGCGTGCAAGCAAGGTTACTTGTCTGCGGATACCGAGCTTAATGAACTGGGGGCTGTTTTGGAGGGGCAAGCAACGGGCCGCGTGAACGATGAAGAAATCACAATTTTTAAATCCCTGGGATTGGCATTCGAGGATGTACTGACGGCGGCAGCGTTGTTAAGCCTTCAAGCCACGCACGGGAATGGACGAGTAGTAGAACTTTAATAGCGTCATCAAGAGGCAGGGAGAGGAGCAATGAACAAGAAATGGACGCAGGCTTTGCTGGGAGCGGCATTGGCCTTGGCAACAGGTTTGTCGGTAGCCAGTAAATTGCCAGATACCGTACGTCTGGTGGTTGGGTATCCAGCGGGTGGCACTGCCGATGCGGTGGCGCGAGTCTATGCAGAGCAACTGCGTGAAAAGCTGGGTGTGAACGTGGTGGTGGATAACCGTGCGGGTGCAGGTGGGCAGGTAGCTGCGCAAGGGTTTTTGCGCTCGCCTACTGATGGGTCTGTGCTGCTGGTAGCTAACAACCACATGATGACGACCTTGCCGTTAACGGTGAAAACTGTCACGTACGACCCCATGAAGGATTTCGCGCCGGTCGCGGTGATTGCCAAGTTCGAGCATATCTTTGTTGTGGGTAAAACCACGCCAGCGGACACATTGGCGCAGTACGTAGAACTGGTGCGCAAAGAGCCGGAAAAATACGGCCATTACGGCATTCCAGCCCCTGGCAGCGCACCCCAGTTCATCGGTTACAGTATTGCCAAGAAGAACAATATTCAGATGTCCCCCGTGCCATACAAAGGGGGCGCACCTTTGATCAACGACTTGCTGGGTGATCACATCCCTGCAGGGGTGGATGCAGTAGGCATGATTACCGAACACGTCGCAACCGGTTCAGTGCGCGTGTTGGGTATTACCGGGGCTGAACGCCTGCCTATTTTGAAGGATGTGCCTACTTTTGCAGAAATGGGCTATGGCGACCTGAAAGACTCGGGCTGGATGGGAATTTTTGCGCCGCTGGGCATGGAGCCAGAGATGGTGAAACAGTTCCAGGATGCCTTTAACGAAGTGGCTAAGCTGCCCAAGATTGAAAGCGCCATCACGCCTATTGGCTTCCGACCAGAATCGGGTAGCGCACAGGAGCTGTCCCGTATTGTTCAGGACGATCTGGCTACCTGGGGTCCGATTATTAAGGAATCGGGTTATTTGCAGCAGTAAGACGCTAAGGCGTTTTTACCGATATCTGGCTGAATGAACGTCCCGCAGCGGATGAATTTCTTAGCAGTTATTCATAGAGCAAATTGTGCTGATGTTGAAGACGTCTGTGCGGGCCTGATTTGGAATCAGGCCCGCTGCTTGTAGCAATTTTAATAATAGAGCAAGCGACCTAAAGGTCTGGCGGCGTGCATCGCTCAGGTCTGACAATTGGGGCAGACAGCATCGTAAAAAAGAGGCTTCGTACCCCGAAAAGGAAGACGGTGATCTATCGCGTGGCTCATCAAACGCTTGTCGTTTTATCAGTGTTTAAGTTGATAAAACGGACTTGAACGTTGGGGAAAAACAGCCTGAAAACTCCCTCTGCTCTGGGTGGATATGTCGGGTTTATCCGTGTCCGGAAATTTTTTGGTTAGCAGGTAACACCAGTAACTAGCTGATATTTAAAAGAAAAATATTGTTTTAAGTTTATAGGGAATTCCCTATGTTTTATTTATTGGCTAGCCAGTTAATATATTTCAAACTCGAATTAACGAAGCAGGTAGTTAGAAAACCACGCAAGGAGAGACAGGTGCGCAAGACGATATTGACGATGGGGTTGCTCGTGACGCTGGGGGCTGTGGGGGCCGTACAAGCACAGACCATCAAAATTGGTGTGATTCAGCCTTTAACCGGTTCGGTGGCATACAACGGTGAGGCAGATGTGAATGGTTCCAAGCTGGCCGTCAAGGAGCGGAACGCTCGTGGCGGCGTCTTGGGGCAGCAGGTTGAACTGGCTATTGAGGATGGGGAATGCCAGCCCTCCAAAACCGTGAACGCGGCTGAAAAATTGATCCAGAAAGACAAGGTCCCGATTATTTCAGGCGCCTTTTGTAGCTCAGCCACGATTGCCGCCATGAGCGTGGCGCAAAAATACAAAGTGCCTTTGCTATCGGGTGTGTCCTCCAAGAGCGATTTGACGGATCGCGGCAATGAATGGTTTTTCCGGACGGCGGAAACAGATGGCCTGTTGGCGCACGCTTTCGCCACCATCCTGGTCGAGCAGCTCAAACTGAAAAAAATTGCCTACATCGCGGTCAACGATGATTGGGGCCGCGGGGGGATGGAGGAGTTCTCCAGCCAGATCGAGGCACTGGGCGGTGAAACCGTACAGAAGCTCTACTTCGACCACGGCACAACGGACTTCTACACCTTGTTGACGCGTGTAAGAGCCGCTAAACCGGACGGTGTTTTTGTGGCTGCTGAAACTCAGGACGGTTCGATTCTTGTCAAACAGATGAAAGAAGTAGGCCTGGAAAGTTTGATCTTTGGCGTGGGTAGCTGGGCAACGGCTGATTTCGTGAATTTGGCTGGCTCTGCATCGGAAGGTATTCATGCAGCGGTTCCCTATGCCCATACTTTGCAGCGCCCTGAGAATCTGCAATTCGTGCAGTCCTATCAGAAAGAGTATGGGGAGCTGCCCGGCAAGTATTCGGTTGCGGGCTACAACGCACTAAACATCATCATGGACGCCATTGAGCGTGCTGGAGAAGTCGACCCGGACAAGATCCAGCTGGCATTGCCGGCGACAGACTACAACGGTCCCAATGGCAACTTCAAATTCAACGAAAAACGTCAGGCATATGGTTTTGATGCTGTGTTGGTGCAGTTAAAGAACGGGCAGCCGGACATTGTTACCCAGGCAACGGTAACAGCAGACTAAGACGGCCATGAGCTGCGGGTTTTATCGTTTTATGAGGGGGCATTGTGTTTGATTTATTGCTGCAGTTCATTGCCAATGGACTGGTTAATGGGACGTTCTACGCTCTGTCGGCGCTAGGCCTTACCCTGATTTTTGGCCTGATGCGATTGGTGAACTTTGCTCATGGCGAGTTCTACATGATCGGAGGGCTGCTGGGGTGGCTAGTTACCCAGCAGCTGGGGCTGAATTTCTTTGTAGGGCTGGCGCTGGTCGTGGTGATTGTGGCCTTGTTTGGCTGGTTGCTGGATCGCTTCTTGATTGCGCGCATCCGGGACAAAGGCCCGGAACCGGGCATTTTGCTGACGATTGGGCTGTCGATTTTTCTGACGAATACGGCCTTGATGATAGTGGGGACGGCACCGCTCAAAGTGATCGCGCCGGTGCCCAATACACCGATGTTCATTGGGCCTATCTTCATCACTGAGGTACGGCTTTTTGCAATCGGGATGTCCATTGCCGCCATTGTGGGTGCGCGTTTGCTGATCCAGAAAACGCGCTTGGGCAAAGCCATGCGGGCCACGTTTCAGGACTCGACGGCTGCAAGCCTGGTAGGCATCAATACCGCCACTATCTACGCATCGACCTTCGCTTTGGGCGTGGTCCTGGCGGCAACCTCGGGCATGTTGCTCAGCTCCATCTATGTGGCGCAGGCCTCCATCGGTGGCTTGATCAGTTTGAAGGCCTTTGTGGTTGTGATCCTTGGGGGGATGGGCAATTTCGGCGGAGCCATTTTGGGCGGCTTGATCCTGGGTGTAGCAGAGGCTCTGTGGGGTGGCTATGTGCAAACGGGCACCGCAGACATGGTGGGTTTTGCACTGGTCATTTTGATTCTGTTTTTCCGCCCCTATGGCTTGTTTTCGGTTCGAGCGGAGCGCGCATAAATGAAAATAGAACGTCACGTTATGGTGGGCTTTCTGGTCTTGTCGGCCTTGCTCGCTTGTTTTGTTCAGAACGATTATCTGCTGCATATTCTGGTGTTGGTGCTGATGTACAGCGTGCTGGCCAGTAGCCTGAATTTAATTATTGGCTATGTGGGAGAGTTCCCGCTGGGGCACGTGGCATTTTTTGGTCTAGGGGCTTACTCCGTAGCCATATTGAGTTCGCCTGCGGTGGGTTGGCCGGTCACGATAACGATTGCCGCGGCTGCCCTGATTGCTGCTGCGGCCGGTTATGTGATTGGTCGCGTTACCTTGCGGCTTAATGGGCCCTTCTTTGTCATTGTCACTTTGGCGTTTGCCGAGGTCTTGCGCCTATTGGCCAATAACTGGGTGGACTTGACCAATGGCCCCATGGGCATCTCGGGCGTGACTCATCCGGCCATTCTGGATATGTCGCCGTGGTTGGCGGGCAAGCGTGGTTTTGTGGTGATGGGGATTGTGCTGGCGGCCATTACTTTCTATATCTGCTATCGCCTGGTCCACTCCAGCGCAGGCCGTGCTGCAGTCACGATGCGTGAAAACAATTACGTGGCCCAGTCGGTTGGTATTGATCCCTTCCGCTATTCGCAATTTATCTTTGTGGTGGCGGCCTTTCTGGCCGGGATTGCCGGTGCGTATTACGCCAGTTACATCAGTTTTGTTGGCCCCGAAGTGTTTGGTTTTCCGTTCACGGCGACCATGATCATTATTGTTTTGTTGGGCGGTAAAGGCACGTTGCTGGGGCCTATTGCCGGAGCCATTGTGGTGGCCTTGCTGGAGGAATACCTGCGTGAGTTCAAGGAATTGCGCCTGTCCCTCTTTGGGCTGATCGTCATGGCTTCGGTGCTCTTTGCCCCTAACGGAATCATGGGCTTTGTGCAGCAGCGTTTTCATCATCTGTTTGGGAGGACGCGTCATGCTTGAAGTGTGCGGTCTTAGCAAATCCTTTGGCGGTATTCATGCGGTCCAGGACATTGACTTTACCGTTCCCTCTGGACAAATCGTCAGCTTGATCGGGCCTAATGGGGCGGGCAAGACCACCTGCTTTAACCTCATTACCGGCTTTTATCAGCCCACCCGTGGACGGGTGCTGTGGGATGGGCAAGAGGTCACGGCCAGCAAGCCTTATCGCATGGCGCAGCACGGGGTAATCCGCACATTCCAAAAGACTAATGTGCTGCGCTCCCTGAGCGCTTTCGACAATCTGGTACATGCCCATTATCTGCGTGATCGTGCGCCGCTCTGGCGTACGTTCTGGCCTAGTAAAGAGCAGGCGCAGGTGCAGCAGGAAATCAGTGATTCGGCCAGCCGCATCCTTGGGCAGATCGGGCTGTCCAAGCGTGCCGATATTTTGGCGGGTTCATTGTCTTGCGGTGAGTTACGCCTGCTGGAAGTGGGGGTGGCCTTAAGCGCCAAGCCCAGACTATTGATGTTGGATGAGCCAGCGGCCGGCCTGAACACTCATGAGGCAGAAGGTTTGGCCGATTTGCTCAGGCAGCTGCCTGGGCAGTGGGTTGAATCCATTTTGCTGGTAGAGCACAACATGGGCCTGATTATGCGTGTGTCCGACCAGATCGTCGTCATGAACTTTGGCAAGAAATTGGCGACGGGCACCCCCGCGCAGATTCAGGCCAATGAGCAAGTGCTGGAAGCGTATATGGGGAAAGCGGCATGAGTACACAGGAAATTCCACCACTCTTGGCTCTGCATGACGTAGTCGCGGGCTATGGCAATTTGACCGCTTTGCATGGCGTCAGTTTGCACGTGCAGCCCGGTGAAGTTGTGGCGATTTTGGGTGCCAATGGTGCAGGCAAATCCACCACGCTCAGGGCGATCTCCGGCTTGATCCGCCCTACTGCTGGGCAGATTACCTGGAAAGGGCAAGTGATCAGTGGCCGCAGCCCTGAACACATCTTGAAGCTGGGGCTGGCGCATTGTCCTGAAGAGCGGCATGTATGGCCCGAGATGACCGTTGAAGACAACTTGGATCTGGGTGCATACCTGATCAAATCCAAGGCAGAGGTCGAGCGGCGCAAAGGCATTGCCTTTCACCGTTTTCCCCGCTTGAAAGAGCGCTACCGCCAGTTGGCTGGCACGCTCAGTGGGGGCGAGCAACAGATGTTGGCGATTGCCCGGGCACTGATGTCCGAGCCCGAGCTGCTGATTCTGGACGAACCCTCTTTAGGCTTAAGTCCCAAGATGGCGCTGGAGGTCTTTCAGGTTGTGCGCGATATCAGCGAGCACGGGGTGTCTATTCTGGTTGTGGAGCAGAACGTGCATAACGCCCTTAATGTAGCCAGTCGGGCCTATGTGCTGGAGACAGGGCGCGTCATTGCTGAGAAAGACAGTGTCAGCATGCTCAAGGATCCTGAACTCTTAAGTGCTTATCTGGGAGGCTGATTATGGATACGAGCAATACGATTAGTCCTCGGTCCCGGCTGAGCTATGGCGGCCATATCAACGCTAATGGGATACGTCAGCATTACTTGCGCTACGCCGGTCCAGGCCCTGCCCTGGTACTGGTGCCGGGCATCACCAGCCCTGCCCCTACCTGGGGATTTGTGGCAGAGCGCCTGGCGCAACACTTTGATGTGTATGTGCTGGATGTCCGTGGCCGCGGGCTTTCCCAGTCGGGGGCAGAACTGGATTACGGCGTGAATGCTTGCGCTGATGATCTGGTCGAGTTTGTCCGCACGCTTGCACTTGAATCCCCCATTTATGTGGGGCATTCCATGGGGGCGCGCATTTTGATACGTGCCGCTACCCGAGGCTTGGAAAAAGGCGCAGCTATGGTGCTGGTAGACCCACCGGTGTCGGGCCCTGGGCGACGCCCTTACCCATCGAAAATAGCCTGGTACACCGAGTCCATTGCACAGGCCCACAAAGGCATGGACGCTGAACAGATGCGTCAATTCTGCCCGACCTGGACAAACGAGCAGCTTCAGCGGCGCGCTCAGTGGCTGCACACTTGCGATGTCCGTGCAGTAACGGACAGCTATGAGTGGTTTCATACCGACGATGCCTTTCCTGACTTCAAGCAGCTTGGGGGCTGGCGGGTGGCCCTGATGGTGGCTGGCAAAGGCGATGTCATTCGTCCCGAGGACATCCAGGAGGCTCAGTCACTGAAATCCGACTTGCAGATTTTGCGGGTGCCAGGCGCCGGGCACATGATTCCCTGGGATGACGAGGAAGACTTTTACCGTGTGCTTGGCACCTTCCTTGACGTCACCTTTTAATAAGAAACAGGAGAGGACGATGGCTGTAGCTGATCATCAAATGGTGCAGGCCTGGAATGAGGTGCTGACCCTTTCTGGAGTGAAGGCTGGTCAGATGGTAACCATTCTAACTAGTCTGAATACTCACCCCCAAACCCTGGCCACGGCCAAGCTGGCGGTAGCCGCCTTGGGTGCTACACAGATGCAAGTGGACTTGCTACCGGTCAATGCTGAAAAGTCATTAAGCCGCGACCTGTTGGCCTACTTGGGCACGACTCCACTGACGGATAACCCGGCGGCGATTGCCGCCCTTAAGGCCAGTGATCTAGTGCTGGATTTAATGACCTTGCTGTTCTCGCCCGAGCAGCATGACATTTTGAAGTCCGGTACCAAAATTCTATTGGCTGCCGAGCCTCCTGAGGTGCTGGTGCGCATGGTGCCGTCCTTGCAGGACAAGGAACGTGTTGAGCGCTCGGCAATGTGGCTGAACGGGGCTCGTGAAATGCGGGCCACGTCCAAGGCGGGGACGGACCTAGTGATGCCTTTGGGTGAATACCCGGTCATGAAGGAATACGGCTTTGTCGATGAACCGGGACGGTGGGACCACTGGCCCAGTGGCTTTATCTTGACCTGGCCAAACGAGCATCAGGCACATGGACGCATCGTGATTGATCGCGGGGATATTCTGCTGCCGATGAAGTCTTATGCGGCTGACCCCATCATCATGACGGTCGAGAAGGGTTTTGTGACCTCGATTGAAGGAGGCGTGGATGCCGAACTGCTGCGCGACTACATGGAGTCGTTCGGAGATCCTGAAGCCTATGCCATGTCTCACGTAGGTTGGGGCTTGCAGCCTCGGGCACGCTGGTCAACGCTGGGTCTTTACGATAAAGAGCAGACCTTAGGCATGGATGCTCGCGCCTACGCAGGCAATTTCCTGTTTTCTTTTGGCCCAAATAATGAGGTTGGAGGCAACCGGACTACAGCCTGCCATATTGATATCCCGCTGCGATCCTGCACTGTGACTGTCGATGGCCGCGAGGCGGTGCGAGCGGGCAAATTGGTTAAGGAACTGGCATGAGCAGCCAGAGCGTTTATGAGCAACAAGGATTTGGGCAGCGGCTGGAACCCTTGGGTCAAGTGGGCCTGCTGATCGTGGACTTTGTTAATGGCTTTGCGGACCCGCAGGCCTTTGGGGGCGGAAATATTCTGGAGGCGATAGAGCAGACACGTACTGTCTTAGCCGATGCACGTGCGCAGCACTGGCCGGTCGCGCACAGCAGAATCGTCTTTGCCGATGACAGTGCCGATAGAAATGTGTTTGGCCTGAAAGTTCCTGGTTTGGTGCAACTGCGCGAAGACAACCCGGCCAGCGCCATTGTGGCCGCGCTTAAACCTGCTCCGGGTGAACTGCTTGTGCGCAAAACGGTGCCATCCGCGTTCTTTGGGACGGCTTTGGCTGCTTGGTTGGCTGAGCGGGCGGTTCAGACCCTGTTGATTGCAGGAGCAACGACAAGCGGATGTGTGCGTGCGTCGGCGGTGGATGCCATGTCCTGCGGTTTACGCCCATTTGTTTTGGCTGATTGCGTCGGGGATCGGGCTCAGGCGCCTCATGAGGCTAGCCTGTTTGATATTCAACAAAAATACGGGGAGGTTCAGGCTTATTCAAGTTTGCGTCCTCGTTTGTTGACTTAAGCCCCTGAATTTTTTGGCTTCTTTATTATTTATTTGTTTAATTAATTTGTGGTGTGTGGGCTCTTGTCAGTTCGGACACCGAGGATGTACAGCATGAACAAGACATTGAAAGTTGGCGTCATTGGCGGTGGTATCGGTGGGGTGACCTTGGCGGCTGCTTTGGAGCAGCGCGGAATAGAAGTGCATTTATTCGAGCGTGCAGCGGCCTTCGGAGAGGTGGGCGCGGGCATTCAAATGACACCGAACGCTGTAAAAGTGCTCAAGGCCTTGGGGGCCCACGAGGCCTTGGCCAAGGTCGGTTTTTTGCCTGAGGCCTTGGTAGGACGGGATTGGTCCACCGCAGAGGAAAGTTTCCGTATCCCTTTAAAGAGTGACTGCCCGCAACTGTATGGGGCTGAGTTCTTTCATGTGCATCGCGCTGACCTGCATCATTTGCTGACTGAACGGCTGAATACAACGAAGGTAACGTTCAACGCGCAGTGTACGGGCGTCACCCAGCAAGAAGGAAAAGCGGTTGCGCATTTTGCTGACGGGTCTTGTTTTGAAGCGGATTTGATTGTGGGGGCGGACGGCGTGCGGTCGGAGATACGTCGGGCCATTTTTGGCGAAGAGGAACCGAAATTTACCGGCAATATGTGCTATCGGGCCGTCGTGCCTTTTGATGAAATGCCCGATTTTGTAGCCCCCGAATCCTCCTTCTGGTTAGGACCCAAAAGCCATGTCGTGACCTACTACGTTAATGGGGGCAAAGCCGTCAATATTGTGGCGGTCAATGAAACCGCCAGTTGGGTTGAGGAGTCCTGGAACGCCCGCAGTACCCAGCAGGAAATGCTGGAGGATTTCAAAGACTGGCATCCTAATATCGTCAAACTGTTCGAGCGCGTGACGGATGTGTATCGCTGGGGCTTGTTTGACCGTGACCCGATGATCAAATGGTCTGAAGGCCGTGTCACGCTGCTGGGGGACGCAGCCCATCCTATGTTGCCCTTCCTGTCCCAAGGTGCGGCCATGGCTATTGAGGATGCGTATGTCTTGGCCGTCGCCTTGGCAGCTTTGCCCGATGATCTGAGTACGGCCTTGTCGCTTTACGAAGCAGAGCGCCTGCCACGTACCAGCCGGGTGCAGCTTGAGGCACGTGAGCGGGGCCGCACGTATCACTTGTCTGACGCTCAGGCTAAAGCCAAGCGGGATGCCGAGTATCGCGAACAGCAGAAGAAAAATCCGCATGCCGGCGGCATCAAGACGGACTGGGTTTATTCATATAATGCTACTGATTTTCAGCCTAAAGCATTACAGGTTTAATGGGTGGGACCGGGGGAAGCGTCTTGCGTCAGTATGTTGAAAACCAGATTCACCTCATCACCGGTCTGCAAGGCAGTCCGGTGGACTTCACTACGCCGCCGGGTGACCCTGGTCTGTTTGGCCCACAATCTGCTGTGTGGGAAGTGCACGCCGACTTTACCTCTATGATGCTGGGGGGCATTGCGGCATTGTGTTTGCAGATGCTGGACCCGCGTGTATTGGCCGGTGTCTGGGATCATTCCAGCTTCCGGCAGGATATGCAGGGCCGGCTCAGTCGAACCGCGCAGTTCATATCAGCAGTCAGTTATGCGGGAACTAATCAGGCAGAGCGTTGTATTGATCTGGTGCGGCGGGTACATGCGCACGTACATGGCGTTTTGCCTGACGGCACGCCCTACGATGCCAATGATCCGGAGTTGCTGCGCTGGGTGCATCACACGCAGGCCTATTGTTTTCTGGAGTCCCATATGCGCTGGCGTAATGCCAAGCTGGCTCCCGAGCAACAGGATCGGTATGTGGCGCAGTATTCGAAGGTGGCAGTGATGCTGGGTGCGGATGGCCTGGTAATGGATGCGTCAGCCTTGAGAGCGTTATTTGCTCAACCGGCGGCGCAATTACAGGTTGATGCGCGGACTCAGGAAGTGGCTACAATTTTAATGTCATCGCATACCTTGTTCCGGGGCGCAAAGGCATGGGTTGCCAAAGTGTTTTTGCTCGCTGCGCTGGATACCTTGCCAAAGTGGGCGCAAGCCTGTTTTGAACATAGGCCCAGTGCTGCATCCGTATGGTGGCGCCGCCAGTTTGTTAACAGCGTCGCCTCGGTTTTGCGTTGGGCTACACGCAATGGTTCTGTGCATCGGGCACGACGTCGCGTAGAAAAGCTCGCTTAGCGTGTAGATGGGTATGAATCAAATTTTGAGGCAAATATGGGCCGTGTAACTTCGTCGTCAGAGAGCTCTTGGGTCAAGCGGGATAAGCCCGGACGCCCCGAGGGAGTAGGTGACAACACGTCAGAACGGATTCTGGACGCTGCCGAGGAAGAGTTTTCCGAGACGGGCTACGCCGGAACGACATTGCGCGTGATCGCTCAAAAGGCAGCCGTTACTCAAGCCTTGATTAATTACTACTTCGGGTCCAAGTACGGCTTGTTTGAAGCGGTGTTTATCCGCCGCGGTAAAACCATTTCCGATGAGCGTTTGCGGCGTTTGAATGCGCTGCGGGACAGGGACGACAAGATCTTGGTGGATGATGTTGTACGAGCCTTTTTAGCCCCTACGATTGCCCTGCGGGAGACGCCGGGAGGCAGGCGGTTTTTGCGGCTGCAAGCACGTTTGCACACCGAGCCGGCCGAAATCTCTTACAAGCTGCGTAATGAAGCCTACGATGGCTCCACGCGCGCCTACGTCCACATTCTGGAAGATATTTTGCCCGAGCTGCAGGCCAAAGATGTGTATTGGCGTATGGTGTTGATGATTGGGGCGTATATGTATGCTTTCTCAGATACCCATCGGCTGGAAGAGTTGGCCCCAGGCATTTGTGATCCCAACAATACCGATGAGATTCTTGAGCAAATCATCGCCTTTGTGTCCGCTGGTTTGCTGGCAGCGCCCGTTGTCTTGCCTGCTAAGCCATAAGCTGAATCGTGCTACTTTCGTGGCGCTTGAAAGCCTATAAACATGGCTAAGCGCCCTGCTTTGAAATGACGCCCAGACATTTACGCAGTCAACAAAAACGCCAGCAAAGTATGCTGGCGTTTTTTGTTTCTGGGCGCCCTGCTTAAAGTTTCAGCAAAGGCCCCAATGCCTGGAAAACCTCTTGGGTCAGATTCTTGCCGGGGAACATATTGGCATGCACGATCAGCCCTTCCAGGCAGATAAAAATCAACAAGGCCTGTTGATGCGCTCTGTCCCCAAATGGCTCTTGCAAGATGGCTTCAATCAAAGCCAATACAGCCAACTTATGCTCCTGTGCAATGGCACAAGGTTGCGGATTGACCGCAGAGAATTCTTCCGAGGCTTTGATGAACATACAGCCATGAAAATCGGGGGACTGAAACCACGCCTGATGCCAGTTAAAGAGCGCCAGAATCTTGTCCGGGTAATGCTCATGCGGTTCCAGGTAGCGCAGCAAGTCTTCCATGAACTTGCGGTGGCGCAGTTCCAGCGTTTCCTTGATCAAGCCGTCTTTGGTGCCGAATTGTTTGTAGACCGTCATGCGGGCCACATCGGATTCGGAGATGATCCGCTCAATCCCCACATTGCCATAACCGTATTGGCTAAACAGACGCAGAGCGGTTTCCAGAATAGTGTCGCGCTTAGTGTTTTTCATGCTTGGTGACTCAACAGATAGGCTGCATAAGGTTTGACAGCATGCTCACGAGCCACTATTGTACACGCCAGTAGATAGACCGATCGGTCTACTTTCCTCTGGAGCTTTTGCATGCGCGTTATTTTTTCTCGAATTCAAGGGGGCGGAGCTTTGCCACCACGGCCTCACAGCAGACAGATTTTGCTCGGGTTTTTGGGTGGGACCATAGGGATTATGGTGATCGCCTATCTAACGCAGCAATTTGGATTGCCCTTGATGATGGCCCCGTTTGGAGCCAGCTGCGCCCTGCTTTTTGCCGCGCCGGATTCGCCCTTGGCACAGCCACGCAGCGTGATCGGTGGGCATTTTATTGCCAGTTTGGTGGGGGTGGTGATTGCAAAATATGTGGGCGCGGGGCCTGTTGAGATGGGCTTGGCAGTGGGTCTGGCGATTGCCTTGATGCATGCTAGCCGTACCTTGCATGCTCCTGCTGGGGCGGACCCCTTGGTGATTTTGCTGGCGGGTGAGGCCTCGTGGTCTTACCTGTTCGTGCCGTCTTTGCTGGGCTCGATCGTCCTGGTAGTGATTGCCCTGTTGATCAATAACATGGGTCACAAGAAGGCTTGGCCCAAGTACTGGTGTTAGTCACTAGGTACTGGGGGGCTGATGTCTGGTGTATGGACAGCCCCCGCGGGAGCGGCGGCCAAGCCGATGCAAGGCGTAGGCGGGCAGCGCAGACCCGCCTACGCCTTTATTTAACGGGTGTGCACAACTCCACCACGATGCGCTCGGGCGTTTGTACATAAGACACAACCTGTCCCCAGGGCTTGTCCTGAGGGGGGGCCAGTTCTGTGCCCCCTTCCGCAATTGCTTGAGCATGGGCAGCAGGAACATCGTCGCAGACCAAGGCAATTTCGATTGCTAGTGGAATGTCCGACGCGTGGGTCGACAAATGACCTTTGGGGTAGTTCATATAGGCCAGCATTTCCCCCGCGAAGGCCAGGGTGGTTTGGCCGGTTTCCAGTTCGCCGTACAGCCCGGTTTCATGCAGCATTTTGGTGGATAGACCAAAAGCCCGGTTGAAGTAGTCCAGCGCCTGGCTGACATCGGGAACGTAGATAATGGTGTAGCCAAATTTCATGTCTGAGGCTCGGTAGGAGGAAGGCTGGGCCAGTGCAAAAAAAATCGGCCCCCCCGATTGTAGATTGGAGGACCGATCCTTTTATGACTTAAAAAGCCCGATCAGGGTTTAAAGCTGACCGCGTTTTGTCAGTTCTGCCTGCACACCGGCACCATAAGCGGGGTCGGCTTTGGTGAAGTGGCCCAGCTGGCGCTCGATGATTTCCTTGGGAACACCGGCCATGGCGTCAGCAATATTGCTGAACAGACGCTGTTTTTCCTCGTCGTTGAACAGGCGGAACAGATTGCCTGGCTGCGAGTAGTAATCATCGTCCACGCGGTGATCCCAGTGGTCCGCAGGCTGGCCGTCCAGCGCCAGAGGCGGTTCACTGCGTGGGGCCTGTTGCCATTCACCTTGGCTGTTGGGCTCGTAGTTGATGGTGCCGCCCGCATTGTCGCCGGTACGCATGGCACCATCGCGGTGGTAACTGTGCTGGAACGGGCAACGCGGTGCATTGACGGGCAACAGGCCGTGGTTCACGCCCAGACGGTAGCGCTGAGTATCGCCGTAGGAAAAAATACGGCCTTGCAGCATACGATCTGGCGAGTGGCCGATACCGGGCACCAGGTTGGCCGGGGTAAAGGCGGCTTGTTCAACTTGGGCGAAGTAGTTCGTAGGGTTCTCGTTCAACTCCAGCGTGCCTACATCGATCAGCGGGAAGTCGCCATGCGGCCAGACCTTGGTCACGTCAAAGGGGTTGATGTGGTAGGTGCGCGCCTGCTCTTCAGTCATGATCTGGATACGCAGCGCCCAGCGTGGGAAGTTGCCTTTCTCGATGTTCTCGTACAGATCGCGCTGCGAGCTTTCACGGTCCTGGCCGACTACATTGGCTGCTTGCGCATTGGTGTAGTTGGCAATGCCTTGCTGGGATTTGAAGTGGAACTTCACCCAGTGGCGCTGCCCCTTGTCGTTGATCAGGCTGTAGGTGTGCGAGCCGAAACCATGTTGCTGACGCAGGTTACAGGGCAAGCCACGGTCGCTCATCAAGATGGTGACCTGGTGCAGGGACTCGGGCGACAGGGACCAGAAATCCCAGGCCGCGCTCATATTGCGCAGGTGGCTGCGCGGGTCGCGTTTTTGGGTATGAATGAAGTCAGGGAATTTCAGTGGATCCCGTATAAAGAAGACAGGAGTGTTATTGCCCACCAAGTCCCAGTTTCCGTCTTCGGTATAGAACTTGAGGGCAAATCCTCGAACGTCGCGTTCTGCATCGGCGGCTCCTAATTCACCCGCTACGGTGGAAAAACGTAAGAAAACGGGGGTGCTGCTGCCAGGTTTGAAAACCTTGGCCATGCTGTACTGGCTGATGTCGTGCGTTACGGTAAAGGTACCGAAAGCGCCTGAACCCTTGGCATGCACCACGCGTTCGGGAATGCGTTCGCGGTCAAAGTGAGCCAGCTTTTCCAGTAACCAAAAATCCTGCATTAGGACGGGGCCACGAGGTCCGGCTGTCATGGAGTTCTGATTCTCCTCAACAGGGCGGCCGGCAGCGGTCGTCAGGGTTTTGTTGTTCATTGTGAATCTCCGTGGAAGCTGACCCAGCTCAGGGCAGCGGGTCGTTTTAAGAAGTTGAGATCAGTCTACTTGCCTTAGTCGAAATAGTTAAATCAAATGATTTTAGTGTAAGTATAGTTTTTTGCTATGAATCGGATTTTATCCCGATCATAGCGGTAACCAGCAACGCTGCGGATGAAATTTTTGTGGATGGCACTTAGAAAAATCAAGAAATACCTTAAGTCTTGGTCGGTAGTGATGGTGGGGCAGAGCTAAGCCGGTGGTCGATCTGTGTCAGAGTGTGGTGCACGACTTTGGCCTGAGGCGCAGCTTATTGTTTAAACAAGTGACGTGCCACGCCACTGACTTCAGGGTTAAGGACATATAGATTGCCGGCCTGTGGGTATTGCTCCAACTCCGCAGGTGTCATGGCAAGGCGTGCCGTGGTGATGAACAAAGTGTTCAGGCCAGGCCCGCCAAAGCAAAAACTGGTGGGACGCGGTACCGGCATGGCGACGCGATCAATCAAATGCCCCTTACTGTCATAGTGCAGCAGGCACGCGCCATTGAATTGGCAAACCCACAAATCTCCTGCCTGATCCAGTGCGATGCCATCGGGGCGGCCTAGTTCCACCGGAGTCCGTGCAAACAGGGTTACCGTCCTTAGCTCGTCGTTCTCTAAAGAGTAGTCAGCTTTAAAGATGGCGCAGGCGACCGAATCTACAAAAAACAACGTGCTGCCATCAGCTGACCAAGCCAAGCCATTGGGCAAGGCCATGCCTGTGTGAATCAGTTGGGCTTGGAATTCGCTGTCATAGCGGTACAGTGCGCCTGTCTTACCGCTTCGTGCTTCATCCATCAGGCCGGTTACAAACCGGCCTTGTGGGTCGCAGGCTCCATCATTAAAACGATAGCTTGCCGTCTCGTGCACAGCGGCACTTTGTCTGGAGAGCGTGCCGGTTCTGGTATCCAGCATGCAGACACGGGTATTCTCTGTAAAGACCAGATTACCGTGATCGCTTAGTGCCAGCGCGCCGATTCGGGCTGTGGATTGATAGACAGTGCTGAGACTTGCCTGTGGTGTCAGGGCTTTGATTTGCCCTTGGGTGATATCCACGAAGTACAAAAGACCGGTGCTTGTATCCCAGACTGGGCTTTCTCCTAGCTCGGCCTGGGCCGGGGCAATCTGGCGCAAACCGTAGTCATGAGGCATCGCCACACTCCTGGATGCTTGGCCAGTGGCGGGCTACGTCTTCTACGCTGGCACATTCGATGCGGGCCAGATTCGTTGGGTAAACGACGCCTGGGTTCTCCTTAAAGCGGGTGGTGGTGAACTGCCCATTGCTGGCGCGTAGAATGAGGCCGGTGTCTTGGCACAGAGGGCTGGCCAGATACAGCACGCCCGGTGCGACCCATTCTGGCTTAAGGTTTTCCGGGGCTTTGGTGATTCCCCACATGCGAGTTTTCGCAACCGGGGAGATGGCGTTGACCAGGATGCCATGCGCTTTGCCTTCCATACTCAGGGCATTCATGATGCCTAGCTGAGCCATTTTGCCTGCGGCGTAAGCCACCAGACCGGGTTGCGCGTATTGTTCATACATGGCGCGATCGGAGGTATTCAAGACGACCCGCGCCGAAGACGACTGTTTCAGATGTTCCCAGGCGTGCTTGCTTAACCAGACAGGTGCATGAACGTTGATGCCCAAGGAGCGCTCCAGAAAGTCGCTTTGCTGCTCCTCGATAGGCTGGTAGCCGACCCAGCCCGCGTTGTGAATCAGGATGTCCAGCGACCCAAAATGGGAGATGGCCAGATCAATCAGTTCCTTGCAGCCGGCTTCCTGATCCAGGCGGCCACTATGGGTGATCAACTGTCCCTTATTGGCCCGCAAGCTTGTGGCTGCTTGGGTAATCAGGCTTTGATTCTCCCCTGCGCCGCTTCGGTCCGTACCCAAATCGCTGGAGACGACGCATGCACCCCTGTCCAGCAGTGCCTGAACGTAAGCCAATCCCAGCCCTTGAGCGGCTCCGGTGACAATGGCAACTTTGCTCTTGAATAGCTCCGTGTTTGTGGCTTGTTCCTGCTTCATTGTGAGTTTCCTTGAGTCCGGTTATCACGATGATGAAGCGTTCAAATCTATTCGTAAAATATATTATTTATTGCCGAATGATATCTAAATAGTCTCAATTGAAGATTCCAACGGCATGGCTTGATGCAGCTCCTCGATCAGCCTGTCCCGGATTGCGCAGGAGCGATGTTCGTTCCAGGCCATCAGTAATTCCACCGAGCGCAAGGAGTCGGGAGCATCAACCTCAATGGGCCGGAAGGCTACATCGTCCCGTTTGTCTTGGGCTAGTGAGGCTGGTAGCAGGGCAAGCCCGAAGTTGCTGGCCACCAATGCCACCAGAGTCTGAAGTTGCCGTGCCTGTTGGGCAATGTGCGGAACGAAACCTGCCGCTTCGCAAAGCTGGTTTAACTGATCATGAAAGCCTTGGCCCAAGTGTCGGGGCGAAGCGACAAAGGCTTCATCTCGCAGCGCAGCCAGTGGAACGGTCTGCAGTTTAGTCAGGGGATGGGCGGCTGGCAGGGCTAGTACAACAGGTTCACGCAGGATGGAGACAAACCGCAGGCCTGGAGCGGTTCTGCCCGGTGGCCTCATAAAACCCAGATCGGCCTGGCCTTCCTCCAGGGCTTGGACCTGTTCCTGTGTTGTGGCCTCTTGCATGGTGAAGGACACGGCGGGGGACGCAGAGCGAAAGCGTCGCAGGGCATGCAGCAAGGCGCGATAGGGGGCGATGTTGATGAAGGTCAGGGTGAGATTGCCTTCGATACCTTGGGCGACACGCCGGGTCTGTTCGATACTGGCCTCAAGCTGCTGCACTATCTGTTTGGCTGAATTTAGAAAGTTGGTACCGGCGGGCGTTAGCGCGACGTTGCGGTTGTTGCGCTCGAAGAGCGTTGCGCCGATCTCTTGCTCCAGCCGACGAATGGCCTGGCTCAGTGGAGGCTGGGCCATGTGCAGACGCTGTGCAGCACGGTTAAAGTGCAGCTCTTCGGCAACGGCAATGAACTGGTAAAGCAGTCGGGTTTCGACCATGGGATGGCGCACTCAGGATTATCGATTTTTGATACTAACAAAGGATGGTCCGGGCCGTGTGGCTGTCAG
>JBQEAN010000024.1:34847-48537 GCA_052109075.1 Alcaligenes sp. | reverse complement strand
ATCAGGCTTCGGTCCATTTTCAGCTCGTACAGAGGCAGGCGGCGGATGGCGGCCAGATTGGAGTAACCCGTACCAAAGTCGTCCATGGAAAAACGAATCCCCAGGTCTTTCAGTTCGCGCATCATGCTGTTAGCCGAGGCAAAATCCTCCATCAGCACGCCTTCTGTAATTTCAAAGATCAGGCGGTGGGCTGGAGCACCGCTGCTTTCCAGAATCTGGCGCGTACGTCGGGCAAAATCGGGTCGGCGGAACTGGATCGGGCTGACGTTAATGGAGATCGGGAAGCTGGACTGCTGGGTTTGAAGAAGCAGGTCACAGACCGAGGCCATGATCCAGTCGCCCAAAGGGGTGATCAGGTCGGTGCTTTCGGCCAGGGGAATGAATAGATTGGGGGTCAGCATGCCTCGTTGGGGATGCAGCCAGCGCAACAGCACCTCAGCCCCACAGATGCGGTTTTGCTTGTCGTATTGGGACTGCACAAACAGGCGTAGCTGATCCGAACCAATGGCAAAGCGCAGGTCGTGCTGCAGACTCAAATGTTCTTCCAGGGCTTCCTGCATGCCGGGCTCGTACAAGGTGATCTGGTTGCGGCCATTTTCCTTGGAGCGATACATCGCGGTGTCAGCCTGACGCATTAAGTCTTCAGAAGTCAGGGTGCTGTCAGTAATCAGGGCCAGGCCAATACTGCTGCTGCTCAGGTAAGAGTGGCCTTCAATGCTGTAGGGCTCTTCCAGGCGCGTGCGTACCAGCTCGGCAAATTCCAGCGCTTCTTTGTAACAGTCCCGTACCGTACCGGGATGCAGAATCTTCAAGATGACGAACTCGTCGCCGCCCAGGCGGGCCACGATGTCTTGTGGATCAATAATCAAGGACAGGCGGCGCGCCACCTTGCGCAACAAGGCGTCGCCAATAGCGTGGCCACGGGCGTCGTTAATATGCTTGAAACGGTCCAGATCTAGAAAATACAGCGCGCCGGGCCGCTTGTATGGCTCTATGGTCTGTAAGTGGCGCTCTAGTCGTTGTAGCAGCAGGCGGCGGTTGGGTAGTTCGGTCAGTGGATCGTAAAAAGCCAGCCGGTAGTTTTCAGACTGCGTCGCTTTCAGGGCCGAGATATTGGTGGAAATACAGTACAGATTGGTGTGCCGAGTCTCGGGGTCTTTGACCGGCATTTTGATAGAGAAGAAGGTGGCGCGAATATCACCCTTACGGTCGCGTACTACCTCTTCGACGGCCAGCCGTTCGCCGCTGTACAGCACCTGCTCGTCGTTGTGACGGAACTCGTTAATGGTTTGTTTGTTGGCGTACAGATCCTGGTCGGTTTTGCCCACAATGCTGACGGTGGTGTAGTTCAGGTCCTCGCACAGCTTGCGGTTGGCGTACAGATACCGGAACTGATCATCCTTGATGTAGACATAGGCATCAATGGCATCTAGCACGGTGTGCAGATGATGCTCGGTGCGGACTAGTTTTTTGCGTTGACGGCGTAGCCCAATACGCATCAGGGTGACGGTTAGCAGGGCAATCGTCAGCAACACCCCTAGAATGAGCAGTGCGGGGATAATCCACGGCTTGGTCGGTTTTTCGATCAGGCGCAGGCCCCATTGGTTCAGCGTCTCGGTGTAGAAGGTATCGTTATTGTCCCGCCATTTTTTGATATGTGTATCAATAGCGGCCAGCAGTTCGGGATGCCGGTCTTTAGCCGTCACAAAATAGGCATTGGTAGGTTCCAGGCGGATGGGGGCGGATTTCAGGTTGTGCTCACCTGCATGGTGCACCCCAAATAAATGGCCGACTACAGCGGCATCGGCTTGTTGGTCCTGAACCAGCTTTAAGGCGTTGTACTGGGAGTCTGTAATAACCAGCTTGGAGCCCAGCTCCAGTTTCTGCAGGATATTGTAGAGCTGGGTCAATTGCAGGGTCCCGCTCATGACAGCAATCCGTTTGCCATTCAAGTCATTCAGTGCACCGATACGAGTGGTTTTTCCGGTAAAAATTTGCGACCAGTCTTCCAGCACAGCCCGGTTATGAAAGCTGTAAAGAGCAGAGCGTTCAGGGGAATAGGCCAGGCCTGGCACCAGGTCGAGCAGACCGTTTTGCAGGGCGTTCAAGCATTGCTGCCAGTCGCATTGCACGGCCTCCAGGGTCCAGCCTTCGTGCTTGGCGATTTCCAGCAGCAGTTCGCCCATGATGCCACCGGGGCGGGCTTGGCTATCCAGAAGAAGTTTGGGTGGATTTTCGTAGATACCCACACGCACAATGCGCTGTTGGGATTGGGTAGCGGCCTGGCCGACGGGTGCCATAAATCCTAGGACAAGCAGTATGCCTAGCATGTAGATTGCCCGGCGCAGCGATAGAGTAAGAGGGCGGGGCAAATTCATAGTGGGAAAGCTGCGCAAAGCAGAGATTCAGGGACGGGTGCGGTCATGCAACAATGGTGCGACTAATTTAACTGAATATCGAGATGCGAGGCGGATGCATGCCGCATTTCGGGAACAAATGGCAGGGAGCGAGCCAATGGCTGATTGTGAAACGGTAGATGTGCGTGTGAAGGGGCGGGTGCAGGGTGTGGGTTTCAGAGCCACGGCGCTGCGCCATGCACATCTTTATGGGGTGAAAGGTTGGGTTAGCAATGCGGCTGATGGTTCGATAGAACTGCTGCTGCAGGGTGACGCCGATGCCATAGACCGCATGGTCAGTTGGTTGTATATCGGGCCTGAGCAGGCAGTGGTCGAGCATGTGGATATACAGCGATCCTACACAGACAAGCGCTATGGTTTTTTTGAGATTCGCTAGCTTTTTATGCAAGGCCTAGGCCCCTGTCTACTGGTGAAAATTAGCGGTGGCGGTATTAATTTGCGGACAAACCCTAAGAAAACATTTGTTTTTTTTAAGGTCTTTCGGATTAACATGCGTTTTATCCTGCGTAAGATTGAATAGGAACGGTGATGGAACCTTTGCTGCGGTTACAGCGCATATCGCCTGAGTTGACGCCTGAACTGCGTCGCGCCGCTCAATGGGTAGAACGTCATCCAGTTGAAGTCAGTTTGTGGTCGATGCGCAAGCAGGCGCAAGCACTTTCCGTGGCGCCAGCAACCATGTTGCGTTTGGCGCGGGCGGCTGGTTACGACAGTTATGACAGCTTTCGAGCGCCGTTTCAGCAGGCTCTGCATAACAATGGTGGCACGATGGCCTCGCGCGCCCAGGACTTGCAGGGCAGCCGTGCCTCTGAACAGCAGGCGCGCGCCTTGAGTCAGCAACAAGAAGACTCCCTGGGGTCTGTCCTCAGACTTAACCCGGTCATTTGTCTGGATGCAGCGGCAAAGGCAATTTTGGCCGCTCCTAAAGTCGGGTTTTTAGGCTTGGGAGTTAGCTTTGCTTGCGCTTTTCAGATGCATTATGCCTACCAACTGATGTGTGGCAACGGTGTGTTGCTGAACCGCGCAGCGGATTTGCTGCTGGAATTGGAAACGGGGCTGGACAGCGGAGGCGTACTGATTGTCATCAGTCAGGCTCCTTATGTGAAAGCCGTTGTGACCAGTGTCCAACATGCAGTGCAACGCGGTACGACGGTGGTGGCATTAACAGATAGTGTGCTGTCGCCGGTGGCACAGGGAGCGCAGTATGTGCTGCATTTTGATTCGCAGGCAAGCAACCAGCCCGCCGCCACTTTCTTCCATTCCTTGGTGGGGACGGTAAGCCTGGCTGAGCATTTGTTGGCGCGTATCGCGGCATTAGGTGGCAAGACCGTTGTACAACGGTTGGCGCAGTTGGAATCTTCATTCCAACGCCAGGAGATGTATTGGCAGTCTGAAAGTGCTGGTGACGGTAAAGTGCCGTGAATACTGCGGATGAGAGGGAGCCGGCTTGACCGGTTATTTAAACAGGGGTGAGCCCCGAGGGAGACATGACGATGAATCATACTGTAAAGAAAACAGGTAAACAATTTGCTTTGACCTCAAGCATGACGGCCGCTTTGTGCGCCGTGTTGCTGAGTCCCTTGCCGGCCAGTGCCCAGCAGAAGTTTGTCAGCATCGGCACGGGCGGGGTTACCGGGGTGTATTACGCTGCCGGTGGCGCTATTTGCCGCCTGGTCAATAAAGACCGTGGCAATGATGGCGTGCGCTGCTCGGTCGAGTCGACGGGCGGCTC
Source organism: Alcaligenes sp. (assembly GCA_052109075.1). Lineage (GTDB taxonomy): Bacteria > Pseudomonadota > Gammaproteobacteria > Burkholderiales > Burkholderiaceae_B > Alcaligenes. The sequence continues at coordinate 44,388 of JBQEAN010000024.1, read as the reverse complement.
GGTATTCAACGTCAATACGATCAAGGCGGGAGAGCTGGATCTGGGGGTAGTGCAGTCTGACGTCGGCTATAACGCTTACAACGGTGAAGGCCAATTCAAAGACGGTGGCGCCTACAAGAAATTGCGCTCAGTCTTCTCTATTCATCCCGAACCCTTTACCGTGTTGTCACGTAAAGAGGCCAATATCAGCACCTTTGAAGATTTCAAGGGCAAGCGCTTTAACGTGGGCAACCCAGGTTCGGGCACCCGTGCTTCCATGGACCAGTTGTTGCAGGCCTTGGGTTTGGATAACAGCTTTTTCTCCCTGGCCTCGGAGTTGCGTCCCGATGAGCATGGCCCAGCCCTGTGTGACGGCAAGATAGACGGATTTATTTACGGTGTGGGACACCCGTCGGCCAATATCCAGGACCCCACTACATCCTGCGGGGCTAAATTGGTGCCTCTGACCGGACCGGCTGTCGATAAGCTGGTTGATACGCATCCGTACTACGCCAAAGCCACCATCCCCGGCGGCCTGTATCCCAATAATCCGAATGACACAGAAACGTATGGTGTGTTGGCTACGTTTGTGACGTCAGAAGATGTGCCTGAAGAGTCTGTCTACAGCGTGGTCAAGGCGGTGTTTGATAACTTTGACGATTTCAAGCGCTTGCACCCAGCCTTGTCGAACCTGAAAAAAGAAGACATGGTTAAGAATGGCCTGTCGGCCCCCTTGCATCCGGGTGCTGAAAAGTACTTTAAAGAAAAAGGTCTGCTGTAAAAAGACCTGAACCCGATCAGGCACCCTCAGCCGATCGGGGCACCATTCTCAGGCTGCGCGCGCAGCCTGAGATCAAGCAGTGACTGTCTGGGCTACCTGGTTCAGGTGGTCAGGCGTCTTGCACGCCAGTCCAGCCAAGCTGGACTAAGAGCCAGGCTTTCCTGGAGACAAAAGCCAATGACACGACAAGAACATCAAGAAATAGGGCCAGATAACGCCCTGACTCAGAACGAAACCGCCGAGCTGGAAAAACTGGTTGCGGATGTGGACCGAGGCGGGCGCTCCGTGACCGGCATAGCGGGCATGATCCTCTTTGTGGTGGCCGTCGCCTGGTCCCTGTTTCAGCTGTGGTACGCCTCCCCTCTGCCTTTTACCTTGAGCCTGGGTATTTTCAATGACACAGAGGCCCGCGCGCTGCATCTGGGCATTGCTATGTTTCTAGCCTATCTGGCGTTTCCTGCCCGCAAGCAGTCGGCGCGTGATCGAATTCCGATCCATGACTGGTTGCTCGCTTTGATCGCTGCGTTCTGTGGCTCTTACCTGTTCTTTTTCTATAAAGAACTGGCCATGCGCCCGGGTATTCCGACCAATATGGATGTCATCGTGGCCAGCGTTGGGCTGGTCTTGCTGCTGGAGGCGACACGGCGCGCTCTGGGGGCACCGATGGCGATATTGGCGATCATCTTTATCGCTTATATCTTTCTTGGTCCCTGGCTGCCGGATGCCTTGTCGCATCGGGGCGCTTCGCTACAGCGGCTGGTCTCGCATATGTGGCTGACCACTGAAGGGGTATACGGCGTCGCCTTGGGCGTTTCTGTTTCGTATATTTTTATTTTTGTTTTACTGGGCTCCTTACTGGATCGCTGTGGTGCCGGCAATTACATGATGCAGGTTTCTTTTGCTTTGCTGGGGCATCTGCGTGGTGGTCCGGCCAAGGTGGCGGTGGTGTCATCGGCCGTCAACGGCATTGTGTCTGCCTCGTCGGTGGCCAACGTGGTGACAGGCGGAATTTTTACTATCCCTTTGATGAAAAAGGCGGGCTATGGGGGCATCCGGGCGGGTGCGATTGAAACGGCTTCTTCAGTGAATGGCCAGATCATGCCTCCGGTGATGGGGGCCGCTGCCTTTTTGATGATCGAGTATGTCGGTATCCCGTATACCGACATTATTCGACATGCCTTGCTGCCCGCCGTGATCTCCTATATCGCGCTGTTCTACATCGTTCATCTGGAGGCACTCAAGCTGGGTATTCAGCCCATGATGGCTGCTGGGCCGCCTAAAACCTTTATCCGGAAAATGGCGGGTTGGGGCATGGGCATTGCCGGCACCTTGGTGGTTATGGGCTTGGTTTACTGGATCGGTGTCGGCGTCCAGGCGCTGGCAGGCGACGCTGCTATCTGGATTTTAGTAGGGCTGATACTGGCCTTATATATATTTCTGTTAAGGGTGGCGGCTATTCATGAAGACCTGCCCACTGACATTAATGTCAACACACCGGTACGGCCGGAGCCCTGGCCGACAGTGCGGGCTGGGCTGTATTTCCTGATTCCTATCGGGGTGCTGGTCTGGTGTTTGACAGTGGAAGTGATGTCGGCCGGCTTGTCTGCTTTCTGGGCGGTTGTCGCCATGCTGTTTCAGATGGTGAGCCAGCGTCCGATCATGGCCTGGTTCCGTAAGCAGGCCACTGCACAGCCTTTGAAACAGGGGGTACGCGAGGCGTGGCTGGGTTTGCAAGAGGGTGCCCGTAATATGGTGGGCATCGGTATTGCATGCGGTACCGCCGGCTTGATTGTTGGCGCTATCACGCTCACCGGCCTGGGCTTGCGTATGACGGCCTTTGTCGAGCTGGTATCGATGGGCAACGTGCTTGTCATGTTGTTTTTTACGGCCGCCGTTTGTCTGGTTCTGGGTTTGGGAATGCCCACCACGGCCAATTACATTCTGATGGCAACCTTGATGGCACCCGTGGTGGTGGAATTGGGGGCGCAAAGTGGCATGGTGATCCCGCTGATTGCTGTCCACATGTTTGTGTTTTATTACGGAATCATGGCTGATATCACCCCACCAGTCGGATTAGCGACGTTTGCTGCGGCGGCTATTTCAGGGGAGGATCCCATTAAAACGGGGGTTCAAGGGGTGACGTATGCCATGCGCACAGCGGTGCTGCCGTTTATGTTCATCTTCAACCCCATGCTTTTGCTGATCGGCATACACAGTGTGTGGGAGTTGAGCCTGGTTGTTGTAGGCGCCACCGTGGCCTCCCTGGCGTTCGCTGCGGCCACCATGGGGTGGATGCGGGTTAAAACGACCTGGTTGGAGCTTGTCCTTCTGTTACTGGTGACCTTCATGCTTTTCCGTCCAGATTGGTTCATGGATCGGGTCAGTGAGGAATATCAGGCACGTCCTGCATCAGAACTGATGCAGGTGGCCCAGGGGCTGCCTGCAGGAGCCAATCTGGTGGTTCAACTGGCGGGGATGAACCTGGAGGGCGATGATTTGCGCAAAACGGTAGCGGTAGCGCTACCTGCCTTACCGGAAGGGGACAACTCGACGGGCCTGGCCGCTGCAACCAAGCGCTTGTCCATGGCGGGGGTCACAGTGATGGCCTTCGGCGATGTGGCACAGATCGCCTCTGTGTCCTTCGGTAGTTCGGCACGCCGAGCAGGGTGGGAACAAGGTTGGGACATTGAGCAGGTCAAGGTGCCCCATCCTGACCGTCTCTCCGAGTTCTGGGTCTATATTCCGGCGTTTTTGATATTGGCCTGGATATGGCTGCGGCAGGGTGCGCGGATGCGGCGTAGCTCGGATGAATCACAGGCCGCCAGAGCGTAATGGCACGGTGAGAGTACACTGACAGTGCTCGATTTCAGGCCCACTGTCATGGTGGGCCTTTTTTCTGTACTGTTCCTGGCATGAATCTAATGACAAGTACCCCACCCGTCGCCTCGCGCGACGGGGTGACTCCCAGCAAAGTGTGGTGCCCGCGTGGCCCCTGGCAAAGCTTGGAAGCGTTTTTATTGGAGCGCTTCTCGTACGTCAGTCCTGATGTGCTGCGCGAGCGTTTGGCCCGGGGAGACATCCTTGACCAAGGTGGGCAACCCGTCGGACCCGGCGCGCCGTATCAAGCGGAGTGCTGGCTATGGTATTTCCGTATGGTTGAAAATGAAGCCATTGTGCCGTTTGAAATGCCTGTTCTGTACGTCGATGAGCGCTTAATTGCCGTGGATAAGCCACATTTTCTGGCAACGACGCCGGGTGGTCGTTATTTGTACGAAACGGCTTTGACTCGGCTACGACGTCATTTCAAGGAAGATGGCATCAGCCCTGTTCACAGGCTGGACCGAGAAACGGCTGGTGTTTTGCTGTTTTGTCGTGACCCCGCTGCTCGGGGAGCTTATCAGTCCTTGTTTCAGCAGGGTCTGATTGAGAAAGAGTACGAGGCGGTCGCGCCTTTTCAGGAAAAGCTGGCGCAGGGCTTGGTGTATAGCAGCCGAATGCAAGAAGTGCCGGGCCGTTTTGTGATGGAGGAGGTAGCTGGCGAGGCCAATAGCTGCACCGAGATTTTGTGTGCGCGCCAGTGGCAGAACGAGCAGGGTCAGCCTCTGGCCCTGTATCGTTTGCGCCCTCAAAGTGGACGCAAGCATCAGCTGCGTGTGCATTTGAGCAGCTTAGGGGCACCCATCCTCAACGACGTGTTTTATCCCGATCTGCTGCCTGAGCGAAAGGCGGATGACTTCAGCCAGCCCTTGCAGTTGCTGGCCCGGTATATCGCGTTTGTGGACCCTGTGACAGGGCAGCCGCAGCGCTTTAGTAGTCAACGCCAGTTGGAGCTGGCCTGAACTAAGCCGAGCTTATCGCTTCCGTTTCTAGTCTGAACCTGCCAATTGCTCTAACGCCGACCAAAGGCCATATATTGGCTGCCAAGGCATTTTCTTTCGTCTAGGTGCCCAGCACCGCTTAATAGTCGCGGAAAATGGCTTCGATCGCACGGTGATTCAGCTGGGCAGCCAGGCACAGCATCAAGAGAATACGGGCCTTTTGCGCAGGCAGGTAATGGGCGGCAATAGTATGGTGATCCTTGTCGTAAGCGCTGTCGGTGACAGGCCCGGCATGGATACGTGACGCGCGTATACACACTAGGCCCAGCCTGTGCGCTCGGCTGACCCCTTCCAGCGCGCCGGGTGTCAGGCTGCCATTGCCCGTTGCCGCGACCACAATGCCCTGCACACCACTTTGCGCGGCATGACGATACAGCTCGGCCAGGGTGTCGGGGTGGTCGTAGAAAATCTGGACTTTGGGCAGGTTGTGCAGGGTGCGTACGTCAAACTGGCTGCTGTTGGTATGAGGCAGCAGGCTTCGCATCATAAAGCGTGGCTGGCCGCCGGCAACCAGCCCCAGCGGGCCTGCATCGGGCGAGCCAAAGGCGCTGGTCTGCGTCGTATGTTGCTTACTTAAAAAACGGGCGCTGTGGATCTGGTCATTGAGCAGCACCATGACGCCCTGGCCTTGTGCCTGCGACGAACAGGCCACTTGCATGGCTTGATATAGGTTCAGCGGCCCGTCTGCGCTAAGGGCCGAGGCGGGACGCATGGCCGCTACCATCACTACGGGTTTGTCGGTTTTCAGGGTCAAATGCAGGAAAAAAGCGCTTTCTTCCAGTGTATCGGTGCCGTGGGTAATCACCGCGCCACGAATCTCGGGGCGGGCCAAGAGTTCATTAAGTTTGTGTGACAGTTCCAGCAGCATCAGCGAGCCCATGGCCCGGCTGTCCACATTGAAAATCTGGTGGCATTCCAGATCGGCCAGTCCGGTGATGCCGGGTACCGCCTGCAAAAGCGTTTGCACGCCTTGGGTGATGTCGTAATCGGTCAGGCCGGTATTGGACTGGGTGGTGGCGGCAATAGTGCCGCCTGTACCCACCAGGGCCAGTTTGGGGCGTGTCGGCATGATAGTGCTCCGCGTCTGGTAGTAACGCTATGGGGTGCGCAGAGACTGCTTCAGGATAACGCCGGTTTAACGGCGCACTTTCAGCCAGCGCTCAATCAGGTGCACCACCGACAGCAAAGTAAAGTTGATCAGCAGGTATAGCAGGCCTGCAATAACAAAGGTCTCGATGATGGCGTAGTTCTGGTTCATCAAGCGTTTGGCATGACCGGTCAGGTCCATCACCGCAATGGTCGAGGCCAGACTGGTGCCTTTAATCGCCAGCACAATTTCGTTGCTGTAGGCGGGCAGGGCCTGGCGGATCGCCAAAGGAAACGCCACGCGGTGAAACCGTGTCCAGGCTGACATGCCTATGGATTTGGCAGCTTCAATCTGACCCACCGGCACAGCCTGAAAACCACCACGGAACACTTCGCTGACGTAAGCGCCACTATTCAAACCAATGGCCAAAATTGCACAGCGTACCCCATCGCTGAACAGCCACCACAAGGTGGGGGATTCACGCACAAAGCTCAGGGTACCGACGCCGTAATACAGCAGGAACAATTGCACCAGCAGGGGCGTACCGCGAAACACGGTGCTGTAGCTAAGGGCAAAGCTGCGCAGGGTGCGGCTGCTGGACTGACGCATCAAGGCCAGCGACAGGCCAATGAACAGCGACAGCACAATACCCCATAGACCGATATACACACTTAAACCAAAACCCTTGAACAGGGTTTCGACAGTGGTCTTGAATAATTCCAGATCAATCATGCCCGGGCTCTCATGCCTTTGCCGGTGTAACGTTCGGCCAGCAAAAACAGGGCCTGACTACAGGCTCCAATCAGAAAATAAAGTACGCCAGCAATCAAGTACATGGCCATGGGCTCGCGTGTGTTGGCGGCACCCAGGGTGGCAGCGCGCATGATCTCGACCAGGCCAACCAGGGAAATCAGGGCGGTGTCTTTTAATGCGGTCTGCCAGACATTGTTGGCACCGGGCAGGGCATACCAGAACATCTGCGGCAGGATAATGCGGCGCAGACGCTGCCAGGACGACATGCCTATGGCTTTGGCGGCTTCGATTTGGCCTTCTGGAATGGCTTGCAAGGCACCCCGAAACACCTCCACGCTATAGGAGCCTGCAATCAGGCCAATGGCCAAAATGCCGACCAGCGCGGGGAACCAGCGCGTTATGACATCCTCCATGCGCATGAAGTCGGCCAGATCGGAGACAACTTGCACCGAGCCGAAAAACAGCAGGTAGATGATCAGCAGCTCGGGGATACTGCGAACAACGGTGGTGTACAGGCTGACGGGGCCACGCAGCCAGCGTGGCCCGTTGGTCTTGATGCTGGCTCCTGTAATCCCAATGACTACGCCAAGGGCCATGCCCAAAACGGAGATCAGCAAGGTCATTGCTGCTCCGCGAAGGAACATCCAGCCCCAGCCTTCGCGCAGCACATTAAAAATGGTCTCTAGCATCAAGTGGTACTTCTCGACTTATTTCTTGCAGATCTCGTAGTTGGCGATGTCGATGTCAAACCACTTTTCGCTCGCGGTTTTGACGGTGCCATCATCGATCAGCTTGCACAGGGCAGCATCAACCTTAGCTTTCAATTCTGCATTGTCTTTGTGAATACCAACGGCAATGCCATAGCCCAGAGTTTCAGGGTCGGACGAACCTTTGATGACCAGTTTGGACAGGGCGAAGTTGTCTTCACCAACTTTATGCAGGAACTTGGACTGCGAGGTCAGGTCGGCAAACGTGCCGTTCAGACGACCCGCGTCCAGATCGATTTGCATCTGGTCCAGGGTTTCGTAGTTCTTGATCGTGGTCTTGGGGGCTTTCTTGGCCAGGAATGCGCCGTGGGTGGTGCCGCCTTGAACGCCAATGGTTTTGCCGGCCAGTCCGTCAAAAATAGCTTGTTCGTTGTCGGCGCCAACCAGTTCGCTGCTCTTGGGCAGAACGAAAATGGCGTCTTCAACGGCGTAAGGAATACTGAAGTTCACGCGCTTGGCACGCTCGGGGGTGTAGGACATGCCCGAGATGATCAGATCAAAGCGCTTGGCATCCAGCGAAGGGATCAGGCTGTCAAAGGCTTGCACGATGAATTTGCAGTCGCTGTTCAACTCTTTGCACAGGGCAGCGCCCACATCGGCGTCAAAGCCAGTGACTTTACCGGCTGCGTCCACCATGCTCCATGGTGGGTAACCGCCTTCGGTACCGATTTTCAGGGTGTCTGCGATTGCAGCCTGGGAGCCCAACAGGGCCAGGCTGGCACAGATCAGTGTCTTGCTGAGGAAACTCATGGTCTGGCTCTCCTTTGTGGATAGGCTGGTGAGGGCCGTATTAGCCCTGCTGGTTTTCCAGCCGGTGTCGTATTCACGAAGCGATGATCTTACTGCATTGGTTGTAGAAACTGCTGTAGACGCCCGGATTGTGGCCTATCAAACAAATCTTTGGGGTGGCCGCGTTCTTCAACCAGGCCGTTGTGCATGAAAATAGTCTCGGAAGAGACATCACGCGCAAAATTCATTTCGTGGGTGACCAGAATCATGGTGCGGCCTTCCTGGGCCAGCTGACGAATCACCCGCAGTACTTCGCCCACCATCTCCGGGTCCAAAGCCGAGGTCGGTTCATCAAACAGCAAGACATCCGGGTCCATGGCCAGCGCACGGGCAATAGCCACGCGTTGCTGCTGGCCACCGGACAGCTCGGCTGGGTAGGCATCGCACTTATTGCTCAGGCCCACTTTGCCCAGCAGCTCGCGTGCGTAGTCGGCAGCTTCACGGGCGGGACGACCTTTGACGTGGATCGGGCCTTCAGTGACGTTTTGCAGCACGGTGCGGTGCGACCACAGATTGAAGTTCTGAAACACCATGCCCAGACGCGCGCGTACGTGTTCCAGCAGACGCGGGTTGTCCGTCTGGCATTCCCCTTTGCGATTGCGATGGCTGCGCAAAATGTCGGCACCGATCTGAATCTCGCCCTGATCAGGCACCACCAGGTGATTAATGCAGCGCAGCAAGGTACTTTTACCCGAGCCGGAGGCACCAATAATGGAGAGCACATCGCCCTTGTGGGCTTGCAGGGAAATGCCCTTGAGCACCTCGTTGGAGCCAAAGCGTTTGTGGATGTCGCGAACCTGGACCGCCGCGTTCAGGTCATTGTTATTCACAGCAACGTCCTTGCGGTCAAAGAGAAAGGGGGTAAGGGTTTCATACGGGTGTCATATCTGGGATGCCCCGATTCTACCGCTTTCCCCCTGTTTTTTTTACACAAACGCTGTATTTAGCTCATAAAAAGCGGCATAAACCGGGTACGCCGCCTTATGGCTTATGGATACAGACCGCGTACCTGACGAGATTCCAGAATGCGGGCGCAGCCCACGATAAAGGCAGCCGTACGCAGAGTGACGTTGTGCTCTTTGGCAACCGCCGCCACCGTGGTGTAGGCCGAGCGCATCATCATTTCCAGACGGTTGTTGATCTCGGCCTCGGTCCAGAAGAAGCTGGAGAAGTCCTGGACCCACTCGAAGTAGGACACGGTGACACCACCGGCGTTGGCTACCACGTCGGGAACAATGGTCACGCCCTTGTCGTTCAGGATGTCGTCGGCTTCTGGCGTGGTAGGGCCGTTGGCACCTTCAATCACAATGCGGGCGCGGATGCGGTCTGCATTGTTTTTGTTGATCTGGCCTTCCAGTGCGGCAGGGATCAGCAGGTCGGTTTCGATATGCCAGAAGTCCTCGTTGGCGATGGCTTCCGTGTTGGGTGCGCCAGCCAGTCCTTTGTGCTGCTCCATGTGGTTCAGCAAGGCCAGCACATCCAGACCATTGGGGTTGTACACCGTGCC
>JBQEAN010000024.1:21514-34747 GCA_052109075.1 Alcaligenes sp. | reverse complement strand
GTGCTAGTGCCGCCGACATTCATGGAATAGGTGTCCATCATCCAGGCCATGGTCTGGGCGTTGGTATTCACGTCCGGGGCGGGGATGTCTTTGTTAGGACCAATAATCACACCGATTTCGCTGGTGTAGCGGCGCGTGATGCGCTCCAGCTCCGCCTGGGAGTGGTTGCGGGGATCAATACGAATACCGCCCTTGGCACCGCCAAATGGCAGATTCACAGCAGCCGATTTAACCGACATCCAGGCAGCCAGGGCCATCACTTCGGACAGGGTGACGTCCTGGTGGTAGCGCACGCCGCCCTTGCCTGGGCCACGGGAAGTATTGTGCTGAACGCGGTAGCCTTCAAAGTGGGCTACGGTGCCGTTATCCAGTTCAATGGGAACATCGACAATCAGTGTGCGTTTGGGGCGCTTGAGTGTTTCAACCCATCGGGACAATTTGCCCAGATACGGAGTGACTCGCTCCACTTGTTCGAGATAAATACCCCACGGGCCGACGTCGTCGGCGTTCAGGTATGACGGCAAAGCATGGGTGGGACGATCTGTCATGAGCTCCTCGGTAAGGTTGGGGGAACGGGATACGGGTACACAGTCGCATGTGTTGCGCAAGGATGCTGAACCCGGCAAACACGCTGTTGATTGGCTTAGCGGTGGCCGTGTGCAACAGTTATGCTATCGGAAATGGCCGCTGTTGTGTTTGCAGCGTTTGCGATGGTTTTATCTGGGTGTTGGTGCATCGATGGCTTCTTCTGACTCTTCCCTTTCTGGTCGTCTGGCGCAGTTGCGTCAACGCATCGAACAGACTTGCCTGCAAGCGGGCCGCCCTGCTGATGCAGTGGCCCTGTTGCCCGTCAGTAAAACCTTTCCAGCGCCCATGTTGTCCCAAGCCCTGGATTTGGGTTTGTCGCGAATGGGAGAGAACAAGGTTCAGGAGATCCGGGACAAGCAGGCTGTGTTGGCTGATCGCGCGGTGCAGTGGGTGATGATAGGCCATCTGCAGAGCAATAAGGCTAAAGACATCGCACGCCTGGCCAGCGAAGTGCAGTCTTTGGACCGTTTGTCGCTGGCTCAGGCCCTGGATCGGAGCCTGCAAACGGAGCAGCGTAGCCTGGATGTGCTCATTCAAGTCAAAACCTCGCCCGAACCCAGCAAGTTTGGTCTGGCACCAGAGCAGTTGCCCGCCTTCATGCAATCTTTGCGCTCGCTGGATACCTTGAAGGTACGTGGCTTGATGACGATGGCCGTCAATAGCGATGACCCCCAGGCTGTGCGCGCCTGCTTTGCCCAGTTACGCCAGTGGCGTGATCGCTTGGTGGAGTTGGGTTATGAACAGGTGCAGGGCCTGTCCATGGGCATGAGCGGAGACTTCGAGTTGGCGATTCAAGAAGGCTCCACCGAAGTGCGTGTGGGTTCGGCCCTGTTTGGCGCACGTGATTACAACTGATCGATATCCGCATCGTTACTAATGCCGCGTACACGGCTGTCCGCGCATAATGTCTCTGCGCATCCCAGGCGGGATGCTTAAAACTTAAAAAAACAGCGCCAAAAGCGCTGTCAAGGAGACATCATGCATTGGAAGAATTTTGGAGCCGGTGTGCTGCTGCTGAGCGCCAGCCTGACAGGAACGGCGTTGGCAGCGGATTGGCCCCAGACTGCAGTGACCTGGGTTGTGCCCTATCCCGCAGGGGGCGGTTCAGACGTGATTGCCCGGCTGGTGGCCAAGCAATTGGAAAGCAGCCTGGGCCAGACGCTGATTGTGGAAAACAAGCCGGGTGCGGCCACCATTATTGGCGCGACCTATGTCAGCAATGCTAAACCGGACGGCTATACCGTCGGTACAGCTGACTCGGGCACCCTGGCCTTTAATTCCTCCCTGTACAGCAAGCTGCAATACGATCCGGCGGCGTTTACCTATGTGGGTGGCCTGGCCCGTTTCCCTTTGATGCTGGCAGTGCCGCAAGAGTCGCCGTATAAAACGGTGGCGGATTTGCTGGCCGCCGCCCGTGCTCAGCCGGAAAAACTGACCGCCTCCTCGGCTGGCAGTGGTTCCCCACACCATCTGGCGCTGGAAATGTTCAAGCAGCGCACGGACACCAAGATTGTGCACGTGCCCTACAAGGGGGCGGCCCCGGCCATTCAGGATTTGTTAGGCGGCCAGGTGGACATGTCCTTTGTGGATTCCGCTGCAGCACTGTCCAACATCAAAGCAGGCAAACTGCGGGTTCTGGCCGTTGCCACGCCGGAGCGCAGTGGCTTGTTACCTGATGTCCCGACCATGGCCGAGGCTGGTATTGCTGACTTTTATGCCTACGCTTGGCAGGGCATCGTAGGTCCGCCAAAAATGGACGAAGCGGCCCGCCAACGTTTGAGCCAGGAGCTGATGCAGGCTTTGCAAACGCCCGAACTGGCCCAACGCATTCGCGCTATGGGTGTGGAGCCCATGCCCATGACGCCCGATGAATTCCAGGCCTATGCCCAGCGTGAACGCGCTGAATGGGCCACGGTCATTGAGCGTGCCGGCATTCGTATGGATTGATGTTTAGCAGGCAGTAGCTGCATAGTCAGGTGGCGTACTCGTCACCGTAACGTTTCAGGCCGTCCAGGTCCACGACCTGGACGCCGCCATACTTGATCAGTAATAGCCCTTCATTTTCAAGCTGGCGCAAGGCCTGGTTGGCGCGCTGACGTGAGACGCGAGCCAGATAGCCAATTTCTTCCTGGGTAATGTCCAGACGCAGACCTTTTCCAGGATAGAGCAGCGGATTGAACAGCTCTGCCAGACAGCGTGCCACACGGGCATCGGGCGTAGACAGGCTGTTGTATTCCGCCTTGCCGATAAATTGCGCCACACGTTCATTGAGCTGATGCAGGAGGTAGCGGTTGAACGCAATGCTCTGGTCCAGCAAGTCGTTAAAGCTATGTGCGGGCAGGCGGGCGACCTGGCTGTCGCGCAAGGCGACGACATCGTATTTACGCTCCTCGTTCTTGAGCAAAGAGCCCTCACCAATCCAGCCGCCAGCGGGCACGCCCGTCATGGAGGCAATCTTTCCTTCGGAGTTTCCTACCGATACTTTGAGCAGGCCCGACAGGACGCCAATCCAGGCGGTGGCGCGCTCTCCCTTGCGTTCAACGATCGCGCCCGCCTCGTATTCGGTGACTAATGTGTCGCGCCGGACACGCTCTTGCAGCTCCGGTGTTAACAGGCGAAACCAGGCGGCTCGCTCGGATAAAGCGTCTACAACATGCATGAGGATTAACCCTCGTTAAAGGTCGAATGTCATGTCCGTGACAATTTTCGGGACGGGCAGCCGATACCTTGATTAATAACAGGCTGCAAATAGCGTGAGGGCACAAAGTTCGCCTTCGGTCTCAATCATAAGCAGCCTCCTGGACCATAACAAGCCGGGAAAATTCGGAGGAGACATGGTTGTGCGGATGGATAAAGAGCAGGTAGCGGGTTTACCCGGCACCTTCCCAGCCTGGATAGAACACCATGCCCAGGTGCGCGGCGACAAAATCGCCATGCGCGAAAAAGACCTGGGAATCTGGCAGACCTGGACGTGGCGAGAGCTGGCCGAACAGGTCGAGCAACTGGCTGCGGGCTTGGCCGGGCTGGGTGTCAAAGACGGACAGCACGTAGCGGTGATCGGTGAGAACCGGCCGCGCTTGTATCTGGCCATGATGGCGGCTCAAATGCTGGGCGCTGTCCCCGTGCCGCTGTATCAGGATGCGGTGGCCCAGGAAATGCTACACGTGTTGCTGGATGCCAGCATACGTGTGGCTGTGGTCGAGGATCAGGAACAGGTCGACAAGCTGTTGGAAGTCTGGGATCAGTGTCCCGATCTGGATGCGTTGATTTATGACGACCCACGCGGTCTGCGTAATTACCAGCAGGATCAGCTGCAGTTTATTGAACAGGTCATGGAGCAGGGACGCTTGCAATTGGCTCGCGACCCGGACTGTGTGCGCCGGATATGGAAGGCGATCCCCCCCGATCAAGCAGCCGCCATGTTTTACACCTCGGGCACAACGGGCAAACCCAAGGGCGTGGTTCTGACCCATGCCGCTTTGGTGGACCGTGGGCTGGCTATTCAGGAACTGGAATCGCTGACCGATGCCGAGGAAGTGCTGGCGTATCTGCCCCCTGCCTGGATCGGGCAGAACATGTTTTCCTATACGCAGTTTCTAGTCACTGGCTTTACGGTGAATCACCCTGAGTCGCCCGAAACGGTGTCCATCGATCTGCACGATATTGGCCCAACGTATTATTTTGCGCCGCCACGCGTGCTGGAAGGTCTGCTCACGCAGGTCACCATCCGTATGGAAGATGCTGGTGCCCTCAAACGGGCTTTGTTCAAGCGCTGTATGTCTTTGGCAAACCGGGTCGGCGTACGGATGCTAGACAAAAGCCCTGATGTGAGTCTATGGGATCGCCTGTCTTATGCCGTAGGCAATGTTCTGATTTACGGCCCCTTGCGCAATGCACTGGGCATGAGTCGGGTGCGCGTGGCCTATACCGCGGGTGAAGCAATTGGCCCGGATTTGTTCACGTTTTACCGTTCGATTGGCATCAACTTGAAGCAGTTGTACGGCGGCACAGAAACCTCCGTGTTTGTCTGCGTGCAGCAAGATGGCCATGTGCGTGCGGACACCGTAGGCCCTCCTGTCCGAGGGGTAGAAATCCGCGTGGCCGAGAACGGTGAAATCCAGGTTCGCAGTCCCGGTCTGTTCAAAGAGTATTACCGCAACCCCACGTCTACGGCTGAGTCCTTTACCCAGGATGGCTGGTATCACACGGGCGATGCGGGTTACCTGGATACCGATGGTCAGCTGAAGATCATTGACCGGGCCAAGGATGTGGGCAAGTTGGCCGATGGCTCTTTGTTCGCTCCCAAATACATCGAAAACAAGCTCAAATTCTTCCCCTTTGTGAAAGAGGCGGTGGCGTTTGGTGATGGCCAAAAAGAAGTGTGTGCCTTTATCAATATTGATCTGGAAGCCGTGGGTAACTGGGCCGAACGACGCAACCTGCCTTATGCCGGTTACACCGATTTGGCGGCCAAACCGGAAGTCTATGCCTTGATTCGCGATTGTGTGGCTCAGGTGAACGACGATCTGGCAAACGATCCCAAGCTGGCGGGTTCACGCATCAGCGCCTTTTTGATTCTGCATAAAGAATTGGACCCCGATGACGATGAACTGACCCGTACCCGCAAAGTACGTCGTGGCTTTATCGCCCAGAAATACAAGGTTCTGGTCGATGCCTTGTTCAGCGGACTGGACAGGCAATTCATAGAGACCGAAGTGAAGTTCGAGGATGGGCGCAGCGGTTGCATTTCGGCAGACCTGCACATTGAGCGCATGACAGACGCAGTGGCAAGGAGCGCATGATGAGTGAGGCGCAAACGCAGGACCGACGCATTGGTCCCGTAGTGTTGGATTTAAAGAATATTTCGCTGTCTTTCGGTGGTGTCAAAGCCTTGACCGATATCTCGTTCAACATTCGTGAACACGAGATCCGTTCCATCATCGGCCCTAACGGAGCAGGCAAAAGCTCCATGCTGAACGTCATCAATGGCGTGTACGCACCACAACAAGGCGAGATTGTGTTGCGCGAGCAGAGTTATGCGCGCATGAACTCGCGCCACACGGCCGAGCAGGGCATTGCCCGTACTTTCCAGAACCTGGCCCTGTTCAAGGGCATGAGTGTGCTGGATAACATCATGACGGGTCGCAATCTGCACATGAAAAGCGGGGTGTTTGCCCAGGCTTTTCGACTGGGTAGGGCCGAACGCGAAGAGATTCGCAATCGTGAGTACGTGGAAGGCATCATCGACTTTCTGGAGATTCAGCCCTACCGGAAAACGCCGGTAGGACGCCTGCCTTACGGCCTGCAAAAGCGGGTTGATCTGGGCCGGGCCCTGGCGATGCAACCGAGCATCCTGCTGCTGGATGAGCCCATGGCGGGCATGAACATCGAGGAAAAGCAGGATATGTGCCGCTTCATTCTGGATGTGAACGAAGAGTACGGCACCACGATTGTTTTGATTGAACACGATATGGGTGTGGTCATGGACATTTCGGACCGTGTGGTGGTCTTGGACTATGGCAAGAAAATTGGTGACGGGGTGCCGGATGAAGTACGGCAAAACCCAGATGTCATCCGCGCCTATCTTGGCGCTGGCCATTGAGGGGAGCGGACATGGCATTTTTTCTTGAAACCTTGCTGGGCGGACTGATGAGCGGGATGTTGTACGCCCTGGTCGCGCTGGGCTTCGTCCTGATCTTCAAAGCGTCAGGTGTCTTTAACTTTGCACAGGGTGCGATGGTGCTGGTGGCTGCACTGGCCATGGCGCGCCTGTCGCAGTGGATTCCGCAGTTGCTGGGTATGGAGCCTGGGCTGCTGGGCAATGTGCTGGCCTTTATTGTCTCGGCCATCCTGATGTTTGTCCTGGCGGTGGCCATTGAACGCTGGGTGCTGCGCTACCTGGTCAACCAGGAGGGGACGACCTTGCTGATGGCCACGATTGGTATCAGCTACCTGCTCGATGGCTTGGGCCAGATCGTGTTCGGCAGCTCGGTGTATTCCATTGATGTGGGCATGCCGAAAGATCCGGCCTTCATTCTGGAGTCCATGTTTGAAGGCGGTGTCCTGGTCAGTCTGGAAGATTTGAGTTCGGCGGTCGTGGCAGCCTTGTTGGTTGCAGCGCTGGCGGTGTTCTTTCAGTACACCAGTGTGGGCCGTGCCTTGCGCGCTGTGGCTGACGATCACCAGGCGGCCCAGTCCATCGGTATTCCTTTAAACCGCATCTGGGTCGTAGTCTGGACCGTGGCCGGCCTGGTTGCACTGGTCGCCGGCATTATCTGGGGTTCCAAATATGGGGTGCAGTTCACCTTGTCTACCGCAGCGCTGCGCGCCTTGCCGGTGGTCATTCTGGGTGGTCTGACTTCTGTACCGGGCGCTATTGTGGGTGGCCTGATTATCGGTGTGGGCGAGAAGGTGTCCGAGGTGTATCTGGGCCCTTATGTAGGCGGCGGCATCGAGATCTGGTTTGCTTATGTGCTGGCCCTGGTGTTCTTGCTGTTCCGACCTCAAGGTCTGTTCGGCGAGAAGATTATTGATCGCGTCTGAGGTGGAGTCGATATGATTTACCGCGAAAATGGTCAGTTCAAAAGCAGCTATCGGGCTGACCAGCAAATTTTCCCCATCCGCCAGGATCGCTATGTGGTGTTGGGTGTGTTGTTGGTGGCTTTCCTGTTGGTGCCTGCCATGGCATCTAACTACTTCCTGCAAGCCATTCTGGTTCCTTTCTTGATCCTGTCTTTGGCAGCGATTGGCCTGAATATTCTGGTGGGCTATTGCGGACAGATTTCCATCGGTTCAGGGGCCTTTATGGCAGTGGGTGCCTACGCCGCCTGGAACTTTGGTGTCCGTATTCCAGAACTGCCTTTGGTCGTGCAGATTTTGCTGGGGGGCGTGTTTGCCACCTTGGTGGGCGTTGCCTTCGGTATCCCCAGCTTGCGTATTCGGGGCCTGTATCTGGCCGTCACCACCTTGGCCGCGCAGTTCTTTGTGGATTGGGCTTTCCTGCGTATTGCCTATTTCACGAACTACTCGCCATCGGGCAACGTGTCTGTGCCTGCCTTGAGCGCCTTTGGCCTGCCGGTTCAGACGCCCATGCAAAAGTACCTGTTCGTACTGGCATTCGTCGTGGTGTTTGCCCTGCTGGCCAAGAATCTGGTGCGTGGGGCAATTGGCCGCCAGTGGATGGCGATTCGGGACATGGACGTGGCTGCTGAAGTCATTGGCATCCGTCCAGTCTATGCCAAGCTCACCGCCTTTGCGGTCAGCTCCTTCATCATCGGGGTGGCCGGTGCTTTGTGGGCCTTTGTACACCTGGGCTCCTGGGAACCCTTGGCCTTTGACCTGAACCGCTCCTTGCAATTGCTGTTCATTGTCATCATCGGTGGCTTGGGTTCGATTGTAGGCAGCTTCTTTGGTGCTGCTTTCATGGTCTTGCTGCCCGTTTTTCTGACTAATGTGCCGCACTGGTTCGGCATGTCTATCGGGGTGGATACCGCCTCGCACATTGAGCACATGGTGTTCGGTGCCCTGATCGTATTTTTCTTGATCGTCGAGCCGCATGGTTTGGCGCGACTCTGGAGTATTGGTAAGGAAAAGCTGCGTTTGTGGCCCTTCCCCCATTAACAGCAGGTAGGCAGTTCATTACAAAAACAGCCCCGCCCATCGGGACGGGGTAATTAGACAAATGGTACTTATCGGAGGACCAGGAGATGACAACACGACTGAAACGCGCTGTGCTCGGTTTGAGTGCTTGCGCTGCAATGTTGACCATGAGTACAGCCGCTGTGGCAGCCGAGGAGCAGTACATTCCCCTGCTGACCTACCGCACCGGCTCGTTTGCGCCACTGGGTATTCCATGGGCGGACGGCAAGCTGGATTATCTGGCTTTGGTCAATGAACGTGACGGCGGTGTGAATGGCGTCAAGCTGACATACGAAGAGTGTGAAACAGCGTATGCGACCGACCGTGGCGTAGAGTGCTATGAGCGCATGAAAGGCAAGAACGGTGGTGCTTCGGGTTTTGATACCCAGTCCACGGGCATTACGTTCGCCTTGACCGACAAGGCCTTTGTAGATGGCGTCACCATTGAAACGATGGGCTACGGCTTGTCGCATTCGGCGAACGGTGCTGTGTTTGAGTGGAACTTCCCTTTGCTGGGCACCTACTGGACCGCTGCTGACGTGATGATCCAGGACATCGCCAAGCAAGTAGGTGAAGACAAGCTGAAAGATCAGCGTATTGCCTTGGTCTATCACGACTCTCCCTACGGTAAAGAGCCTATCGCCCTGTTGCAGGCACGTGCCAAAGAGCAAGGCTTCAAACTGGATCTGTACCCTGTGACTGCTCCTGGCGTGGAACAAAAATCCACCTGGCTGCAAGTGCGCAAGAACCGTCCTGACTTCGTCTTGCTTTGGAGCGCCGGGATCATGACTCCAACCGCCATCCGTGAAGCTCAAGCGGTGGGTTACCCACGCGAGAAAATGTACGGTATCTGGTGGGCTGCTTCTGAGAGCGATGTAGTCGATCTGGGCCAGACCGCCAAGGGCTACAAAGGCATCACGATTCACAACAGTGCCGGCGACGGGCCGGTGCATGATGCCGTGCGTGAGCTGCACGCCAAAGGCAAAGGGGCTGAAAACCGTGATAAGCACGTAGGTTCCTTGGCCCATACCCGCGGAATGATGATCTCCATGATGCAGGTAGAAGCTATTCGCACCGCACAAGAGAAGTATGGCAAAGGCAAGCACATGACGCCTGAGCAAGTGCGCTGGGGCTTTGAAAACCTGGACCTGGACGAAGCTCGTCTGAAAGAACTGGGCTTTGAGGGCATCATGCGTCCGGTCAAGACCTCTTGCGCCAATCACATGGGCGACGATTGGGCACGTATCGTGCAGTGGGACGGCAACAAGTTCGAGGTTGTGTCTGACTGGTATCAGTCCGACAAGAACTTTGTCGATCCTTTAGTCAAAGAAATGTCGGCTAAGTACGCCGCCGAGAAGAAAATTACGCCTCGCAGCTGCGAAGGCTAAACCCAGGCGCCCAGGGTTCGCCCTGGGCACTGCATTGCGTGGGGAAGATTATGAGTGAGACCGTAGGCCAAGTGGATGAGACGCCCATTTTGCTGGACGTCAATGGCATCGAAGTGATTTACAACCACGTCATTCTGGTGCTTAAGGGCGTGTCCTTGCGTGTTCCAGAAGGGCGGATTGTTGCCTTGCTGGGCGCCAACGGTGCCGGTAAAACCACGACCTTGCGGGCCGTATCGAATTTGCTGCGCGCGGAGCGCGGTGATGTGACCAAAGGCCAGATTCAACTGCGTGGTGAACGTATCGACCAACTGACACCGGCTGATCTGGTCAAGCGCGGCGTGGTGCAGGTTATGGAAGGGCGTCACTGTTTTGCGCACTTAAGTATCGAGGAAAACTTGCTGACTGGAGCCTATACCCGCTCCCTGTCGCGTGGCGATGTAAACGCCGAGCTGGACAAAGTGTATCAATACTTCCCGCGTCTGAAGCAGCGTCGTACCAGTCAGGCGGGCTATACCTCGGGCGGGGAGCAGCAGATGTGTGCCATTGGTCGTGCTTTGATGGCCAATCCGCGCATGATTTTGCTGGACGAACCCTCCATGGGGCTGGCACCGCAAGTGGTAGAAGAAATTTTTGAGATCGTGCGCGACCTGAACCAGCGCGAGCGAGTCAGTTTCTTGCTGGCCGAGCAAAACACCAACGTGGCCCTGAAGTATGCCGACTATGGCTATATCCTGGAAAACGGCCGGGTCATGATGGACGGTCCGTCCAAAGCCTTGGCCGAGAACGAAGACGTCAAGGAGTTCTACCTGGGTGTGTCAGGCGGCGAGCGCAAGAGCTTTCGCGACAATAAATTTTATCGGCGACGCAAGCGCTGGTTGGCCTAAGGCCCAAGGATTTTCAGCACATGAGTATGGCCGGACGGGTACTGACAAGAACATAGAGCCTGTTTTTCAGTATGGGGCTGGCTTGGATTGAGGACGCATTGACGATGCCGTCCACTACCCCTTTTTTGACTTTTTTTATTTTGGGCTGCTTCTGGCCACACGGCGTGTGGCAGCAGAGCTTGGCATCGACACGTGTCTGTCTACGGGCAGGACGTTGGATAAAGCTGAGCGCGGGAGCGTGTGAATGGCAATTCATCCCCATGGAGGAGAGATGAGCGAATACTACGACGAGCGCGAAACCCTGGAGCCGGCAGAGCGCGAAGCCGATTTGATGACCCGCTTGCCCCAGGTGTTGCAAGCGGCCGCCAAGGGGGCACCCGCCATTGCCAAGCAATTGGAGTCGCTTGATCTGGCGGCGATACGCAGCCGTGAGGATCTGCTGGCCGTGCCCGTATTTCGTAAAGGGGAGCTGTTACAGGCGCAGTTGGCAGCGCGCGAGCAGGCCCGTTCCAATACGCAGTCAGTGGCCGATGCGCAATCGGTGTTTGGAGGTTTTTCCTCCATCGGTTGGGGGGCTGCCCGCAAGGTGTTTGCCTCGCCCGGCCCCATGTACGAACCTGAAAGCCGTCGGCCGGATTATTGGGGCTTTGCTCGCGCTTTGTACGCGGCCGGGTTCCGTCGCGAAGAGCTGGTTTTTAATTGCTTCTCCTACCATTTCACCCCTGCCGGTTCCATGATGGAAACCGCCGCCCATGCGCTGGATTGCACGGTGTTTCCGGGCGGGGTTGGCCAGACAGAGCAGCAAGTGCAGGCCATGGCCGATCTGCGCCCCAATGGCTATACCGGCACGCCCAGCTTTTTGAAGATCATCATGGAAAAAGCGCAGTCCATGCAGGTTGTCCTGCCGGGCCTGAGCAAGGCTTTGTTCTCGGGCGAGGCGTATCCTCCGTCTTTGCAAAAGTGGTTCAGCGAACACGGCGTAGCGGGCTATCAAGCCTATGGCAGCGCCGATCTGGGCATGATTGCTTATGAAACCCAAGCCCGTGAGGGTTTGGTGCTGAATGAGAATCTGATTCTGGAGATCGTGCGCCCCGGCACCGGCCAGCCGGTAGAACCCGGCGAGGTGGGTGAGGTTGTGGTGACTTCCTTCAATCCAGACTATCCGCTGGTACGTTTTGGCACAGGTGATTTGTCTGCTGTGATGCCAAGTCCGTCTCCTTGCGGCCGCACCAATCAGCGCATTCGTGGCTGGATGGGACGAGCAGACCAGACCACCAAGGTGCGTGGCATGTTTGTGCATCCTGGGCAGGTGGAGCAGATTCGTCTGCGCCACAAAGAACTGGGCCAGGCTCGTCTGGTGGTGCGCGGTGCCAGCGGTCAGGATCAAATGGTGTTTCAGGTGGAAGTGGCGTCCAAACCCGAAGGGTTGGAGCAAGCCTTGGCCGACTCTATTCGCGAGATCACCAAGCTGCGTGCCCAGGTGGAGTTTACGGAGCCAGGCGCCTTGCCTCGGGATGGTAAAGTCATCGAGGACCAACGCAGCTACGATTAATTCGCCATTTATATATGCGCACAAGTCACCGTCGGGCTGCGGTACTATGCTGGAAAATAGTAAATATCTATACCTTTTGAGGAGAGCCCGATGCGCTTTGTGCCCGTTTCTGCTGTAGTCCTGGCCTTGATGGCCAGCATGCCTGCTGCCCAGGCCGCCACCCTGGATAATGTTAAACAGCGTGGTCACGTGCTGTGTGGCGTGACCACCGGTTTTGCCGGTTTTTCTGCCCCTGATGACAAGGGCACCTGGACGGGCCTGGATATTGATGTGTGTCGCTCGGTAGCGGCCGCGACCCTGGGCGACGCCAGCAAGTTCAAGGCAGTACCTTTGAACTCGCAGCAGCGCTTCACCGCCTTGCAATCGGGTGAAATTGATTTGTTGGCCCGTAACACTACCGTGACCCAGCAGCGCGACACCGCTGTGGGTGCTATCCACGCGGGCATCAACTTTTACGACGGTCAGGGCTTCCTGGTGTCCAAGAAGCTGGGCGTTTCCAGCGCCAAGGAGTTGAACGGCGCCACCGTTTGTATGCAAACGGGTACGTCCAATGAAAACACCATGGCTGACTGGGCGCGTGCCAACAAGGTTGAGTACAAACCTGTGGTGATCGAACAGTTCAATGAAGTGGTGAACGCTTTTGTGGCTGGCCGCTGTGACGTGTTCTCTACTGATGCTTCTGGTCTGGCTTCAATCCGTATCTCCAAAATGGAAAATCCGGATGACTACCAGGTCTTGCCTGAAATCATTTCCAAAGAGCCTCTGGGTCCATATGTGCGCCAAGGCGATGATGCCTGGCTAAATATCGTGAAATGGACCATCCAGGCCAGCTTTAACGCCGAAGAGCTGGGCGTGACCACTGCCAATGTGGACGAGAAGCTCAAGAGCAACAACCCCAACATCCAGCGCTTGCTGGGCGTGACTCCAGGTGCAGGCAAAAATCTGGGTCTGGACGAAAAATGGGCCTACAACATCATCAAGCAAGTTGGTAACTACGGCGAGTCGTTCGACCGCAACGTTGGTAAAGGCAGCCCGCTGCAAATCGAACGTGGTTTGAATGCCTTGTGGCTTGATGGCGGCCTGATTTACGGTTTGCCTATTCGTTAATCAAACGAAGATCAACGTGGTGCAGAAAAGCAGCTCTCAAAAAGAGCTGCTTTTTTATTGACTGATCGCTGCGAGA
>JBQEAN010000024.1:15560-21414 GCA_052109075.1 Alcaligenes sp. | reverse complement strand
TCAAGGCATTTCAAATGGCTTGAACACTGCAACACACGAGCTGCGTAAACGCTGCGCGCTGTTGGCGATTGGGACACATTCAGGATTGCTTGCCCCCAACAATCCAAGCAGTATGAAGCAGGTTCGGGAATCTAGTTCTTGCGACGCAAGACCAGCGAGATCTTGGCAAAGGCCACTTGCAGATCCTGCGTGGCACCCTGAAAGATCACCGGGCGTCCGCGCCGTGTAAAGCAGATCAGGCGCTTGGAGTTGAACAGCGGCACGAATTTGGCAAAGTGGATGTCTTGCCATTGGACTTCCCGTTTCATGATCCAGTTTTGGCGTATGCCGTTCTCATCAATGGTAGTGACGCCGTGCCACATATGCCAGGCAATCAAGATCAGGCCAGTAAACAGCAGTACCAGACAGCCCGCCAGCACAGGGCTGATGGCCGCACCTTGCGGGGAGCTGGCGACAAGGGCAAAACGCACACCAATCAGGGCTAGCACTATCCAGGCACCGGCCGCCACCCATTTGGGCCAGGAACGGCCCTGGATGGGAAGGTGGCCCAGGTCCTTCAGCATGGCATCAATTTCCTCTTGCGAGGGAGCTTGGCTCATCAACACGCGGCTGCCCCTTGCTGGCGGGCAGCCAGGGCATTCCCGGCGTTGCTGGCAGATTTGCGGTTCAGGTGAGCCGAAATCCACTGGCCTGTGTCTACGACGGCATTCAGGTCAATACCCGTTTCGATATCCAGACCCTGCATCAGGAACAGTACGTCTTCCGTAGCGACGTTGCCAGTGGCACCCTTGGCGTACGGACAGCCGCCCAGACCGGCCACGGAGCTGTGGAAAATATGAATGCCGGCTTGCATTGCGGCCACGATATTGGCGATGGCCTGTCCATACGTGTCGTGGAAATGGCCCGACACGTGAACCGGATCAATATGTTCGGTGACCAGGCGCATCACTTCGTAGACCTGGCGGGCGGTACCGACGCCGATGGTGTCGGCCACGTCGATTTCATCGCAGCCCAATTCGATCAGGCGTTGGCCAACTTTCAGCACATTAGCAGGAGCCACGGCACCTTCGTAAGGACAACCGAAGGCACAGCTGATGGAACCGCGCAGGCGCAGGCCCGCTTCTTTGGCAGCCAGGGCGACCGGCTCAAACCGCTCCAGGGACTCTTCAATGCTGCAATTGATATTGCGCTGCGAAAACGCCTGGCTGGCAGCAGCAAAAATAACCACTTCATCCGCCTTGGCGGCCAAGGCGGCGTCAAAACCGCGCATATTGGGCGTCAAAGCCGAGTAGATCGTACCGGGACGGCGCTCAATAGCAGCCATCACTTCGGCACCGTCAGCCATTTGTGGCACCCATTTGGGCGAGACAAAGGAAGCGGCTTCCACGTTCACAAAGCCCGCATTAGACAAGCGGTTGACCAGTTCGACTTTGATGTCGGTAGGGATAAATTCTTTTTCGTTCTGCAGACCGTCCCGAGGGCCGACCTCCACAATCTTGACGCGCGAGGGGTATGACATGAAGTTTCCTGAAGGGATAAAGGGCGCGGGCCTAAGGGCCCTTACGTATTCGTCATGATAACTCTTGAAGGCCGGGTGGGCGTCCTAGGAACTGCCCTATGACCCTTAAGGTTTCAAGCGTTGGAATCGTCCGTCTGGCAAGGGTTCTATGCAGCCTGCCAGCTCCAGTTCGGCCAAGAACGCAGGCAGTTCGGTCGCCAGCAGGCCAGTCCGCCGCATCAGTTGCTCGGGGCTTAAGGGAGCAAAGTCGATGCGCTCCAGAATAGGGCGAAGCTCGTCGGGTAAGGCATCGTAGTGGGCACGCTGCGATGTGGGCTGGCTGGTAGTGGTATCCAGGCTGAAGGCGGTTTGCACATTGCCCAGCTCATCCAGAATGTCCTGGGCACTTTCCACCAATTTGGCACCTTGGCGTATCAGAGCATGGCAGCCGCGAGCCAAGGGTGAATGGATAGAGCCGGGTATAGCAAAGACCTCGCGCCCCAGCTCTCCCGCCAGACGAGCCGTAATCAGGGAGCCGCTTTGTTTTGCTGCTTCGACCACCAGCACCCCTTTTGCCAGCGCCGCCACAATACGGTTACGACGCGGGAAGTGATGCGGCATGGCTCGGGTGCCTAAGGGAAATTCGCTCAGTAGCAGGCCGTGGGCACTGATTTGGTGCGCCAGATCGCGGTGTGCTGCCGGGTAGACCAAATCCAGCCCTGTTCCCATCACAGCTATCGTACCTGCCGACGCTGGCCCTGCCTTCAATGCTCCCTTGTGTGCAGCCTGATCTATGCCACTGGCCAGTCCGCTGATAATGCACCAGCCCTTGGAGGCCAGCGTGGCTGCAAAATCTGTCGCCGTCTCCTGGCCGGACTGGGTCGCATTGCGTGCGCCCACAATCGCCAGCCCTTTATGTTGTAAAACGCCCAAATTGCCATTGGCATAGAGCAGCAAGGGAGCATCATGCAGGTCCAGCAAAGCAGCTGGATAGGTGGGGTCTGCCAGCGTCACAATATGACGGTCGGGCTGCTTGAGCCAGTCAATCGCCTGGTCAATTTGAGCCTGCAGTTCTTCCACTGGTGCTTGGTTTAGCTGTACGGCCAGTTCGCCGGGGATATGGCGCGATAAGACTTGAACCGAACTTTGATAGATTTGTGTTGGCAGCCCGCAGGCAGCCAACAATTGCCGGGCCTGGGCGGGAGCCAGTGCGGGCTCCAGCGATAGGCGCAGCCAAGCGCGTAATTCTTCCGAGATTTCATCCGAGCTAAAATGATCAGGCATAAGGCAGTGTGGCACGAAACTCATAATGGTTCTGTTTGACCCGGACTGTTTTATCCAGGGTGGATGTTTTTTTTGCTGGGGCTTCGTGTGGTGCCGGGGCAATCGGGTGCCGCCCTGAAACTTGTTTTATTATATCGACTTATCGCTTTTTCTTCGGACATGACAATGGCTTTGCTTCCTATCCTTAAATTTCCTGACCCACGTCTGCATACGGTTGCCAAACCTGTGCAGGAGGTCGATGACCGTATTCGCAAGCTGGTCAAGGATATGGCCGAGACCATGTACGACGCGCCTGGCGTAGGCTTGGCTGCCACTCAGGTGGATGTACACGAGCGCATCGTGGTGATTGACGTCTCCGAGGATGGCAACGAGCTGCTGGTGCTGATCAACCCGGAAATCACCTGGAAAAGCGACGAACTGAAGCTCTACGAAGAAGGCTGTTTGTCTGTGCCAGATACCTATGACAAGGTTGAACGCGCTGCCAACATTCGCTTCAAGGCACAAAATGAAAAAGGCGAATGGTACGAGCAAGAAGCCGATGGCCTGCTGGCCGTGTGTGTACAGCACGAGTTGGATCACTTGGATGGCAAAGTGTTTGTGGAATACCTATCCGTGCTCAAGCGCGAGCGTATCCGCAGCCGTTTGCGCAAGCAGCAACGTGAAGCTCTGAAGGTAGGGCAATAGTCGCCATGCGTATCGTTTTTGCCGGTACCCCGGATTTCGCCCGCATTGCCCTGGAAGCCCTGTTAGCGAAAGGCTTTGATGTTCCCTTGGTCATGACGCAGCCAGACCGTCCCGCCGGTCGTGGCATGAAGCTCAGCCCTAGCCCCGTCAAGCAAGCGGCACTGAACGCCAATATTTCGGTGCTGCAGCCCCATAGCCTGCGACTGGACGGTAAATACCCCGAAGAGGCGGCCCAGGCTCGCCAGACCTTGCTGGATGTGCAACCGGATTTGATGGTGGTGGCGGCTTACGGTTTGATCTTGCCCAAGTGGACCCTGGAGCTGCCTCGCTATGGCTGCTTCAATATTCACGCCAGCTTGTTGCCCCGATGGCGCGGTGCGGCACCTATTCAGCGCGCGATTCAGGCAGGCGATGCAGCGACCGGCATCACCATCATGCAGATGGATGAAGGCCTGGATACCGGCGATATGCTGGTACGCAGTGAATTGGCGATTCGTGATGATCACAGTGCCTCAACACTGCATGACGATTTAGCTGAGCTGGGTGCACAGGCCTTGCTGGAAGCCTTGCAGCAATTGAGTGATGGCACGCTGCAGGCGGTTCCCCAGCCGGAGCAAGGTGTGACTTACGCCGAAAAACTGTCTAAGGCAGAGTCTGTTCTGGATTTGAGTCAGTCCGCCCAGGTGCTGGAGCGCCGTATCCGTGCGTTTGATCCTGTACCTGGCTCAACCCTGTCCTTGCCCGGCCTGGATCAGCCTGTGAAGGTCTGGCGTGCGCAGGCTCTGGAACAGAATCACTCAGCAGAGCCTGGGCAGGTTCTAAACGTCAGTGCAGAGGGGATTGATGTGGCCTGTGGTGAGGGGGCACTGCGTTTGTTGGAACTGCAGAAAGCCGGTTCCAAACGCCAGCCCGTTGCTGTCTTTGTGCAGGGCTGGCAGTCTCGCTAAGTCTTGCTAAATGGGTTCAGACGCCAGCTTTGCGCTGGCGTCGCCATTCCAAAGCACCAATCACAATGCCGCTGGTACACACCACGGCAATCCCGATCCAGGTAAAGACGTCGGGGAACTGCCCCCAGATCAGCCATCCCAGCGCGGCCGCTGCCACGATCTGCAGGTAGACAAAGGGGGCCAGCAAGGACGCCGAGGCCCGTTGATAGGCTTGGATTTGCAGCAAGTGCCCCAGGCAACCCCACAGGCCGGTCGAAATCAGAATCAACCATTGGAAAAACGTCAGCTCTTTCAGGGCAGGCAGAGCGGCAGGCAAGAGAAAGGGCAAGGCAATGGTCAGGCAGATACTGCCGACGGCACCGCTCCAGATCAACGTTGTCAGCGAATTGTCCACGGCTACACGGCGTGTCGCGATAAATTGCGTAGCGAACATACAGGCGGTCATCAGGCCGAACATCACACCCATGGGGTGCAGGCCAGCGGTAGGGCGGATGATGATCAGCACGCCCAGAAACCCGACTCCAGCAGCCACCCAGCGGCTAATGCGGGGTGGCTCCTTCAGAACCCAGGGGGCGACTGACAGTACCAGCAAGGGCGCCAGGAAGTTGATGGAAGTTGCCTCCGCCTGGGGCAGATAGCGCAGTGCCGAGAAGAACGAGAAGGTGGACAGCATCATGACTGTGCCACGCAGAATTTGAGCTTTGGGACGGGAGCTGCGTAGTATCTTGCGGCCCTTGACGGGCAAGACCAGCGCCAAGACCAATCCCAGATGGACGACGTAACGAAACCAGCACATCACCAGTAGGGGCACGCCAAAGCCCATGATCCACTTGCCGCTGGCATCCAGTCCTGACAGAGCCCAGGACGACAGGATGAGAATCAGCACCCCCACTAAGGGAAAGGTAACCGGTGAAAGACTGCTCGGGGGCAAGGGGGAAGATTGGGCTGTGCTCATGACAGGCTCCTGACGAAAAGCACAAGGACGGCCGGGTGGCCGTCCTGGGACGAGTTTAATCTTACCGGATTAGCGCTTGTGCAGGGGCAATACGCCTTCGATAGCTGCACCCACGGCCAGCAAGTGCTCGTCGTGGTAAGCGGGGGCCGCCACCATCAGGCCTACAGGGGCCTCATCAGCCGCGTGGCAAGGTAGTGACAGGGCGCAGCCGTCCAGGAAATTGATCAGGGTGGGGTTGCGCAATACCAAGCCATTGGTGGCGAAGTAAACTTCGTCCGATGCCTGCAGGTCGGCAATGCGAGGAGCTACCACAGGCACGGTAGGCATCAGGACGGCGTCGTAGCGCTCCAGACGGCTTTCTACCGAACTGATCCAGGCTTGGCGTGTGTCCTGCAGCTCGATGTAGTCGGCGCAGTCAATATCCTTGCCGCGCAGAATGCGGGAGGCGACACGGGGGTCGTACTCGTCGCCCTTGCTTTGCAGGGT
>JBQEAN010000024.1:0-15460 GCA_052109075.1 Alcaligenes sp. | reverse complement strand
ACACGCTCGGCGGTCGGTTTGAAACCAGTCAGGCCGTTAAAGGCCGAAGGGATACGGATGGAGCCGCCGGTATCGGTACCGATGGAAAAGACGGACATGCCTTGAGCGACGGCGACACCAGCACCGGAGGACGAGCCACCGGGGATACGGGCGTTGTCGCGATCCCAGACAGAGCGCGGCGTGCCGTAGTGAGGGTTGATGCCCAGACCGGAGAAAGCAAATTCGGTCATATTGGTGGAGCCAATCAAGATGGCTCCGGCGCGCAGCAGACGCTCCACAATGGTGGCGTGTTGCTCGGCCGGTTCTGCATCTTTCAACACAGCCGACCCACCCAAAGTGACATAACCTGCGATGTCATGCAGGTTCTTGACCGACATGGGCAGACCTTCAACCAGCGAGCGGCTCAAACCGGCTGCACGCAAAATGTCGGAGGCCTTGGCCGCTGCCAGGGCTTGTTCAGCAAATACTTCGATGAACGCGGCAGCGCCGTCACGGCTTTCGTCCTGGATACGTTCCAGGGCTTGCTGAGTCAGTTCGACAGAGGTGGTTTCACCACGATCAAGAGCACGTTGCAGTTCGGTAATAGTCGCTAGCATGGGTCACTCACAAAATAAATGGGTGGGGCGGGCTGTGCCAGTTTAGGCTACTTCAGGCAGGACTTCTGCCACGTAGGTATGACGGATGCTGCGGTTGCGGCGTGGGTCATACAACTCCATGGTGAACTGGGCGGCAGGACGAATGCCGCCGATAGCGCCTACCGTGCCGCAAGTCATGCCGAAACCTTCAGGCATGGTAGCGGACTGGAAGTAGCCTTCAATCAGTTCCAGCGGGTTCTTCAGGGTGGACAGGGGGCCGTCTTGATACAGGACTTCCTCGCCGTCTTCCTGAATGTAGGCGCGGATGATCAGCTCGTCCCAGTAATCCGCTACATCGCTGAACAACCAGGCTTCGCGGGCCACCGGCTTAGCGCAGATCTGCTTGGACAGGGCCACGCTGTGTGCTTCCAGAACGCGGTCGGTATGGTCCGATGCCAGGCTGACCAGCAGGCGACCCTGGTGGTTCAGGACAAACACTTCGGTCTCGCCGGACGAACCTGCACCCACGACCTGGATGGCTTCATCCTGGATCATTTGGTTGGCGGCGATGCGATAGTACAAAGGTACCGAGCTAGGGCGGGGGACGCCCAGTTCGGCCAGTTCTTCAATGTGATGCTCGATAGCCGCCAGATCGCGGCCAGCCCAGCCGGCCACGATGCAGTGCTGCAAATCAGCTTCGATGATTTCAGTGTGGGTGGCCTGGGCCAGTTCAAAGGTCAAACGCATAGCAGTACTCGTTTACTCAAAGGACAGATTAGGATTAACCGAACAGGCGTGGCAGCCACAAAGCCAGATCCGGAAAGATTGCCAACAGGCCGACCATGGCCAGCAGCATGATCACAAAAGGCAGACTGCCCAGCATGACATCATTCATGCTGCCGCTCTTGCGCAGGCTCTGGACCACGAACAGGTTCAGACCAACAGGGGGGGTGATCAGCGCCACTTCCACCAAAATAATGATGGCAATACCCAGCCACACAGGGTCAAAGCCCAGGGCAATCATGATGGGAGCGACAATCGGGATGGTGGTGATCATCATGGACAAGGTTTCCATGAAGCAGCCCAGCACCAGATAGAACACCACAATGATCAGCAGCATGACCATGGGCGACACGCCCAGACCGGTAATGGCATCAGTCAGTGCATTGGTCAGGCCAGTTGCGGCCATCACAAAGTTCAGGAAGGCCGAGCCGAGCACGATCAGCATGATCATGGCGGTGGCTTTCATGGTGCCTTCCAGCACTTCTTTGATCATGTTCACGCTCATGCGGCCCGAGAAGGCGGCCAGGATCAGCGCACCGACCACACCTAATGCAGCGGCTTCGGTTGGCGTGGCAATACCGGCGTAAATTGAGCCGACCACCAGCAGGAAGATGCCCAGCGGTGGAATCAGATGTATCAGGCTGGCAAAGCGTTGGCCCCAGGATGCGCGGATCTTGGTACCACCCCATTTGGGTTTGACCATGCACGCTGCAGCGATAGCCAGCATGAACAGCAGAGCCATGCCCAGACCGGGGATAATGCCGGCCAGATACAGCTTGGGTACGGAGGTATTGGTCAGCACACCGTAGATCACCAGATTGATCGATGGTGGAATCAAAATACCCAAGGTGCCGCCAGCGGCCAGACTGCCCAGGAACAGCGGCTCGTTATAGCCTTGTTTCTTGATCTGAGGCAGCGCAACAGTACCCACTGTGGCAGCGGTCGCCACGCTGGAACCGGAGGTGGCGGCAAATAGTGCGCTGGCACCAATATTGGCGTGCATCAGGCCGCCGGGCAGCCAGGACAGCCACAGGCTCATCGCGTTGTACATGCGTTCGGCCATACCGGAACGCAGCAGTATCTCGCCCAGCATGATGAACAGGGGAATAGCGACAAGCAGAAATTCGTTGCTGGTACCCCAGGAAATTTCACCCAATGCGCCCGTCAGGGGCAGCATGGAGTACAGCGGGTCCAGAATCAGACCCAGAACACCGAGGGCAGCGCCCACGGGAACGCTCAGGCCGATCAGAACGAGCAAGAGAGTCAGTGCGGTTGTAATCATTTGGCATCTCCTTGCACTAAGCGTTTGCCCGTCTCGGCTTCTTCAGAGGCTTCTTCCTGGGTGCTGCGGATACCGCACAGGGATTGAATGCCGGCCAGATCACCCGTAATCAGGGCAAGGCTGGAGCGCAGCAACATCAAAGCCAGAACAACGCACAACCAGACCAGGCCACCTACCCACAAGAACTGGGGAATCCACAACGGCGTGCCCATAGCAGTGTTGGCGGTGGATTGATTGGCCCAGGACAGGCCCGCCACATCCGTGGCGTACAGGGTCAGGTAGACAATAAAAACAGACAAGGCCACCAGGGCCACCCAGTCCAGCAAGGCTGCTAAACGAACAGGCAGGTGCTGGTAGACGGCATCGATACGGATATTGGCCCGCTGCAGGGTGGCAAACGATAGTGCCCAGGAAATGCTGATGGCAAAGGCATAGCCGGACAGTTCATCCGAGCCGCCTAATGAGCTGCCACTGAATTTGCGAAACAGGACGTCCGCGGTGATATAGAGGGCGCTGATCAATGTCAGGCTGCCTGCGAACCAGATGGCGATGCGTGACAGGGTCGTGGCACCGGACAGCAAGCGGTTCAGCATGGCGAATTTTTCGGTATTTTCCATGGTGTCTACCCCGTACAGGGTCTAGGAGGGAGGGACCTGGGATACAGGCAGCCGGCCACCCAGGGTAGGGTGGCCGACGGAGCGGGTACAGATTTACTTCTTGGCTTCAAAGCCCAGGATAGGACTCAGACTGGTGTTAAAGGCAGCCACAGTGTCAGCGGCGCTACGCTCGGCCCACTTAGGCACCACGGTTTCGCTCATGACTTTCTTCAGCAGTTCGCGGTCAGCGTCAGTTGGCTTGACCAGCGTCATTTTGCCTTTGAGTGGCTGTGTGCAAGCTTCAGCGCCTGTGTTGCAGTCGTAGCCTTCCTGTGTTTCCTTGGCAGCGGCGACCCAGATTTCTTCGGTCATGGCCTTGATGTTGCTGGCCAGGAATTCTTGAACTTTAGGATCCAGCTTGTTCCAGCTACCCAGGTTGGCAGCGTGAATTTGCTGGTTCCAGTTGATCGGCATTTCGTACAAGCTGGAGCTGACTTCGTACCATTTGGCCGAGTAGCCGGACATGGAGCCGGTAATGGCGCAATCAACCACACCGTTTTGCAGGGCAGGAACCACTTCACCAAATGGAATGGTTACGCTGTTGCCGCCCAGGGCCTGAACGAATTCAGCTTGGGTGCGGCTGCTGGTACGGACTTTCTTGCCTTTCAGGTCGCTCAGGCCGTTGAAGTTGCCATTGCAAAACAGAACCTGTGCGGGGTAGGTCGAAAAGCCCAGTACCTTGACGTTGCTCTTGGCGTAGAACTGTTCGTAGGCGGGGGTGAAGGCGTCGGTCAGCTTCTTGGCCACGTCGATATCGGGAGCCAGGCCAGCCAGGTCGATGGCTTCGTTGATCGAGTTGTCG
Source organism: Alcaligenes sp. (assembly GCA_052109075.1). Lineage (GTDB taxonomy): Bacteria > Pseudomonadota > Gammaproteobacteria > Burkholderiales > Burkholderiaceae_B > Alcaligenes. Next base: position 11,362 of record JBQEAN010000024.1, on the reverse strand, counting down.
CTGGCGAAGTACGCCAGGGTTGCCGTACCAAAAGGAATCACCCCTTGGCTGATCAAACGCATGATTTCAGGACCCTTCAGGCCCATGTCGTTAAAGCCTTTGACATCGGCTGTGATCTGGCCACCGGACAGCTCAGGCACTTTTTTGACCCAAAAGGGCTGCTCTGTGTTCTGGTAGGCAGTCAGGTTGCTCAAGCCACCGACAACCTTCAGGGAAGTCTTGGGTAGTTCCTGGGCCATCGAGGCAGAGCCCAGGGCCAGCGAGCCTAAAGCCAGGGAGGTCAGTACGATTTTTTTCATAAGGTGCTCCTAATAGCGGTCCAGCTGTATGGTTGATAGAGTGCGCTCCCTGGTAGCAGGGAGCTGCATATTGAAACCAAAGGGTTGACCGGCTTGTAACCGGTCAAATCTTGCTTAAAGCGCGGCCAGCCGTGTGTTGGGCAGATCGGTAATCAACATATGGCCAGGGGCATGCGTGATACAAAACTGCGGCTTGGCCTGGGCAGCGACGGCTTGGGGGGTAACGCCGCACGCCCAGAAAACGGGCAACTCATCCGGGCCTACCGGGACTGCATCGCCATAATCGGGCTGATGCAAGTCGGCAATACCAATCAGTGCAGGATCACCGATATGAACCGGAGCCCCGTGTACCGAAGGAAAACGGGAGGTGATCTGTATGGCACGAATGGCATCGGCAGCGCGCATGGGCCGCATCGATACCACCAGTGGGCCCGACAGGCGTCGGGTGCCCTGGGTTTGAATCGAGCTGCGATACATGGGGACATTCACACCGGCACTGATATGGCGTACATCAATGCCATCGGCCAGCAGGGCTTCTTCAAAGGAGAAGGAGCAACCAATCAGAAAGGACACCAGGTCATCGTGCCAGACATCTTCAATGTTCAGCGGCTCGGTGCTCAGTTCGCCGTTCTGCCAGACACGATAACGAGGGAAGTCCGTGCGCAGATCAATCGAGCCACCCAAAGTCGGAGCCTGAAACTGTCCCGGCTCAGTGACTGCCAATAAAGGGCAGGGCTTGGGGTTGCGCTGACAAAACAGCAAAAACTCATCGGCCCAGTCCTTAGGCAGAATCATCAGGTTGGCCTGGACATAGCCTGCCGCCAATCCTGCAGTAGGACCAGTATGGGTTTCTTGACGAATCATCTCGCGGCATTTCTCGGCCTTGAGCGCCAACGTAGGCAGGGATTGCAGGTTCATGATGACCACTCGCACAAAGGGGGGGTTGATCACAGCATCGGATTGCAACCGATCAGATAATTTGTGTCCAATCGTATGTTTGAATCCTAGGCCATAACGATTACTTATCGGACTGCGCGTATTGTTGCGCGATTTCTTGCGCATGATTAGCGACGACGCGAGCAATATGACTGTCCGGCGAGTCCATCCAACAGGCAAAAAATTCGATGGCCGGCAAGGCTTGATCAACCTTCAAAAGGCGCAGTTTTCCCTCTGCAAGCTCGTCTTTTATGACATCGGGTGCCAGCACGCTGGGACCCATGGCATGACGTGTCATTTGCACGATAGTGCTAAGCGATGCACTGCCAAAAATACGTGGTGCTTTGACCCCGGCACGCAGCAGGGCTTCACGTGTGGCCAGGTAAGGAACGCTACCCGAAGGATAGGTGATAACAGGGTAAACCCCTAGCTCTGAAATACTGACTTTCCGGCCGTGCAGCTTCAAGTCGGGGCTGGCGACCCAGCCTAACTGATAAGCGCAAAGTCGAATGCACTGCTCTTTCGGGTCTTGGCCTACCCCCACAATCATGGCCATATCAATTTGGAAGCTGGCCAGTTGCTGGCGCAGCACGCTGGTGGTGTCGACGTGGATCTCGATCACCAAAGCGGGATACTCCTGATGTAGCTTGTCGATCAACTCATGCAACCAGGTTTGCACAATGGTTTCGGCCACGCCCAGGCGTAGCAGTCCGCGAATAGCATTTTGTTCTTTGGCCGCGCGCAGCATTTCCGTGCGCAGATCCAGCATGCGCTGTGCGTGAGACAGTAGTTCCTGGCCTTTGTCGGTCAGCTTGATGCCACGGGCACCGCGATCAAACAAGCGCAGCTCCAGACTGGATTCCAGCCCGGCGATACGTTGGGAGATAGAGGGCTGGGTCGTATTGAGTTTTTCGGCAGCCGCCCGGAAACCGCCAAGTTCGGCGACCCATACAAAAGCTTCGATCTGTTTGAGATCAATCATGTTCCCGGTCCTGAAAATAGGCAGTCTTATTATGCCTGATGGCTATTCGGGCGCAGAAGGAGAGCAGACGGATATTTTTCTGCATGTTTGTTTGATTGGCCACGGCCACCACTATAATTCGCCCATGACTTGCAAGATACTGATTGTGCGTACGTCCTCGTTGGGAGATCTGGTGCATATGTTGCCGGCGATCTCGGATATTGCACGCCATGTGCCCGGTGCACAGATTGATTGGCTCGTAGAAGAAAGCTTTGCCCACATTCCGGGCTGGCATCCGGCCGTTAATGAAGTGATTCCCGTGGCGCATCGGCGCTGGCGCAAACAATGGTGGTCTGCCCAGGCACGGCGGGAGCGGGCCGTTCTGCGGGAGCAGCTACAAGCGCGCCATTACGATGTGGTGCTGGATATGCAGGCCTTGATGAAATCCATCTGGCTGGTACGGCAGACCAAGGGCCGTCGTCATGGCCTGGACTGGAAGTCCGCGCGTGAACCGTTGGCCTCTCTTTTTTATGATGTACGCCACCGTGTAGGCTTTTGGCAACCGGCGGTATTCCGTCAGCGTAGTTTGGCCGCCTCTGCCTTTGGGTATCAGTTTGAAGGCGAGCCCGACTTTGGCCTGCAGGGTCTGGCCGCTCAAGCGCCCAAGGATGTTGCTCCCTATGCCATCATCATGCCCTCGGCCAGCCGGGACGATAAGCTCTGGGAGCCGGATAACTGGCGGCAGGTGTTTGATCGCTTGCAGGATGAAGGCATGGCTTTGCGTTTGTTAGCCGGTAGCCCTGCCGAATCCGAGCGTGCTGAAGCCCTGATTACGGGCCGTGGTCAGGCGCAGGTGATGCCACGAATGGATCTGACGCCTATCGCTTTGCAATTGGCCGGCGCACAAGTCATGGTGGGTTTGGACAGCGGGCTGACGCATTTATCAGCCGGTTTGGGCCGCCCCACAATTGGTATTTATAAAGCCTCTACACCAGTGCGTACGCCTTTGGAAGGCTCGGCCTACACCGCCAGTCTGGGCGAACGAGGGCACCCTCCATCCGCCGAAACTGTGCTCTGTGCCATCGACCAGGCGCTGGGCCGGGCAGCCGTGCCTGAAGCGGGTTGTTAGTCCCACAAAAAAGGTAGTCGGGCCTTTACAGGCCAATTCGTTTCGTGGGCAGGCTTTGTGCTTACAATACGCGGTGGTAAGGGGTCAGCGGCCCCATCTTGCTATAGACCAGCGGCGCTGGACTCCTATGGCACACCATTCTTGTATTTTCTCCCAGCAGCGCTGACCATCGGTTAGCCGCTTTTGATTTCGTACGAGGCTAAGCGGGTGAACCGATTTTTCTATACCGCCTCTATTCGCATTCTGGCTCCAGCCCTGATGGCCTGGATGGGCTTGCGCGCCCGTCGGGCCGGTGGTGACTGGCAAGTTCTGTCGGGCCCTCGCTTTGGTTTTTACGGTTCGCAGCCAGTGCCCGGGCGGGCTCCGGTCTGGGTACATGCGGTCAGTCTGGGTGAAACCCGTGCTGCTCAGCCATTGGTTCGTGCCTTGCTCGATCAAGGTGAGACAGTTCTGCTAACCCATATGACGGTGACGGGTCGCACAGAAGGCGCTACCGCTTTTGCTGCCGAGATCGCCAGTGGGCAATTGCTGCAGCAGTGGTTGCCTTACGACTTCCCCGGTTCGGTACGTCGTTTTTTTGCTCATTACCGACCATGTGCCGGGGTGCTGATAGAACGCGAAGTGTGGCCCAATTTGTTGGCTGCAGCGCGTCGACAAGGTATTCCCATGATGCTGGCCAGTGCCCGCTTCTCAGAAAAGGCGTTGCGTACTAGTTTGAAAGCAGGCTCAGTAATGCGAGGAGCCTATCGCTCTTTCAAGCTGATCTACGCTCAAAGCCTGGCCGATGCCCAGCGTCTGGAGCTGGCTGGCGCGCAAGGTGTACGGGTGTCCGGCAATTTGAAGTTTGACGTCGTGTTACCGCAGGACAAGATCGCTCGTGGCCGTGGCTTTGCCAGCGATTTGGGACGGCGGATTGTTGTGATTGCCAGTACGCGCGAGACCGAGCACGTCGATTTTATTGATGCGATCGCTCATTATTTGCGTCGTGAACGTGAGCATGGCAGCGAGCTGCACAGTCCTGTGCTGTTTGTCTTGATTCCACGTCATCCCGAGCGCTTTGAAGAGGCCGCCGATTACCTGGAGCAGGCGGGCTTGCGTTCGGTGCGTCGTAGCGTGCTCTTGGAACAGGGCGATACCAGTACCAGTGCTATTCAAGCCTGTCGCGAAGTGGATGTCATGCTGGGCGATACCATTGGCGAGATGCACTGGTATTACGGCTTGGCACGCGTGGCGATCGTGGCGGGCAGCTTTCAGCCCTTGGGCGGACAAAACTTTATTGAAGCCTGTGCGGTTGGCGTTCCCGTTATTGTCGGCCCCCACACCCATAATTTTGCCCAGGCCATGCAAGATGCCATGCAGGCAGGCGCGGCGATACGTGCAGGAACACCTGCATTGGCGCTGCAGCAAGCGGTGGAGTTAGTGGATGATCCGGCGCGGCATCACAAGATGGCTGATGCGGGTTTGCATTGGGTTCAAATGCACGAAGGTGCCGTGCAACGCGTTATTTCTGGCTTAGTACAAATTCGCCGTTAAATACTTTCTCTCACATGAGCTAATAAGTATCTGGTGTTACGTGTATTTGAATTTGTGGAGATTTGCAGACGGCTTAGCCTGATTTGAATCAATTTAAATAAAAAAGCCCGCATTAAGCGGGCTTTTTAAGATCTAAAAACTGATCAACTTACAGTTTTTGGATGCTCTTAGCTTGTGGACCCTTTTGGCCTTCTGCCGACTCGTACGAAACGCGTTGGTTTTCTTCCAAGGATTTAAAGCCCGTGCCCATGATGTCCGAATGGTGAACGAAAAGATCTTTGCCACCGTTGTCGGGGGAGATAAAGCCGTAGCCTTTTTCGTTATTGAACCATTTCACGATACCGGTTTCTGTTTGCATTTCCTGCATTCCCTAAAAATGACGAGCAATCTGCTCAAGAAAGATTGTCAAGATGTAAAAATCAGGGCAATGAGTATTGGAAACAATACCGTATTGAACAAACTTCGACGAACTTGAAATCCTGCACTGCCAATCGTAGGGGGTATTTAACCTGTAAGTCAAGCTAAATCGCCCTCTGCGTGGTTTTCAGGCAGTGTTTGATCAACAATTACAACCAAGCTTGTTTCCCGTACGGACCCCTCTGCGCCCCTCGTTAAAGTCCGTGGTATTTACGACCAAATTCAAGCGTAGCATGAAAGAATCCAGCCTTGCTACCACAGTCGTAGCGTGTGCCTTCATATTCATATGCATATACCGCGCGACTTTCCAAAAGACTGGCGATTCCATCCGTTAATTGAATCTCCCCGCCTACTCCGGCTTGGGTGCGGCGCAGGTGATCAAAGATTTCGGGTTCCAATACATAACGGCCTACAACGGCTTGCGTAGAGGGGGCTACTTCCGGTGCTGGTTTTTCAACAATTCCATTAAGGCGAGTGGCTTTAGAATCGACTAATTGACCCGACACAATTCCATATTTATTTGTTTCATTTCGATTTACATTTTGTGTCGCCACAATACTGCCGCTGTATTGATGGGCCGCCTCAACCAGTTGCCGTGATACAGGGGTAGCCGCGTCAATGAGGTCGTCGGCCAGTAGCACCAGGAAGGGTTCGTTGCCCACGATGGGGGCCGCGCACAGTACAGCATGACCCAGGCCCAGAGCTCGTGGCTGGCGGGTGTAGATGCAGCTCACATGGCTGGGGATGATGTTTTGTACGGCGTCCAGCAATTCCAGCTTGTGCTTGTCTTTCAGCTCCTGCTCAAGCTCAGGGAGACTGTCAAAGTGGTCTTCAATGGCGCGTTTGTTGCGGCCTGTGATGAAAATCAACTCGGTGACTCCAGCGGCAATCGCTTCTTCAACGGCATACTGAATCAGCGGTTTGTCGACAATAGGCAACATTTCCTTGGGCATGGCCTTGGTGGCGGGTAGGAAGCGGGTGCCTAGACCGGCGACTGGAAAAACAGCTTTGCGGATGGGTTTCATAGTGTCGTCAATCGAGAGTCAGGGGGAAGCAGGCGAAGGGTGTGCGGGCGCTCCCAGTTGAATGGCATCCTGGTTGCGTTGTGAAAATTGCCGGGGTTCACGACCCTGTTCGCTGGGAGGCGTGCCAAAAAAGCCTTGTCCAAAGGCCAGCAGGGCTACATTAGCCACCAGGACCAGTATGAAAAGCAGTCGCATCGTCGATGCCCTGAAAAATACAGTTCAACCCCCGATTGTACGGGTAGGTGAGTTTAAGTTCATCCGTTTTCATGCTCGGCGTATCAATGGGGCAACCCTGTTACCTAGGGCAACCGAGCGCGCTTGATGATGTCTGTTCAAAGACGGGGCACAAAGAGCGCCAGACCACGTAAAGCAGGGGTTTCCAGCTCTTGGAGCTTGGGGGGCTCTTTATTTAGCAAGTGACAATGGTTGCTTAATTGTTCTCGAAGTTCTTGTTGCGCCAGCGCCCGGCCGCCGCCCGCTAAAAAGACCAATGGGCCATGTCCCTGGCTTTGACGGCCCTTTTCCCATTGCCGTAGCACCGCACCGGCCTGGGCAGCCGCTACGCCGGTGCTGATTGCAGCTTGGGTATTGGTTGGAAAGGCGGCCGTCTGGCCGTGGGCCTCCGGAAGCTGTGCTGTATTTTGCTTGAGCGAGGCCAGCATCAAGCTGGGGCCAGGAAGAATAGATCCGCCTAAAAAATGACGTGTCCCGTTTTTTGCCGGGCCAAGCAAGTCTATGGTTGTAGCCGTGCCAAAGCTGACCAGCAATGCGCTTTGCTCGGCGGGATAGTCATGTGCCAGCAAATCGCACAGGCCCAGCAAGGAAGCCCAGCGGTCTGCGCCCAGTTGGCTGGCCTGCTCATAATCGTTGTGCAGGCCAAAAGCCTGTTCCTGAGCTTGCAGCCAACGTATTGGCCCCAGGCCCAGACGGCTGACCGCTGCGTCGATTTGTGCCTGGACCTGGGGGCCAGCCACATTGACGCCCAGTGCTTGCATACCTTGTTGACAGGCAAACTCTTGCAACGGGGCGTGCCCCGCTGCAAGCCAAACCTCCAATTGGTCCAATTGGTCCGCATGTACGCTAACCGGCTGGCTTTCGCGTGCCCCAGTTAAAGGATGACACCATCCTAATTTAATACGGGTGTTACCAGAGTCGATGAGCAGGGTCATGCCGGGTTTTCAGTGCTGTAAAAGTGACAGTGTGGCGATCAGCGTTGGGCGCGAACAGAAACCTCGCCCACCGTTACCGCGCGTTCCGAACCATCGGGGTGACGCAATAACAACTGCCCCGAAGTGTTGATGCCCGTCACGATACCCGTGTGCAGGACTTGGCCGTTGTCGATGATATGCACCTGTTGACCAAGAAGCGCATCGACCTGCGCGTAGCGATTGGGCAGGTCGGCAAAACCCTGGGCGGTAACATGGTTCAGGCTCAGGTATAGGCTTTGGGCAACCTTGGCCACAATATCCGAGCAGCGCACCAGACAGGCTTGCTGAGAGTGCTCTGCAATGCTGGTCCAGTCTGCAATGGCGCGCTGTGTATTCTGACTGAGAGTTGCCGCTTCACGCAGATTCAACCCTATTCCAATAATCACAACATGATGGTCACTGGAGCTGGGGGCCGCGCTGGCACGGGTAGCTTCCACCAGAATACCGGATAACTTGGCCTGATCCCACAGCACATCATTCGGCCATTTCATGGTCAGGCGATTGCGAAGAGCAGGTTCCAGAAACTGACGCAGCGCTTCCGTGGTTGCCAGGCCGGACAAGGGCGAGAGCGTGGGCAGTTGCCGGGTAGGCAGAAAAATATCGAAGGCACAGGAAAACATTAGGTTGGCACCGATGCTGTTTTCCCATGTACGCCCGGCGCGGCCACGACCGCGGCTTTGCAAGTGCGCGCCCAACAACCAGGGACGCACACGCGGGCCAGACTCCTGACGAGCCAGGGCGAGCAAATCCGCGTTTGTCGATTCCGTGGAGTCTACCCAGCGGATCTGGGGGAAATGCGGCAAGCGCGTACGCAACTCCGCCATCATGTCGCGAGGGCTGGGTAAGGTGAATGCAGAAGAGGTATTCATGACAATCCGGTACACTGGATGAGTTAAACGTAATCTTATGTGATATTTGATCTGAGCATGCCTGAACGCGTAGATACAATCCAATTTTCCGGCCAGGCCGGTGTCATTGACTGTGCTTTGGACTGGCCTGCAGGCGAGCCCCGGGGTTGGGCTTTGCTGCTGCACCCCCATCCTTTGCATGGCGGGGCACGTAATAACAAAGTCGTCACGACCTTGTCGCGCAGTGCTACCCAACATGGTTTGCTGGCGGTGCGCCCTGATTTTCGGGGAGTCGGTAAATCGCTAGGCGAATTCGACAGCAGCCGCGGTGAAACCGCCGATATGCTGGCCCTGATCGAACAGTTCCCCACACACTTTCCTCAGTGGCAGGCAGGCCCCACTATGTTGGCCGGTTTTTCCTTTGGCACAGCGGTGGCAGCCCAAGTTTATGCCAGCCTTAAAGAGGCCCAGGCTCCCTTGCCCAGCGCCTTTGTTCTGGCCGGCACGGCTGTGAATCGCTTCCGCTTCCGGGATGTCAGCCCCCCCGCCGATACTTTATTAGTGCACGGTGAGACCGACGATGTGGTGCCTTTGTCAGAAGGCATGGACTTTGCCCGCGAGCATCAGCTACCTATGGTGGTTCTACCTGACGCTGGCCACTTTTTTCATGGCAAGTTGATTCAACTGCGTGAACTGGTCAGTCGTCATTTAGTTGCGCTTGGAACTTAAGCCGGGTTTTGCTTTCAAATCGTTGCGTTTTCCTGCTCAGACTCAGGGGCTTGGCCCCTCACAGGCCCGGATGGCTCTGCCATAATGGGTTCTTTCCGCCACTGTCAAAGCAATCGATTTTTCCCATGACTTTTATTCAAAAATTTGCATCTCCGGCCCTTTCCCGTTGTGTGGTGGCACTTGCCTTGGCCCTCCCTATGGTGGCACAGGCGCAGACTCAAACACCTGTCCCGACAGAATCCGGCCAAGTGGCTGGCGCGCAGACTCCCGTCTTGCCCGGCGATTTGTCCGTTGTTCCCGCACCAAGCCTGACGGCTCGTGCCTGGCTGTCCATGGACGTCAATAGTGGCCAGATTATTGCGGCTGAAGGACTGAATGAACGAGTAGAGCCGGCCTCCCTGACCAAACTGATGACCGCGTACTTGGTCTTTGATGCTTTGGAAACCGGTCGCTTGAAGCTGGATCAGACCGTCGTAATTTCGGATAAGGCATGGCGCACTGAAGGTTCGCGCATGTTTGTGAAGGTCAACTCCCAAGTGCCTGTGAACGATCTGCTGCAAGGTGTGATCGTACAGTCGGGTAATGATGCTTCTGTCGCCTTGGCTGAAGCGGTGGCTGGTAGTGAAGACGCCTTTGCCGCCTTGATGAACGAAGAAGCGGCCAAGCTGGGTTTGACGGCCACGCATTTTGTGAACTCCACGGGCTTGCCTGATCCCGAGCACCTAACCTCGGTACGTGATCTGGGTGTATTGTCCGCTGCGCTGGTTGCCCGCTTTCCCCAATACCTGCACTATTACAGCCAAAAAGAGTACACCTACAACAATATCAAGCAGCCTAACCGTAACCGCCTGCTCTGGCTGGATAACACGGTGGATGGCCTGAAAACGGGTCACACCCAATCGGCGGGTTACTGCTTGGTGTCCACTGCCTTGCGTGATGGTCGCCGTGTGGTGTCGGTAGTCGTGGGCACGGCCAACGATGCCGCCCGTACCGAAAACAGCTTGAAACTTTTGAACTGGAGCTTCCAGAACTTTGAAACGGTCAAACTGTACGACGCCAGCAATCCTGCCGTCACAGCCCGTGTTTGGGAAGGCGAGCTTGAGAACGTAGGCCTGGGTACCGAAGGTGCTTTGTGGCTGACCGTTCCACGTGGTAAATCCTCGGAGATCAAGCCGGTGGCCAATTACACCCAGCCCCTGCTGGCCCCGTTGAGCAAGGGTGACAAGGTCGGTACACTGACTTTGTCCCTGGACGGAAAAGTCTTGGCTGAGCAGCCTTTGCTAGTGCTGGAAGACGTGCCCGAGGCCGGTTTTTTTGGTCGTATGGCCGACAAAGTCCGCTTGATGTTTGAGTAATCCCTTGGTGCGAGACCGACCCCTATGATTGAAGGTATTGACCCCGACAGCATTGTTTATCTGAACGGCGACTTTGTGCGCTTGGGCGAGGCCAAGATCTCGGTACTGGATCGTGGCTTTATTTTCGGTGATGGTATTTATGATGTCGTCCCGGCCTATCATGGCAAGCCCTTTCGTATCGACGGCCATTTGGGACGTCTGGAGCGTAGTCTGGCAAAAGTGGGCATCAATAATCCCTTCACGCGCCGTGAATGGGAAAAGCTGGTGTTAGATATGCTGGCTCGCTCTGGGCGGGGTGCCGACTGCATGGTCTACATTCAGGTGACCCGTGGTGTGGCCAAGCGCGACCACGCTTTCCCCAGCCAAGTGTCGCCCAGCATCTTCATCATGGTTTCGCCTTTCAAGCGTGTGCAGCAAGAACGGGAAGCGGGGTTGAAAGCAATAGCCATTGAAGATGAACGTTGGCTGCGTTGCGATATAAAATCCGTCTCTTTGCTAGGCAACGTATTGGCTAAGCAGCAGGCAGTCGCCGCAGGTGTGGACGAGGTCATTCAGTTCAGAGACGGTTTTCTGACAGAAGGGGCCTCTTGCAATATCTGGATTGTGCGCGATGGTACGCTGCTGGCCCCCATGCGCAATAATCTGATCCTGGAAGGGATACGCTACGGATTAATGGAAGAGCTGGCCGCTCAGGCGGGCATAGCCTTTCAGGCGTGTCAGATCTCTCGTGAAGAGGTTGATAGCGCCGACGAAATTATGATGACGTCAGCCACCAAAGAGGTGCTGCCCATCGTTGTATTTAACGGTCTGCCTGTCGGTGATGGGCGACCCGGACCTGTCTTTGCCAAATTACGTGAAGGCTATGACAAGGCCATCAAGGCTGCGGAGCAAGCATGACAATTTCCCCTGAAGAATCGTTGAT
>JBQEAN010000023.1:47966-49606 GCA_052109075.1 Alcaligenes sp. | reverse complement strand
GCCTTGCGGATACCGGCTTCGGTAATACCGATTTTGACACCGGCAACGGGGTGAATATCAGATTCAGAGGGGATGAACAGATTGACGGCCATGACGCGATCCGGAAAACAATGTTAAAGGCGGCTCAAAGCAGTAATGATACTTGCTTTGAGCCGCCTGAGCATAGCTTTGGTCGCGTGGCGTTTTTAGCTCTGGCGGGCTGCCAGTGCAACGTTGTTGCGCGTGATCAGCTTGAGCTCGCCCAGCGCTTCAAACAGGTTGGAACGGGCCTTTTCCGACAGGTTGGCAAACATCTCCTGCAGCCACTGTTCGTGGGACGCAGCCATTTTCTTGAACTGGCGCTTGCCCTTGGGGGTCAGGCGGATCAGGGAGCTGCGGCGGTCGGTCAGCACTTTGATGCGCTCTACCAGGCCTTCTTTCTCCAGCTGGTCGGTAATGCCTGTGATATTGCCGTTGGTGACCATCAGGTGGCGGGACAACTCGCTCATTTTCATGCCGGCGGGCTGCCGCTGCAATTGAGCCATCAGGTCAAAGCGGGGCAGGGTTGTGGTGTGTTCGACGCGCAGACGGCTGCGAATTTCGCCTTCAACCAGATTGGTGCAGGCCATCAGGCGTAACCACAGTCGGGTGTCGAAGTGGTCGTCGCTGTGAGCACGGCTTTCCAAGTCGGGAGCGGCATCGGCGACGGCGGAAGCGGGGATATCGTTCATGATCATAGATAGCTTGCCTTAATGGTGCATGTCCAAAATATTTAGCTTTGAAGGACGCAGACCGCAGCCACGAGCAAGCTGGGTTAGCTTGGGAGGTATCTTAGGGGCTGTATCGATGTTTGACATTGCGACAGATCAAAGTAAATTCGTTTTTAAGCTTAAATTAATCAACTTGATAGAAAGCGCTGGCAAAGGTGTCAAGGCATCAGGTAAAGAAATGCAAATCCTTGTCTGCTATTTACTTTCACGGCTACTGCTTTGAATAATGATTCATTGACGCTCTAGCTTGGGAGTGTTGCGATAAGCTGGCTAAATTCAAGTGATTATTTAGTTGAAGTATAAGGCATTTGCCTACGTGTCGACGGCTTGATGAATCACTTTCCTGCTTTTACAGTTAATTTTTTTTGTTTCAAAAATAATGCCTGTGCTAATTTTTCTTAATTGAAAATAATGTATGTGGCAGATCGATTTATTTCTTATATCCTGACATTTCTTATTCGGTTTTGCGATTCGTGCACCGTGGGCCCTTGGAGGCTTACGCTCTTGTAGGATACCCCCTGAAACACCCGGTGATGATGCGCTACTGCGGATAACCCGTAGTCGTCAGTGCTGATGTTGAGGCGTTTTTTTTGCTAACATCCTTTAGAACTAAACAATATAGACCTTGCCAATTTGGACGGCGCTTTTGCCGGAGCTGGGTCTACGCCTGAGTGGGGCGTAATCTACGCAGGAGATACGGATGGAACGTTCAGCGCACCTTGATACCTTTGCTCGCGACAATCTGCCACCTCTGGAATGGTGGCCAGAAATGCTTTTGGAAGGAAATCCGGATGTGGACTATCCCGCTCGCCTGAATTGCGCTGTGGCGCTGTTGGGGGAGCAGGTAGCAGCGGGGCATGGTGATCGAGTGGCGTTGCAGTGGGCAGAGGG
>JBQEAN010000023.1:34167-47866 GCA_052109075.1 Alcaligenes sp. | reverse complement strand
TGGCTGACAAGCCCGAGGATTTTCAGGCTTGCGATACGGCGGCTGATGATATTTGTTTGATTGCTTTCACCAGCGGTACGACCGGCCAGCCCAAGGGTTGCATGCATTTTCATCGTGATGTGCTGGTCATGTGTGACACGTTCTCTCGTCATGTGCTGCGTTTGACACCAGATGATGTGGTCTGCGGTACGCCTCCCTTGGCTTTCACGTTTGGTTTGGGTGGTTTGCTGTGTTTTCCGCTGCGTGCAGGTGCCTCTACGGTGTTGCTGGAGCGTCTGACACCCTCCGATTTGTTAGGCATGATTGACCGCTTCAAGGTCACCATGAGTTTTACTGCACCGACTTTCTATCGTCAGATGGCAGGTTTGGTGGATCGCTATTCTTTGGCCAGCTTGCGCGCTACCGTGTCGGCAGGCGAGGCCTTGCCGGATGCGACCCGTCAGCTGTGGAAGCAGGCCAGCGGTATTGAGATGACGGATGGCATTGGTGGTACCGAGATGATTCACGTCTATGTGTCCAGCCCGCCTGAAAAGGTGCGTGCGGGTGCGATTGGTCAGGTGGTGCCCGGTTATGTCGCCACGATTCTGGACGATGATTTGAATCCGGTGCCGGTGGGTACCGTAGGCCGTTTGGCGGTCAAGGGCCCGACGGGCTGCAAGTATTTGAATGACGAGCGTCAGAAGCAGTTTGTGCAGGGTGGTTGGAATTTCCCTGGCGACACGTTCAAGATGGACGAGGACGGTTATCTCTACTATCAAGCACGTAATGACGACATGATCGTTTCGTCGGGCTACAACATTGCAGGTCCTGAGGTTGAGGGGACCTTGCTCAAGCATGAGGCCGTGGCTGAGTGTGGTGTGGTCGGCGTGGCAGATGAGGAACGCGGCCAGATTGTGCAGGCGTTTATTGTGCTCAAGCCTGGGTTTGTGGGTAACGACGAGTTGAAGAAGAAGCTGCAAGATTTTGTGAAAGAGAATGCGGCTCCTTATAAATATCCGCGAGCGATTGAGTTTGTGAACGCTTTGCCACGTACAGAGACAGGCAAGTTGCAGCGCTTTGTGCTGCGGCAGATGGCGCAGGACTGATTCTGCAGACAATAAAAAAGCGGGCTATATGCCCGCTTTTTTGTGTCCAGCGTTTTTAGTTTTTGAAAGTAGCAAAAACTTCACGTGCCGCCTGGACGGTGGCAGCGGTGACGTCCGGGGTGTGTTGTACCGATACGAAGCCCGCTTCAAAGGCCGAAGGGGCGAAGTACACGCCTTTATCCAGCATGGCATGGAAGAATTGTTTGAAGCGCTCAATATCCCCTGCAGACACTTCGGCTAGCGACGTAGGAACTTGTTCACTGAAGTAGATGCCGAACAGGCCGCCTTGGTGGTCGGCGGTGAAGGGGACACCGGCTTCTTGTGCCGCGTCGTTCAGGCCCTGGATCAGGTTGGCGGTGTTGTTGGTCAGGGTGTCGTAGAAACCGGGTTGAGCCAGCTTCTTCAAGGTAGCCAGACCCGCGGCCACGGCCACGGGGTTGCCGGACAAGGTGCCTGCCTGGTAGACACTGCCTACCGGTGCGACGCATTGCATGATGTCGCGACGGCCACCGAAGGCACCGACGGGCATGCCGCCACCAATGACTTTGGCCAGTGTGGTCAGGTCGGGGCGGATGTTGGTCAGGCCTTGTACGCCTTGAGGGCCGACACGGAAGCCGGTCATGACTTCGTCAAAAATCAGCACGGCACCGTATTCGGTACATAGCTCGCGCAGGCCTTCCAGAAAGCCTGGCGCAGGGCGCACCAGATTCATATTGCCCGCAAAGGGCTCGACAATCACGCAGGCGATTTCATTGCCTTTTTGCTTGAAGGCGTCGCGCACGGCATCCAGCTTGTTGTAGTCCAGTACCAACGTGTGGGCGACGAATTCGGCAGGCACGCCAGCGGAGGTGGGGTTGCCGAAGGTCAGCAGGCCGGAACCGGCTTTGACCAGCAAGCTGTCGGCGTGGCCATGGTAGCAGCCTTCAAACTTGATAATGGTGTTGCGGCCGGTGAAGCCGCGGGCCAGTCGGATGGCACTCATGGTGGCTTCGGTGCCGGAGCTGACCAGGCGTACTTGCTCCATGGAGGGCAGCATCTTAGTCAGGGTTTCGGCCAGAACGACTTCGCCTTCGGTTGGCGCACCGTAGGACAGGCCGTGTACGGCCGCCTCTTGTACGGCTTTGATCACGTCCGGATCGGAGTGGCCCAGGATGGCTGGACCCCAGGAGCCTACGTAGTCCGTGTATTGCTGGCCGTCGGCATCCCAGATATAGGGGCCTTGGGCACGTTCGATGAAGCACGGGGTACCGCCTACGGAACCGAAGGCGCGGACGGGCGAGTTAACGCCGCCGGGGATGACTTTGCAGGCACGTTCAAAAAGTTCGGAGTTACGGGACATGAGGCAAAAATCCAGACATGAAAAGGTCAAGGCCAGGCTGGGGCTTGGGGCGCAAAGCGCGACTAGGCCTGGGCGTGAAAGTAATCGGTAAAGCGTTGCGCCGTGGCGCGTATGTCACTGGTCTCAAACAGGCTGCTGATAACAGCCACGCTATCCACACCCGCTTCCAGCAGTTCGGGCATCTTCTCGGGCGTGATGCCGCCAATGGCAACGACGGCAGCTCGGCGTCCTTCGCTTTGCCGTTCCTGGCAAAGTTGATGGGCTAGGCGCAAGGTGTTCAGTTCGGCAGGCGGCGCTTCGGGCTTGACGCTGGAGGGGTACATGGCACCAAAGGCAATGTAGTCTGCATCGTCGGCCAAGGCTTGGCGAGCCAGCTCCAGGCTGTTGTAGCAGGAGCGTCCCAGCAGGGCTTGTGCTCCCAGCGCCTGACGGGCCTGGACTAGTTCACCATCGCTTTTGCCCAGGTGGGCACCTTGCACATCAAACTCTTGGGCCCAGCTCCAGTGGTCGTTGACCAGCAAGGGCAAGTCTACAGACAGGCACAGCTTGATCAATGCTTTGAGCTGTTGCTGACGGATTGGTTCCGGGCCGTGCTTGCGACGAAATTGCAGTACCTGCAACCCCCCTTCGTGAGCGGCACGCACGGCATCCAGCAGGCGAGCGGTGTCGTCCCATTCAGGAGTAATGCCGTATAAGCCGGCAGGAAAGCGCAGGGTGGTAGCGTCAGTCATGGTGGGGAGCAACAGGGTTGAACAGGCGGTGGCCCATACCGGGCTGGAAGGTGTCGCTGGCACGTTCCTGAAGATGCAGCAAGGCTGATTCTACCGCGTTATCCAGCTCGTGGCCTTGAGCCAGAAAGCTCAGGCAAGCGGTAGCCAGCAAACTATCGGTGTCTTGTTGGCGTACGCCACTATCCAGCGGCAAGCTGTAGTCCAACCGGCCGTGATGGCCTTGGAATCGGGCATGCCATTGGCCTGCGGTGCCGGGTATGCCGCTGACCAGTACGGCATTGGCACCGTTGTTCAGCAAGGTTTCAACCGCATCCGGGGTGTCGCCCAGCAGTTCGTCGGCCTGCCACCGTTCCAGGCTGGGCTGGTCGATCAATAATAAAGAACTGAGCGGCAGCAGCAGGCGTAAACTGGCATCCAGGGCGTCGTCAGCATCCAGCTCGTCCAGGCCGGTAGGCATAGCACTTAGATGCAGCACCAAGGGCAGTTCGGGGTAGTCGGAGCAGAGCTCGGCCACCATGCTGGCAATTTCCGGGCTGTAGACGGGGCCGCACTTGATGGCCTGAATGTTCATGTCTTCCAGCAAACAGCGTGCCTGGTCGTCGGCAATGTCTTCAGCCAGGGTCTGGATGTTTTCTTGTTGGGCCGTATCGCGTACGAGCAGGGCCGTGGGCACACTGACAATATGGCAGCCTAAGCGAGCGCCAGTCAGCGTGTCCGCAGGCAGATGAGCACCCCCACTGGGGTCGTAAGGAGCCAGCACGAGAGCTAGGGCGGGACTTGAATTTTTGATTTCAGCAGCCATCTTGTCTTGGATACACATGCAGGGCCAGCAAGGCACTGGATGTCAGGGGTTGAGTAATTTAGTAATATGAACCCCATTTTAATGGATTGCCCCGATTTGCACGCGGATCGGACTATGTTTACAAATACAGTAGGAATACTATGCGTACGTGGATGTGCCTGATTTGCGGCTGGATTTATGATGAAGAGACGGGTGTACCAGAAGAAGGTATTGCTCCGGGCACACGTTGGGAAGATGTCCCTCCAAACTGGGTCTGTCCCGAATGCGGCGCTCGTAAGGAAGACTTTGAAATGATCCAGGTGTGATCATCTCAAGTTCCAAGGTGGTTTGTTTTGACGGGAGGTGTGTATGAGTACCACTAGCCATTCCCCGCTAATCCAAGAAAGCGCTGATTTAACGCACCACCTGCTACTTGCTATGCCCGGTGTAGTATCGGGCAGCTTGGCCGACACGGTGATTTATGTCTGTGAGCATAATGAACAAGGTGCCTTGGGCCTGGTCATTAATCGACCAACGGATCTAAGCCTGGTTGAATTGCTGTCTCGTATCGAGGTGGACGTGGAGAACCGGGCTGATCTGGCCGCGACTTCCGTCTATTTTGGCGGGCCTGTGCAAATGGACCGTGGCTTTGTTCTCCATGACTCCGATAAAGCCTATACCTCCAGCCTGGGGGTGGGCGATCTGACCCTGACAACGTCTCGCGATGTCTTGCAGGATGTGGCGCAGGGCCAGGGGCCAGTGCATCTGCTGGTGACCTTGGGCTATGCTGGGTGGGGTGCCGGTCAGCTCGAAAGCGAGATGGCCGACAATGCCTGGTTGAGCATTAAAGCCACCCATGAAATTTTGTTCTCGACGCCAGTCGGCGAGCGTTACGATCGCGCACTGGCGTTGCTGGGAATCAGTCCTTTTACCCTGACAGGTGCTGCGGGCCATGCCTGAACACGAAACACCGTCTGCGGTCCGCTCGGCGCAAACCTTGCTGGCCTTTGACTATGGCTTAAAAAAAATCGGTGTGGCCTTGGGTAATACCTTGACGCGCCAGGCCCGCCCTTATACGATTTTGCGGCCCGTCACTCGGGAGCAACGCTTTGCGGCGATTGAGGCCTTGCTGGCTGAATGGCAGCCAGACCGTGTCGTGGTTGGTTTGCCTTTGACCTTGGATGGCAGCGAGCAGTATGCTTCGCTGCGGTGTCGGCGTTTTGCTAACCAACTGCACGGTCGCTACGGCGTTGCAGTAGACCTGGTCGATGAGCGGGGCTCCAGCATGGAGGCTCAAGAATTGCTGGGCAATAATGACGATGATGATGCCGTGGCAGCCTGCGTGATCTTGCAGCGTTATCTGGATAGCCTGCCACCGGCCTGAGCCCTCTACAAGGTTGCAGCCTTTTGATTAGTTTATTTCGTTTTAGTTGGCGCGCTGTCGTCCTGATTATGTGGATAGTGATCGGCCTGCTCAGCGTCGGTCTTGTTTTCCCGGTATTGCGCCCAAGCGGGCGTCGCGTCATGGTGCTGCTGATGTCTCGCTTATTGATGCGTATCTGTGGTGTGCGCGTCATCGAACATGGTCAGGCGGTCCAGGATCGCGCCGTGCTGTATGTATCCAACCACGTGTCCTGGTTGGATATTTTTGTCATCAACAGCGTGCGCTGCACCTCTTTCATTGCTAAAAGCGATATCCGACGCTGGCCTGTGATTGGCTGGCTGGTTGCGGGGGCAGGAACGGTCTTTATTGAGCGCGGCCAGCGACGTGCCATCCAGATTGTCAGCCAACAAATGGCCACCTGCTTCGAGCGTGGCGATGCCGTGGGCTTGTTCCCCGAAGGCACGACTTCCACGGGTTTAGATGTCCGTCCTTTTCATGCCAGCCTGTTTGAAGCCGCCATTGCCCTGAATGTAGACATCCAGCCTATGGCCTTGGTGTTTGAGCAGGCAGGACAGCGCAGCGAACGTTTTGCCTTTGTGGGTGAACAGTCTCTGGTGGCGAATATCTGGGTCTTGTTAAGTGCCCGCAACGTGTCGGTGCATTGCCACTTCCTGAACTTGATACCGGCTCAGTCCTGTGGCGAATGGGGCCGTTCGCACACAGCACAACATGCCCGTGAGCAAGTTCGTGCCGTTATTCGTCCCGACGCGGCTGTTTCCGAGCCCTGATGACTTAAACAGGTTTTTTGCTTTCAGGGCAATGAATCTGAACCACATGCCGGTCTTGCAGACGGATAGCGCTTAATTGGCGGCCCCAGACGCAACCGGTATCCAGGCTGATCACTGTGGGTGTGTTTAGCAAACCCAGTGTGGACCAATGACCAAAAATAATAGGCACTTGGGCGCAGGCTCGATCAGGGATCTCATACCAAGGCAGCAAACCGGATTCGGTATCAGGCGCGCCTTTGTGCTTGAAGTCCATGCGGCCATCAGCATCACACATGCGCATGCGGGTCAGGGTGCTGACAATAGCACGCAATCGATCGTAGCCGCTTAGCTCGGCATCCCAATGGTCCGGCTTGTTGCCAAACAGCTCGATGATATTGTCTTTCCAGTTATCAGCGCGTAGCAGGGCTTCCAGCTCTTGGGCATGGCCCACTGTTTGCTCCGGGTTCCAGTCGGGATGTACGCCTGCATGCACCATCAAATGACCATGCTCGTAGTGAGCCAGCGGCTGGTGTCGTAACCAGTCCAGCAGCTCTTGTGCATCCGGGGCGGCCAGCAGTTGCTGCAAGGTGTCTTGTTTGCCCGATTTGCGCACACCGGCGGCAACGGCCAGGCAATGGATATCGTGATTACCCAGTACGCAGACGGCGCGTTCGCCCAGAGAGCGAATCAAACGCAGGGAGCCTAGCGAATCGGGGCCACGGTTGACCAAATCCCCCGCAAACCAGAATTGGGCCTGACTGTCGCCCGCGACATCAGGATGGCTGAGTAGGTTGCTCAGGGGGCTGCAGCAGCCTTGAATATCCCCGATGGCCCAAATGGCGGGAGAGGTAGCTAAGGACATGGTTTAGTTGGTGACACTGGAGTGACGACGACGCCGGTTGTGCCGGTTTTCCATCATGATAAGAGCACTTAAGGCCATGGCCATGGCGACCAGATTCGGAACGAGTGCTGTCACCCACGGTGCCAGATCGCTGAGCATGGCCACGTTCAAGGCTAACTGGTTGATCATGAAAAAGCCTACGCCCAGCAAGATGCCGGTAAAGACCTTGGTCCCTACGCCACCATGGCGGGTCTGCATGAAGCCGATAGGCGCGGCAATGGTAATCATGACCAGTAAGGTAAAGGGGTAGGCGACTTTACGCCACAAGGCCACAACCTGACGTTTGGTTTGCAGCTTGTTGCCGTCCAGATAGCCGATGTAATCCTTTAAATCCCAGATAGACATACGTTCGGGAGTGACCACGCGGGCTATCAGGCGATCTGGTGTCAGCGTGGTGGTCAGTGTTAGGTTCGGACGTTTTTCAAGTCGTACCAAAGGCTGAGCAGGGGCTTTGGCTTGTGCCAGCGTTTCGTGAGACCGCTCATCCAGGTGCGTTTCAGTCACATCCTGCAAATCCAGCTGGTTCTTGTGGAACTGTCCGGACGGCGCTTGCATCATCGAGTTCAGGCGTTGGCCATCCGAGAAATCGAATACGCTGACATCGCTTACGCTTCCGTTGCCTTGCAAGTGAGCAATATTGATGATGCGCACCCCGCCATCGGCCGTGTTCTCTTTGAACCAATAGCCACTTTCCAGCCGCCCGCCACCGGAGCGGCCCAGCAAGGCCATGCCTTGTTCACTGGATTTAATTTCCGCCATAGGGGTGACGTATTCAGACAAGACGAATGCACCGGCCACCAAGGGCAGGGTAATGGTCCAGAGCATCAGCATCATGTGCAGGCCGCTGACGCCTGATGCCCGCAAAATGACCAGCTCGTTGCGCTGGGCCAGGCTGGCCAGGGCCAGGGTGGCACCAATCAGCAGGCCAATCGGCAACAGGTCGTACAAACGCGTAGGCAGTTCCAGCGCCTGGATATAGAACAAATTGGCAAGGGTGAATTTGGAGCCGACTTTATCCAGCTCTTCGATCAGGGCGAAAAACGTGAACAGGCCAAGCAAAGCAATCAGCACCACGGCGCTGGAGCGGTAGATTTCGGAGGCGAGATAGCGGCGAGCGGTGCGCATGAAAAATAGGGCCTAGGAAAGACGTGGCTAGCTTAACAAAAATGCGGATTGCAGTCAGGGAATGACGACTTGTCGCATACGTTGACTGATGGTGCGCGCGCGCGATTGCAAATAGGGGCTGTTACGGTTTTTGTCGTAATAGGCCGGGTTGGGCAACATGCCCGCCAACCGGGCGGCCTGCATGGCGCTAAGCTGGGCCGCGTCCACTTTGAAGTAGTGACGTGAGGCCGCCTGGGCACCAAAGATTCCTTGCCCCCATTGGGCCACATTCAGGTACAGCTCAAGGATACGCTCCTTGCTCATGACAGTTTCAATCATATAGGTCAGAATCAACTCCTGACCCTTGCGCAAATAGCTGCGAGACTCCGAGAGAAACAGGTTCTTGGCTAATTGCTGGGAAATGGTGGAACCGCCTCGACGGCGGTCCGAGCCTTTTTCCGATTGGCGACGGTTGTACTCCCAGGCTTTGCGAATAGCATCCCATTCGACGCCGGAGTGGTTCATGAAGTTCGAGTCTTCAGACGCAATCACCGCACGTTTCAGATTGGCGTTGATCTTGTCGTAGGGGACCCATTGATAGCGTAGCTCTGCGTCGGAGTCCGCGTTGCGCAACTGGCCCTGTTCTGCCGCCATGAAGGTGGTCATGCGGGGCGGTACCACGCTATACCAGAGCACCATTAAGAACAAGGCGATCTGATAGAGCAGGACACCGGCGGCCACGGCCAGGATAGACAGGCCAGCCAGTTTCCAGGGGTGGGCCAGAAGACGACGCACGTCAGTTTTGTCCGATTGCCTGGCGCAGTGCAGCCAGTACGGGTTCTACATCGGGCTGGACACCGTGCCAGATCTGAAAGCTGGCGGCAGCTTGGCCGACCAGCATGCCCAAACCATCTTTGCTGTGGGTAGCACCGGCTTGCTCAGCCGCCTGCATAAAGGCGGTGGGCTCGCTGGCGTAGAACATGTCGTAGGCCAGGGAGTTGCTGCGGTAGCGCGCATCCGGTAGTTCAGGCAGGTTCTGGTTCAGGCTGGCCGACGTGGCATTGATCACAATGTCCCAGTCACCACAGTGGTCGTCCAGCCCGCCGGCGCTGAGGCGGCGCGAGGCATCTGGGTCCAGGGCGACGACTTGCTCTCGTATTTCGTAGGCTTTACTGCTGGTGCGGTTAATGATGTGTAGCAGCTCGCAACCCGCTTCCAGCAAGGGGAAAACAACCCCGCGTGAGGCACCACCGGCGCCAATCAGCAAGATGCGTTTGCCCTCCGGCTTATGGCCGACACGCAGCAGATCTGAGCACAGGCCCACGCCATCGGTATTGCAGCCATGGACTTGGCCGTCCTGCAGCCACAGCGTATTGACTGCCCCGGCCATATGAGCACGGCGGCTCAGGCGCGGGCCGGCCAGATCATAGGCTTGCTCTTTAAACGGCAACGTCACGTTCAAGCCACTGCCTTGCCGGAAGAACTCGTCCACGGTGGCTGCAAAGCCATCCAGCGGGGCCAGAATGCGCTCATAGCTCAGCGCCAGATCGAATTGGCTGGCGAACTGTGTATGGATCTGGGGCGAGCGGCTGTGCTCGATAGGGTGACCAATAACGCCGTAGCGCTTGGCGGGAGTCGTGTCGGGCATGGTTGAGCGATGCGTATCTTGTTGTGAGGTGTCAGCACCAAGGCTGAAAGGTCGTATTTTACCCTAGGGTCTGCGTTCGCTTGTGCTTGTTCAGGACAATGCGGTCTTACTGTGGGTCCGAGCTGTGCATGCTGAGCTTGTCATGCGTGAAACTCCAGGTGCGGGTGATGACAAGAACATCGGAACCAGGGGCCATTTGCTCGGGCAGGGGCGCGAAGGGGGCCGCCAGTTCCACAATACGGCGGGCGGCCAGATTTAAGGCCGCCTGTTCTGCGGGCTGGGTGATTTGAGCGCGTAGAAGGCTACCATCGCGCCGGATATAGACCGTCATTTGAAGCTGGCCATAGAGCTGTTCGCCTGACTGACGTGGGTAATGACGTGTGCCAGTTTGTTCAATTTTTCGACGCCATTGGTCCAGGTATTGGGCTTGGTCACTGGCCTGGGCGCTGGGGCCTAGGTAGTGATAGCGGGGCTGGCGTTGTTGCTGGCGAATCTGTTCACGCAAAATGGCCAGTTGGCTATTGTGAACCTGCGGGTCCAGATCGTGGTCGTCTGGACCAGGCTCGATAGACGCGCCAATATATTCGGGACTGGGGGTGGAAGGGGGCGCTTTGTCTTTGTTTTCCAGCTCGCCCAGCAGACGTTGCTGTTCGGCTTCCAGGCTTTGCTGGCGTGCCCGCAAGGCTTCCAGTACCAACTGATTGGGCAGGTTGGGGTCTGTCAGGGGCAGCGGGTTGCTGGCTTGCCCTTGCTGGTGTTCGCCGCCACCGTCCAGATTGAGCTGGGCCAGCAGTTGGAGATGCAAGGGCACCGAGTCGGTGCTGAAATTGACCAGTGCCACATCCAGGCTATTGGCCGGGGTTGGCGAGGGTGTGCGAGCAGGCCAGAAAATCAGTACCAGGTGTATCAGCGCAGATAGGGCGACCGCCAGCCATAGATAGTCTTTAGGCGCGGGGCGGCGGTCGGGTCTGGACATGATGCTTAGTCGGCGGTGGCGACCGAGCGCAAACGAGCTTCTACTGTCAAAGCCAACTCATCAAAGGACAGCAGGTCCAGGGTCACCTCCTGGCCACGCTCCAGAGCAGGCAGACCGGGCACATGCAGAACCAGAGGCGCATTGGTCAAACGCACCAGATCTTCTTTGATGAAGCTGGCCTGCACCTGCTTGATGTCGTTTTGTTGTAGCCAACGCAGGCACCAGAAACGTTCCAGGGAAGACTGGTAATCCGCCCACTGGGTGTATTGCGACTCAAAGGCACCAATGATGGCGTACAGATCGGCATCTTTGGGTTGGAAGGGGGCAACCAGACGGGCCGAAATGCCATGTTCGGCGGCGGCTAGAATCTGTCCTTGATTGATCAAGTCCACGTAGCGGCGCAAAGGCGAGGTGGACCAGATGTATTGCGGTACCCCAATGGAATCATGCGGGCCGGGCGTGGTGGACATGCGGGTGCGCATGAACTGCTGGGAGCGGTAAATACCGGGCACATTGTGCTCGGCCAGTAAGCCTCCCCACAGCTGATTGGCCAGAATCATGTATTCGGCAATCAGTAGGCTCAAGGGAGCGTTCCGTACCCGTGGCACCAGACGAATGATGGAATCCGGGTCGTCATGCGGGCCGTCCAGCTCAAAGCTGTATTCCACGCGGTTATTGTTTTCTGGCTTGCCGCGTATGGCTTCACGCTGGGCCGACAGCTTACGCGAGAAGGTCCAAAGTGGGCGCAGCCATTCTGCGTAGGGCAGTTCAGCCGTGTCGTCGTTCAGTGCGTCTTCGCTGATCAGCGGGTCCAGCTCGTGCTGGCGAAGATTGCCAGCTACGGTAATACGCTCCAAACGGGTCTGGTGCGACAGGATTTCGCCTGTATTGATATCGGCATCGATATACAAAGACAAAGTCGGGCGGCTTTTGCCTTGATCCAGCGAGAAATGTGCAATCAGTTCAGGCGGCAGCATGGGGATTTTATAGCCCGGCGTGTACACCGTTGCCATGCGATTGCGGGCAATCTGGTCCACTTCGTTGCCACGTCCCATGGCCAGCGAGGGGACGGCGATGTGTACACCAACACGCAGGCGGCCGGGTTCGGGATGCTGGACTGACAAGGCATCGTCGATCTCAATGGTGCTGGCATCGTCCACCGAGTAGGCGGTCACTTGGGCTTCAGGCAGGTCCTGGCCCCAGTTTTGCAAGGCAATGGCTGGAAAGCTGGTGCCTTTGGGAAAGTGGGCCGCCATAAAGCGATGCTGATGCAAGGTCAGCGGGTTGGACCAGGCGCCCAGCGAGAGCAGCAGTTTTTCCGTGCTGACGCTCAACTCCTTCTGGGCCTGATCAAAGGCTTTCCATTCCAGCGTGTTCTTGTCGGGCTGGGTCAGGAAGGTACCGGCTTTCTCGGCGACTTCGGGCGGCAATTCGCCTTTAATCATTTGTTCAGCCCAGGCCTGGACCTGCTCTTGCTGCAGCCGCTTCTTTTCGATCGCTGCCAAGGCTGCTTGCAAAATGTCTGGGGGGGCGGGGCGATACAGACCCTTGCCTCGGCGGTGAAAGTAAGCGGGCGAGCTGTGCAGCGCAAAAATAGTGCCGGTTTTTTCAACGGCATTGGGCGCGTGGCCAAAATACTCTTGGGCCAGGTTGGCGGCCTCAAATTCTTCCTGAGGCGCACACTCCCAGAGAAAGTCGATGTCCAGGGATTCGGCTAGCGCTTGCGCTTTTTCCAGCAGCTCTGCAGGAGCAGGTTGCTCAAAGGTAAACAGAACGCTGTTCTTTTTTATTTTGCTGCGTTTGCCAGACGCGGATTCCACCTGCATGGTGGTATCGCTGTCAGAAAATATTTTTTCTGCTTTGAAATTACCGCTGTCTTCAAAAAGGACGTACATGATTTTCCATCTGGATGGCGTGGGCCATCCGGTAAATATATTTAAGGGTGTGGCAAAGCAAAGCGCAAAATATCGTCGATCCAGGGATCAAAGTCAGACAGCCCATGATCACCTCCTTCCAGAATGTGCCCTTGGCTACCCTTGTACCAGTCGGCCATTTCGCGCCAGTTCAGCACCTCATCGCCTTTGGCCGCCAACAGGTAAAAGCGCTGGGGGTCGACCGGGCGGGGCACATGAATGTCGTTAAGCTCATCTACATAGTCGGGCAGAAAGTGAAACGGGTCCGGCGAGTGATAACAGACGTGCTCGCCCACTTGCGTGGCCAGATCTCGGCCTGCGTAGACGACCGGGTTCAGCAAGACGGCACGGCTGTGATAGAACTGGGCCAGGTGGCTGGCATAGTAACCGCCCAGCGAGGAACCCATCACGCATAATTCCTCTGGTGCCATACCTGCTTGTCTTTCCGTATCCACAATTCGTTTACACATGGCAATGGCTTGGGCGGGGCTGGCGGGTAACTGCGGGCAACGCCACAAATGCAACAAACCCCTGTCCTGCAAGGTTTGTTTCAGGCGCTGCGCTTTAAAGGACGAAGGCGAGGAACGAAAGCCGTGTAGATAGAGGATCATGGGGCACCTGCTATATATATAAGAGGGTCAGCGTGACAGTTGATCCAGCAGGCGCTGATGAATGCCGCCAAAACTGCCGTTACTCATCACGACAATGGCATCGCCGGGCTGACTGGCCTGAATAATGGCTTGCACCATTTTATCCAAATCATTCCACGCTGTGGCGCGATCACCCAAAGGGGCCAGTACTTGGGCAGCATCCCAGCCCAGTGTGTGCTTACCCTGGGTTTCGCCATAGCAGAACACCAGATCAGCCTCTTCCAGCGCAGCGGGTAAGCGGGCTGCCATGGCTCCTAGTTTCATGGTGTTGGAACGTGGTTCCAGCACGGCCAGAATTCGGGTGGCCTTGCCAGTCTGGCTGCGCAATCCGGCCAGCGTGGTAGCGATAGCTGTGGGGTGATGGGCAAAGTCGTCGTAGACGGTAATGTCATTGACCACGCCACGCACTTCCATACGGCG
>JBQEAN010000023.1:12385-34067 GCA_052109075.1 Alcaligenes sp. | reverse complement strand
TCATCCAGGCTGGCGGTATGGGTGGGCGTCAGAATCAGTCCGGTGGAGGGGATGGTGCGCACCAGATGGTGAAATTGGGTCTGGATAGCGTGCAGATCGGGGAAGATGTCGGCGTGATCGTATTCCAGATTATTCAAAATGGCCGTGCGCGGGCGGTAGTGCACAAATTTGGAGCGTTTGTCGAAAAAGGCGGTGTCGTATTCGTCGGCCTCTATCACAAACAATGATTGCTCTGGATTGAAGCGGGCTGAAACGCCCAGACCAGGAGCTACGCCACCGATCAGGAAGTTGGGCGACAGATCGGCCTGTTCCAGAATCCAGCCCAGCATGGAGCTGGTGGAGGTTTTGCCATGTGTGCCAGCCACCGCCAGTACATGCTGCTTGTGCAGAATGTTTTCACCCAGCCATTGGGGGCCGGAGGTATAAGGCAGACCCTGATCCAGAATGGCTTCCATCAGAGGATTTCCGCGCGTAACCACATTACCCACTATATAGAGATCAGGGGCCAGACCGGTTTGTTCTGCGCCAAAGCCTTCGATCAGGGCGATGCCTTGTTCTTCCAGTTGCGTGCTCATGGGCGGATAGACCCCCGCATCGCAACCGGTGACGGTATGGCCTGCCGAACGGGCAATCAGGGCCAGACCGCCCATGAATGTGCCGCAAATTCCTAGTATATGTATGTGCATGACAATCCTCCGGCCTGTATTCTAGACGACTGTTTGATCTGATGCGTGAGCTTTGGTGAGGGCCGGTGCTATCATCCCCTGGTGATATTTTTTCAAGTGTGAGCCAGTATGCGTCGGCGTGTTTTTCTCCAGAAATCCTTACTGTGTGCCAGTCTCTTGGCTTTGCATCCTGCCCCTTGGGCCAGCTTGTTGCCATCAGATCCTTTTCTGGCTCAAAGTTTCAAGAATCTGCGGGGCGAAGATCGCTCCTTGTCTACTTATATAGGCAAGCCTTTGGTGATTAACTTCTGGGCTACCTGGTGTGCACCCTGCGTGAAGGAAATGCCAGACCTGCAAGCCCTGCATGAACGCTACCCCGACGTCAGCTTTGTGGGTATCGCCGTGGACTCTCTGGACAATGTGCAAGAGTTCCTGGAACGCGTTGCCGTCAGTTACGACATTCTCCTGGCCGGTTCGGGCGGGCTCAAACAAATGCGCAGCGTCGGCAATAAAAAGGGTGGCTTGCCCTTTACCGTTGTGTTTGGAAGCAATGGTCGGGTCAGCGAACGCCTTCTGGGCCAGATAGATCCCCAAAAATTGGACGAAGTTATTAAGTCTCAACGCTAACTGGCCGACTTTTTCGCTTAATTTCGTCAAATTACGGGTCTGTTGCAGCCCTGTTTAAAACGGGATGGGACGATTGCTAACCGTTTGTAAGCCAAGCAGGTTTATGGACAAATGACGTTATTTAGCGTAAAAAGGCGGTCTGTCTTGACGAAAAATCCGCTATGGCGAAACATGTTCTGGTCCTTAACGGGCCCAACCTTAACCTGCTGGGAACACGAGAACCCGATGTCTATGGACATCAGACTCTCGATGACATTAACAGTGGATTACAGGTGCTGGCCGACCAGCATGGCGCGCAGTGTCATTTTTTTCAAAGCAATCACGAAGGCGGGCTCGTCGATCGAATTCACCAAGCCCGTGCCGAGGGCGTGGAGTTCATCCTTATCAATGCTGGAGCTTATACGCACACCAGCGTGGCGATACGGGATGCACTTGCCGGTGTCGGTATTCCGTTTATTGAAGTCCATCTGTCCAATGTTCACCGTCGTGAGCCGTTCCGTCACCACTCCTATCTGTCTGACACCGCTAGCGGTGTCATTGTGGGTCTGGGGGCGTACGGCTATGAAGCCGCTCTGCGGTTTGCTTTGAATAGTTAGGCGGCTCGTTTCGTTTTTTTGACCAATATTTTTTAATGCCGTCCTGACCCAGTCAGTGGCTAGTGCGGCGTTGCGGGAAGTACGCATGGATCTTAGAAAACTCAAAACCCTGATCGATCTGGTCGCCGAGTCCGGCATTGCTGAACTGGAAATCACTGAAGGTGATGACAAGGTTCGCATTGTTAAATTTTCGCAAAGCTCGGCAGCTCCTGTGGTCTACGCTCCCGAGGCTCCGGTAGCCCAGGTAGTTTCTCCCGGTGCTGCCGCTCCTGCTGCGCCCGCCGTGCCCGAGGGGCACGCAGTCAAGTCCCCGATGGTCGGTACTTTCTACCGCGCTCCCAGCCCAGGCGCCGCTCCCTTTGTTGAAGTTGGCCAAGCGGTCAAAGAAGGCGAGCCCCTGTGTATCATCGAGGCGATGAAGCTGCTCAACGAGATTGAGGCCGACAAGTCCGGCGTCATCAAGGAAATCCTGATTGAAAACGGTGGGCCGGTAGAATACGGTCAGACTCTGTTCGTCATCGGTTGATGATATGTTTGAAAAAGTCCTAATCGCCAATCGGGGCGAAATTGCCTTGCGTATCCAGCGCGCTTGCCGCGAGATGGGTATCAAGACAGTCGTCGTTTATTCTGAAGCTGATCGTGGTGCCAAGTACGTGCGCCTGGCAGACGAGGCCGTGTGTATCGGTCCCGCCCAGGCCCGTGATAGCTACCTGAGCATGCCTGCGATTATTTCGGCAGCAGAAGTCACAGATGCTGAAGCTATTCACCCTGGCTACGGCTTCATGGCTGAAAATGCAGACTTTGCCGATCGTGTCGAAAAGAGCGGTTTTGTCTTTATCGGTCCACGTCCTGAGAACATCCGCACGATGGGCGATAAGGTTATGGCCAAGAAAGCCATGATCGAGGCCGGCGTGCCTGTGGTTCCCGGTTCGGATGGCGCTTTGCCAGACGATCCAGCGGAAATCATTCGCATTGGACGTGAAGTTGGCTACCCGGTCATCATTAAAGCCTCTGGCGGCGGTGGTGGTCGAGGCATGCGTGTGGTCTACACCGAAGCAGCCTTGCTGACGGCTGTGGCTACGACCAAGACCGAAGCGGCTGCTGCGTTCAATAATCCCGAGGTGTACATGGAAAAGTACCTCGAGAATCCACGCCATATCGAAATTCAGGTATTGGCCGATGGTGAACGCAATGCAATCTGGCTGGGCGAGCGCGACTGCTCCATGCAGCGCCGCCACCAGAAGGTAATTGAAGAGGCACCCGCACCCGGTATTCCACGTCGCCTGATCGAACGTATTGGTGAGCGCTGTGCTGATGCGTGCCGCAAGATGCGTTACCGCGGTGCAGGGACCTTCGAGTTCCTGTATGAAAACGGTGAGTTCTTCTTTATCGAGATGAACACCCGTATTCAGGTTGAGCACACCATCACTGAAATGGTTACCGGCATTGATCTGGTTCAAGAACAGATCAATGTGGCTGCAGGCGAGAAATTCGTGTTGCGCCAGCGTGATATTCAGTTTGAAGGCCACTCGATCGAATGCCGTATCAATGCGGAAGATCCGTTCAACTTCGTACCAAGCCCAGGTTTGATTACTAAGTGGCACACCCCCGGTGGCCCTGGCGTGCGTATCGACTCGCACGTATTCACCGGCTACACCGTGCCTCCGTACTACGACTCCATGATTGCCAAGCTGATTACCTACGGTAAAACGCGCGAGCAAGCTATTGCCCGTATGGACATTGCTTTGTCCGAAATGGTGGTGGAAGGGATCAAGACGAACGTGGATCTGCACCGGGAATTAATGAAGGATGCCAGCTTCAAGGCAGGTGGCACCAGCATTCATTACCTGGAACAAAAGCTGGCCCAACGTAACAAGTAAGGGCAGCGGCAGGTCAGGCCAGGGGCCTGGCCTGATTGCAATGATGATTATGCAAAACAGGGGCTCGCCCCTGTTTTGCTTTATGGAAACTATGTATGCGTGAACTCTTACTGAGCTGCCAGGAGCACGAGGCCGAGCGCTTGTCCGATGCTTTGCTGGAAGCCGGTGCCTTGTCGGTATCGGTAGAAGATGCTGACGGTGATACCGAGCAGGAAAAGCCCCTGTTTGGCGAACCCGGTATCGAGCCTGATGTGCTGGCCTGGGACCGTAATTGGGTTGTGGCTTTGTTGCCCGAGGACCTGGAGCCTGAAGCGTTGTTGCAGCCGCTCTTTGATGCGGGTGTTTTGACGCCTGAGCAAGCGCAGTGGAGCGTGCGCGACGTACCCGATCAGGACTGGGTGCGTTTGACGCAGTCGCAGTTCGGTCCCATTCCGGTGGGCGATCGCATTTTGATTGTGCCCAGTTGGCACAAGGACGACGAGGATCTGCCCCTTGGCCAGGAAGGCGATGATGGCCTGGTGCGCATCGAACTGGACCCTGGCCTGGCCTTTGGTACGGGCAGCCACCCCACTACTCATTTGTGCCTGGATTGGTTGGCGCACCATGTGCAGCCCGGTCAGACCGTGCTGGACTATGGTTGTGGCTCTGGCATTTTGGCTATTGCCGCCCGCAAACTGGGGGCAGGTCCCACGGTTGGTGTGGATATCGACGAGCAGGCAGTCATTGCCACGCGCTACAATGCGCAAGTCAATCAGGTCGAGGTTGAAGGCTTGCTGCCCGATGCCATGCCCGCCGGGCAAACCGATCTGGTCGTTGCTAATATTCTGGCCAATCCCCTGCGCATGCTGGCCCCTATGCTGGCCAACCGCGTTAAACCGGGTGGGCATTTGATTCTGTCCGGTATTTACGACTGGCAGGCCGAGGAAATGATCGAGGTGTATGCCGCGTATCTGCCCTTGTCGGTCTGGCAGATGCGTGATGGTTGGGTGTGTCTGGCTGGTCAACGCCCGTTCTAAGACGGCAGAACTTAAGGTGAGTTTATGGAGCTAAAGACTCGCTGCCCCCGTTGCGGGACATCGTTTGCAGCCAGCGTGGAAGTGCTGCAACGCCGCCGGGGCTATATACGCTGCATTCAATGTGCGCATATCTTTGATGGCTTTGAAGAAGTTATCGATGAGCAAGCCCCTGAGCCTTCGTATGTCCCCCCTCCTGCGCCGGTTCAGGTCGAGCCTAGCAGAGGGCTGGAGCCACCGGCTTTGTCGCGACAGGAGCAGGTACAGACAGTGGACCTGCAGGCTCCCCTACCGGGGCCCCGTTTTGTGGAGCACTCCCGTCACGCCCCGCCGCGTGATGAAGGTACGGCCCATGAATCTTTACAGGTTCGCAAATTTCCCGATTCCATCTTGGTGCAAGCACCTGCCACGCCAGCAGAGCCTTCTGTGATGCCGATAGAACCCTCTGTCACATCCGCAGCGCCTTCGGTCATCCGTGCGCGTGCCCGGCCAGAGCCCCTGCTTAAGGACGACCAAGATACGTCTTTTTTTGTCTCTGCCGGCTCTGACCCTGAACCAGAGGGGGATCACCATATTGGTCAGGCCTCCTGGTCGACTGCTGAGCCCGAATTCAGTGTGGGTGATCGCGCCAGTACCTTACGTGCGTCTTTCCCGTCTCGTCAGGCTGATGGCACTCATGATCAAGATAGTGATTCGCCCGAGCAGGACTGGATGATTGATCCCAATCCCACCTTGCAGCGGGAAACACGTTACGAGGGCGAGGCCAGCCTGGCCCAGCGTGTTGGCTCTTTGTTCTGGACCAGCTTGTGCGTATTGGGTGCGCTGTTGTTTGTGGCGCAGTTGCTGTATGTGTACCGCGTACAAATTGTCAGCCAAGTACCCATGTTGCGTCCGGTGTTCGAGCGCACGTGTCAGGCCTTGTCCTGCACGGTGCCTTACGAGCGGCGCCTGGACCAGATCCGTGTCCAGGCCTCCGCTTTGCACAAGGCACCCAATCAGCCTGAGCAGTCCACTCTGGGCTTTACGCTGCGCAACGAGTTCGAGCGGCCCCAGGAGTGGCCCACCCTGGTTCTTGATTTGAAAGATTTTTCCGGGGCCTTGATCGCCCGACGCAATATTACGCCGGACCAGTATTTGGCTCCCGAGCGACGAGCGCATGCCTTTGCAGCGCGCAGTGAACTCATGGTGCGCTTGCCCTTGAATACCGGGCAGCTTCAAGTTAATGGCTACCAGATTAGCCCTTTTTTTCCATAAGGTAATTTATGACCGAGCGAGTGCTTGTATGTGGTTCGATCGCGTTTGATACGATCGCGGTTTTCGAGGGTTACTTCAAAGATCACATCTTGCCCGATAGCATCAAGACCCTGAGCGTCTCCTTCTTTGTGCCCAGCTTGCGCAAGGAATGGGGAGGGTGTGCGGGGAATATCGCCTACACGCTAAATATGCTGGGTGGTCAGCCTGTGCCGGTGGGCGCGGTGGGTAGCGATGGTGCGGATTATGTGCAGCACATGCAAGATCAGGGTATTGATACCAGCATGGTGCGTGTGATGCCTGAGATGTTTACCCCGCAGTGTTTCATCACGACGGACCTGGCTGCCAGCCAGATTACTTCCTTTCATCCTGGTGCGATGGTGAATTCGGCCAAAATCGATGTGACCGGCCAAGAAGCAGCGTGGGGTATTGTGGCTCCGGACTCGAAAGACGGGATGTTTGCCCATGCTCGCCGTCTGCATGCGCAAGGCACGCCCTTTATTTTTGACCTGGGCCAAGCCATGCCTTTGTACACAGGCGAAGACCTGTTGGAGATGCTGCAACTGTGTCAAGTTCTTACGGCTAATGAATACGAAGCCGAAGTTATTGAGCAGCGTACGGGCAAGAGCATGGACGAGATTGCACAGGGCTTGCAAGCGGCCGTGGTGACGCGTGGCGAGCATGGCAGCACGCTTTATCACAATGGTCAGAAAATCGCCATTGCACCGCTTGTGGTCGAAAAAGTAGTGGATCCTACGGGTTGCGGCGATGCGCATCGGGCTGGCTTGTTATATGGCCTTACAAAAGGCTGGAGCTGGGAAGAGGCTTGTGGCTTGGGCAACTTGATGGGCAGTATTAAAATCGAGAGCGATGGCCCGCAAAATCATAAATTTAAACGGTCAGACATTTCGGCCATGCTAAAACAGCATTATGGTATTGAGCGCAGTCTGTAAGATTGCACTCAGCAATCTTCTATGATTCGGCCAGGTACGTTTTTCGGAGTAAACCGTATGTACGTTTCTTTTTTTGATCGTCCCAAAGTACGTCTGCTGGTCGTGGCGAGCCTGGCAGCGCCGGTACTTTTCTTGGCGGGTTGTGCCAATAAATCGGCATCCAGCTCGGTATACAACTACGGTCAGGCTCAGCGCGAGCAAATCGTGCGTTTGGGCACTGTGGCTGCCGTGCGTACGGTAACTATTCAGGATGACCAAACCTCGGGCGTCGGCACCTTGGGTGGCGCGGCACTGGGTGGTGTGGCTGCCAGCAGTATCGGTGGCGGTCGCGGCAGCATTCTGGCCAGTATTGGTGGTGCTCTGCTGGGCGGTATTGTCGGTAATGCGGTTGAAAACCGCATGGGCAAAACCCAGGGGCTGGAAATCACGGTTCAGCTGGATAATGGCGAAACTCGTGTAGTGGCCCAGGAAGCGGATGTTCCTTTGTCCGTTGGTCAGCGTGTACGTATGCTGAGCGGCAATGGCCCAACCCGTGTGGTGCCTATGTAAACAAAGCCTCAGGCTTTGACGATAAAAAATCCCGGCCTCATAGCCGGGATTTTTTTATGCAGGCTTGCTGTGGCTGGCGGCCTTGGGACGTTCTCGCTCCAGCAAGGTTTTCTTGCGCTCCAGGCCCCAGCGGTAACCGGCCAGATCGCCGCTTTGGCGTACGACCCGGTGGCAGGGGATGACAATTGCCAACGTATTACTGGCGCAGGCCCGTGCGACCGCGCGTGCACCATTAGGCATGCCTAAACGTTCGGCCAGTTCGGTGTAGCTTAATGTCTGGCCAACAGGAATATGGCGCAGCAGCTCCCAGACTCGTTGCTGAAAGGCGGTGCCTTGGATATCCAAGGGCAGGCTCAAACCAACAGCAGGCTCTTCCACCATCGCCACGACTTGCGCCACCCGTTTGTTGAACTGCGGATCTGCGCCAATCAATTCAGCCGCCTTGAAGCGATCCTGCAATTGCTCCAGCAGGCTCTTGGGGTCATCATCCAAGGAAATAGCGCAAATACCGCGCTCACTTTCAGCAACCAGCAGCGCACCCAGACTGCACTGCGCAATTGCGAAACGAATAATGCTGCCTTGGCCCTGTTTTCTGAATGTCTTGGCAGGCATGCCTAGCATAGTGTGGGATTCGTCATAGAACTGGCTATGGGTGCCGTAGCCCGCCTCATAAATCGCATCGGTAATGCTTTGCCCGGCTTTATCCAGCTCGTGACGTAGACGTTGGCTGCGATGCGCCTTGGCATAAGCGTGTGGCGTCAGCCCGGTCTGGGCTTTGAAAATACGATGGAAGTGATAGGGGCTTATCCCCAGGGAATCAGCCAGTTCTTCCAGTTTAGGAGCGGGGTTTTGCGTTTCGATCAGACGGCAGGCTTGAACGATCAAGTCGTGACGCTGCTCCGACTGCTGTTGACGATCCGCATGTTTGTGGCGGCTGGCTCTGAAACCGGCTTGTTCGGCTTGCTTGGCCGTGTCGAAGTAGCGCACATGCCCTTTGTTTGGACGCCGTGATGCGGCGCTGGGTCGGGCATAAATACCGGTGCTGGGGACGGCGTACACAAAGTGGCTATCAGCCTGCTTGTCTCGCGCCACAATGGCTTGCCAGCGCTGTGCATCCGTTTGGTAGGGGGCCGGTGTTGCTGCCTGTCGTGGCATGCGCCACAAGTACCAGGACGCCACGCTGCGATACGGTGCCCATGCTTGGCCCAAGTCTCTCAACACACGTGCGCTGGGGGCTTTCTCCAGACGCTTCAAGTTCCGATAGCCTTCACGTACGGCAAAGTCATCAGCAGGCAAAATGTCTTCATGTTCCAGCGTGTACATCATCATCATTTCCACGGTCCAGCGGCCTATGCCGCGTAGCGTGGTCAGTTGCATGATCAGTTCCTCATCGGGCATGCTCAAAGCGGTAGCTTGATCGGGAATGATGCCGTCCAACCGTGCCTGAGCTAAGCCCAGAATACTGGTGGCTTTGGCACCGGACAAACCACAAGCACGCAAGGTTTCATAAGGGGTGGCCAGCACTTCTTCAGGGCTGGGGCAGTGACCGTGCGGGTAGATATCGATCAGCCGCTGCAAGATGAGTTCAGCAGCACGAGTGTGCAATTGTTGATACACCACGGAGCGGATCAGGGCCTCATATGGGTCGCGCTCTGGCCGGGGCTGATGCACGCAAGGGCCAACGAGCTTGATCAGTGCTTGCCAGTCTTCATCGAGCGCAGCCAGGAATTGTTCTGCCTGATGGTAGCGGCTGCTTGGGTCCTGTTTGGTGTGAAGGCGAGTCATAGAAGGAGCCTGCAGGTTGGTGATGAGGTCAGTATAAAGTCCTCATTTGGACAAGACATCCTGATTCTTGCTCTTGAATTCGAGCCGCTAAAAACAGGCGGTATTCTGGGTCAAAAAAAAGCCTGAGCGTAATGCTCAGGCTTTTTCAAGCAGGCAGTGTCCAGCGCTTAGATGGGCACCAGACTAAAAGCCGTACGGGTGATGACCATATTAAGAACCTGGGTCAGGAGTAACAAGACTAGTGGCGATAGATCCAGGCCACCTAAATTGGGCAAGACGCGACGGATCGGGTCCAGTAGGGGAGCGGTAATGGAACGCAACAAAGGCATGCTGGGTGATTGTGGCTGAATCCAGGACAGCAGGGCTTGCAACAGCACGACCCAAAAGACCAGGCTCAAGGTCCAGCGCAGCACGGTAAAGACAGCTGCCAGCAAGAACATGGGCAGGTTGGACAGCATCGTTACCGACCCGGTCAGTACCATGGCGCTAAGAACCAGGTAGATCAGGGCGCTTAGCCAGGCACCGGCCAAGGAGGTCCAGTCCCAGCGATTGCCGCTTTTGATTACGCGTCGCAAGGGCATGATCAGCCAGTCCGTTACTTTGAACATGGCTTGCGAATAAGGATTGAAGGGATGAATTCTGAGCGCATACACCCAGGCACGCAGTAGCAAAATCGTGCCCAGCAGCGATAGAACAATATGGATTAGGAAGAGGGCGACTTCACTGAACATAGTTGCTTGGTATGAGTTGAGGGGAGAGGGAATTGTCGCATGCAAGTGCTACAAAACCAAAGAGCCACCCTGATCAGGGTGGCTCTTGGAGGAAAAATAAACAAGCAGCGTGCGATTAAGGACGCTTGCCAGTCGGGAAGGGCCAGGAGCCAGCGGGGTTAAGGTCTTCGCGGCGTTCCTCGGTAGCGGCCGCAGCCGTTTTAGTGGCCTTGCGAGCGGCTGTTTTATTGCCAACTTTAGGCGCTGCTTTTGCGTTGGAACTGGTCTTTGGTGTCTTGGTTTCTGCGGTCACGGATTTAACTTCTTTCTTCTTTGGAGCTACGGGTTTCTTGGCACTGGCGGCAGGACTGGCTTTTTTAGCCGCTGTCTTTACGGCTGCCTTGGTGCTGGTTTTGGTGGCAGGTTTAGCTGCCGCTTTGCTTGGAGTGGTTTTTTTGGCCACAGGTTTGCTTGCTTTGGTGCTGGTCGCTTTTTTAGCGGCAGCAGTGGCAGGCTTTTTGGCAGCGGCTGTTTTAGTGCTGGCCGTTTTAGGCGCAGCTACTTTTTTGGCCACTGTTTTCTTGGCCACTGTTTTCTTGGCGACTGCTTTTTTAGCGACGACTTTTTTGGCGGGTGCCGGTTTGGCCACTGCCTTTTTAGCAACCGCTTTCTTGGCCACAGCCTTTTTAGCCACTACCTTTTTGGCGACCACTTTTTTAGCAACAGTCTTTTTGGCCGCCGCTTTTTTAGCTACCGTTTTGACCGCTGTGGTCTTGGTTGCTGCAGTTTTCACTGCCGTGGTTTTTGCTGGAGTGGTTTTCTTGATCGCTGCTTTTTTTGCTACCGTTTTTTTGGCGGCGGCGTTGGCCGTGGACTTGGCAGGGGCTTTTACAGCAGCCTTGCTGGTCTTGGTGGCAGTGGTTTTAGCGGGGGACTTTGTGGCAGTGGGTTTGCTGCTGGGACTGGTCTTGGTAGCAGTCGCTTTGACTGGAGCTGCGGCTGTTTTGGCTGGCGTTGCTTTTTTAGGATTGACGGCTTTGCTGCTTGCTGTTTTTGCTGCGCCTTTCTTGGCTGTTGCCATGATCATGCTCCTCGAGAACAAGTCTTTAGTTTGTCCACACCCATTTGACCTGGCCTGGAAAACTGCAATGGCCTTTTTCAAATGACGCAGGCGTTCAAGGTAGATACCTTATACGCTTAGAAGTCTAACGTAAGCCTCTAGACAGTCAAGCATTAATCATAGCTTGGGGCTTATGGATTTGTGAATAGATGCTGGCTGTCTCCAATAAGTTGCGTTCTGAGCATGAGTCGAAGATCAAGCGCTGCTTCCAAGTTCCTGATTTTTGACGATTTGCGAGATGATGGACATCGGGATATCGACGTTTTAAAACGCGGCTTGGATGCAAGAAACGGATCATCGACTAGTTGATCCTCAAGAAGAAAATGGCCTCTGTTTCTCACACGCAGGCAGGGGAAAAAAAGCCCTGCATAAGCAGGGCTGAAAGGGCAGGTTAAGGGGTAGGCAATACAGGCTGGAAAACCTTATGCAGGTAGCGCCTGAGCGGGCAGGCCCGTATCTTTTAGCTGTTGTGATAGTTCGCCAAAACGGGCTTCGTATTGCTTGGCCGACTCCATTTTGACCGGACCGAAGCCACGCAATTGTTGTGGTAGTTCTGCCAGTTCCAACGCTGTTGCATAGCTGGCCTGATCCAGATTCTTGCTCAAGTTATTGAGCAGGTTCTGGTACTCGCGCCAGAAGCGCCGTTCCATACGACGCTCATGCGTGTAGCCAAACGGGTCCAGCGGCGTATTGCGCAAGCCTTTGCCTTTGGCCATCCAGCGTAGCAAGGTGGCCGTGCGTGGACCCAAAGTGATTTTGCGAGGACGGCCGGTAGCCGGGTCACGACGAGACAGAAGGGGCGGTGCAAAGTGGAAGCGCAACGAGAAGTCACCTTCAAATTGCTGTTCCAGATCCTGGCGGAAAGCGGGGGAGCTGAACAGGCGAGCCACTTCATACTCATCCTTGTAAGCCATTAATTTGTACAAGCTGCGTGCGGCTTTTTCAGTCAAGGCTGGGCGCTGACCAGGACGCAGTTTTTGTTCGGCTGCATGCAAGGCGTTAATGGTGCTGGAGAAACGTTGTGCGTAGGCTGCGTTCTGGTATTGCTCCAGGCTGTTGGTGCAGCGCTGCATAATTTGTTCCAGCGTTTCGCGACGCTGTAAGGTCACGACTTGTGCGGCTGGAGCCAAGAGGCTGGTCAATGCGTTTTGATCGTGTCCCAAGACCCGACCCAAATGGAAGGCGTCCAGGTTGGCTTGAATGGCAACGCCGTTCAAGCGGATGGCCTGTTCGATAGCGGCACTGCTCACCGGCATGGAGCCTTGTTGCCAGGCCATCCCCATCAAGAGCATATTGGACAACAGGCTATCGCCGAACAACAAGGTAGCGGCTTGGTGGGCATTGAAGGAGCGCACCTGGTTTTCACCGGTAGTAGCTTTCAATTGGCTCAGCAAGTGCTGAGCATCCAACGGTGCGTCCGGGTTGCGGGTAAACTCCGCGGTCGGCGCCAGGTATTCGTTGATGATGGCATGGGTATGACCAGGGCGCAGGCAAGACAGCGCATTGGGGTGGGCTGCTGCCACCACGTCACACAAAATAGCCAAGTCGGCTTGGCCCGGATCAACACGCACCGCACCGGTTGTTTCTTTATTGGCAGACAGGCGAATGTGGCTGATGACTGTACCGCCTTTTTGCGCCAGACCCGTCATATCCAGTACGGAGCTGGAGCGACCTTCCAGGTGTACGGCCATGGACAGGACGGCACCGATGGTAATCACACCAGTACCGCCGACACCGGCCACAATCACATTGCAGTCCTGGGCTTGAATGGCTGGTTGGGGCAGAGCATCCAGCTTGGCCAGCAATTGAGCTTTCATGTCGGCCTGACCATTTTGGTCGCCACGACGCAAGGCACCGCCCATCACCGACACAAAGCTGGGGCAGAAACCTTCTACGCAGGAGTAATCCTTATTGCAGCTGGATTGGTCAATCTGACGTTTTCGGCCCTCAGGGGTTTCAGCAGGAACCAGCGACAGACAGTTAGATTGCACACCGCAATCACCACAGCCTTCACAGACAGCCTTATTAATAAAGAGGCGGCGGGCAGGATCGGGGTATTCGTTCTTTTTACGGCGGCGGCGTTTTTCAGCAGCACAAGTCTGGTCGTGGATTAGGATAGTCACTCCAGGGATCTCGCGCAGTTCACGTTGCAAGCGGTCTAATTCCCGACGGTGGTAGACGTTCACACCGGCTGGCAAGCTGATGCTGCGATAGCGCTCCGGTTCATCGGTGGTGATGACGACGCGACGCACACCCTCGCCTATGGTTTGCTGGCAAATACGCGGCACGGAAATGGGGCCATCAACGGGTTGACCGCCAGTCATGGCCACTGCGTCGTTGAACAGAATCTTGTAGGTGATGTTGGCACCCGCGGCAATGGCCTGACGAATCGCCAGATAGCCGGAGTGAAAATAGGTGCCTTCACCCATGTTCTGGAACATATGACCTGCTTGAATAAACGGCGACAAACCTACCCAGTCTGTTCCTTCGCCACCCATTTGCGTCAGGCCACGAGTCTTGCGGTCCATCCAGGTTGCCATATAGTGGCAACCCACACCGGCCATTGCTTGGCTGCCTTCAGGCACTTTGGTGGAGGTATTGTGCGGACAGCCCGAACAGAAGTAAGGGCGACGGGTCAGGCCATTGGTATCAATCGGCGTCAGGTTTTGTACCGTACAGGCCGGCAATTGCACATTGGCATGGTGACCCAGCCAGCGGCGCAGGCCTACGGCTACACGGGCAGGGCTGAGCTGACCGTCAGCAGGGATAAGTACTTCATTTTCCACACCCCGCTTGCCCGACACAGTCGGACGCTGGGCGCAATTAAAGAGCAGATTCTTTAACTGGTCTTCAATAATTGGCCCTTTTTCTTCAATGACCAATACATGGTCCAGGCCTTCAATAAAATCTTCCAGCGATTGGGGGTTAACCGGCCAGCTCAGGCCAATTTTCAAATGGCGGATAGCGGGCAGATCATTCAGGCCGCTTAGCTGTTCCAGCGCATCCAAGGTATCCAGTGTTGCCTTGCCAGTAGAGACAATACCGATGCGAGCTTCGGGCGCGGCTTCCAGCACGCGATCCAGGCTGTATTTGCGAGAAAATTCACGCACGCTATCCAGGCGGGCATCCAGAGTACCTTCCATGGAAGGGGTCAGGAATTTGCTGGGATCGTAGGGGTGCTTGCCACCCTGTTTGTCGGCCAAGGCAGGGGCCAGATCATCCAAAGGCTCAATCTCAAAAGAGCGGCCACTTTCCACGGTTTCGGTAATGGCTTTGAAGGCGACCCAGGAGCCGGAGTAACGCGACAGGGCCCAGGCCCAAACACCAAAGCGTTCGTATTCTTCTACCGAACAGGGATTGACCACCGGGATACCCCAGGCGATCAGGGATTGTTCGCTGGCATGGGGGATGGACGAGGACGAGGCCACATGATCATCACCCACAATCATCAAGACGCCACCGTGCTGGGACGCGCCGGCGGCATGGCCGTGGTGCAAGGCGTCGCCCGCGCGGTCGACACCGGGGCCTTTGCCGTACCACATGGAAAACACACCATCGACCGTGCGATCGGCACGTTCACCGGCCTGCTGCGTACCCATGATCATGGAGGCGGCCAGGTCTTCGTTAATGGCGGGTTGAAAACGAACCTTGGCCTGGTCCAGATGCTTCTGGGCCTTCCACATAATCATGTCCACGCCACCCAGGGGCGAGCCACGGTAGCCAGAGACAAAACCGGCTGTGTTCAAACCCTGTTCTTTATCCAGGCGAGCCTGAGTCAGCAGCATGCGCACCAGGGCCTGAGTGCCAGTTAAAAAGATGCGTCCTGACTGTGCGGTCAGGTTGTCGCTGAGCTTGTATTGAGTGTCGACGGACTGCGTCATGATGAAACCTCCAGATAGGGTTCATGATAGAGAGTCTGTCCTCGCATTTTTTTGCGTTATAGTTGCGGATATTCCCTATTCTTTGAAATGTTCATTTCGTAAATATTCAAATATGGATAAAACTGACTTAAAAATCCTGGACGCCTTGCAGTTGGATGGCCGGGCCTCGGCCCAGCAGGTCTCCGAGCAGGTGGGTTTGTCCACGGCACCAGTCTGGCGACGCATTAAAAACCTGGAAAAAAACAAGGTGATCCAGGGCTATTATGCGCGTGTGGATCGTCGCCAGGTGGGCCTACAAAGTTGCATGTTTACCCAGATCAGCTTGGACCGGCACTCGGGTGAAATTGTTGATAACTTCATCCGTGCAGTACGCGATGCACCCGAAATTCTGGAATGTCATGCGGTAACTGGCGATGCGGATTTTCTGCTGAAAATCATGGTGCCCAGTGCCGAGTCCTATGACGACTTCCTGCACCGCTTCTTATTTAACATGCCTGGCGTGCGCCAAACCCGCACTATTGTGGCCATGCGTGAAATCAAGAACGTGACGCGCTTGCCCCTGCCGCTTTGAAGCATCTTGTTATGGGGTAAAACAAGCGCCTTCAGGTAGAATAATCAGGATTCGGTGGCCTGTAATGGGTCGGTATGTAAGCATGAAGGACGGGTTTTTATGACGAAGGCGAATATCTTGCGGCGCACTTCTTGGGTTGCTGTGCTGGCTACGGTTTTTTTAAGCGCCTGCGCGGTTAAATCACCAGCGCCGGAACCTGCCAAGCCGGTTACTGCCACCAAGCCGGTGCACCCTGCGTGCCAGCCTGCTGCTGCCGGAGATGATCTGGCCGGTAACTGGTTAAGCAAGCACCGGCAAAAAGGCGTGGTGGGCGAGCTGCGTACCTTGTTTACTTTGCAGACTGACGGTTCGATGGCATACACCGAACAGGTCAAACGCCCCAACAAACCGTCGCAAGGCTTGAATGAAAGCGGTTGCTGGTTGCGTAAAGGCAATAGCTTGCAGATCAACACTCAAGAATCCAATGGGGTCACGACCGAACCGGGCGATCCTATTTACGAGAACCATTACAATATCGTTAGCCTGACAGCTCGCAATCTGGTGCTGCGGGACCAAAGTGGGACGACGTACCGCTTGAGCCGAATGTCGCCCGGCTACCGCCTGCCATTCTGATTTTGCTTGCTTGAATAATTCCTGGCCGTCCTGGGGGCGGCCAGTTTTTTGTCTGTTTCTTTTGCTGGACGCTCCATGGCTTTGCGCGCGACGATTTATAAAGTTGAATTAAATGTGGCCGATAACGATCGGGCCTATTACGGCAGTCATACCCTGACGCTGGCTCGCCATCCTTCGGAGACCGAAGAGCGTCTGATGGCGCGCTTACTGGCTTATGGCTTGTATGTGCAGTCAGACGAAGGCTTGAGTTTCTCGCGGGGCCTGAGCGATTCGGACGAGCCTGCCCTGTGGGAGCATGACTTGGGCGACAATCTGTTGCATTGGTTGGAAGTGGGCTTGCCTGATGACCGACGCTTGATCAAAGCCAGTGGACGAGCTGAGAAAGTGACGGTGCTGGCCTATGGCCGCAACGTATCGGTCTGGTGGACTGGTATCAAAGACAAGATCAGCCGTGCTCGTAACGTGCAAGTCTATGCACTGGACGTGGCCGGTACAGATGCTTTAGCCGCTTTGGCTGAGCGTGGCCTGACGATTAATCTGAATGTTCAGGACGGCACCGTGTGGGCCAGCACGGAGAAAGGCGAAGCCACCATTGAAATCAACCACCTGAATGCCGCTGCTTGATATGGGCCAGCAGTTCGGTGCGAAATAAGTTTGCCTTCAAGTCACAACGATCACGCCGAAATTACGAACCTGAAAGCAAAAAGGGCATCTCTAATGGAATGCCCTTTTTGCTTTAGTTATACCTCTTACAGCCCAGCCAAACGCCCTAATACCTTATCGCGTCCAACCAAAGCCAGCACCGCATCCACCGCCGGCGTCTGCTTCTGCCCCGTCACCGCCACCCGCAAAGGAATAGCCAGCTTAGGCATCTTCACCTCGTGATCCGCCAACACCTGCTTGATCAACGCCGCCAGATTCTCCGTATTCCACTGCGGCAAGCTAACCGCCTTGCTAGCAAAATCCCGCAACAAAACACGCGCTTCCGGCGTCAAAACCTCGGCCATCAACTCATCACTGGCAGGTTCAAAAGGACGGCAGAACAACAAAGCACCCTCAGCCAGCTGATTCAAGGTCTCCGCACGATCCTTTAGCAAACCCATAATGCCCGGTACATCCTGACCATCCGTCTTGCCACCCAAAGCCTCAATACGCGGAGCCACACGCTCGGCCAGATCCGCATTGTCGCTGGCCTTGATGTAATGCGCATTTACCCAGTTCAACTTCTTGGGGTCCCACTGTGAAGCCGACTTGCTCAGACTGCGCGTATCAAACCACTCTACCAACTGCTCGCGGGTGAACAACTCGTCATCACCATGACTCCAGCCCAAACGAGCCAGATAATTAACCATGGCTTCAGGCAAGTAGCCATCCTTGTCGTAATCCATGATGCTGACCGCACCATGACGCTTGGACAGTTTC
Organism: Alcaligenes sp.; assembly: GCA_052109075.1. Taxonomy (GTDB): domain Bacteria; phylum Pseudomonadota; class Gammaproteobacteria; order Burkholderiales; family Burkholderiaceae_B; genus Alcaligenes. Next base: position 16,432 of record JBQEAN010000023.1, on the reverse strand, counting down.
TCGCCATCAGGCCCCAGAATCATGGGCACATGACCATACTCAGGCAACGTTGCACCCAAAGCCTGCAAAATCACAATTTGACGAGGTGTGTTGTTCACGTGATCATCACCGCGAATCACATGAGTGATCGCCATGTCCCAGTCGTCGACCACCACGCAGAAGTTATACGTAGGCGTGCCATCAGGACGGGCAATGACCAAGTCGTCCAGCTCGGTGTTATCAAAACTGATGCGACCCTTGACCATATCGTCCCAGCTAGTCGCACCGGACTGCGGGCTCTTGAAACGTACCACCGGTTTACGATCAGCCGGAATCGCAGGCAACTCCTTGCCCGCCTCAGGACGCCAGGTGCCGTCATAGCGAGGCTTCAAACCCTGGGCACGAGCCTTCTCGCGCATGGCTTCCACTTCCTCGGGGCTGCTGTAGCAGTAATACGCATGGCCGTCTTTCAGCAACTGGGCGATAACCTCGCGGTAACGATCCATACGCTGCATCTGGTAGAACGGACCTTCATCCGCATTCAGGCCCAACCACTGCATACCATCCAGAATGCCCTGCACCGCCTCGGGGGTGGAGCGCTCCAGATCCGTGTCTTCAATACGCAGCACAAAAGTGCCTTGATGATGGCGGGCAAACGCCCAGGAAAACAGTGCTGTGCGCGCGCCGCCCAGGTGCAGGTAACCAGTGGGCGAAGGGGCAAAACGGGTGCGGATGACGTTGGAAGTAGACGTGCTCATAACTTGTGTGTGGCCTTAACCTTGGGAAAGCCCGGATACGGGACCGAATCTGCGTATTTTAACTCAGCGCGCCAACTAAGAAAGAATGGTCGCGCAGAAGTATCCTAATGGCCTGTTTCCGTATCCAGCTGGTCGAACAGACGCACCAGTTCGGCCAACGAACCTGCCTGCATTTTTTGCATCACGCGGGCACGTCGAACCTTGACGGTGACTTCCTTCACATCCAGCTCGGCGGCAATCTGCTTGTTCAGTAAACCTTGCACGACGCGCACAAACACATCGCGCTCGCCCGCGTTCAGACTCTCCCAGCGCTGCAGCAAGGTCAGCCGGGTCTTGGCGTCCTGCTTGCGCAGTGCATCGGCTGCCAGGGCAGACTGCACCGCATCAATCAGCGCCTGATCTACAAAAGGCTTGGTCAAAAAGTCCCAGGCCCCATGCTTGATGGCCTTGACCGCCATATGAATATCGCCGTGTCCGGTAATAAAGATGACTGGCATATGCAGCCCGCGCGACTCCATCTGCAAGTGAAAGTCTGTGCCGCTTTGCGCGGGCATACGAACATCCAGCACCAGACAGGCCGGGGCGTCGGACAAAGGGTGCGCAAGGAAATCCCGCGTAGATGCGAAGCTCAGGGCATTCAAACCCACACTGGCCAACAAATCATCCAGAGCGGCGCGAATCGAAGGGTCGTCATCAATGATGTAGACCGTGGGCGTGTTCAGAGTGGAATCCAAAGTGTCTGTCATGGCGCCAAAGGTAAGGTGAAATGAAAGGCCGCCCCGCCATCGGTTTGGTCAGTGGCCCAGATATGGCCGTTATTGGCATCAATAATGGTGCGGCTGATGGTCAGACCCAGTCCCAGCCCGGCGGCTTTGGTCGTCCAGAAGGTATCGAACAACTGGGATAGCTGCGTGCCCGACAAGCCTGGGCCATTGTCCTTGATGGAAAACAGCACCTTGTTAGCCTGCGGCTTATCGCCCGGTAACAGGCTGGTCTCGATAGTGATCTGGGCCGCATGGTAGTCCGAGGGCGGCGATAAAGCCTCGATCGCATTGAGCAGCAAGTTAGCCATGACTTGTTGAATCTGCACCCGGTCTGCATAGACTTCAGGCAGCTCGGACTGCAAGGCCAGACGCAGATCAATATGATTGCGCTGCATCTCGCCACCGGACAGGTTCAGCAACTCTGTCAAGGCCTGGTTCAGGTCAAAGGCACTGCTGGTGGGCGCTTCGTTGCGGGTAATACTGCGCACCCGGTCCAGCACATCTTTAGCGCGTTGGGCATCGTACACAATCCGTTGTGCTGCCGCCTGCGCCTTTTCCACATTGGGAGGCGAGGCCTCCAGCCAGCGCTGGCAAGCCCCCGCGCTGGTGTTGATGGCCGCCAAAGGCTGGCTGACTTCGTGTGCAATCGAGGTGCTGAGTTGCCCCAAGGTCGTCAAACGAGACAAGCGCAGCAGATGTTCGCGCGTTTCGTGAGCAGCCGCTTGCACGGACTTCAGTTTCAGTCCCAGATAGGAGGTGATGGCAATGGCAATAATGCTGATGCCGGTGTTCACCAGACCCACATCGTAGTCCCCCGAGCGGGTCAAAATAAAACTCACAACGGTGAGCACCATACTGATTGCTGTCAGGGCAATAACCTGTCGGGCAGACAAAAAACGAATCGCTATCAGCAGCAGCGGTGTATGAAACACGGCGGCGGCGATGGCGTAATTAGTGACGGTGTCGGCAATAAATACCAGAGCCATCAAGATACAAATGCCGGTCAATGCCAAGGCTCGGTACGTTTTGCTCGATAAGAAGCGAACGGGTGATTTCATGTCTTTAGCGGATGGGTCAGGCAGCAGGATCGTGCCTTCAGTGTGGCCATCATATACCCGGCCCCTTTTGCTGATAATGAGCGCCGAGGCGTCGATCCTGGAAAGAATTTTCTGGGGTCGACGCCTCATCGACTTAGAACCACTGGTCAAAGCGGCGGATGTACAGCATTTTCATACCCTGTGCGACCAGGCAGTAGGCCAACAAGGTACCCACCAACCAGGGGAAGTATTCCCAAGGCAGGGGCTGCAACCCAACCATGGCACCCACGCCGGAGAAGGGCAGATAAATGCCAACAGCGGCGATCAACAGAGTCATCAACATGACGGGCAAAGCAGCCGTGCTTTGGATGATGGGGATTTTTTGCGTACGCAGCATATGAACCACCAGGGTCTGCGAGAGCAAGCCTTCAATAAACCAGCCGGACTGGAACAGCGATTGCAGTTCAGGCGTATTGGCGCCAAATACGTACCACATCAAGACAAAGGTACTGATGTCGAAAATGGAGGAGGTCGGCCCAATCCAGATCATGAAGCGGCCAATATTCTTGGCATCCCATTTACGGGGCTTGCGCAGAAAGTCCTTGTCCATACGATCCCAAGGCAAGGCCAGCTGGGAGATATCGTAGAGCAGGTTCTGAATCAGCAAGTGGATAGCCAACATGGGCAGGAAGGGGATAAAAGCACTGGCTACCAGCACCGAGAACACATTGCCAAAGTTGGAGCTGGCCGTCATGTTCAGGTACTTGATGATATTGCCAAAGGTCTCGCGGCCTTTGATGACGCCTTCTTCCAGCACCAGCAGGTTTTTTTCCAGCAGGATGATGTCAGCGGATTCCTTGGCAATGTCGGTGCCACTGTCTACGGAGATACCGACATCGGCATCGCGCAGGGCGGGGGCATCGTTAATGCCATCCCCCAGAAAGCCGACCGTGTGGCCATTGGCCTGCAAGGCTTTCAGGACACGCGATTTTTGCAAAGGGGTGAGCTTGGCAAAGACCGAGTGACGCTCGACGGCGCAACGCAGGTCAGGTTCTGGCATCACTTCAATCTCGGGCCCCAGCAGGGGCTTGCCGGGTTCCAAACCCACTTCACGGCAGATCTTGGCTGTGATGATTTCGTTATCGCCGGTCAGCACTTTGACGGTTACGCCGTGTTCAGTCAGGGCGGCAATGGCTTGGGCAGCACTTTCCTTGGGTGGGTCCAGGAAAGTCAGCAAGCCTTGCACGGTCATCTCGCGCTCGTCCTGGGTTTCATAACGGCTCTTGGCGTGTTCTACGGCGATAGCACGAGTGGCAATCAGCAGAACACGGAAACCATCCGAGTTATAGCGGTAGGCCATTTTCAATAGCCTGGCGCGCTGCTCGGTGTCCAGCAGCAAACGTTGATCGCCGTCTTGAACGTGCGTGGCGATGCTGAGCATTTCCTCCACAGCACCTTTGCAGACCATCAACTGTTCGCCCTGTGTGTCTTGCACCACGACCGACAGGC
>JBQEAN010000023.1:0-12285 GCA_052109075.1 Alcaligenes sp. | reverse complement strand
CCTTTGCAGACCATCAACTGTTCGCCCTGTGTGTCTTGCACCACGACCGACAGGCGACGACGGATGAAATCAAAAGGCAGCTCGTCAGTCTTGCGGTAGGAGCCAATGGCCTGGCGGGCGGACGGTGTTTTTTCAGCAAAACGCAGTACAGCCTGGTCCATCAGGTTTTTGACGCCGCTTTGATGCAGGCTGTTGAGCAGTGCCAGCTCCAGAATACGCGGACTGTTGCGATCATCCAGGCCCAGGTGGTGTTCCAGAATAATGCGGTCTTGCGTCAGGGTGCCGGTCTTGTCGGTACACAGCACGTCCATGGCACCAAAGTTCTGGATCGCGTTCAGGCGTTTGACCACGACCTTGTTCTTGGCCATGGCAACGGCGCCCTTGGCCAGGTTCGAGGACACAATCATGGGCAACATTTCGGGGGTCAAACCCACTGCCACGGCCAGGGCAAACAGGAATGCTTCCGACCAGTCGCCCTTGGAAAAACCGTTGATCAGTAACACGATAGGCACCATGACCAGCATAAAGCGGATCAGCAACCAGCTAACGCTATTTACGCCACGGTCAAAAGCGGTTTCAGCGCGGGAACCGACAATGGCTTTGGCCAGAGAGCCAAAATAGGTTTTGGCACCGGTAGACACGACGACAGCCGTGGCTGTACCACTGACAACGTTGGTGCCCATAAAGCACATATTGTTTTGCTCCAGTACGCCGGTTTGGGCGCTGGAGGCCGACACACTTTTACTGCTGACGGCGCTAAATACATCGTATTTTTCAACGGGCAGGGCCTCGCCGGTCAGGGCGGCCTGGCTGACAAACAGGTCGCGGGACTCGATCAGGCGCAGTTCGGCCGGGATCATGTCTCCTGCTGACAGGCGCACGATATCGCCGGGCACGATCTGGCTCATGGGGATTTCGCGCATGACGGTGGAGCTGGACACGCTGGAGCGTCGCAGCACGCTGGCCGTCGTGCGCACCATGGCTTTCAAGGCCTGGGCGGCTTTGCCGGAGCGGTATTCCTGCCAGAAACGCAGCAGGCCGCTTAGCGTGACCATAATCACGATAATCAGCACGCCGGTATAGTCGGTTTCCTCCCCGGCGCGCATGGGCAAAATAATGTCGGTCACCGCGCTGACGGCAGCCAGCACCATTAGTACGGCAATAAAGGGGTTTTTGAATGCCAGGGCCAGCTGGATCAAGGCGTGGGCCGGTTTGTCCCGAGCAACCTCGTTGGGGCCGTATTCGGTCAGGCGGCTCAAGGCTTCGGCGTCGGTCAGGCCGTTCAGATTGGCTTGAGCGGCGGCCAAAGCGGCCTCTTGGCTGAGCCCCGATTCGGTGGCCGTGCGCAGTTTGGCGTCGTGGTCCACAGAGCGTAGTGGTGGGTGTTGTTGTTGAATGCTCATGAAATACTCCTGGTGTACAGGCGTGACCATGCCGGGCCGACGCTAAAGGCCGGACACAGCAAGGCCTGCCCACCGTTTTAGGGTCGGCAAACTAAAGATAAGAACAAGCGGATTTAGAGGGCGACGGCCAAACGCTTAGTGGCTGGGAAGCGTGCTGCGCCACAGTCGGGGTAAGGGGGGCTTGTCACTGCTTGCAATCCAGTGGCTTTCTGGTTTGCAACTGGCCGTATTGATGCGCCAGGCCAGAGCAGGGCGGCGGCCTACGGTATGCGGGGTGGAGCAAGGTGTGGCAAGAGGCGATCCGCAAGGCGCAAAGGCCCGGATCGGTCCAGTATGAGTAAGGCGGTGCATGGGTGACTCCTGGCGTGCTGCGCAAGCCACTTCAGCAGACAACCCCGTGGGTCAGTAGTGGCTGAGTGACCTGTGCAGCATCTTTCTTCGACTATCGTCGCTAGACATAGTGTTTTTTCCTGTCAGAGAGAACGAAAGGTCCTGCTTTCCGAACGGATGTTATTTTACGATCTGCAAGTCGCTTTGCGACTGGCTTTGAGCCATTTTTGACCAGGCATTGGCGTATGCTTTTTATACGATAGTATATGCACGACCCGTAGCAGGGTAAAAACCGGACCTATGACGCAAGACAGATATAGCCAGCCAAGTCCCTTTTATTTGTAGGCGGCTGTGCTTAAGATGGGAGAATTCATTATTTTGGTGTGTGGTCTTCTTATGGCGGAACAATCATGGCAGCCCTAAGGCATCGTCTGACAGCATTGTTTGAGCCCCGCTCGGTGCTGGTCGTGTCCACATTACCCTTGCCCCTGATCAAGGAAATGCCCGCCCGGCTGGCGGGACGGATTACGCAGGCGCGCATTACGGCCACCCAGGTTCTGGTGCCGGATCGTCTGGATGGTTTGACAGATACACAGCGCCTGGATTTGGCGCTGGTTTGTATTGAGCCGGTGCGCTTGCCGCAGGCTTTGGATGCTATCCGAGTACACAGGCCACGCGTCGTCTTGCTCTTGCCCTCGAATCTGGCGTCCCGGGACCCCATGGAAGACATGGTTTATGCACGCTCCTGGGCGCGTATCAATGATTGTGTGGTGTTGGGCCCCCGTGCTTTTGGTGTGCAGCGGCCCCATTTAGGGATCAATCTCAGTCACGAGCCACAGATGGCTTTGGCGGGCCGGGTTGCCCTGGTGTCTCAATCGCGTTCGATTACCTCGGCCCTGATGGATTGGGCGGAAGACGTCAGCCTGGGTTTCTCCGCTATTGTGTCGGTGGGTGACGAGGCGGTGATTGATGTGCCCGAGGTGCTGGAATATTTGGCCATGGACCCGCGCACCGACAGTATTGCGCTGTATTTGGAACATACGCCTGCATCACGCCGTTTCACCAGTGCCTTGCATGCAGTGGCGGCCGTCAAGCCTGTGGTGGTGTTGAAGGTAGGCGGGCAACGTCAGCAGGGCGAAGCCCACGAAGCGGTATTCAACGCCCTGATGCGGCGTGTGGGGGCGGTGCGCATTCGTTATTTTGTGCAGCTGTTCTCGGCGCTGAAGGTGCTGGTCTATACCCGTCGCCCCAAAGGTCGACGCATTGCCTTGTTCTCCAATGGCAATGGGGCGGCGCAGATGGCCCTGGATGTGTTGGGTTCGGATGCGGCGGTGACGTGCCCCGAACTATCGGCATCGACTCAACGCGCGCTGGATAATTTACTTGCTCCCGGCGATCAGGTGCAAAACCCAGTGGTCACCTATGTGCCGCTAACTCCCATGCGTATCGACTCGGTCATCTCCACCTTGCTGGATGACAAGGATATTGATGGGGTGCTGGTCTTGCTGACACCCGATCCCTTGGCCGATATGCCCGCCGTATCGCGGGAATTGGCCATGTTGTCGGCCAGCGCCCGCAAACCGATTATTACGTGTCTGATTGGTGATGCGGATATGCGGCCCTTGCGCCATTTGCTGGACGGCGTAGGCACACCGGCTTTCCGCACCCCGGATACGGCCGCCAATGCCTTTGATCTGCTGGCCCGTTATCACTACAACCAACACTTGTCGCAGCAAACCTTGCCGCCTTTGCCATTGGGGACTTTGCCCGAAGTGGAGCCTGCCCGCGAATTGGTGCGTCAGATTCAAAGCGAACGACGCGAGGCCAGCGAGCAAGAGTGCCGCGATCTGCTGCGCTACTTCCATGTGCCCGTGGTGGATTTGCGCGTCACCCACGATCAGGGGCAGCCTGATCCGGATGTCCCGGCTATGGGGCTGCGTTTCGAGACAGACGACAAGCTGGGCCCGTACGCTGTGTTTGGCGGTGCAGACCATGCAGATTGGCTGTCTTCGACCTATCCGGCAGTGGAACTGCCACCGCTGAACCGTTATTTGGCGCGCCAGCTGGTAGAGCGTAGCCCGCTGTGGCGCAAGAGTTTGTCCTCGCAGCTAACCCCCTTGGTGCTGACGCAGCTTTTGCAGGTTCTGGAGCGCTTGTCGGATTTGATGAGCGAGCTGCCCGGCGTGCGCCGTGTGGTGTTGGACCCGATCATGGCGGGTGAAAACAGCCTGTACATCAAGAGTATTTCCATATCCCTGAGCAAGCAGTCCATGCTGGTACTGCCTGAGACAGCGGGTTATCGCCACATGGCGATTCACCCTTACCCGCGTCACCTGATTGAACGGCGTCAGTTCAACGACGATCAACGCTGGACCTTGCGCCCTATCCGTCCAGAAGACGCCGAAGCACTGCAAGCCTTTATGCGGGGCCTGTCGGATGAAAGCCGTTATATGCGCTTTGTGTCCATGCTGCGCGAATTGACGCCACGCATGTTGTCCCGCTATACCCGTATCGACTACGACCGGGAACTGGCGCTGGTCGCGACGGTGCGTTCCCCCAATCCAGACAACCGTAACCATCCGCGTGACGAGATTATTGGCTTTGCCCACTATCTGCGTAATGGCGATGGCCGGGGGGCGGAGTATGCCCTGGTGATTGGAGATGCTTGGCAGCGGCGTGGTCTGGGAGTTACCTTGATGCAGGCTCTGATCCAAGCGGCAGCGGAGCAGGGCCTGACTTATATAGATGGCTATGTGTTGGCTTCCAACACGCCCATGCAGGCTTTGATGAAGCGCCTGGGCTTCCAGAATGATGCAGACCCTGAAGACCCAAGTATGCGTCGTGTCTGGCTGGATCTGGGTGAGACGCGTCGTTCCGATTAAGCCTTTTTTCCGCAGAACAAAAAACGCCACTGACAATCAGTGGCGTTTTTTTTGCCTGGCTGGTGGGTATTGGCAGGAGCAATACTTATTTCAGCACTTGCTTCAAGAATTGGCCAACGGCCGTGATCTCTTCCGGGCACACCGCGTGGGGCATGGGATACACATTCCATTGCACTTGGTAGCCCATGGCTTCCAGTTGTTGGCGGCTGGCCTCGGCACGGGTAATAGGTACCACCGGATCCATGCTGCCGTGCGCCATGAAGATAGGCGTGTCCTGGTTGGCTGGGTGGCGCTCGGCTGTGACGGCAGCGGCCAAAGGCAGGTAACCGGACAAACAGAGCAGGCCTGCCAGACGTTCGGGCAAACGCAGGCCGGTTTGCAAGGTCATGGCGCAGCCTTGTGAAAAGCCGGCCAGCACAATGTTTTCAGTCGGAATGCCGCGGGCATTTTCGCGGGCAATCAGATTCTGCACGTTGATTTGGGATTGGCGCAGGCCGCTTTCGTCCTCGTGGCGGACCAGGTCAGCAACGTAAATGTCGTACCAGGAGCGCATGGCCATACCGCCGTTGATCGTGACGGGCTGAATAGGGGCATGCGGGAAGATGAAGCGAATAGCGGGGGCGTTTTGCAGGCCCAACTCCGGTACTATCGGGGCAAAATCGTGGCCGTCGGCACCCAGGCCATGCAGCCAGATGACGGCATGCTGGGGGTTGGCACCGGTTTCAATCTCAATCGACTCAAGCAGAGGGTTCATGGGGACTCCGAAAGATCTACCAAGGTCTTGATGTACTGGTACAGGGCACGGTAATGTTTGCGCTGGGGGTCTTGGCCCTGTTCCAGTGTGGAATTTTTTTCCGTTTCTTTGCGTGCAGCCCGGATCAGGGTGCGCAATTGCTGGATATCGGCACCGGAAAATTCATTCATGAATTCGGTCAAAGCGTCGTCATTGCGCAACAACAGGTCGCGCAAAGCCTCCAGCCTGTGCATGGCACGGGTGTCTTCCTTGGAGCCGTTTTCCCAGATATCCAGTTGCTTCAGGATCGGTTCGGGGTCTACATTGCGCATCAGTTTGCCCACATAGTGGATCTGACGGCGGCGGCCTTCGCGGGCCGTTGGGCTGATGCGTTTGGCAGCCTTGATGGCAGCCATCAGGGACTCGTCTAGATTCAGCTGTGTGAGTCTGTCGTCAGAGACCTCAATCAGGCGTTTACCCAGATCCAGTAAAGCGTGCATTTCGCGCTTGACCTGTGATTTGCTGGGGCGGTCGTAACCGTTTTCATCGATTTCTGTGCGTGGGCGGGACATAAGAAGTGAAATAGCAAAGATTGTCGCCAATTGGCTATGATAACCGCCTAACCCTCAAAGAGTAGCAATGAGTCATCCAACTATTTCCCAATTGTCGATCAGTGCCAATCAGTTCCAGTTTTGCGAATTGGTGGATGAAGCGCTGCGACATGCCAAAAAACTGGGCGCCAGTGATGCTGCCGTCGATATTTCTGAGAACAAAGGTTTGGCGGTGTCCGTGCGCCAGCTGGAACTGGAAACGGTAGAGCAGACGCAAGACCGCTCCTTGGGTGTGACGGTGTTCGCCGGCCAGCGCAGTGGTTCGGCATCGACCTCGGACTTTTCGGTCAAGGCCTTGCGTGAAACGGTAGAAGCCGCCTGGCATATTGCCCGCTATACGGCTGAAGATCCCTTTGCCGGCCTGCCTGAACAAGACATGCTGGCCCAAAGCTATCCTGATCTGCATTTGCACCACCCCTGGATGCTGGATGCGGATCAGGCCGCCAAGCTGGCGATTCGTGCCGAACAGGCCGCGCTGGAGTTGAGCCCGCTGATCACCAATTCCGAAGGCGCATCGGTGGATACGCTGGAGGGGCACTTTGTGATGGGTAATAGTCGCGGTTTTCTGGGTGGCTACCCCTATAGCCGCCACTCGCTGAGCGTCAGCCCCATTGCGGGCAAAGGCGACAATATGCACCGCGATTACTGGTACAGCAGCTCGCGCGATCCTTCTCGTTTGGCAAGTCCAGAGTCGGTAGGCCGTTACTCCGCGGAGCGTACCTTGTCGCGTCTGTCGGCTCGTCGTATTCCTACAGGCCGTTACCCTGTTCTGTTCGAGGCCCCGCTGGCCGTGGGCTTGATCGGTGCCTTGGTACAGGCCACCAGTGGCTCTGCCTTGTATCGCAAAACCACTTTCTTGCTGGATTCGCTAGGCAAACCCGTCATGGCCAAGCACATTGATGTGCTGGAGCGTCCACATCTGGCTGCTGCAATGGGCAGTGCCCCGTTTGATTCTGAAGGGGTGCGTACCTGCGACCGTGATGTGGTTCTGGGCGGGGAGCTGAAGGGGTATTTCCTGTCTTCCTATGCTGGTCGCAAGCTGAGTATGCCTTCCACAGGTAATGCCGGTGGCTCGCATAACCTGCTGCTTAGCTCGCGTCTGACTCGCCCCGAGGATGATCTGGATGCCATGCTGAAGAAAATGGGCCGTGGCTTGCTGGTCACTGAACTGATCGGCCAAGGTATTAATTACCTGACCGGCGATTACTCGCGTGGCGCTTTTGGTTATTGGGTAGAAAACGGGCGTATTCAGCATGCGGTGGAGGAAATCACCATCGCTGGTAATCTGGCCGAGATGTTCGCGCAGATTGTGGCCGTAGGGTCGGATACCTTTGCGGCGGGTTCCAAGCGCACGGGTTCCATCTTGATCGAGCAGATGTCGGTAGCCGGCTCCTGATTGTCCAGTCCTGAAAAAACAAATCAGCCTGCAAGGGCTGTTTTGTTTTGGGCGTTGGAGTAGATGTTGCAGATCAAGGACCAGACAATATAGGGCCAGATTTGCGGGATAATCCGGGCTTTCCCCGGCCCCCTTTCGCGGCGCGCCAGTGTACTATCCATAGCATAAAAATATTTCCCAGTTATCGTCGAATACCCACAAGGAGGTTATTCATGCAGCGTCGCTCGTTTCTGAAAAAGGCAGGCCTTGGCGCCGTAGCCAGCACTGCCGCTATTGCTGCCCCTGCTATTGCCCAAAGCAATCCCAAGGTTAATTGGAAGCTGACATCGACTTACGGCCCCTCTACCCCGGCCCTGTTTTCGACCGCTCAGGCGTTTTGCAAGATGGTGGAAGAAGCCTCGGATGGCAACTTCACTATCCGTCTGTACCCTGCTGGTGAAATCGTCCCCGGTTTTGGTGTGATGGATGCGGTTAGCAACGGCACGGTGGAATGCGGCCAGACAGCCTCTTATTACTATTACGGTAAAGACCCTTCGTTCAGTTTTGACACGGCGGTGCCATTTGGCCTGAACGCCCGTCAAATGAATGCCTGGATGCAGGAAGGTAATGGCACTACGTTGCTGCGCGAATTGTTCGCCACTCGTAACATCGTCAACTTTGCTTTCGGTAACACCGGCACCCAGATGGGGGGGTGGTACCGCAAGGAAATCAATTCCCTGGAAGACCTGAAAGGTCTGAAAATGCGTACGGCTGGTTTTGCCGGTGAAGTGCTGGCCCGCATGGGCGTGGTGCCTCAACAAGTGCCACCTGGCGATATTTATCCTTCGCTGGAGAAAGGTACGCTGGACGCCGTGGAGTTCGTGGGTCCTGTCGATGACGAAAAACTGGGTTTCCAGAAAGTGGCCAAGTACTACTACTATCCCGGCTGGTGGGAAGGTTCGGCCCAGGTGTCGCTGTACGTGAACGATGCCGCTTTCCAGGCCTTGCCCAAGCAATATCAGTCCCTGATTGAAATTGCCTCGCGAGCAGCAGGCGAGCGCATGATTTCCCAGTACGACGCCCAAAGCCCAGCCGCTTTGCGTCGCTTGATCGCCAGTGGTGCAGTATTGAAAGCTTTCCCGCGCGACGTGATGGACGAGTCCTTCAAGACCTCCAATATTTTGTACAAAGAATTCTGCGACAAGGATCCTATGTTCAAGAAAATTCACGACGACTACATGGGTTTCCGTGATGCGATCGTGCCTTGGTTCCGTGTCGCTGAAGGCTCCTACGACAACTACCTGGGCATTGCTCTGGCAAACCAGAAAAAAGGCTGATCCCGCAGCGTAGTCCGGACAGAGTAATCTGTCCCGGATGCTCGGCCTGTCTTATCAACCCCTGTTTCTCCTTTACGGAAAAACAGGGGTTTTGTATTAGCGCTGCATTCTTGGTGAAAGCTTGGCCGGCCCAAGAGTGGCGCAAATTTCGCGACAACCTCGAAGCGAGTCCAGCGCAGGCTGATTCCGTTCTTGACGATATGGGGCCACAGAGATGTGGCGAAAAGCCCTTGTTTTCATACAAAACTCTAGTGTTATCCACTATTTATGCTATTATGGCGAGCTATTTGGCAGAAATGCACGGGCGGAATATAACGTCTTGGCAGGGCTGAATGGAGCTGCCCAACTTGAAAAGAGGGGCGGATTGTATGGGCCAGGCATGTTGCTTTGACCCAGAATTTTAATATTTAGGAACCATCATGAAGACCTTCGTGGCCAAGCCGCTTGAAGTCAAACGTGACTGGTTTGTGATTGACGCTAAAGGCAAAGTCCTTGGTCGTGTGGCCAGCGAAGTCGCACGCCGTTTGCGTGGCAAGCACAAACCCGAATACACCCCTCACGTTGATACCGGCGATTACATCATTATCATCAATGCTGCTGACATTGCCGTGACCGGTAACAAAGCGCAGGATAAGAAGTACTATCGTCACTCGAATTACCCAGGCGGTATTTACGAAACCAACTTCCAAACCATGCAAGAGCGCTTCCCTGGCCGTGCCGTTGAAAAGGCCGTCAAGGGTATGTTGCCAAAAGGCCCTCTGGGCTATGCCATGGCCAAGAAACTGAAGGTTTACGCTGGTGCCGAGCATCCTCATAGTGCTCAACAGCCTAAAACTCTGGACATCTAAGGATAGGTCATGATCGGTAACTGGAATTACGGTACGGGCCGTCGCAAGACCTCCGTTGCTCGTGTCTTCATCAAGAAGGGTTCGGGCCAAATCGTAGTCAACGGCAAGCCTGTTGACGAATACTTTGCTCGCGAAACGGGTCGCATGATTGTGCGTCAGCCTTTGGTGCTGACCAACCATGTTGAGTCGTTCGACATCAAGATCAACGTGCATGGCGGCGGCGAAAGCGGCCAGGCCGGTGCTGCCCGTCACGGCATCACCCGCGCTTTGATCGACTACGATGCAACACTGAAGACAGAGCTGAAGCAAGCTGGCTTGGTGACTCGTGACGCTCGTGCTGTTGAGCGTAAGAAAGTCGGTCTGCACAAAGCACGTCGCCGCAAACAGTTCAGCAAGCGTTAATTCGCCTCGCGACCTGTTTATGGTGCTCAAAAACCCCGGACTTGTCCGGGGTTTTTGTTTGCTGGCTACATTTGTCCTGCTTTGCTCGGTCTGGTGCTTGAGAACAGGCGGGACTACGTTAAGATAGAATTTTTGCGTCTCTCTTTCAGGAAAGTTCATGGCTACACATAGCGATACCCGGATCAAGGTAGGGATTGTCGGCGGTACAGGTTACACCGGGGTCGAGTTGCTGCGTCTGTTAAGTCAGCACCCCCAGGTAGAGCTGGCTGCCATCACCTCGCGTAAAGAGGACGGCGTGCCGGTGTCGGATATGTATCCGAATTTGCGTGGCCATGTGAATCTGAAATTTTCTACACCTGAAACCGCCAAACTGGAGCAGTGCGATGTGGTGTTTTTTGCCACCCCGCATGGCGTAGCCATGAGCCAGGTCGAGCGTCTGCTGGAAGCGGGTGTACGAGTTATTGACCTGGCAGCAGACTTCCGCCTGCAAGATACGGCCGTGTTCCAGAAATGGTACAAGATGGAGCACAGCTGCCCGGAAATCCTGAGCGAATCGGTTTACGGTTTGCCCGAGCTGTTGCGCGACAAGATTGCCCAGGCCAAGGTTATTGGTAACCCCGGTTGCTATCCCACTACGGTATTGCTGGGTCTGGCTCCCTTGCTGGAAGGCGGCAAGGCGCTGGTTGATACCCAACATCTGATTGCAGACTGTAAATCGGGGGTTTCCGGTGCGGGTAAAGGTGCCTCGGTTCCGAATTTGTTTGCCGAAGCCAGCGATAACTTCAAGGCCTATGGCGTGTCGGGTCACCGTCACCAACCAGAAATTGTGGAACAGTTGCAGCGCTTGGCAGGCGGGCCAGTCAACCTGACTTTCGTGCCCCATCTGGTGCCTATGATTCGCGGTATGTTCTCCACGATTTATGCGCGCATCAAGCCTGAAGCCATGGATACCGATTTCCAGGCTTTGTACGAACAGCGTTACGCACAAGAAACCTTTGTGGATGTGCTGCCGGCAGGTACTTTGCCTGAAACCCGCTCGGTTCGTGCCTCTAACCAGCTGCGTATTGCTGTGCAGCGTCCTGATAATGGTGATCAACTGATCATTCTGGTGGTGCAGGACAATCTGGTTAAGGGTGCTTCGGGCCAAGCGGTGCAAAACATGAACATCTTGTTCGGCCTGCCAGAACAAACCGGTTTGAACCACGTTGCTATTTTGCCTTAAAGGGAACTTGGTCTTGGTGAACAGGTCAAATGTTTATGGCTGAATCACCGCAAACTACTTCTCATACTGTCGCTCCTTCCCGTTCACGGGGCGGGGCGACTACAATTGGGCTGGCTGTATTGCTGGGAGTGCTGTTAGGCGGCGCGGGCCTTTGGCTCTACCGGAGCCTGACGCAACCCGCCGATCAGTCCGAACAGATTCAGTTGGCTATGCAGAATTTGAAGGGTAGCCAGCAATCCTTGCAGCAGATACAAAGCGAGTTTGAGGTCCTGCGCGGGCAACTGGTTCTGGAAGAGAGCACTCGCAAGGGTTTGGAAAAATCTCTGTTAGCCACCCAGACTGAGCTGGCCCAGACGCGTGAGCAACTGGCTTTCTACGAGCAACTGCTCCCACCAGGCCCCAGCGGTTCGGTCACTGTCCGGGCCTTGGACATTAGCAAACGGGGCGATTTGCTGGAGTACAAGGTGTTGCTGCAACGTAACGCCCCAGAAGGAAAGGCTTTTTCCGGTCGCCTTCAGTTTCAGCTGACCGGGCGGCAAGACGGAAAAACCGTTAAAATCGATCTGTCACCAAGTTCTGGACCAGACTCTGTACTAGCGGAATCATCCCTAGAGCAGATTGATCCGTTAATCTTGAACTTCAATCAGTTTCAGCGAGCCATGGGTTGGCTTGCCTTACCGCAGGGATTCGAGCCTACGGCCTTGACCCTGAATGTCCTGGAAGGAAACGTCATACGCGCCTCCCGCCAGGAAAAAATCGCCCAGCCAGACTGAGCTCACCCGACCCACGGGTGGTCATGTGCAAGGCGATCACATGATAATTATTCATGCCGGCGGGGGCCGGCAGGAGAACCACATGAGCACTCTTACCGAATCCGTTGATCTGCAAGCCCCTCCATCACCTCTGATCTTTAGCGATTCAGCGGTTGAGAAGGTCCGTGAACTCTTGATTGAAGAGGGCAGCCCCGAACTGAAGCTGCGCGTCTTCGTGCAAGGTGGCGGCTGTTCCGGCTTCCAGTACGGCTTCACGTTTGACGAGCTGGTTAACGACGACGACACCATTATTGATAAAGGCGGCGTGCAGTTGCTGGTTGACGCCATGAGCTTCCAATATCTGGTGGGCGCCGAAATTGATTACAAAGA
>JBQEAN010000022.1:0-50015 GCA_052109075.1 Alcaligenes sp. | reverse complement strand
GCCTGGAAACCCCGTCGGCATGGGTTTACTACAGTGGCGACAATAATAAGGTAGAGAGTAGCGACCCTTCTATTTTTCCCGGTAGGGCCATGGAGCTTTCTATTGGTTTAGGCAAGATGGACGCCTTCCACGAAGACTATTTCCTGGATGAAGAGTTTGATGGCCTGGGTATCGCAGCCAATACCACCCAAGCGTGGTTTGCAGAATGCGGGTGGAAAGCGGTAGTAATTGTCTAACAGCCGTGCACCATGACGACTGCTACGTACTCTGTTTTTTCGTTCAAGCCTGCTCGCATCGCTCTTGTCGGTGGAGGCTTGGGTGACACAGTGGATCTCTCTTCTGCCAGATGTCTGAGTAGAAAGCAAAAAAGCCATTTCCGAAGAAATGGCTTTTTTACTAAATATGGCGCGGCTGGCAGGATTCGAACCCACGACCCCTTGGTTCGTAGCCAAGTACTCTATCCAACTGAGCTACAGCCGCTAAAGAAGTGGAACTATAGCACGGCTATTTTTGCTTGTCACCAAAATAGCCGTGTTTTTTACTGAAATAGTCTATTTTTTGATTTTTCGGGATGCGAACAGGCTGGAAAATCGCCAGCCATAAGGCTTGTAGCCCTTCCGGGAGCTGGTGGACCTCTTTATTTGGCAGGCGCAGGCAAACAGAGCAGGCAGAAACATCGAACAGTCTGTACGGGATGACTTGCCCCCTAGGGAACAAAGTCGCATTATTACGCCATTGTTTTGGAGCCCAATGTAATGGATCTGTCGAAAATTACCTGCACTGAAGATTTCCGCCTGGCAGCTAAACGCCGCGTGCCCAAGATGTTTTATGACTACGCTGACTCCGGCTCTTGGACGCAGGGCACTTACCATGCGAACGAGCAGGATTTTCATAAGCTGAAATTCAAACAGCGCGTCGCGGTAGATATTGATCGCCGTAGCTTAAGGACTACGCTCCTGGGCCAGGATGTGGCCATGCCTTTGGCGATTGCGCCGACAGGCTTGACCGGCATGCAGCACGCCGATGGTGAAATGCTGGCCGCCTTGGCCGCACGCGACTTTGGGATTCCTTTCACCTTGTCCACCATGAGCGTGTGCTCGTTGGAGGATGTGGCCCAGGCGACTCGTGCGCCGTTCTGGTTTCAGCTGTATGTGATGCGCGACCGCAGTTTTATTGAAAACCTGATCGCACGTGCTAAGGCCGCCAATTGTTCGGCTCTGGTATTGACCCTGGATTTGCAGGTTTTGGGCCAGCGTCACAAAGACATCAAAAATGGCCTGACCACGCCTCCCCGTCTGACTATTCCCAATTTATTGAATCTGGCCACCAAGCCTTACTGGTGCCGCAAGATGTTGGGCACACAGCGTCGCAGCTTTGGCAATATTGTTGGCCATGCGAAAGGGGTATCGGACCTGCGTTCCTTGTCCACTTGGACGGCGGAACAGTTCGATCCGACACTGAGCTGGAAAGACATTGAATGGATCAAGAATGCCTGGGGCGGCAAGTTGATCGTTAAAGGCATTATGGATGCGGACGATGCGCGCTACGCCGTTGATAGCGGTGCGGATGCCCTGATTGTGTCCAACCATGGAGGCCGTCAGCTGGATGGTGCCCCATCGTCAATTTCTTGCTTGCCGGCGATTAGCAAAGCAGTCGGCGACCGGATTGAAGTTCTGGTGGATGGCGGTATCCGTAGCGGTCAGGATGTGTTGCGGGCACGCGCATTGGGTGCGCAAGGTTCCATGATCGGGCGTGCTTTCTTGTATGCATTGGGAACCGCAGGGCAGGCCGGTGTCGCTCGTTTGTTGAAGTTGATGGCTAACGAGCTGGATGTCTCTATGGCCTTTTGCGGTCGGACTGATATCAATCAGGTAGACCGCTCGATTTTGCTGAACCCTGATATTTTTGACCGTCCTGGTTACTGAAGACCGATATGCAGGGGCCCTGGCTGGGCGGGTAAGTGACCGCGTCCGTGGGGCCCGTTCAGATCCAGAATAGGGCCAGCCGGCACGATCCCGCTTGGATTCAGGTGCTGGTGGCTGCTGTAATAATGGGTCTTGATATGGTCCAAACTGACTGTGCTGGCTACGCCGGGCATTTGATACAGTTCCAGCATGTAGTTCCACAGATTCGGGTAGTCAATCAGACGGCGCAGATTGCATTTGAAATGGCCGACATAAACTGGATCAAAGCGAATCAAGGTGGTGAACAGACGCCAGTCCGCCTCGGTCAGCTGCGTGCCTGTCAGATAACGTTGCTGGGCTAAACGGGATTCCAGTCCGTCCAGACTATCGAACAAGGCATGGACAGCACTGTCATACGCCGCCTGTGAGCGGGCAAAACCGGCTTTATAAACACCGTTGTTCACGGTGTCATAGACATGGGCGTTGATCTGGTCAATTTGTGGCAACAAGTCAGCCGGAGCCATGTTCACCTTATTGGCTCCCAGGCTGTCAAAAGCCGTATTGAAGATACGGATAATCTCGGCAGATTCATTATTGATAATCGTGCCACGCTGCTTGTCCCACAAGACGGGCACCGTAATCCGGCCTGTGAATTGTGGGTTTGCCTGGGCGTAGAGCTGATACAAGAATTGGACATCCATGACCGGGTCGGCCACCACGCCTTGCGCAGGCTCAAAGGTCCAGCCTTGCTCGCCCATGATGGGGTTGACCACAGACACCGAAATCAGTTTTTGCAGTCCTTTCAGCTCGCGCATGATCAGGGTGCGATGCGCCCAGGGGCAGGCCAGGGAGACATACAGGTGGTAGCGATTGGCCTGGGCGGGTTGAGCCGTCTGGCCGTCGGGACCGGGACCGCCATCGGCGGTAATCCAGTCCCGGAACACAGACTGAGCACGTTGAAACGTATCGGACGCCGTGCTGCTGGCAGGCTCTTTGCTATGCCATTGTCCATCTATCATCATGCCCATCTGTGTACTCCGTTTAGCCTTTCAGCTTGATTGCAATTTCAGCGATATGACGGCCCTGGAAGCGAGCGCCGTCCAGTTCGTTCTGGCTGGGCTGACGCGAACCGTCGCCACCGGCAATGGTGGATGCGCCGTAGGGGCTGCCGCCGGTCACCTCGTTGATTAGCGTCTGGCCGGCAAAGCTGTAGGGCAGGCCGACAACGATCAAGCCAAAGTGCATCAGGTTATGAATAATGGACAGCAGCGTGAGCTCCTGCCCACCGTGTTGGGTGGCGGTAGAGGTAAAGGCACCGCCTACCTTGCCATTGAGTGCGCCGCGTGCCCACAGGCCCCCGGCCTGATCCAGGAAGCTGGCCATCTGCGAGCTGATACGCCCGAAACGGGTGCCGGTACCGACAATAATGGCGTCGTAGTTTTCCAGATCCGCAATGGTGGCCACCGGCGCTGCTTGGTCCAGCTTGAAGTTCGCTTTCTGGGCCACAGCTTCAGGGACCAGTTCGGGGACACGCTTGATGTCGACCGTAGCGCCAGCGCTTTGTGCGCCTTCGGCAACCGCTTGAGCCATTTTTTCAACGTGGCCGTAGGCGGAATAATAGAGAACCAGGACTTTTGCCATTTGATTTACTCCAGAAATGCGATCAACAAAGAATCGGATAAGGCAGCTTCCCCAGGACCCTGCCTGCGGCCAGCGTGCTATGACGATGATAGTCGGGGCAAGCCCGCTATGACAAACCGCCCGACCATTTGTTTTGTGTCAGAGTCTGTCTTGGCCGGGTCAGAAATGGGCTGGGGCACGATCAGCCGGGTAGTAAGGCGTAGGTGGTAGTGGCGTGGGCGACGAGTCGGCCTTGCTCGTCTTGCAGCTTGATGTCGCCAAACACCATGCTTTTGCCACGTTTCAGAACCTGGGCGTGAACCAATACATCTCCCTGGCTGACTGGGCGCACAAAGCTGGTATTCAGTGAAACGGTGGTCATGGGACGAAATTCCCCCAGGCTCTGACTGATGGCCAGCACCATGGCTGTGTCGGCTGCAGCCATATAAACCTGGCCGCAGACCACACCGGCCACATGGGTCAGCTGATCCGAAAAAGGCAGACGTAGCACCACGCCGTCCTCTGTAATCTGTTCCACGCGCAACTTCAGCGCTTGCACCCAGGGGGCGAAGAGCGTGTCGAGCAGGTTTTGAGCTTGTTCGTGGGTCATGTTCTGATCAGCCGCAGTAAGCAGAGATAATCTGGTTTTGCGCATCGACTCGAATGTTCAGGCGGGTTGGGTCGTAGTCGGTGGTGTACATGCGGTCCGGAGCCAATATGCGGGCTTGTGCCGCACCTGTTTGTTTGACCAATCGTTCGATCTGACTTTGGCTGGCCGTCTGACCGGTCGGGTTTAAGGCATCTGCATTGCATACGCCGCCCGAGGAGTTGCTGAACGAAGATGTTGAACCAGTTTGTGCGCTATTGCCCGTGGCGGTGCAAGCGGCCAGCAAAACGGCGGGAAATACGCTAAGTAGAACGGAGAGTCGCATGGGAAATCCTTAAAAGCAGCTGGGAAGGATTCAGCTTGAAGGATTAATAATACCTGTTCTAGGCGGGGCGTTTAAGGCCCTTTGTACTGCCTTTTGTGGCGGCTTTGCCTGGCTTGGCCGATACCTCTGGATGTTGGGCAATGGCATAGCGCAATGGCGCCTTGGCCCAGGCGCCTGCGTAGTCCACACCAATACGCGGGCCGATCTGGATTTGCTCTGGGGGCAGGGCGGGGGCATCCAGCCAATGCAGCGTGGCGGTGCAGGCATCTGCGCCGTTATAGCCCTTGTCGATTTCCAGTCCCTTGCACAGGCGACCGGGACCAGACAAAGAGGGCCCGCTTTGTGGCAAGACCCATTCCGCAGCCCGCAGCAGTACGGCTGTGCCATCCCCTTCCACACCGCTGACTATATTCATGCAGTGATGCAGGCCGTAAATCAGATACACGTAGGCATAGCCAGCCGGCCCGAACATCAGCCTAGTGCGCTCTGTGATGCCGCGTCGGCTGTGTGCAGCCTGATCTTGCGGACCTAGATAGGCTTCAGTCTCGACAATGGTGGCGCAGCGCTGGCCGCGTGCGTCATTCAAAACCAGGGTTTTGCCCAGCAATTCCAGGGCGACGTAGCGCGGATCACGGGCAAAGAACGCTCTTGGCAGGTAAAGCGCAGGTTCAGTCATTAGAGGGCACATTCTCCAGCTTGTTCAGCCAGGCTTGCTGTTGTGCTTTGGGTAGGAAGGAAGAACGCAGGCTGTTGGCTGCCAGGGTGCGCAGGTCCGAGGCTTGCAGGTCTAGCGCTTGGGCTGTCTGCATATAGTTGTCTAGCAGATAACCGCCAAAATAAGCTGGGTCGTCCGAGTTTACGCACACGTTCAGGCCGCGATCCAGTAAGTGCTTCAGATTGTGCTCGTCCAGGCTGTCAAAGACCTTGAGCTTGATGTTGGACAGGGGACAGACCGTCAGGGAAATGGCGTGGTCGATCAAGTACTGCATCAAGGCCGGGTCATCCTGGCTGCGCACGCCATGGTCGATGCGTTCTACTTTTAATAGTTGAAGTGCGTCACGCACATAGCTGGCCGGACCTTCTTCACCCGCGTGGGCTACCAGCCGGAATTCCAGCTCGCGACAGCGGGCATAGACCTTCTCGAACTTGGCTGGGGGATTGCCCTTTTCCGAGGAGTCCAAGCCAATAGCAATCCACAGATCTGCATAGTGTTCGCGTAAGGGCAGGGCGGTTTCCAGCGTGGCGAAGGCGTCGGCCTCGCTCAGGTGGCGCAGAAAGCTCAGAATCAGATAGCTGCTGATACCCAGTTCAGACTTGGCCTGACGCGCTGCGCGAGCCAGACCAGCAAAGACGGTTTCCATGGCAACCCCGCGTGCCGTATGGGTTTGGGGGTCGAACATGATTTCAGCATGGACAATGCCATCGGCTTGGGCACGCAGAAAGTAGGCCCAGGTCATGTCGAAAAAGTCTTGTTCCGTAATCAGTACGCCCGCCCCGGCGTAATACAGATCCAGAAAGGACTGCAGATCGGTGAACTGGTAGGCGGCGTGCAGGCTGGCCTGATCGGGGTAGGGCAGCGTAATGTGATTGCGCTGGGCCAGCTTGAAGATCAAGTCCGGTTCCAACGTACCTTCAATATGAAGGTGCAGTTCGGCCTTGGGCAGTTGGCGGGTAAATTCACGTAGAGAAAAAGCGGAATCAGACACAGGGCGCTCCTGGTAGGCAGAATATGCGCCCCATTATACGGAGACAGACGCCTTGGGTCAGGCGCCCTTGCCGCGCCAGGCGCCCATAGCCAGAAAGAGCCAGGCCAGAATCATGGCCACCCCGCCGATAGGGGTAATTGCACCCAGCCATTTCACGCCGCTTAGTACCAGAATGTACAGGCTGCCACTGAAAATCAGCACGCCGGCCAGCATGAAAATAGCACTGCGGGATTGCCAGGCCGGATTCAGTTGCGAGCCCAAGGCGGCGATCAGCAACAGACCCAGACCATGCAGCAATTGATACAGTACGGCGGTATGCCAGGTTGCCAGCGCAGAGGCATCAACCATGGCGCGCAGAGCATGGGCACCGAAGGCGCCCAAACCCACGCCCACAGCCAGAATCAGTGCGCCAAGGCACAGGATGGATCGTGATTTCATGTCTTTCCTTGCAAGTTGCTACTGTCGCAGTGCCGAGGTAGGGCAGTGCTATTATCGAACAAAAAAATCTGCTTTGTCTGCAAGGAGACAGCATGGACGAAATAGCTCCGGTCACCCCTGATGCACAGGATGTGGTGGTGGCCGCGTATCGCTATCGATCTGGCCAGCCAGCCCAGGCTTTGGATATCCACCATTTGCCTGGTCATGATCCTTCGCAAGATGGATTTATCTGGATAGGCCTGAAAGATCCCAGCGAGGCGAGCTTGCGCGAGATTGGGGCTCAGCTTGGCCTGCCAGAGAACGTAATCGAGGAATTGATTGCTCCGCATCGTCGTCCCAAATTGCTGGAATTTAGTAATTGCCTGATTGTGGTGGCGATAACCTTGGGCTTGAAAGAGCTGCGGCCCATTTTTGGTACCACCCAGATATTGATTGCGCACGGTTTGTTGTTGACCGTGCGCCGTGGCTCCAACAGCAATTATTTGCAACTGCGCGCCCGGCTGGAAAGCACTCCGGAACTGCTGGCACGCGGTAGCGATTTTGTGGCATCGGAATTGTTGGATTTGATTGTGGATCAGTATCAGGCCTGTCTGGAGCAAACTGAAAAAGCGGTAGAAGCCATCGAGCAACAATTTTTGATCCGTGGCTTCAAAGAGAACGATGTGCGGCGCATTTACCGTTTGCGACGGGATTTGCTGCGTGTTTATAACGTGGTGTCGCCCCTGGCGGAATTGAGCCGTCGTTTGTCGCGGATTGAGCTGGCATATGTAGATGCTGAAAGCCGGGCTTATTTTGGTGAGGTAGCAGACCGCATTGCTCGCACCTCTGAGTTTATCAATAGCTTGCGCCAAGCCCTGGCCTTCGCGTTTGAAGGTGGCTTGATGATAGGACAGATGCAGCAAACAGATACCACCCGCAAGCTGGCAGCCTGGGCCGCTATATTGGCGGTGCCAACGGCATTGGCGGGTATTTACGGCATGAACTTCAAATTCATGCCGGAGTTGGAGTGGGCGCTGGGTTACCCCTTGGCCTTGGGCCTGATGGGGAGCGTTTGCGGCTTTTTATACTGGAAATTCAAGAAGGCCAAATGGCTCTAGCGTAAGACAGGGATAGAAAGAGCCGGGGGCTGATATCAAGGAGGCGTGATGGATCTGAAACAGCAGTTACAGAATCAGGTGCCGGATTTGATGGACGATGATCTGTTTGGCGAGGACCCGGTTTTACCGCTTTGGCAAAAAAAACTGGCGTCAAACAAGGCTCAGGCGGGACTGGCGGACTACGGTCGAAAATTGGGCTCGGCTTATTGGCGTGAGCAGGGGGCTCTGGCCAATCAAGAGCCACCGCAGTGGCGTGGCTGGTCAGCGCAAGGTCAGCGCATGGATCAGGTGGACTTTCACCCCTCCTGGCATCACTTGATGAGTCTGGGCATGGAGCAGGGCCTGCATATTTGGCCTCACCAGACGCAGCCCGGTCAGCATCTGGAACGGGCCATGAGCTTTTATATGCACGGCCAGATCGAGGCTGGCACCCTATGCCCTTTAACCATGACTCGTGCCGCCGCCCCTCTCTTGCAGGCGGACCCGTTTCAGGAATGGGCCGCCCAGCTGGACCAAAATCAGTACGACCCTTCCAGTCAGGTAATGACCCAAAAGCGCAGCGTGCTTTTAGGAATGGGCATGACAGAAATGCAAGGCGGCTCTGACCTGCGTGGCTGCACCACTGAGGCCCATCCCGATGGCGATGCCTTTCGTCTCTATGGGCATAAATGGTTTTTCTCCGTGCCGCAGGCCGATGCTCATCTGGTACTGGCTCGCGAGCATGAACAGTTTTCCTGCTTTCTCATGCCGCGCTATACCGAGCACGGTCTGAACCGTCGCTATATACGCAGGCTGAAAGACAAGCTGGGTAATCGTTCGAACGCCAGTGCCGAGATCGATTTTGATGGGGCCCAGGCCTGGCGTGTAGGGCAGGCCGGTCGTGGCATTGCCTTGCTGGCCGGAATGGCTGCCCGAACCCGTATTGATTGTGTGCTGGGCAGCGCGGCTTTGATGCGGCAGGCTTTGGTGCAGTCCTTACACTACTGCCAGCATCGGGTTTGTTTTGGCAGAACCTTGGTCGAGCAACCCTTGATGCAGGCCGTCTTGCTGGACATGTCAATTGAAAGTGAAGCCGCTACGCATCTGGCTTTATTCCTGGTGGACTTGCAAGATCGTGTCGATGATCCAGTCGCGCAGTCTGTGCTGCGTATCTTGTCACCGGCCGCCAAGTTCTGGGTCTGCCGTCGTGCCATCGCCTTATGTGCGGAAGCTATGGAAACCTGGGGGGGCAATGGCTATATCGAAGAGGGGCCCATGCCACGTCTTTTGCGAGAAGCCCCAGTTAATTCCATTTGGGAAGGATCAGGCAATGTCATGTGCCTGGATGTGGAGCGTGCCTTGAGTCAGGAAGGTGTGCTTGAGGCCTTGCAGACAGATCTGCGGGTTCGTTGTGGTGATGATGCTGAGTTGGGCCGCGCAGCTCAGGCCTTGCTGGACACTGTTTCCCAAGCTGGGGGGCGGGTCTGGACACAGAAACTGGCTGTTTTGTACCAGGCTTGTTTAATGCGCCAACTGACCCCGGATGCCGTGGCCGATCTGTTTATGGCCCAGCGTGTAAAGCACGAGCCATCGGCCGTATTTGGCGTGGAAGGCGTAGAGCAGACTTCTTGGTATCTGCACCGTGCCTGGTCCCGCCTGCAAGCGTCTTGATTCAGACCTGACTACTAGGGACATTGCTCTGGACAGGCGGTGCGCAGTATCTATAATTTGTTAGCCTAGTTTTCTGCTATCCGCCTGGAGCCTTGTCCGCATCATGACTGTGTTTTCCCTGTCCGGCTTTTCCTTTTTAACGCGGCGCATAGCCGTTTGTGCAGGCTTGACTGCCGTAATGGCTGCCTGGGCCTTGCCCGTTCAGGCGCAAGACTTCGAGCTGACGGGACGCGTGGTGCGGGTAGCCGATGGCGATACCCTGACGATTCTGGCCAGTAACAACAAGCAGCAGCGGGTACGCTTGGCCAGCATTGATGCGCCAGAAACCACCAAAGACAGCCGTCGCCCTGGTCAGCCCTTTGCCGTGGCCTCGCGACGCTTCTTGTCGGATCTGGTGTCCGGCAAGCAACTGACCCTGTCCTGCTATGAACGCGACCGCCATGGCCGCGCCGTGTGCGATGTGCCGCTGGACGATGGCGAAACCGCCAATCAAAAACTGGTGCGGGCTGGCATGGCGATGGCTAATCGCGAAAAGCGCGGTCGATTCCTGCGCGACCCGCGTATTGACAGGCTTGAGCGTGAAGCTAAAGAAGCACGCGTCGGCATCTGGTCCGAGCCCAATCCGGTAGCACCTTGGAAGTGGCGCTATGACTGCTGGCAGCAAGGGCAATGTTGAACCCCTTGCGGCAGATCGGGCTGGTTCTGTTATGTACCGTATTAGCCGCTTGCTCCAAGCCTGTTAACAGCCCCTACCACGAAGGCAGTGCAGCCGAAAACACGCTGTACAGCGCGTTCACGACCCGT
Source organism: Alcaligenes sp. (assembly GCA_052109075.1). Taxonomy (GTDB): domain Bacteria; phylum Pseudomonadota; class Gammaproteobacteria; order Burkholderiales; family Burkholderiaceae_B; genus Alcaligenes. Next base: position 39,864 of record JBQEAN010000022.1, on the reverse strand, counting down.
TCGCCTAATCACCTGGACCCGGCCTTGTCCTATTCCGGGGATGAAACGCCATTTACTTATTCGATCTACGAGCCACTTTACGGCTATCACTACCTGGATCGACCGTATCGTCTGATTCCCAAAGCCGCCGTCGAGTTGCTGGGTGATCCGGTGTATCTGGACGAGCAGGGTAATCGACTGCCTGCCGATGCGCCGGGCGAACAGGTAGCGATCAGTCGTTACGACATTCCTATCAGGAAAGGCATAGCCTTTCAGCCGCACCCTGCCTTTGCGCAAGATGAGCAAGGGGAGTATCGCTATTACCCCATGCGGGCTCCGGACTTGAACGACGCCTTCAGTATTGGTGACTTTGCCTATACAGGCTCGCGGGAATTGACGGCCCACGATTATGTTTACGCGTTCAAACGTCTAGCCAGCCCGCGTTTGGCTTCGCCTGTTTTAGGCGTGATGGCCGAGCATATTCGCGGCTTTAAAGAGTTCAGTGAAGAGCTGGCGCAGATCGATAAGCAAGAACCACGTCCGCAATGGCTGGATTTGCGGCCCTTTAGCTTGCCGGGAGTGCGGGCCTTGGATAAGCACACGCTGCGTATCGAGGTGAACGGAAAATATCCGCAGTTCAAGTATTGGCTGGCCATGACTTTTACGGCCCCTATGGCCTGGGAGGCCGAGCGCTTTTACAGCCAGCCGCGCATGGCGCAGCACAATCTGACGCTGGATAGCTGGCCGGTGGGAACGGGGCCTTTCATGCTGACGGAGTCCTTGACCAACCGTCGTCACGTGCTTAGCCGCAATCCGAATTACCGGGGCGAGCTTTACCCGTGTACAGGCGAGCCCGGCGATCAGGCTGCCGGCCTGCTGAAAGACTGCGGCAAGCCCATGCCTTTTTTAGACAAAGTGGTGTTCTCCCTGGAAAAAGAGGGTGTGCCTTTGATGGGCAAGTTCCTGCAAGGCTATTACGACATTCCCCAGATAGAGCGGGGCGAGTACGGTGTCGCCATGACGGTGGCCGCACAGGACTCCGTAGACAAAGCGAATCTGTACCAGGAGCATGGCCTGCAATTGCGTACCTCTCCCGAAGCGCAATTGTTTTATATGGGTTTTAACTGGCACGACCCGATTGTCGGTCAGGGGGACACGCCTGAGCAGTTCGAGAAAAACCGCAAGCTGCGTCTGGCTATCAGCATTGTGTTTGACTGGGAGCAGTACGTTTCCATTTTCATGAATGACCAGGGGCAGGCAGCACACAGTCCTTTGCCGCCCGGTGTGCCTGGTTATCAGCCTCTGCCACAAGGTGCCAACCCGTACGTCTACACCAAAGACAATGGTGTGGTGAAACGTCGCAGCTTGGACGAGGCGCGCGATTTGTTGCGCCAAGCCGGCTATCCCGATGGACGCGATAGCCGTACCGGCAAACCCTTAATTCTGTATTACGACTCCATGATGGGTATGGGCTCGGATGCCACAGTGGACTGGATGCGGCGCCAACTGGCTCAGGTGGGTTTACAGCTGGAAGTACGTGCCAGCGACTACAACCGCTTTCAGGATAAGATGAAACGCGGCGTAGCACAGATGTTCATCTGGGGCTGGACGGCCGACTACCCGGATGCCGAAAATTTCTTCACCTTGTTGTATGGGCCGCAGGCCAAGAAAGACTTTGGTGGCGAAAACGCCGCCAATTACCAAAGCGCCGAATTTGACCGTCTCTACGAGAAAATGCGCTTTTTGAGTGATGGCCCGGATAAAGAGGCCGTGGTGCAGGCAATGATCCGCTTGGTCCAGCACGATGCGCCCTGGATGTTCGGCTATGTGCCTAATGCAGGCGGCGCCTATCAAAGTTGGGTGGGTAATGCCAAACCCTCCTTGATGGTGCGCGACGGTCTCCAGTATTACCGTATTGACCCTGAGCAACGCGTGGAGCGAATTGACAGCTGGAACCGCCCCGTTTGGTGGCCTGCCATTCCGGTGGTGCTGATCGTGTTGGTCTTGTTGTGGGTGTTGCGCTCGCAAGCGCAGGCGCGACGTCGTCAGGTGGCACTGCGCAAGGAGAAGGGCTGATGTTTTCCTATATACTGCGGCGCATTTTGTACGGCGTGCTGATTCTGATTGGGGTCAATCTGCTGACCTTTGTGCTGTTCTTTGCCGTTAATACGCCCGACGATATGGCACGCTTGTCTATTGGTGGGCAACGCGTCAGCCAGACTGCTATCGATAATTGGAAGGTGGAGCGCGGTTATAACAAGCCGCTGTTTTATAACTCCGAAGCCCAGGGTACTAAAAGCCTGACCCATACGATTTTCTACGAACGCTCCGTACCCTTGCTGCGGCTGGACTTTGGCCTATCCGATCAGGGGCAGGACATTGCATACCAGATCAAGCAGCGCATGGGACCGAGCTTGGCCCTGGCCTTGCCCACCTTCTTCCTTGGCTTATGGGTGTGTATCAGCTTTGCCTTGTTGATGGTGTTCTTCCGGGGAACGCGGCTGGATTTTTCTGCCGTTGTATTGTGTGTGGTGCTGATGTCCATTTCAGGCCTGTTCTACATCATTGCCGGGCAGTGGATGTTTGCGCGAGTGCTGCGCTGGGTGCCGTTTTCAGGTTGGGTGGAAGGCATGGATAACTGGCGCTTTCTGGTTCTGCCGGTGTTGGTGGGGATTTTGTCCCGCGTCGGCGCAGAGTCCCGCTTTTATCGCAGCCTGTTCCTGGAAGAAGCCAGCCGCGACTATGTGCGTACCGCCCGCTCCAAAGGCTTGGCGGAATCTACAGTCCTGTTCCGTCATGTCCTGCCCAATGCACTCCTGCCGATTCTGACAGGCACGGTGTCCGCCTTGCCGCTCTTGTTCATGGGTAGCCTGATTTCAGAGTCTTTTTTTGGTATTCCGGGTTTGGGCAGCTTCACCATTGATGCCATCAATGCCCAGGACTTCTCCATTGTGCGTGCCATGGTGTTTTTAGGATCGATGCTTTATATCGCCGGTTTGATTCTGGCGGATATCTCCTACACCTTGGTCGACCCTCGCATTCGTTTCAGTTGAGCCCGCCATGCCACAGTTTGTCTTTCTCTGGACCGATACCTTTGTGCTGGCACTGTTTCTTGCCATGGCGCTCTATACCTGGCGTGTGGTAAAGCGTCCTGCCTTGCGCTCGGCCTGGGCCAGCGTGGCGCGCACGCCTTCAGCTATGTGCGCAGCGATATTTCTTATCTTTTTTCTGTTGGTCGGCCTGCTGGATTCCATTCACTATCGGCCGCTTTTGCCAGCGACTCCAGGGCAGCAGGCCAGTGCGCCCAGCTACGCGCCCGTTGCCCGTTCGGCACTGGACGACATGTTAAAAAAAGCAGGGCTGACTAAGCTTGAAAAAACCTACTCCGCTCCTTTGGCACGTTTTCAGCTGACCAAAGAGAGCATGTTGATTGATGGCCAGCCGGTTCGAGACTTCCCGCGTCTGGTCAATGCCGGAGTGGGTATGGACACACCCGTCGAGCATCGACGCGATATCTTGCAGCTAGGTGCCAAAGGGCTGGGCTGGGGCATAGCCTCCAGCCTTGTTCTAGCCCTGTTGCTGACCCTTTGGGGACGCAAGCAGTCCATGGAGCCGGGTTGGGCTGCGGCTTGGCGTTACTGGTGGCAGGGGCACGGTTTGGTCAACTGGCGGCTGGTCTGGTTCAGTGCCTGCGCCTTGATGCTGATGCTTTGCTTGGTCGTCAGCCTAAGCGCCAATTACTACGTGTTGGGCACGGACCGCACCGGCAACGACATTATCTGGCAAGCCCTGAAAAGCATACGCACTGCCTTGGTGATCGGCACCTTAACCACCTTCGCCATGCTACCGCCCGCCATTATTCTGGGCCTGGCCGCTGGCTACTTCCGCGGCTGGGTGGATGATGTCATTCAATACATTTACACCACCTTGACCTCCATCCCTGGGGTCTTATTGATCGCTGCTTGCGTCTTGATGATGCAGGTCTATATCGACACCCACCCCGATAGTTTCGACACCGTGGCCGCCCGCGCCGACTTGCGCTTGTTCATGCTGTGCCTGATTCTGGGCCTGACCGGCTGGGCAGGCCTGTGCCGCCTCTTGCGTGCCGAGGTGCTGAAACTGCGTGAGCTGGACTATGTTCAGGCCGCCCAAGCGTTTGGCGTAGGTCACCTGCGCATCATGTTCCGCCACTTGCTGCCCAATGTGATGCATATCGTTTTGATTACTCTGATTCTGGAGTTCTCTGGCTTGGTGTTGTACGAAGCGGTGTTGTCCTATCTGGGTATAGGTGTGGACCCGAGCATGCCGTCTTTTGGACGCATGATTGATGCCGCCCGTAGCGAGTTGTCCCGTGATCCTATTATCTGGTGGGGACTGGCGGGGGCGTTCGTCATGATGTTGGGGCTGGTGCTGTCTGCAAATATCTTTGCCGATGCGGTGCAAACCGCCTTTGATCCTCGTACCCGCCGTTTCAAAGTCTTGCGAGTACGTCGTACAGAAGGAGCAAAGGTATGAGCCAGCATGAAAGTGTTGCCGCCGTGAAACCTTCTGCCATGCCCGCCGCTGTCCTGAAGATTGAGAACTTGGAGCTGCGCGTGCAGTCCGACGCCGGTATCCAGAGCGTGGTGCGTAATCTGTCCTTGGCCGTGCAGCGAGGCGAGACCTTTGCGTTGGTGGGGGAGTCCGGTTGCGGTAAAAGCATGACGGCCATGGCGATTTTGCGTCTGTTGCCCGAAGCCGCCTGGATGCAGGCCGGCAGTATCGCTCTGGATGGATTGGAGCTACCTTTGTTGCCCGAGCAGCAAATGCAGGATGTGCGTGGCAAACGTGTCAGTGTCATTTTCCAGGAACCGTCCACCAGCCTGAATCCGGTCATGTCCATTGGGCGGCAGATCAGTGAAGTGATCCGACGTCACGCTGTGGTCCCAGCCGGGCAGGAACGGGCAGCGGCTATCAAATGGCTGGAGCGGGTTGGTATTCCCGGTGCGTCCCAGCGGTACGACGACTTTCCCTTTCAGTTTTCCGGCGGACAAAAGCAACGCATCATGATTGCTATTGCCCTGGCGGCCGAGCCCGATTTGCTGGTGGCCGACGAGCCCACCACGGCCTTGGACGTAACGGTTCAGGCGCAGATTTTACAGTTGCTGTCCGATATACAGAAAGAGATGGGGCTTGCCATCTTGCTGATTACACACGATTTATTGTTGGTGCGGCAGTACGCAGACTATGTGGCCTTGATGCGGCATGGGCAAATTGTGGAAGCGGGACTGGCCAGTCAGTTCTTTCTGCGCCCCAGCCACCCTTATGCCAAGGAATTGCTGGATGCTATTCCTACTTTTGAAAAACGCGGGCGGCCTTTGTCTCGTGCCAGCGCGCCTATCGAAACCGTCGTCCCGCGTTATAGCGACAACGAGCAAGCCCTGGAGATCCAGAGCTTGTCAGTCGCTTACCGACAGTCCGGTTCCTGGTGGCGGCGTTTGCCCGTGATTCCCGTGGTTAATGATTTGAGCCTGCAGCTGCACAAAGGTGAAACCCTGGCTTTGGTCGGTGAATCCGGCTGCGGTAAAAGCACCGTAGCGCGAACCTTGATGCGCTTGCTGGATCATCAGGCGCAGATCAGCGGGCAGGTGCATATGCAGGGGCAGAATGTCTTGCTGGTCAAAGGAAAGGCACTGCGGCAACTGCGCTCACGCTTGCAGATTATTTTTCAGGATCCTTACGGGTCTTTAGACCCTCGCATGATGGTGGGCGATATCTTGCTGGAGGGCTTGACTGCACTGCGGCCCGAGCTGGATGCCCAGGCACGTCGCAAACGTATTGAAACTTTAGTGGATCAGGTGGGTCTACCCAAGAACGCTTTGGAACGCTATGCGCATGAGTTTTCCGGCGGGCAACGCCAGCGCATTGCCATTGCACGAGCCTTGGCGGTAGAGCCAGCCGTCCTGATTTGCGATGAACCCACCTCCGCCCTGGATGTATCCGTACAGGCACAGATTCTGGATTTGATGCGCGAGTTGCAGGCGGAATTAGGCTTGGCGTATCTGTTCATTACCCATAATTTCGGCGTGGTGGAATATCTGGCTGATCGCATTGCTATTATGGCTAAAGGGCGCATTGTCGAGCAGGGCACTGCGCAGCAAGTGTTGTTCAATCCGCAGGAAGAGCTCACCCAGCGTTTGCTGGCCGCTGTGCCCCGCTAAGCCCCACTGCAGGCTGGGGCAGCGCTGATTCATCGGGCACTTCTATGCCACAATAAGGCAGTCTGTCTGCCCATTGATACACACATTATGAGTCTGAAGGTTTTTGATCTTGAGTGCGAACACGGCCATGTGTTCGAGGGTTGGTTTAGTTCACGCGATAGTTACGATGAGCAGCTTGGTCGTGGGCTATTATGTTGCCCCGTCTGCGATAGCCATCAGGTCAAACGCAAACTGTCGGCCCCGCGTATCAATGTGGGTGCACAAGAGAGCATCAGCGCCCCTGTCAGTTGTGCACCAGTGCCAGCACCCCTGCCGTCAACCATGCCGACTGAAGCGCAAATGCGGGCTATTCAAGGCCAGCTCTTGCAAGAACTGCGCTCGGTTATCCGCAAGACGGACAATGTGGGTACCCAGTTTGCCCAGGAAGCGCGTCGGATGCACGAAGGTGATATCGAACCGCGAGCCATACGTGGTCAAGCCACAGTACAGGAATATCAGGATCTAGCTGAAGACGGTATTATTGCCATGCCGATTCCTGATTTTCTGGATGATGATCGACTGCAGTAAGTGTTGGCGTCATGTCTTTAAGCCACCGATGCAAGGTGCTGCGGTGCAAGCCCAAAGCACGCGCTGCCTGTGAAATATTCCCTTGATGCTGTTCCAAGGCCTGCTGCACGGCCGCGTATTCCTGTTCCTTCAAGGTTTGTGCTTTGGCAATAGTGGTGGGGGTAGCTGACACCGTGATGTAGCGGTTGACTGCGTGATTTGCGCTGTCTGGCGCAAGAGTCGGAGCCATCATGGAACTAGGCTCAGGGCTTAGGCACGGCAGGGTCGGCAGATCTTGCACCTGCCATAGACGTCCGGGAGTATCCTGCACAAGGATTTGCAAAAGTACCGAGCGCAACTGGCGGTAGTTGCCAGGCCAATCATAGTCTTGCAATCGCTGCAGGGCTTGCGGGTGTAGCTGGGGTACAGCCTGACCTTGGGCCAGCACGGCCAGTTCATTGGGAATATAGGTGCCCAGGTCCGTGCGTTCACGAAGGCTGGGCACCTTGCAGATGTAATCTTGCAGCCGGAAATACAGATCAGCCCGGAAGCGGCCATCGCGCACCAAGGTTTCTAAAGGCTGATGGCTGGCGCTGATTAGCTGGAAATCCAGTCTGTGCGTACGTTCTGACCCCAGTGCCTGCACCTCACGCTCTTGCAGAACGCGCAGTAAGCGGCTTTGCAGGCCCACGGGCATATCGCCAATCTCATCTAGAAACAGCACGCCGCCATGGGCCTGACGCAATTTACCGGCATAGCCCTGGCGACGAGCGCCGGTAAATGCCCCAGCCTCATAACCAAACAGCTCGGCTTCAATCAGGCTCTCGGGCAGGGCAGCGCAGTTAATCGCCACAAAAGGGCCGGACTGTGCTTTGTGACGGCGATGGAGCTCCCGTGCCATGCGCTCCTTGCCCGAACCGCTGGGGCCGCTCAGCAAGATGGACAAGCCCATTTGCATGGCGCGTACAGCGGGCTCCAGCGCTTTTTCTTGTTGAGGAGAAAGCTGTGGGGTATTCGCTGTATCGGTTTGAGCTTGAACTGGGCGAGCGGGGGGGCGAGTTTTTGTGGTTGCACTCAGGTGCAGCGTCACAGGCCGATTTGTTTTTTTAGCTTGTTCCAGTACGGAATTCAGATCTTGACCCGGCAGTTCTTGCCAATCCTGTCGCAGCAAATGGGCAGCCAGTTCGTCAGCGGCCACAATCATGTCGTCCTCCAACACCAGACGACCACTAAAAGCACTATTAAGCAGGCCGGGGTCGGTATGCAGATGCAGCAGACGACGCGTAGGCGTGCACAGCGATTCCAGCATCTGACGGCTGATCTGGCGGGCGTAGAGCTGTGCCAGATCCAGGGCGTAATGGTGTTCCAGTTCCGACGGCCCGGAAATATCCAGCACACCAATAATCTGACCATAGGGGTCGTAAATGGGGGCGGCGTGGCAGCTCAAAATCCGGTTGTCCGGCAGGTAGTGCTGGCTTCCGTGAATCTTGATGGGCTGTGCGCAGACCAGGGCAGTACCAATTGCATTCGTGCCGCGATGGTTCTCTGCCCAGCTAACGCCAGCACGTAAGGCCACCTGCTCAGCGCGTTGCAAAAAATGCGGGTCGCCCGCCTGCTGCAACACCGTGCCTTGTGCGTCGCACAATAAAACCAGGCTGCGATGCGGGTGTACCAGTGCGGCCAAATCCTGCACCGCTGCAGAGGAGTGATGCATCAAGTGGTGCTGTTGCTCCAGCAATTGTCGCAGAGCGCCCTGGCTCATGTCCCTGGGTGCGGCACTTAGCTCCGACTCCATCGTCTGACAGCGCTCCCAGGACTGACGCCACATGGTTTCGTTGGTTTGCGGGCAAAACGAAGGTAAAGAAGTCATCAGAGTGCTCCGGGAGGGGTGTCGCATCCTGCGACAGTGCTCGCGTTTGCGACAGTAGCTGTCGCAGCCTGCGACTGGAGGTCATTCCATTATGGAGGCGGGCAAGCCCGGGAGCGAGTCGGGACAATCGCTACTTAGCTTGGCACGTTATTTGCTTTAGTTAAAACAGGATAAAGGCATCCCTGACCTTTCTCTACGGTGCGCGTCTTGTGACACTGAACTAAATCAATAAGGAGACATCATGAATCTGTCCGATCTCAAATCCATGGGCCTGGATCTGGAATTCCCCTTCAAATCCCGTTACGACAACTACATTGGTGGCCGTTGGGTACCGCCGGTTGAAGGCGAGTATTTTGATAACGTCTCGCCAGTGACCGGTCAGGTGTTTTGCCAGGTGGCCCGCTCGGGTGCGGCTGATATCGACTTGGCCTTGGACGCTGCACACAAAGTGCGCCAGCAGTGGGCGAATACGCCGCCCGCCGAACGCTCTGCCGTCTTGTTGCGTATTGCCGACCGTATCGAACAAAACCTGGAACGTCTGGCGGTGGCGGAAACCATCGATAACGGCAAACCCATCCGTGAAACTCGTGCTGCCGACTTGCCCTTGGCCGTCGATCATTTCCGTTACTTTGCCGGTTGCTTGCGTGCTCAGGAGGGTAGTCTCTCGGATATCGACGGCACCACCGTCGCCTACCACTTCCACGAACCCATCGGCGTCGTCGGTCAGATCATTCCCTGGAACTTCCCATTGCTGATGGCCGCATGGAAACTGGCTCCAGCTCTGGCTGCGGGTTGCCCTATCGTCCTGAAGCCCGCCGAACAAACCCCCGCATCCATCCTCTTGCTGATGGAAATCATCGGCGACCTACTGCCTGCGGGCGTTCTGAATGTCGTCACCGGCTACGGTAAAGAAGCAGGCCATGCCTTGGCGAACTCCAAGCGTATCGCCAAAATCGCCTTCACCGGATCCACCCCTGTCGGTCGAGAAATCTTGCATGCGGCTGCTGACCGCTTGATTCCCGCCACGGTAGAACTAGGCGGCAAGAGCCCTAACATCTTCTTTGAAGACGTCATGCAGGCTGACGATGCCTTTCTGGACAAAGCCCTGGAAGGCTTGAGCATGTTCGCCCTGAACCAAGGCGAAATTTGCACATGCCCATCGCGTATCCTGATTCAGGAATCCATTTACGAGCGCTTTATTGAGCGTGCCGTAGAACGTGTCAAACGCATTCAAGCGGGCAACCCGCTGGACGCTGGCACCATGGTTGGCGCTCAAGTCTCCGAGAAACAAATGGAGCGCATCCTGGGTTACATCGACCTGGGCCGCGAAGAGGGCGCCCAACGCCTGGTCGGTGGTGAACGCAATCGACTGGGTAAGGGCCTGGATGATGGTTTCTACATTAGCCCCACCATGCTGCTGGGCAAAAACAGTATGCGTACCTTCCAGGAAGAAATCTTCGGACCGGTGGCCGCCGTGACCACGTTCAAGGACGAAGAAGAGGCCATCGCCATTGCCAACGACACCGAGTTTGGCCTGGGGGCGGGTGTCTGGAGCCGTGACGGCTCGCGTGCCTACCGCGTAGGCCGTGGCGTCGAAGCTGGCCGTGTCTGGACCAACTGCTATCACCTGTACCCTGCCCACGCTGCTTTCGGTGGCTACAAGCAATCCGGCATTGGCCGCGAAACACATAAGATGGCCCTCAATAACTACCAGCAAACCAAGTGCCTGCTGGTCAGCTACAGCCCGAACGCCCTGGGTTTCTTCTGATCTATTGATCTATTCGTAGTGTTGTAAGACCTCCCCCCATTCAAGATGGGGGGATTCCTTCCTTGCGCGCGCTCAATTCGTACACCCCCGAGGTCGCAAGGAGCTTCTTCGATCGCTAATTAGGAGTACACACCATGACTGTCTCTGAATTTTTCATGACCCCACACAATGTTCTGGGCCCTGGCGCACTGGATCAGGCCATGCCAATTGTTGGGAGAATGGGCTTCAGAAAAGCCTTGATCATCACGGATGCAGATCTGGCCAAGTTGGGGATGGCCAAGCTGGTGGCAGACAAACTGATTGCGCAAGGCATTGATACAGCGATTTTTGATCAGGTACAGCCCAATCCCACAGTTGCTAATGTCAACGCTGGCCTGGATGCATTGAAGGCACACGGCGCTGACCTGATTGTGTCCCTGGGCGGTGGATCTTCCCACGACTGTGCCAAAGGTGTGGCCCTGGTCGCTAGTAATGGCGGCAAGATTGCCGACTACGAAGGGGTGGATAAATCCGCTAAACCTCAGCTGCCGCTGTTGGCTATCAATACCACCGCTGGCACGGCGTCAGAGATGACACGCTTTACCATCATTACCGACGAATCCCGTCACGTAAAAATGGCCATCATTGACCGCCACATTACGCCTTTCCTGTCAGTGAACGATTCCGAACTGATGGAAGGCATGCCCGCATCGCTAACGGCGGCGACCGGCATGGATGCATTAACCCACGCCGTCGAAGCCTACGTCTCCACAATCGCTACCCCCATCACCGACGCCTGTGCGGTGAAAGTGGTAGAGCTGGTCGCCAAATATCTGCCTGTTGCTGTGCGTGAGCCACATAACAAAAAAGCACGAGAACAAATGGCCTACGCGCAGTTCCTGGGTGGTATGGCATTCAATAACGCCTCGTTGGGTTACGTCCATGCCATGGCTCACCAGCTAGGCGGTTTCTACGACCTGCCACACGGCGTCTGTAATGCCCTGTTGTTACCGCATGTGCAGGCTTTCAATATGCAGGCGGCAGGGGAGCGCTTGAATGAAATCGGCACGCTGCTATCGGATAGCAATGCGGATCTGAAAGGCCTGGATGTAATCGCAGCGATCAAGAAACTGGCGGATATTGTGGGAATTCCTAAATCGCTGGAAGAACTGGGCGTGAAGCGGGAGGATTTTGATGTGCTGGCTGAAAATGCACTGAAAGATGTGTGTGGCGCAACGAATCCGATTCAGACGGATAAGAAGACCATTATGGGGATTTTTGAGCAAGCGTTTGGCGAGAGGTAAGAGTAAAAGGGGGAAGAGCTGAAAGCTCCTCCCTTTTTTGCTCGTTGGCTAAAGAGGGGGCTGTCGCACGACGATGGCCGTTTTAGACCCGCAGCGGACGATACTCAGCCGCCTCTAAAGGTTCTTCTCCATTCGCTAGGACTTACTTGGTTTCTGCGTTTGAAGTGCTGGCGCAACGAGGTAGGATTTTGAAATCCGACCAAGTCAGATATGGTTTCCACAGGCAAGGAGCTGCTCTCTAGCAACTCGCGTGTGCGTTGCAGGCGTTCGTTGATTAACCAGTCTTTAAATGACATGCCGGTAGCCTTGCTAAAGTGGCGCGTGAACGTGCGTCGGCTCATTGCAGCGCGTTGTGCCAACGCATCGATGGAATGAACCAGATTAAGATGCTCTCGCAAATAGTCCAGCAATGGATTGATCCTGGCGTCTTGTGTTGACGGGGCAACAGGCTGTTCAATAAATTGAGCTTGTCCACCTTCTCGGTGAGGCGGTACAACCATCATCCGGGCTATTTTATTCGCCGTTTTTTGGCCGTAGAACTTGCGCACGATATACAGGCAGCAGTCCAAGCTAGCGCCTGTACCGGCAGAGGTGATCAGACCGTCATCATCGACATATAGCGCATTCATGTCTAATTGCACATGCGGAAAGCGAAGTTTGAAATCTTGCTCTGCCATCCAGTGTGTGGAGGCGCGTTTGCCAGTAAGTAAGCCTGCATAGGCGAGTGCATACGCGCCATAGCATAGGCCCACTATATGGGCTCCTCGCTGGCGTGCGTGAACCAGGGCGGCCATCAGTTTTGGTTCAGGGCTTTCATCCAAATCATGCCAACCGGGGATCACTACGATGTCCGCCTCCGCAAGCAACTCCAACCCGCCATCGGGTTGAGCAAGCAATCCTCGCTCAGCAGGCAGGGCTGTGCCTCCCGGCGTGATGATCTTCAGGTTGAACAGAGCCTGATCGGGCAAATTGGTGCTGAAAATCAAGTACGGCACACCAAAGTGAAACGGGCTGAAATGCGGGTAGGTCACCAGAACGACGACGGGAAGTGGCTTTGACATAGTATTAAAAAGAGAATGGCCCAAATCTTTCGAATATTGACTTAAAGGTCAACTCTACAAAAAAGCGTGCAGCACCACAATAGAAGCTTCTTCACATTCAACTTTGGTGGCTATGTATGTACTCGATGAAAGCCCTTGCCCCTTTGATGGCCTCGTTGTCGCTTGGAACCTTCGCGGCTACGGCTTGGTCAGCCCCTGAAACTGCCGCTGACACCCCAGTCAAGGTGCAGCTGATCCGTAACGCAACGGTCAAAATCGACTTTTCTGGTACGACCTTTTTGGTAGACCCTATGTTGTCGGCAAAAGGGGAGTTTCCAGGTTTCCCAGATACTTACCGTAGTGAACTGAGAAATCCTTTGGTAGACCTGCCTTTTTCAGCAAAAGATGTGCTCGAGAGCGTGGAGGCGGTAGTCGTGACCCACACCCATACAGACCATTGGGATGAGGCCGCGCAAAAAGCGATTCCCAAGAGCCTGCCTGTATTCACGCAGAACGAAGCCGATGCAACGATAATTCGTAGTCAAGGCTTCAAAGATGTACGCGTACTTGACGGCTCGACCACATTTAACGGTGTGACGCTGAGCAAGACCGGAGGTCAGCATGGCACGGATTTGTGGTTCGCAGACCCCGCACGCTCTGAGGCGATGGGCCCAGTCATGGGCGTCGTGTTTACCGCTCCTAAGGCCAAAACGGTCTATGTGGCTGGCGACACGGTGTGGCGTCCGGAAGTGGATCAGGCGCTGGAACAACACAAGCCAGACGTGGTGATTCTCAACACTGGGAGCGCACTCATGAGCGGTTTTGAACAGCATCCCATCATTATGGGCAAGCAGGACGCACTACAGGCCGCCAAAGCAGCCCCCAATGCGGCAATCGTCGCCGTGCATATGGATGTCGTGAACCATATGTCGCTCAGCCGCAAGCAATTGCGAGAATTTGTGCAAGAGAACAGAATTCAGGATCGGGTGATGATCCCTGAAGATGGTGAGTCCCTGAAGTTCTGATGAAATAAGCTTTCTAAAAGAAGAGTTTAGGTTGTTTCTCTAACCGTACAAAAAGGAAACTCAATGAAAAAAGCACTTATCGTTATCGATATTCAGAACGACTACTTGCCTGGTGGTGCTTTCACACTGGAAAATGCCGACGATGCCTGCAAGGCTGCGGTCGAAGCCATTGAACAAGCGAAGCGCGATGGTTGGCTGGTTGTGGGGGTACAACACGTCAATTCTTCGGATGCTCCCGCTTTCAAACCCAACACCGAGGGCGTGAAAATCAACCGTACTGTTGCTGCCGCATTGGGTGATGCGCCTATCGTGGTTAAAAATGAAGCCGATAGCTTCTTTAAAACAAATTTGGAACAAATCGTGCGTGACGCCGGCATCACCGACCTTTACCTTACCGGCATGATGACTCAGCATTGTGTCACCCATACCGCACTGTCTCCGCAAGTGAGCGACATGAGAATTCATATCATCGCCAAAGGCTGTGCCGCCCCCGCTAAAGCGCTGAGTGATTTAGCCCTTCAAGGTCTGAGTGCTCGTTGCGAGGTTGTATAAAATTCAGGTGGAACAAGCCCTGTGCAATGAGCCCAGCGCAGGGTGATTTTTCAAAGTATGTCTAGATATGAACGTCTTGTCTTCATAATGGCATCTGACATCCACCTCCAAAACCCCTTGCCATTATTCCAATCCTTTAACCGCGTACCTGCCCAACATATCACTATTATTTTGCCTTGCACGCTTTGCGCGAAAATGGCGGAGGTGTGCTGCTGTGCCATAACTACATCTCTTGCAGCACACCAATCGACATCCCAGGGAAGGTGGCGCCGACGCCTTTGGTGCGTACACGGCTGGGGGCAGGTCATCAGTGTAGATGGTGATTGTGAACACCGGTTTGCTGGCATGATGGCTGCGATATGAATGTGTCAGGCAGAAAAAAGGGGCTGTAAAAACAGCCCCTTTTTTTGCGTGTGTAGCACTGGGCGACACAGCGTCTGGCTTACATCACGCGGCTACGGTATTCGTTAGTGCGTGTGTCGATTTCGATCTTGTCGCCGATATTGCAGAACAAAGGCACGCTGATTTCGGTGCCAGTGTTGATTTTGGCGGGCTTCAGGACTTTACCGGAAGTATCGCCTTTCACAGCAGGTTCGGTGTAGGTGATTTCGCGCACGATGATGGTGGGCAATTCAACCGAGATAGCACGACCTTCGTAGAAAACAGCCTCAACAGTCATGTTCTCTTCCAGGTAGTCCAGGGCGTCGCCCATGCTCTCTGCTTCGATCTCGTACTGGTTGTACTCTTCGTCCATGAAAACGTACATGGGGTCAGCGAAGTAGGAGTAGGTGCATTCGCGCTTTTCAAGCTGGACAACTTCAAGTTTTTCGTCAGCTTTGTAGACGGCTTCACTGTTCGAGCCGGTCAGCAAGTTCTTGAACTTCAGTTTGACAACGGCGGAGTTGCGACCGGATTTGTTGTATTCCGTTTTCTGAACGACCAGAGGGTCGCCATTGACCATCGCGACGTTACCAACGCGCAGTTCTTGTGCGGTTTTCATTAAAAAAACTCCGAATGGGACAGGCTCCGCCAAACGCAGTGTCAGGGAGCTTTTAAGAGGTAATCGGCTATTTTAGCGGTTTCGGGCGATTTGGGTATAAAAACTCAGCAAGCGGCTGGCCAAATCGGCTTGTTCGGCCAGTTTTGCGCTGTATGCACGGGCTTCTTGTTGCCATAGACGCAACACCTGGGGTTCCAGGCAGTGTGCCAGTGCAGCAGTGGCACCGGCTTGATCGGCACTGCTCCAGGCCAGATGCAGGGACTGGACGGCTTTGGACAAGGTGCCGGTGTCCAGCCAAGCACGTAGCTTGTCCAGATGGGCTTGCTCTTCTTGCACATAGGGCTGCCATAACATGGGCTGGCCGGCCCAGATGGCCCGCACCAATGAGTCTTCACCCCGTACAATATTTAGCGCACTGCGCCAGAGCAGGGCGTCAAAGTCGGCTTGATCGACGGCGGGGATGCGTTGGACCAGCAACTGGCCTTGGGCTAGTTCCGGAATGCGTTGTGCGACGGACTCGGGCACCAGTAGCAGGGTTTTTTGCTCAAGTGTGGATAACACGTCTGGCAGGGTGAGCACGGGTGCATCGGGGTAGCAAAACAGGAACATTTGCTGCATCTCGCCCTTAAGTAGGGCTTGCCTGTGTTCCTGTGCCACACCCAGGCGGCTCAGCATGGCATGGTAAGCCTGGTCGTCCTGTTGAAAGCTGTCGCGGCGGGCCAGCAGGTCGGGCTCCCGTAAGAGACCTCCTGTTTGCGGGCTAAAGCCTGGGAAAAAGAAATACTTGTTGGCGCCGTTTTGTTGGGGGGAGGGCAGGCCGTGGCAGCCTTGCACCCAAGGTTCAGCGCTTAAATAATCCAGGTTGATCCAGACATGTTCCGTGTCGTTCAATGATTGCGTCATCGCCTCTGGAGGCTCGCAGGCGAAGGCTTCAATAATAAAAGGGTGGGGAGTCGGGTAGTCGTGGCGGTCCGGATGCCAGTGTTCGATCCACACGCCTTGTACGTACTGGCTTTGCAGGTCGCTGCGTACATCGGCCTGGATGCGGGCAAAGCTGTGCAGGTCGTCAACCCATAGGCGCAGCTGGGTCACAGCTGCTTGGGCAGCCAGCTGGCGGGCCAGCCGCCAACACACGCCTATATCGCCCAGATTGTCGATGACTCGGCAAAACAGGTCGATGGAGACAGGCCGGGAAACAGTAGCGGTATTCAATTTAGTGCAGCTGTACGGGGTCCAGATCGATTTCGTCGGGCAGTTCCGGATGCTGCATCTCGCCGTTGATGTCCGGGAAGAAAGGCGCATTGCAATCGTCGCAGGTCTCGGTGGAATGCAGACCGGGAAGGCGCTGAATCTGGATCAGGCCCAAGGTGCTGAGCAGGGCGGCAATGACATCTGGAATATCGACGTGGTCTTCGCTATGGAAAGAGGATTCGGCCTCTTCCTGGCTTAACACAGGCCAGATACAGCCATAGATCACGGTAGGCGAGGAAATGGTACTGAAGCCCACGCGGTACTCTTCGATCTGCTCTTCACCACAAGCGACGATGACGGCCCGTAAATGATCGGGCGACAGTTTGACGGCAGTTTGCAACCAGGTGATGCCTGCTTTCAGGGCCAGTGGGCGGATTTCGCGGTCTGATTCACGGTTGTTCACGTAGTAGGCGTTAGGGGCCAGAAACTGCAATTGGCAGCCGGTAAACAAGGGCGTGACGATGGCGGCATAGCGCTCTATCCATTGCTCTACGTGGCGCAGTTGTTCGGCATGCAGGGCTTCGGCATGTTGCTGCCAACGGAACAAAGGCTGCCCCGCGGGGGCCAGGGCGACACCAATCAGGAAGCGGGCGTCGGCCAGCAGGCTGCTGGCTTCTTCCGGCTTGTTCAGGGGGACGGCCGCTTGGCTGCGGCCGAGGGCTTGCGCGGTCAGGCTGCGAGTCCACTCGTAGGTCTGCTGGTAGGTCTGGGGCATCTCGTCGTAATTGACCAGATTGGGCAGCAGGGTGCACATAGTGCCTTCGGCCAGAATGGTAGCGCGTAAGGCCTCTTCCAGCTCTTTGTGCTGTTGTGGCTTGAGCGCGCCTTGAGGCAACTGATAACGTGTCCAGGCGGTCAGTGGCGCGGAGAACAGCAGCGCGTCGTACAGCACGCCATTGTGCTCGATTTGCTGACATTCGGCGTGGGACTCGGCCAGCTCCATCAGAATTTCGTAATGCTGGCTTTGCTGCTCGCTGCCCAGCAACTCCAGAGTTTGCTCAACGATGCTATTGCGCCGTCCGCTATAGAGTTTGTCCAGCGTTTGAGCGGTTAGCCCTTGCCAGTAACGATCTTCGATCTGCGAGCCAGAACGGACCAGCGCGTCCGTGTAATTGAGCAGGCGCTGAATCTCTTTGGGTTGTTGGGCGAGCAGTTTGGAATTGAGTTGCGACATGGACATACAAAACCGGTATAGGGACAGGCTAGTTTACCCTTTGCCACGACTGGGGTGTGTGAATGAGGGAAGCTCCCTAGGAGCGATCGTGAAACGAAAAAAACCGCCGCATCCGGAAATGCGGCGGCTTCTGGTTCGACCCGGTGCCACCTTGCCGTGATCAGTACAGTACTCTGGGTAGCCAAAGGCCAATGCCGGGGAACATGTACAGGATGATGATCGCCAGGATCTGGATGCCCATGAATGGCAGCATGCCCAGGAAAATCTGATTCAGCGTGACATGGGGTGGCGAGACGCCTTTCAGGTAAAAAGCCGACATGGCAACCGGCGGCGACAGGAATGCCGTCTGCAGGTTCAGGGCGACCAGCAGGCCGAAGAACAGCGGATCGATCTGGTAGTGCGCCAGCAGCGGCAGGAAAATCGGCATGAAGATAATGATGATCTCTGTCCATTCCAGTGGCCAGCCCAGCAGGAAAATGACGACCTGCGCCAGGATCATGAACTGGATTGGCGTCAGATCCATTGACAGCACCCAGTTGTTGATCAGTTCCTGACCGCCCAGCAAGGCGAAGGCAGCTGAGAAAATACTGGAACCGACGAACAGCCAGCAGACCATGGCACTGGTCTTGGCGCTGAGGTACACCGATTCGCGCACCATGGCGAAATTCAAGCGGCGATAGGCGAAGGCCAGCAGAATGCCGCCCAATGCGCCCAAGGCCGCCGCTTCGGTGGGGGTGCACAGGCCGATTACGATACTGCCCAGCACGGCGAGGATCAGGATGGTCAGCGGGAAGAACGAGCTGAGCAGCATCTTGAAGATTTCCAGCCGTGCAAAGTTTAGTATTGCGTAATAGGACAGCAATGCCAGACTGCCTACAATCAGAAAGATCCAGAACGTCGTTGGCGCGGGCTGACGCTCTGCCGTAGCGGCTTCTGCGGTGCCCACTGCCTCAGAGGAAGGGGCATCGGCACCCTGTTCGTTTGCACCCAGCGCAACGATTGGCTCACTGCCTTCGGGTTCAGACAAACCGCCAGCGCCCGGGGGTTCTGCCAGTCCGCCGCCACTGTAGTCGCTGCCGAAATCGTTGAAACCGCCGCCCATTTGTTGCAGTTCGTAGTGCTCGACTGCCTTGGGCGCGGTGACCGATTGGTAGCTGAAACCCATGACTGTGAAAAAGATCGCCGCGGGCAGCAGGGCTATCGCCAGGTTCTTGAGCAGCAGGTTCATGGGTACGCCGATGTTGCGACGGCCCTTCATGGCGCTGATCAGGCCGGGCACGGCTCGATCCGTGATGGTCTCCTTGATGGCTTTTGCGAAGTCCGGCAGCGGCACGATCCGGTCTTCTGGAGACAGGGGAGGCGCGACGCTGGGCCTGAGCTTGGCCAGGATGATTACGTACAGCACGTACATTACGGCCAGCATCAGGCCAGGGAAGAAAGCTCCGGCATACAACTTCACGACTGAGACGCCAGCGACGGCGCCGTACAGGATCAACAGCACGGATGGGGGCAGCAGGATACCCAGGCAGCCCCCGGCGGTGATGGAACCGGCAGTCAGTTGTACGCTGTAGCCGGCCCGCAACATGGCCGGCATCGCCAGCAGCCCCATCAGTGTCACCACCGCGCCGACGATACCCGTTGCCGTGGCAAAGATGGCACAAGTCATAATCGTGGCCACAGCCAGCGAACCCGGGACTCGTGCCATGGCCAGGTGCATGCCCTGGAACAGGCTTTGGATCAGGTTTGCGCGCTCAACCAGATAGCCCATGAAGATGAACAGGGGCACGGCAATCAGTACATCGTTGGTCATGACGGCGTAGGTGCGCAGGACCATCAGGTCCAGGGTCTGCTGGATAGCTTGCTGTGTACCCATGTCGCGATAGGCGAGCCAGGTGAAGATCACCCCCATTCCCATCAGCGTGAAGGCCGTGGGAAAGCCCAGCATGATGGTGACGACGATCAGGGCCAGCATGAGCAGGCCCAAATGGCCGTTGCTCATGTCGGCGGGTGCCGGCATGAAGATGGCGATGCTCAAGACGATTCCGAACAGTATGGTGAGCCCGAACCAGATTTCTTTTCTCATGTCGGGCTCCCTTTCTTGCCGTGCTCAGTGACAAAGACATCCAGCTTTTCAATGTCGTCGCTTTTGACGTCCACCATATCCATGAGCTTGTCTACATCGACTTCTTCAACGTCCTTGTCGCGGGAGGGCCATTGTCCTTCCCGCAGGCAACGTACGCAGTACACCATTTCCACGAAACTTTGTAGCAGAAGGCAGAAACCGGCCAGCGGGATGATGGCTTTGAACGGGTAGATGGGTGGGCCGTTGGCCGTGATATTCGAGTGCTCCATGATGGCCCAGGACTCGGCGGCGAAGTAGTAACCGGCCCAGAACATGGCAACAACCCCGGGAATGAAGAACAGGATGTACAGGATCAGGTCCAGGCCCGCTTGCAGGCGGGGCGGGAAAAACCCGTACAGCACATCCCCACGAACATGGCCGTTCTTGGAGAGCGTGTAGGCGCCCGCCATCATGAACAGGCTGCCGTACAGCATGTTCATCATGTCGAAGGCCCAGGCGTGTGGGTTGGACAGCACGTATCGCGAGAAGACCTCGAACGAAACGAACAGGGTCAATGCCAGGACTAGCCAGCCGAACAACTGGCCTATCCACGTATTGAACCGGTCGATCAAGACCAGGATTTTCTGCATGGTAAGTTCACCTTGCTAGCGCGGAAAGGGTCTGATGTGTGTCGGCTGCGGCTTTGGGCGCGGCCGGCCTGGGGTGGGGAAGGAGGGGTCATCCACATCCGGGTGGATGGGATGACGCGGTGCGATTACCGGTAGGGAGTTAGCTCTTGGCTTGGGGAGCCTTGCGACCGAAGTAGTGGTTGTAGGCCATACGGCGGTTGTTGTTGGTGTCCATGTCCCACGCCATGGCGCGTGCCGCGAACGCACGTTGCGATGCGTCGATTTCTTTGAACAGGGGGTTGGTCTCGGCCTTCTTGGCGACGATCTGGTCCCAGACGACCAGTTGTTGTTGCAGGATGGTGTCTGGCGTCTTGTAGAACTTGACGCCGTCTTCCTTTTGCAAGCGCTGGTAGTCCTGCGAGTAACGGTCGACCGCCTTCCAGGACATATCAGCCGATGAGGCCTCGACGGCGTTGTCAACGATGGCCTTCAATTGCGTCGGCAGCGCGTTGTACTTGTCCTTATTGAACATGATCTCGAAGGTTTCCG
This sequence comes from Alcaligenes sp., assembly GCA_052109075.1. Taxonomy (GTDB): domain Bacteria; phylum Pseudomonadota; class Gammaproteobacteria; order Burkholderiales; family Burkholderiaceae_B; genus Alcaligenes. Next base: position 18,936 of record JBQEAN010000022.1, on the reverse strand, counting down.
AGGCCTGGTGGAAGCTTTGCAGCATGCAAACCTTTGATACGTCCGGGAACCCCAGGGCGCGATCCGATGCGGCGTTGTTGAACTCGGCGCCATCGAGCAGGCCGCGATCCAGGGCAGGGACGATTTCACCGCCTGGCAATGCGTTTACAGCAGCGCCCATTTCGGTGAACAGGTCGATAGCCAGGCCGTTAGTGCGGAACTTCAGGCCCTTGAGGTCTTCGGTTTTGGTAACGGGGTTTTTGAACCAACCGAACGGTTGAGTGGGCATCGGACCGGTCAGAAACGAAACAACATTGCCACCGATGGCATCATACAGCTTGGCCAACAGCTCCTTGCCGCCGCCGTATTTGTGCCATGCAAGCACCATATTGGCGTCCATGCCGAAGGCCGGACCCGACGAAAATAAGGCCAAGGCGTTCTGCTTGCCGTAGTTGTAGCCCAGTACGCCGTGGCCGCCGTCGAGTGTCCCTTTGGAGACGGCATCAAGCAGGCCAAAGGCCGGTACGACGGCCCCTGCGGGCAGCACCTCGATCTTCAGGTCGCCACCGGTCATGTCATTGATCTTTTTGGCGAAATCAAGGGCGAATTCGTGGAAGATGTCGACGGTGGGCCACGTGCTTTGGAAGCGGAAGTTGATGGGACCCTGCGCGCGAGCGATGGCAGGAAAGCCCACCGTTGCTGCAGCCGCGGTGCCGGCTGCCGCACCGCTCAGGAACTTGCGCCGGGATGCGCCGGTTTGTTCTTGGGGCGCGGTGCTTTTTTTGATCCTGTTTCTCATGGGGTGTGTCTCCGAAGTGGCTGTTAGCGTTCGAGGGCAAATTGAAGCAGTCTGGTATTGCTTTCAGCTTTCTTTCAGTTTGCTTTCGTTTTATATGCGATTCGAACGCCAGCAGTACATAAGGAATAACCACAGGGTTGGCAGGGGTATACCCTCGGGCAGCTAGCCGCGGATGTGCAGGTTGATAGCTGCGGGCAGCGTCTACTACAGAGCTGGCTGACACGTACCCGGGAGCGTCACTTCAAAGGGACAAATAAAAACGCCTTCGCCGCAAGAAGCGGCGAAGGCGTTATTTGCAAGCGCTAGGGCTTACAGACCTACGGAGTCAGCAATTTCCTTGAACTCTTCGATTTGGTCGAAGTTCATGTAGCGGTAGATGTCTTCGCTATTGGCTTGCAACACGCCCATATCGGCCAGGTACTCTTCGCGGGTTGGGATGCGACCCAGACGCGAGCAGATGGCAGCCAGTTCAGCCGAACCCAGGAACACATTGGCGTTCTTGCCCAGACGGTTGGGGAAGTTACGGGTACTGGTGGACATGACTGTAGCGCCTTCGCGAACCTGTGCCTGGTTACCCATGCACAGCGAGCAGCCGGGCATTTCCATACGAGCACCGGCGACACCCAGAACGCTGTAATGGCCTTCTTCAGTCAACTGTTGCTGGTCCATCTTGGTCGGCGGAGCGACCCAAAGACGGGTTGGAATGTCGCGCTTGCCTTCCAGCAGCTTGGAGGCTGCACGGAAGTGACCGATGTTAGTCATGCAGCTACCGATAAACACTTCGTCGATCACGGTGCCAGATACTTCGGACATGGTTTTTACGTCGTCAGGATCGTTCGGGCAAGCCACGATAGGCTCGTGAATTTCAGCCAGATCGATGTCAATAACAGCGGCGTATTCTGCGTCTACATCAGGTTCGAGCAGTTCAGGATTGGCCAACCAGGCTTCCATGGCCTTGATGCGACGAGTGATCGTACGCTCGTCTTCGTAGCCATTGGCGATCATCCACTTGAGCAGCGTGATATTGCTGTTCAGGTACTCGATGATGGGCTCTTGGTTCAGGCGTACGGTACATGCCGCGGCGGAGCGCTCGGCCGATGCGTCGGACAGCTCGAAAGCCTGTTCGATCTTCAGGTTAGGCAGACCTTCAATTTCCAGAATACGACCGGAGAAGATGTTTTTCTTGCCGGCTTTTTCAACGGTCAGCAAACCTTGCTTGATGGCGTACAGAGGGATGGCGTTAACCAGGTCACGCAGGGTGACGCCAGCTTGCATTTCGCCTTTGAAGCGCACCAGAACGGATTCGGGCATATCCAGAGGCATCACGCCTGTGGCAGCGGCAAAAGCCACCAGACCGGAACCAGCGGGGAAGCTGATGCCAATAGGGAAACGGGTGTGCGAGTCGCCACCGGTACCGACAGTGTCGGGCAACAACATGCGGTTCAGCCAGGAGTGGATGATGCCGTCGCCGGGACGCAGGGAAACACCACCGCGTGTGCTGATGAAAGCAGGCAGTTCGTGGTGAGTTTTAACGTCAACAGGTTTGGGGTAGGCCGCTGTGTGGCAGAAGGACTGCATGACCAGATCAGACGAAAAGCCCAGGCAAGCCAGGTCTTTCAGTTCGTCGCGAGTCATTGGGCCCGTGGTGTCTTGGCTGCCAACGGTCGTCATGCGAGGTTCGCAGTAAGTACCGGGACGCACGCCTTCGCCTTCAGGCAAACCGCAAGCGCGGCCAACCATTTTCTGGGCCAGGGAGAAACCTTTACCGGAATCAACAGGGCTTTGTGGCAAGCGGAACAGCTTAGTGGGAGGCAGACCCAGTGCTTCGCGAGCACGGGTGGTCAGGCCACGGCCAATGATCAGTGGAATACGGCCACCGGCACGTACTTCGTCAAACAGTACGTCGGACTTGACCTGGAACTCGGAGATCAGTTCGCCATTTTTGAAGGCTTTACCTTCGTAGGGACGCAGTTCAACCACGTCGCCCATTCCCATTTCGGAAACATCCAGTTCAATCGGCAGTGCGCCTGCATCTTCCATGGTGTTGTAGAAGATAGGAGCAATCTTGCTGCCCAGACACACGCCACCAAAGCGTTTGTTGGGAACGAAAGGAATGTCTTCGCCGGTGAACCACAACACGGAGTTGGTGGCCGATTTACGCGAAGAGCCGGTACCGACCACGTCGCCCACGTAGGCAACCAGGTGACCCTTTTCTTTCAGGGACTCGATGAAGCTGACAGGACCTTGCTTACCGGGCTCTTCAGGTTCGATACCTGGGCGTGGGTTTTTCAGCATGGCCAGAGCGTGCAGTGGAATATCCGGGCGGCTCCAGGCGTCAGGGGCGGGGGACAAATCGTCCGTGTTGGTCTCGCCGGTAACTTTGAAAACGGTAACGGTCAGGCTTTCAGGGACTTCGGGGCGGCTGGTGAACCACTCGCCGTCAGCCCAGCTTTGCATGACTTCCTTGGCAAAGGCGTTGCCCTTCTCGGCTTTTTCCTGAACGTCGTGGAAAGAGTCAAACATCAACAGGGTTTTTTTCAGGCCGTTGGCGGCGATCTGGCCCAGTTCGGGCGAGTCCAGCAGTTCGATCAGTGGGCTGATGTTGTAGCCACCCAGCATGGTTCCCAGCAGCTCAGTGGCACGCTCGCGGCTGATCAAAGCACAGGATTCTGTGCCCAGCGCGATAGCGGCCAGGTAGGAGGCTTTAACCTTGGCGGCATCGTCCACACCGGCGGGGACGCGGTGCGTGATCAAGTCGACCAGGAAAGCTTCTTCACCAGCAGGCGGGTTCTTGATGAGCTCGATCAGCTCGGCGGTCTGCTGAGCCGACAAAGGCAGCGGGGGAATGCCCAGAGCGGCGCGCTCGGCAACATGTTCGCGGTAAGAGTTCAGCATAATGCAGGGGCCTATCGGATAAATGGTTGAGATGGAAATGCAATAAATCGCTTCTTGGCCCAATTGTAATTTGAAGCGGGCAGCGAAGCAATGGTCTTATATCTTATATAAGACTTACATCAGGCTGAATAATGCAGGGGCTCAGGCAAGTAGTTCGGCGTACTCGGGGTGACGGCGGAAATAGACCGCGGCATAGCTGCACAGCGGACGCACTTTCCACTGTTGGTTTTTTGCCGTTTCCAGCGCAAAGCGAGTCAGTTGTCCGGCGATACCGCGGCCTTCCAGCTCGGTCGGAACGCGGGTGTGGGTGATGCTCATGATGGCATCGTCCAGTTCGTATTCGATAACACAGCGCAGGTTCTCAACGTCGCAATAAAACAGACGCGCCTGCGGGTCGTGGTGGATCTCGGTAGTGATAGCAATCTCCTTCAAGTGGGGCTGGAGTGCAAGGCAATCAGAATCCAAACAGCCAGCATGCAGATCATGCCTAGAAAACAGCCGCCCCACAGTCCCATCAGGGGCCATTTGATGCCCATGGGAACGTCTTCGGGCTGTACGTGCTTGAGCAGACGGTTGGCATTGCCAAACAGCGAGCTTTGGCGTTTGGGGAAGTTCAGGCGTAGAAAATAATCCAGCAGCACGCCTGCTTTCAGGGAAAAAGTGAGCTTTTCCCAGGGGTATTGGTCCAGGTAAGGATGACGCAAGGCCTGGTTGCTGCGGCGCAGGTTAAAAAGCAAAAGATACGCACCCGAGACCAGACTGGTCAGGGCACAGGCAATCATCAGGGTTCCAGCCAGGGGCAGGGCATAGCGTACGAAATCAGAGAGCATTTAAGTCACCAGCAAGACAGCCCCGCTTGCACAATGCGGCGGGGCCGTGAGTCAAATCACAGGCGAATAATAGCCTAGGATCTGTGACTTATGGGCGCTGGTCCAGTGGCACAAAGCTTTGGTTTTCAGGACCAACGTAGTTGGCGGTAGGACGAATAATCTTGTTGTCCACGCGCTGCTCAATGACGTGAGCCGCCCAGCCAGCCGTACGCGCGATTACGAACAATGGCGTGAACATGGCGGTAGGCACACCCATGGTGTGGTAGGACACGGCCGAGAACCAGTCCAGGTTGGGGAACATTTTTTTCACTTCCCACATCACGCTTTCCAGGCGTTCGGCGATCTCGTACATGCGCGTGTTGCCGTCCGCTTCGGCCAGCTCTTTAGCCACCGATTTGATGACTTCATTGCGCGGGTCGGAGATGGTGTAGACGGGGTGGCCAAAGCCAATAATGACTTCTTTATTTTCCACGCGTTTACGGATGTCTTCTTCGGCTTGGTCGGGGTTCTCGTAGCGCTTCTGAATTTCAAAAGCCACTTCATTGGCACCGCCGTGCTTGGGGCCGCGCAGCGCGCCAATGGCTCCGGCAATTGCGGAGTAGAAGTCGGAACCTGTACCAGCGATGACGCGGCTAGTGAAGGTGGATGCGTTGAATTCGTGCTCGGCGTACAGGTTCAGCGACACGTGCATGGCCTGTTCCCATTCGGCCGATGGCTTCTCGCCATGCAACAAGTGCAGGAAGTGAGCGCCGATGCTGTCATCGTCGGTCTGCACGTCGATCATCTCGCCGTTGTGGCTGTAGTGGTACCAGTACAGCAGAGCCGAACCCAAGCAAGCCATCAAGCGGTCCGCAATGTCGCGGGCGTCGGGCAGGTTGTGGTCATCTTTTTCAGGCAAGACGCAACCCAGCACCGAGACGGCCGTGCGCATTACGTCCATGGGGTGGCTATGGGCAGGCAGGGTTTCCAGTGCGCTTTGCAGGGCCAGGGGCAAGCCGCGCAGACGCTTGAGCTTTTGTTTGTAGGCGCGCAACTCGTCGCGGTTGGGCAATTTGCCGTGAATCAGCAAATGGGCCACTTCCTCGAATTCGCAAGCCTGCGCCAAGTCCAAAATATCGTAGCCGCGGTAGTGCAGGTCATTGCCGCTTCGGCCTACTGTGCACAGGGCAGTATTGCCAGCTACAACGCCCGATAGGGCAACCGATTTCTTGGGCTTGAAGCCAGTGCTAGGGGTGTTCTCAGTACTGCTCATAAAGGTCTCCTGGTTGCAGGGCAGTCAGCTGGGCCGACTGCCTGGATAAATTATGCCCGCCACGCGCCCGCTACGAGCGGGGCGGGAGCCAGTAAGGGCTCAGGACTTCTTGTTTTTCTGGAACAACTTGTCGAGGCTTTGCTCGTATGCATGGTAGCCGATACGATCGTACAGTTCTTCACGAGTCTGCATCAAATCGATCACGTTTTTCTGATGTCCGTCGCGACGGATCGCCTGGTAGACAGTTTCTGCTGCTTTGTTCATGGCGCGGAAGGCGGACAGCGGGTAGAGCACCATGGCGACCTGGGCCGAAGCCAGCTCTTCAACGGTGAACAGCGGGGTCTGACCAAATTCGGTGATGTTGGCCAGCACAGGCACGTTCAAGGTTTCGGTGAAGCGGCGGTAGGTATCCAGATCGTAGCAAGCTTCAGCAAAAATACCGTCCGCACCCGCCTCTACGCAAGCCTGGGCTCGTTCCAAGGCGGCGTCCACGCCTTCAACGGCGATCGCATCGGTACGCGCCATGATGAAAAATTCCGGGTCGGTACGGGCATCAACAGCGGCTTTCACACGGTCCGCCATTTCACTGGTGCTGACGATTTCTTTGCCGGGGCGGTGACCGCAGCGCTTAGCGCCTACTTGGTCTTCAATGTGGCAAGCTGCCGCGCCAAACTTGATCAGGCTTTTGATGGTGCGGGCAATGTTGAAGGCGGAGGCGCCAAAGCCGGTATCAATGTCCACCATCAAAGGCAGGTCGCACACATCGGTGATGCGACGAATGTCGGTCAGTACGTCATCCAGGGTGTTGATGCCCAGATCAGGCAAGCCCAAAGAGCCAGCTGCTACACCGCCGCCTGACAGGTAAATAGCACGGTAGTTAGCGCGTTGTGCCAGCAAGGCGTGGTTGGCGTTGATGGCACCAACGATTTGCAGAGGCTGCTCTTCACGCAGGGCCTGGCGGAAACGTGCGCCGGCCGATGTCAGTTGGTTTTGGCTCATTCTGGGCTCCAGATCACATCATTTAAAAATGGTCGTCAGCACAGTGCTGAGACTGGTTGGTTCTACTAAAGCAAACACTGTGCCAAGTTCCTGTCTTCATGCTTGAAGTGGACTAAAGCCAAGTGGGGTAGGGATTCCTTGCAAGGTTCAGTCTGGTTCCTTCGCTGCGTCAGTGCTGTACTTCGTTGTTCTGTGTTTCAATATTGAAACTGATATTGAAACAGTGTCGCATTTTTGAGTCATAGGTGAAACGTTATGCCCTATATCTCTTCCTCTCCTGCCCGTTTGCGTCTGGTGGCCTTTGGGCTGCACGGCTTGCGTTCCTTGCTGGAAGAACTGGTGCCGCAATTCCGTGCCCAGGCGGAAATTCTGATTGTCGATAAAGCCTACGGCGAGGCGGTGGAAGCCGTACAGGTTTTGCGACAGACGGGCGAAATTGATGTGTTGATCTCTGCCGGCTCCAACGGCAGTTATTTGCGTGACCATTTGGATTTGCCGGTTGTATTAGTCCATCCTGGTGGCTTTGACATTATGGGTAGCCTGGCTTTGGCACAGGCCGAGCGCAAGGCCGTGGTCACTTATGGCGAAATGCCGCTGGAATTGATGGAGTTTGTGCAGCGCTTCGACTTGCCGGTAGAACTGCGTAGTTACCGCAGCGAGGCCGATGCACGTAGCTGTGTTCAGGACTTGAAAGAGCTGGGGGTGGAGTGGGTGCTGGCCCCCGGTTTGGTGGTCGATCTGGCTCGGGAAAATAATATGCAGGGCGTCTTGCTTTATTCCCAAGGCGCAGTACGTCAGGCTTTGGGGTCGGCTATCGAGTTGGCCCGTGTTGCGCGTGCAGAAGCGGCTCGCCGGGATCGCTTGAATACGATTTTGGCGCAGTTACGTGACGGTGTGGTGTCAGTGGATCGGGACGAGCGCATTGAGACCGTCAACCCGGCGATGGAGGCGTGGTTGGGCAAGCCTGCACAGGCTGTGATTGGTCGCCGTTTGGGCTCGCTCTATCCTGAGCTGGATCTGGCGGGGACCTTGCGTAGCCTGGAAGTGCAATTGGATACTGTGCAACAAGTCGGTGGCCGCACAGCGATCGTGACCCGCATGCCGATTTTGGAACAGGGGCGCTTGAGTGGTGCGGTGTTGCTTTGCCAGGACCCGGCGGCTATCCAGCGATTGGATCGCAGCTTGCGTTCACGCAGTCAACGAGCGACCTCGCGGCATGCCCGCTACGAGCTATCTGATTTGGTAGGGCAAAGCTCGCCTATGCAGAAGTTGCGTGCCCAGGCGCAAGCTTGTGCGCAAAGCACCGCCACCACCTTGATTATTGGCGAGAGCGGCACGGGTAAAGAGCTTTTGGCACAAGGTATTCACAGTGCCAGTTCCCGGCGAGCGCAGCCTTTCGTGGCAGTGAACTGTGCTGCATTCCCCGATAGCCTGCTGGAAAGCGAGCTGTTCGGGTATGTTGAGGGTGCCTTTACCGGCTCCAGTCGTGGCGGCAAAGTGGGGCTGGTCGAAGCCGCCCACACCGGTACCTTGTTTCTGGACGAGATCGGTGAAATGCCCTTGCCGCTGCAAACCCGTTTGCTCCGAGTTTTGCAGGAAAAAGAAGTGCTACGTATCGGCGCGATTGAACCCACCCCAGTGGATGTGCGTGTCATTGCCGCCACTCACCGCGATCTGGCCGCGCAAGTTAAAGAAGGTGTGTTCCGTCAGGATCTGTTTTATCGCCTGAATATCCTAGTGCTGCGCCTGCCGTCTTTACGCCAGCGCACGCTGGACTTGCCGGAACTGGTCGAACATTTATTGGCAAAAGTGGCGCAACGTTTGGGTGGGGCCGTCACGCTGAATCCGGATTGGCTGACCGAGCTGCTGGAGCTGGGCCGTCACTACCCATGGCCCGGCAATATCCGCGAGCTGGAAAACCTGATCGAACGCTTGATGGTCTTGGGCACGGTGCAAGGTGATCAGGCCGTAGTGCTGGAAGATATTGCGCCGGAGCTGCGGGCCGTAATGGCAGAGCCTGCCATGCCAGCGCTACGTGATCAGCAGGAACGTAGCGAACAGGAGCATCTGTCTAGGGTGCTGGAAGAGTGTGGTGGTAATCGGGCCCTGGCGGCCCAGCAACTGGGGATTAGCCGCAGCACCTTGTGGCGGAAGTTGCGTAAGGGCTGAGAAGGTTGTCAATGCTCCGTGGGTTTAAGCAAAGCTAATACGCTGCTTCCGTCTCTTGAGAGGCTGTTTTTTAGTGCCGATGGAGCCTGCTTAAAGCTAGCAAGAGCAGGCTGACCAGCAAGGAGGCCACCAGGTTGTACATCAGCCCCATCCCAAAGGCAGAGACATATTGTTCAGCCTGGCTAAGGGTAGCGCTGCTTGAGTTTCGTCCGGCATTAAACAGGAAACCGACCACGGCAACCCCCAGAGCGGCACCAATTTGTTGAATGCTGGAGATTACACCTGAGGCCATGCCTGCTTGAGCCTCGTCTATAAAGCCTAGTATCAGATTCAGCAAGGGCGTCATGATCAGGCCTTGACTGGCTCCCAAGACAATCAAAGCAGGAATCAGGTGGGCAGGTTCTAGCTGTGCACCTGCCCAAGCCACTTGGCTGATTAGCCAGGCAAAGGACACGGCGTAGCCTATGGCTCCCGCCGTCATAGCGTGGGTGCCGTAGCGGGTGACAAGACGCGGCGCGTAGAGAGAGGCAGCGATAAAGCCTACGCTGGCGGGTGCAAAAATACTGCCTGCGTGGAAAGGACTTAAGCCAAAACCGCTTTGCAGCAATAAGGCAAAGCAAAGAAAGAACGAGCTGGCGGTGGAGTACACCAGCAAGACCAGTAGGGCACCTAGAGCAAAGCGGGGCTGTGTCAGCAGTTGCATATCGACCAAGGGCAAATGTCCGTTGCGTCGACGTCTTTCCTGATGCTGATAAAAAACGAATAGCAAGGCAATTGAGGCGGCCAGACTTGTCAGGCTGGAAAGGGGCCAGCCGTGCTCCGAGCTTTGGATGAGAGGGATCAGTAACAGGCTTAGGCTCAGGCTGATCAGAATGACGCCTGTGCCGTCCAGTCCTTGGCTTTGAGGGGCTCGGGTTTCAGGGATATAGCGCGCTGCCGCAATCGCCAGCAGACCAATAGGGATATTGATCAGAAAGATGCTGCGCCAGCCCAGGCCAAACAGGTCTGCGTGAATTAGCCATCCTCCCAGGATCTGTCCGGCAATTGCGGCCAACCCTAGTGTCATGCCTAGTAGGCCAAAGGCGCGACGGCTGTCATCGCCGTCAAAGTTGACCCGAATGGACGCATAGACTTGGGGAAAGAGCAGGGCGGCAGTCAGGCCCTGCAGTACCCTGGCGATGATCAGCAAAAAAGCGCTGGGTGCCAGACCGCATAAGGCAGAAGCTAGTGTGAAGCCCGCCATGCCGATGATAAAGAGCTTGCGTCGGCCAAATAAATCGCCCAGTCGTCCCCCGGTAATCAGCAGAACGCCAAAAGCCAGTTCGTAGCCCGCCACGATAAAGCCAATCTGACTAAAGCTGGCGCCTAGTTGGCTCTGGATGTTCGGGATGGCGACATTGACGACGAACAGGTCAAAAATGGTGACGAAGCCCGCCAGAAGTAGCACGGACAGGCCCAGCCAGGGTCGGGTGTTTGAGGAATACGGCTTGGAGTTCATGATGCTTGTTTAAGGTGGAAACCCGTGTATTCTTGAACTCTTTTTAAGCAATTACAATTTAACTGTTTATGCTATTACTTAAAGCAATGGGGTCTGAATCATGAGAACGCTGGAACGAACGCGCCCGGATTTGGCTGCCTTCTTGCGTGCATGCCGTGAACGCCTCTTGCCGCAGGAGTTGGGCTTGCCCAGTGGTGGGCGTCGCCGTACGCCGGGGCTGCGCCGTGAAGAAGTGGCCGCTTTGGCGGGGGTGGGGCTGACCTGGTACACGTGGTTGGAGCAAGGGCGTGATATTGGGGTGTCGGCCGGCTTTCTGGACAATTTGGCGCGTGTTCTGAAACTGGATGCGGCCGAGCGTCGGCACTTGTTTTTGTTGGCGCATGAGCGCCTGCCTGCCGAGCCAGGAATTACTTGGTGTGTCTTGCCGCCATTGGTGCGACGCCTGATGCACGACTTGCCTCATCCGGCCTTTGTCTTGAATTTACGCTGGGATGTCCTGGGCTTTAATGCCTTGGCGGATGATTTGCTGGGCTTGGGGGCGTATCCAGATGGACAGCGCAATTTTCTGTGGCAGATGTTTACGAATCCTGCTCTGCATACGCGCTTTGTGCCCTGGGAATCGCAGGCGCTGGAGATGTTGTCTGGTTTTCGTCGTGACTTTGCTCGGGCCACAGATGGTACGGATATTCATGAACTGGCTAATGAACTCAAGCGAGTGTCACCGGAGTTCAAAGTGTGGTGGGAGCAACATGACGTGCATCCGCCTTGCGGTGCGCTGCGTACATTGATGCTAGAGGGGAAGTTGTGTGAGTTTGAACAAACCTCGCTCATCATTGATGAGAGTCGGCATTTGCGAATGGTGGTGTACGTACAGCCTTTGCAGGAAGGTAAAGGCGATGGGAGCGGTGCGAGCTAGTGTTGTGGCGTGCTTGTGGGGTGCAATCAGCGGGCAGCAGGCAGCAGGCAGCAGGCAAAAAAAATCCCCGCCGATCAGGCGGGGATTGCAGACACTAGCGGGTCAATTAACCCAGCAGGTCTTTCACACCGTCGCGCTCTTCCAGCAGCTCGTTCAGGGTGTGGTCCATGCGCTCACGCGAGAAGGCGTCGATTTCCAGACCTTCAACACGCTTGTACTCGCCGTTTTCGGTGGTAACCGGCACGCCGTAGATGATGCCTTCAGGAATGCCGTAGGAGCCGTCCGAAGGAATACCCATGGTGACCCATTTGCCGTTGGAGCCCAGAACCCAGTCACGCACGTGGTCGATGGCAGCGTTGGCAGCCGAAGCGGCCGAGGACAGGCCACGGGCTTCAATAATGGCGGCGCCACGTTTGCCCACGGTGGGGATGAAGGTTTCGCGGTTCCAGGCCTGGTCGTTGATGACGGCGTCGATCTTCTCGCCGCTGACTGTCGCAAAGCGAGTATCTGGGTACATGGTGGGCGAGTGGTTGCCCCACACAATCAGGTTCTCGATGTCAGCAACAGCCTTGCCGGACTTGGTAGCCAACTGCGACAGGGCGCGGTTGTGGTCCAGGCGCAGCATGGCGGTAAAGTTCTTCGCTGGCAGATCAGGGGCGGACTTCATGGCGATGTAGGCGTTGGTGTTGGCAGGGTTGCCGACCACCAGTACTTTTACGTCACGGCTGGCCACTTTGTTCAGGGCACGGCCTTGTGCTGTGAAGATCTGGGCGTTGAAAGCCAGCAGGTCTTTACGTTCCATGCCTGGGCCGCGAGGACGGGCACCGACCAGCAGGGCGATATCAACATCTTTGAATGCGGTTTCAGGGTCGCTGTGGGCGGACATGCCTTGCAGCAGCGGGAAGGCGCAGTCGTCCAGTTCCATCATGACGCCCTTCAGGGCCTTCTGGGCTTTCTCGTCGGCGAGTTCCAGCAACTGCAGGATTACAGGCTGGTCTTTGCCCAGCATTTCGCCAGAGGCGATGCGAAACAGCAGGGCGTAACCAATCTGGCCAGCAGCGCCGGTAACGGCGACACGCATTGCGGGTTTGGACATGAGAGTAAGACTCCGTTTTTGGGTTTGAAGACGGTGACGAAAAACACAGTTTAAATCTTTTGCGGGCCGCGCTGTTGGCCTGGAAAACGGTTTTTCGCAAGAGGGAAAGCCTCTTTTTTCACTGCGCAGACTAGACCAAAACGATAGCGCCGTCAAACGTCTTATATCTTATATAAGACATAAGAGCGTTAGACATTCGGGGCCGGTCATGCGAAAATTAGTGCACTGTCTATTTTATGAACAAATGCGCGTCCAAGGCTGTATCTGCCGCGCATTTTTTGTGAGCCCATGTCTGATAACGTGCCGCCGCTACGCACCCAGGAAATCGAAAAATCCGCTCCTAGCGCGGCCTATAGCCCTCTGTATCAACAGATCAAGGCTTTGCTGCTACAAGGGCTGGATCGTGGCGAGTGGAAGCCCGGCGAAGCCATCCCCAGCGAACTGGAGTTGGCCGCACGTTTCCAGGTCAGCCAGGGCACGGTGCGTAAAGCTATCGACGAGCTGGCTGCCGACAATCTCCTGATCCGTCGCCAGGGTAAAGGCACCTTTGTTGCCACCCACCATGAAGCGCGTGTGCGTTTCCGTTTTTTGCGTCTGGCTCCTGATGACGGCAAACCCGTTGCCTCCCAGAGCCGTATTCTGGATGTGCGCCGCATGAAGGCCCCCACCGATGTGGCCGTGCTGCTGGATCTGCGCACGTCCGATATGGTGGTGAACCTGCGCCGTGTGCTGTCCTTTGATCAGATGCCTACTATTTTTGACGACATCTGGTTGCCCGGTTCCGTGTTCAAGGGCTTGACCCTGGAAGCTGTTGAACAGAATAAAGGCCCGATGTACGCCTGGTTCGAGAGCAAGTTTGGCGTGAGCATGGTGCGCGCCGATGAAAAGATTGGTGCTGTCAGTGCCACCAGCGAGGCCGCATCGGTCTTGCAGGTAGCGCTTGGCTCACCCTTGCTGCATGTGGAACGCGTGTCCTATACCTATGGTGACCGACCGATGGAATTGCGCCGGGGTTTATACCTGACAGAGCGCTTCCATTACCGAAACACACTCAGCTAGTGTGGCGGCATACGGTATTTGATACTGCACCGTAGTGTCAAATAGGTGAAAATACCAAGGTTAAAAATTTTATGACTTTTTTTTATCTACTTCGAGGCCATCATGTCTGATACCGCACCCAAGCAGCGCCCGCAGTATCGCAATATCGGCGTGCCGCAGATATTGAGTTACCGCTTGCCCCTGGCTGCAAAATCGTCGATTTTGCATCGCGTCAGTGGCGCATTGCTGTTTCTTTGCCTGCCGCTTGTCTTATTGCCACTGTTCTCTTTGAGCGTCAGCTCTCCAGAGTCCTTCGCGACTATGCGCAGCTACGTTGATAACCCTGTCTGTAAGCTGGTTCTTCTGGCTCTGATCTGGGGTTACTTGCACCACTTCTGTGCAGGTATTCGTTATCTGGCCCTGGACCTGCACTTGGGTAACGACAAAGAGTCCGCCAAAAAATCGGCCGGTATGGTTTTCGGGGTTAGCCTGGCGCTGACCGTCGTGTTTGGTTTGAAACTGTTTGGGGTCTGGTAATGGCTAATCGTGAGCGCATTGGCGCAAACCGGCTGGTAGTGGGTGCCCACTACGGTACCTTGGACTTTTTGGCGCAGCGGGTTACCGCGGTCATCATGGCCATCTACACGCTGGTCATCATTGGCGGCATCCTGTTTAGCAGTGAACTGAATTTCGAGACCTGGCGTGGCCTGTTCTCGTTCACGGTCGGCTCCCTGCCTTTGGGTCAGCTGCTCGCTACTTTGTTCTTCCTGTCTTTGTCCTGGCACGCCTGGATTGGCGTTCGTGACATTTGGATGGATTACGTTCAGCCCGCCGGTATTCGCTTGTTCCTGCAAGTGTTGACCTTGCTGTGGCTTGTAGCCAGCGTCGTCTTTTTTGCAAAAATTATCTGGAGTCTCTAAACCGTGGCTTCCATCACAAAATCTTTGCCCCGCCGTCAGTTTGACGTAGTGGTGGTCGGTGCCGGTGGCGCCGGTATGCGTTGTTCCCTGCAATTGGCTCAGGCCGGCCTGTCCGTGGCTGTTCTTAGCAAGGTGTTCCCAACCCGTTCGCACACGGTAGCGGCTCAAGGTGGCGTCAGTGCCTCTCTGGGCAACATGAGCGAGGATCATTGGTACTGGCACATGTACGATACCGTCAAAGGTTCGGACTGGCTGGGCGACCAAGACGCCATCGAATTCATGTGCCGTGAAGCTCCACACGCTGTGTACGAGCTCGAGCACTTCGGTATGCCTTTTGACCGCAACCAGGACGGCACGATTTATCAGCGTCCGTTTGGTGGTCACACGGCCAACTTTGGTGAAAAACCTGTTCAACGTGCCTGTGCCGCTGCTGACCGTACCGGCCACGCCATGTTGCACACCTTGTACCAGCGTAACGTTGCCGCCCGCACCCAATTCTTCGTGGAATGGATGGCGCTGGATCTGCTGCGTAACGAAGCGGGTGACGTTCTGGGCGTAACCGCCATGGAAATGGAAACCGGCGAAATCTACGTTCTGGAAGGCAAGCGCGTTGTGCTGGCTACCGGTGGTGCTGGCCGTATCTGGGCTGCTTCCACCAACGCCTTCATCAATACCGGCGACGGCCTGGGTATGGCTGCTCGTGCTGGTCTGCCTTTGCAAGACATGGAATTCTGGCAATTCCACCCCACTGGCGTAGCTGGTGCTGGCGTGTTGATTACTGAAGGCGTGCGCGGTGAAGGCGGGATCTTGCTGAATAAAGACGGCGAGCGCTTCATGGAGCGTTATGCTCCTACCCTGAAAGACTTGGCCCCACGCGACTTCGTGTCCCGTTCCATGGACCAGGAAATCAAGGAAGGTCGCGGTTGTGGCGACGGCAGCTACGTGGTTCTGAAGCTGGATCACCTGGGCGCTGATGTCATCAAGAAACGTTTGCCTTCGATTCGCGAAATCGCGATCAAGTTTGCCAACGTGGACCCGATCAAAGACCCGATCCCTGTGGTTCCCACCATTCACTACCAGATGGGTGGGATCCCCACGAACTACTACGGTCAGGTTGTCACTCAAACGGCAACGGGCGAGAACAAGATCGTCAACGGTCTGTACGCCATCGGTGAGTGTGCCGCGACGTCGGTGCACGGTGCCAACCGTCTGGGCACGAACTCCTTGCTGGACTTGATCGTTTTCGGCCGCGCTGCGGGCAATCACATTGTGGATTCGCACCCCGAGAAAGATCACTTCCACCAGGAACTGAACGAATCGTCCATCGAATTCTCCCTGGACCGCGTCAACCGTCTGGAAACCCGTACCTCGGGCGAAAAAGCACAGGACGTGGGCAACAAGATTCGTATGGCCATGCAGGCTCACTGCGGCGTGTTCCGCACCCTGGATCTGCTGCACAAGGGTGTCGACCAGATCGAATCCCTGGTTCCCGAAGTCAAAGACATTTACTTCAAAGACAAGTCCAAGGTGTTCAATACTGCGCGTATTGAAGCCCTGGAAGTGGCCAACATGATTGAAGTGGCCCGTGCCACGACCAAGTCGGCCGCCAATCGTACGGAAAGTCGCGGTGCTCACGCCCTGAACGACCATCCAGAGCGTGACGACGAGAACTGGCTGCGTCACACCCTGTGGTTCTCGGAAGGCAGCAAACTGGAATACAAGCCCGTCCAGATGAAGCCACTGACGGCCGAAACCATTCCGCCCAAGCCTCGGACTTTCTAAGCAGGATACTGACATGAGCCAAAAACGTAAGGTCAAATTTGAAATCTATCGCTACGATCCTGATAAGGACGAGCGTCCCTACATGCAAAAGATCGAAGTCGAGTTGGAACCTACCGACAAGATGCTGCTCGATGCGATCCTGCGCATTAAAAACGACATGGACGACAGTATTGCGCTGCGCCGTTCCTGCCGCGAAGGTGTGTGCGGTTCCGATGCCATGAACATTAATGGCAAGAACGGTCTGGCCTGCACCACCAATATGCGTGACTTGAAAGAACCTGTGGTGTTGCGCCCGCTGCCAGGTCTGCCGGTTATCCGTGACCTGATCGTGGACATGACCCACTTCTTCGATCAGTACCATTCGGTCAAGCCATTCTTGATCAACGATGCCCCTCCGCCAGAGAAAGAGCGTTTGCAAACGCCTGAGGCTCGCGAGGAGCTTGATGGTCTGTACGAGTGCATTTTGTGCGCCTGCTGCTCGACTTCTTGCCCATCGTTCTGGTGGAACCCCGACAAGTTCGTCGGTCCTGCTGGTTTGTTGCAAGCCTACCGTTTCATTGCTGACTCGCGTGACGAAGCGACCGGCGAGCGTCTGGATAATCTGGAAGATCCATACCGCTTGTTCCGCTGCCACACGATTATGAATTGCACGGATGTCTGTCCAAAAGGCCTGAACCCGTCGCATGCCATCGGCAAGATCAAAGAAATGCTGGTGCGTCGCAGTATCTAAAAAGGTGGGTATGTACCAATGAGAACATTGACGGAATTGGAGCGTGCGCGGCTACGTTGGCGTGCGCGCCGGGGCTTGCTTGAAAACGACCTGATGATCACCCGTTTTCTGGATCAATACGAAAACGAGCTGACTGATCAGGACGTGTCGGCCCTGACCCGCTTGTTCGAAATGGACGATACAGTTTTGCTGGATGTCCTTCTGGCTCGTGCTGAGCCAGAAGGGCAGTACGCCACAGCGGACATTCAGCGACTAGTAGACATTATGCGAAAGCTATAACCATTGAGGAAAAAAGTGATGGAATTGTCAGATAAAAAAGCCACGCTATCCTTCTCCGACGGAAGCCCTTCGGTTGAGTTCCCTGTACACAAGGGCACCGTAGGTCCGGACGTGATCGATATCCGTAAGCTTTACGGTCAGACAGGTATGTTTACCTATGACCCGGGCTTTATGGCAACGGCGGCTTGCGAATCCGGTATCACCTACATTGACGGCGACAAAGGCCAGTTGATGTACCGTGGCTACCCGATCGACCAGTTGGCACAAAAGTGCGATTTCATGGATGTGTGCTATTTGATCCTGAACGGCGACTTGCCTGACGCGGATCAGAAGCAGGAATTTGATTCTTTGGTCACGAACCACACCATGGTTCAGGAACAGATGCAGCATTTCCTGCGTGGCTTCCGCCCGGACGCCCATCCCATGGCAATACTGACTGGCCTGGTCGGTGCCTTGTCGGCGTTCTACCATGATTCCACGGACATCACGAATCCTCATCACCGTCATGTGTCGGCCATTCGCTTGATCGCCAAGCTGCCTACTCTGGTTGCGATGGCGTACAAGTATTCCTTGGGACAGCCTTTCATCTATCCCAAGAATGATTTGTCCTACACCGGCAACTTCTTGCGCATGATGTTCGCTACCCCTTGCGAAGACTACAAAGTCAACGAAGTGGTTGAGCGCGCTCTGGACCGTATCTTCATCCTGCATGCAGATCACGAGCAAAACGCCTCGACTTCTACTGTTCGTCTGTGCGGTTCGTCCGGCACCAATCCTTTCGCTGCGATCGCTGCGGGTGTTGCTTGCTTGTGGGGCCCTGCCCACGGTGGTGCAAACGAAGCTTGCCTGAACATGCTGGAAGAGTTGCAAGCCAATGGCGGCATCGACAAGGTTGGCGAGTTCATGGAGAAGGTCAAAGACAAGAACTCGGGCGTACGCCTGATGGGCTTTGGTCACCGTGTCTACAAGAACTACGATCCACGTGCCAAGCTGATGCAAGAAACCTGCAAGGAAGTTCTGGAAGCCCTGGGCCTGGAGAACGATCCTCTGTTCAAGCTGGCTATGGAAGTCGAGCGCATTGCGCTGGAAGATCCTTACTTTGTCGAACGCAAGCTGTACCCTAACGTAGACTTCTACTCGGGTATTGTGCAGCGCGCCATCGGCATCCCAACGTCCTTGTTCACAGCGATCTTCGCTCTGGCTCGTACGGTGGGTTGGATTGCTCAGTGGAATGAAATGCTGTCCGATCCAGATTACAAGATTGGCCGTCCACGTCAGTTGTACGTGGGCCCAGTCCAGCGCGACGTACCTGCTCAGCGTTAATTGCCGGTACCTTTCCCCTGCAGCGCTTGCAGCAGGGGAAAACAAAAAAACGCACTCCTTATGGGGTGCGTTTTTTTTATCACGACTTTGGCGGCGCATGGCTATGAAGGCGCGAATCGTCTTTTGTCAGGCTGCGGTGCTGCTGCCAGCACATCCGCTTACGTAGCTGCTATGTCCGCGCATGTCTTTCGTGAAAACGATAGTTGGGTAGGTATTTGTCGTTTAAAGACACCTGCGCCTTCCTTGGGGGACCCAGATGTCAAGTTATATGACTCGGTTGAGGGCTTGGCGATACGAGAACCCGGGACGGGACAAGGAGGTGGGTATTGGATAGCTAGTAAGCACACTGTGGTCTGCAGGGCTGCACGAGTAGACGACCCATAAAAAAACCGGATGCCGCGTTACGCCGCATCCGGTTTTTATGTAGCTAA